>CALDEM010000019.1 GCA_937942435.1 uncultured Saprospiraceae bacterium
CCTCGATATGGACCTATGTTGCGCCACTCCATCTTTTCATAGAAGGAAGCGGGTATGTCATCGTTTGATTGAGTTTGACCTTGCGGCAAATATGATAAGCCGAAAAACAGCAGTGAGATAAGTGTAGTGAGTCTCATGAAATATAAGTTGAATTTTGAAAGAGAAAAGGTAGTGAAATAAATAGAAATGTGTTTGAAGTGATATTGTGTTGAGGTTGTGCAACTCAACTAGCGCAGATAATATGCATAGGTCCGCTAAGAGAGGTTTGTAACCTCGATCAATATTTGACACTTGAAACATGACACCTTTCGCGACGATTTAACCAATTATCTTTCTCACCTTTTCCTCATAAGTCAATCCAATAGGGATCATGGTATCTCCTATTCTAATTCTTTTCTTCTCGATATACTCTATCTTCTCAATTGCAATCATGTAAGACTTATGAACTCGGATAAATTGACGAGGAGAAAGGCGATTTTCAAAAGAGCTTAGTTTTTCAAGTGTCAAGATTTTTTTATCTGCACATACGATGTTGCAGTAGTCACCATTGCCTTGGAGGTAGAGGATATCTGAAGTATTGATCTTTTGTAGGCGATACTCTGACTTGACAAAGAGGAACTGTTGAGAGTCATCTTGTATTGTCTTTTGCTTGGTGTGCAGTGATCTATATCGATCTATGGCATCTAAAAAACGGATGAAGCTGATGGGCTTGACGAGATAGTCTAAGGCCTTAAGCTCAAAGCCCTCCACGGCAAACTCTGGATATGCTGTCGTGAATATGATCTCAATGCTTGGATCAACAATCTTAGCCAGTTGCGTGCCGCTGAGTTCAGGCATCTGTATATCAAGAAAGACAAGATCAACCTGTTTATCTTTTAGAATATTCAAAGCTGACAGTGGGTTATGAAACACACCAAGAAGATGGATATCTTCTACCTTTTCGGTATAAGAGCTCAATAGCTGAGCCGCCAAAGGCTCGTCATCTATGATGATACAATTGATCACTGGCTTGGAATTGTAATGTCTAAAAAATATCTATCATCAACGATTTTGCTAGTCATCGTATAGTTACTTTCATACAAGAGCTGTAATCTTCTTTCTAAATTAGATAGCCCTATACCACCGGTCTGATCTTTCAGTTTGTGATTGACCTTATTTGAACTTGCAATATGAATTTGATTACCTTTTTTGTTTATAGTCGTTTGAGCTGATGACTCTGAAGTACTCAGATCCCCATGTTTGATTACATTCTCTACGATAGGCATCAGCAGGTGCTGAGGTACTTGCATGGATACGTTTTGCACATTAGTATCTATTTTATAATGGAGATCATATGGTGCTCTTAATTTTGAAAGTTCTATATATTGATTCGCAATGCTTATTTCTTTTTCTAAGGATTCAAAGTCTTTTGATTCATATAAGGAGTACTTCAAGATGTCGGTTAAGCTATCCATAGCTGGAAGTGCTTGATCAGATTTATGAAATACGAGCGAGTAGATGTTATTCATCGAGTTAAGTAAGAAGTGCGGATTGATCTGAGCCTTCAGTAAGGCCATCTCCATGTTTTTCTTTGAAATAACAAGTTCTGTTTCTCTCTTTTGTTTGTAAAGAGAATAGGTAACAAAGTAATAGATGGCGCCAAAAGTGATATATCTAAAAGCATAGAAGTAATTATCTATGATGTAATTTTTTAAGCCATAGTTAGGGTGATAGTTGGTTTGATCAAATAGTGCCTCACTTAAGATCTGCTCTATGAAGTATCTGCAGCTGATGGTGATTAATGCTGCGGCGATCAGTCCTAGAGCACAATGAGACCATTTCCGTGAAGGGTAATATCTATGCAAAGTCGCATAAGATATGATCACATAGAGGAAAGGTATAAACAAGGATGTAATGCTAAATATACTGCTGGTCAGATCAAAACTATCAGTCTGACCCTTGATGAGCAGGTCTCTAAGAGCGCCCTCTATGAAAAAGTAGTACAAGAGGTAAGCGAGAACCAGTCTGCCAAAGTTGAACTTCATTATGCGGTATATCTTCTTCCAATATCGCCAAGTTATCCTTGATTCTGACGATTTATCGGTGAACTCGGTTTTTTTATCTGTCTATTCTTCATTTTGACGTTAGGTGAGATTGAAATAGACAATTACTCGATTCACAGATTCTCACAAATATTAACCTATAAATACCACTAAATTGATGATAAATAAAAAAGTTATGAAGCATTTAATCGTATTAATGTTTATCGCAATAATAGCTTGCAGTATGTCTGCACAGTCATTAGATCCAGATCAATACCTAAGTGGAGAGGATAAGGTGCCGGAAGTATTATTGGTCGGAACCTTTCACTTTGGTTATCCTGGCTTGGATGGTCATAAGACTAAAGACGAGTATAAGCTTGATATTCTTTCAGACCAAAGGCAAGAAGAACTTCGCGAGTTACTCGATTATATCAAGAAGTTTAAACCGACTAAAATCATGATTGAATCAGGTAGAAATACTGGCTACCTTATGAATCGGATGCGCAGGTGGGAGAAGGGAGAAGAAGAGTTAGGAAGACGAGAAAGTGACCAGATAGCGATACGACTCGCTCATGAACTAGAGTTGGATACGATCTATGGCATTGATGCACCTTCTTTGATGAATGAGATGTTTCAATCGAAAGATTCAACAGCGTTTCAGAGTTTTTTCGCTAATATTTTTGAAGAGCGAGATGAAATGCAGAACAAATTTGAAAATAGATATTGGAATTGGTACGACGTACAAGATCAACTTACCTATGAGATGAGGTTGCTTGATTTTTTTAAATTTCAAAACACAGATGAGGTTATAGAAAGAATGCATGGTCATTATGTCTTGGATGATAACTATGATGATTACAATAGTATGGATGGTTGGTTATTGCTTAACTGGTACAGTCGAAACCTTAGAATTATAAAAAACCTACATAGAATCGAGACTAATGAGGATGATCGCATCATGATACTTTTTGGTGCCGGTCATATGGCCATCTTAAAACAACAATTAGAAGCAACACCTGAGTATGAGTTAATTAAGTTTGGAGATCTTGAAGGATATTAGCCAATGTTATGTTGAAGTTGCAAACCTCATCATGCTGCAAAGATGTAACCAATTGAGGTTTGTAACATCGGTAGATATTCACTAAGCCTAAGCGTCAGAAGCAACAAAAATCCTCTGCAACTCCTTCTTAGTAACCTTGCCCATAACGTTGCGCGGTAGATCATCTTGGATCATATATCGACGTGGTAATTGATAACTTGGAAGCTTGTCTTTGAGCCAAGATTTTAAGTTTTCAATTGTATCGTTGTCTTTTATAAGGATAAGACTTGCGCCTATGATCTCGCCCCATTCTGGATCGGGGATACCGACTACGCCGCAGTCTTTTATGTCAGGATGTTTTCTAAGTACCTCTTCTATCTCAAGGGCAGAGATCTTATAACCACCTGACTTTATGATATCCACAGAGTTTCTACCCAGTATTCTATAATAACCATCATGGAGGATGGCTATGTCACCCGTCTTAAACCACCCATCTACAAAGCTGCTTTTTGTAGCTTCTGGTTTTTGCCAATACTCCTTAAATATGTTGGGCCCTTTAACTTGTATCTCTCCGCTTTGATCCTTGGAAACTTCATTGTTTTGCTCATCTGCTATGCGGATGGTGACGCCGTTGAGTGGTTGACCGATGTGGCCTGGCCTTCGCTCTCCATTGTATGGATTGCTGATGGCCATTCCCATCTCTGTCATGCCGTATCTTTCTAAAAGTGTATGGCCACTTATATGTCTCCATTGTTCGAGCGTTGAGATCGGAAGAGCAGCTGATCCAGATACCATCAATCTAAATTCTTTCAAAGCCGCAGATATAGTTTGTTGTTCATGAGTAGGCAACTCCTTCCAATGATTCATGAGTTTATAATAGATCGTCGGCACAGCCATGAATAGATTTATCTCCTTTTTACAAAAAAGATCAAACACATCTTGGGCATCAAACTTTACTAAGAACTCACAGCAAGCGCCACTCCATAAAGCACAACTCAGGATGTTGACAATGCCATGGACGTGATGCAAAGGGAGGATATTAAGAATATGATCTTCTTTACTCCACTCCCATGAAGTAACTAAAGAAAGTATCTGCGCCTCGATATTGCTATGCGTTGACACTACTCCTTTGGGTGCCCCAGTTGTGCCGCTGGTATAGATAATCATGGCGCGTCTGTCCATACTGACATCAGGTAACCCACCAGTTTTGTCTGTTATACTATCTAAAGGGATGGATTTTAAATGGCATGCTGCAAAAAGTGGTTCTACTAAGTCAGCGTACTTTTTAGAATAAACCAGAGACTCAGCTTGTGTGTCGTCTATAACATATTTGACGGAAGTATAAGGATGCTTAACACAAAGTGGGACCGCTATGCCACCTGCTCTCCATATCGCCCACTGTATACTTACGTAGTCAAAGCTAGGATCTACAATAAATGCGATCCGCTCTTCATTGAGATCGCTCCGACCGGCTAAAAGCGTATGTGCGATCTTAGCTGAAGCATCAAGTAGATCTAGATAGCTATAGTTCTTCCTATTGCTTTT
This sequence comes from uncultured Saprospiraceae bacterium, assembly GCA_937942435.1. Taxonomy (GTDB): domain Bacteria; phylum Bacteroidota; class Bacteroidia; order Chitinophagales; family Saprospiraceae; genus JAJRXG01. The sequence goes on from CALDEM010000019.1 coordinate 4,606, forward strand.
TATGGCGACTCGATCTATATGCGATGCCGCGTTATTAATCAGTGTGATCATTAATCCTCTTTTGTGACTGCCTCTTTTCTAATTATGATTCTATTGATTTTAATATCTCTTTTAGAAAATCATTGATATTGAAAATGGGATCTTCGGCAAGCCCCATCCTTACGACAACAAGGTCTTTAGAAGGTATGATGAAGACATACTGGCCTTGAAAGCCATTGCAAGAGTAAAGATCAGCAGGAACATCGTCGTAAGCACTTTGCTCATGATTGAGCCAGAAGTGCCCTCCGTAGATACCTTGGCCGTGTTCAGCTGGTGTTTTTGCAAGCTCTACCCACTCTTCATCAATGATTTGATCGCCGTACCAATTTCCATTATTGAGATAGAGTAAACCAAACTTCGCCCAGTCCCTTGGAGTTGCATACATAAATGAAGAACCAATAAAGACGCCGCTTTCATCCGTCTCCATCACGGCGCTATTCATGCCGATACGATTGAACAGCGTATCATATGGAAACCTTAGGTACTCTTCTTGATTTCCAATTTTGTTTTGGATTAATTTAGAAAGTAGATTAGTCGTTCCACTACTGTATGACCAGTGCTCACCTGGTTTGTAAACTGGAAACTGTATCCTTGGTATCACTGATACATCTTCAGACATGAACAACATCTTGGTAGCATCAGAAAGTGAAGCATACTCTTCTTGAAATGCTAAGCCACTTTGCATCTGTAACAGGTTTTTAAGAGATATTTGACTACGATCGTCATTGGCCCAAGACTCGAAGAGGTTAGTGTCTTTAATATCCAAGTTGTCATCTTTAGCAAGTACACCAATCAAAGTGCTCGTGATGCTCTTAGCCATTGACCAACCTAAGAGTTCAGTATCTGCTGTATATCCGTTGGCATACTTTTCAGCAAGGAGTTGGTTTTTATAGACCACGACCACTGCACGTGTCTTTAAGATATCCATGTCCAGACTAGCGTCAAATGCTGAAGCAACAGCCTCATTGAGTTTAGTCATGTTGACCTCTGGTGGTATGCTGTCATACTGCAGGTTGGATCCTTTTGGCCATGTGCTGACAGGAGAGACAGCAGGGCGCCTGATGGAGAGATTAGTGGCATAGTCATCGACTCCATCTATAAGGATACAGCCCACATCATTGCGATATACTGCTGTCCTTGGCGATAGCCCAAAGATCGAACTGGTTGCAGATTTTGAGATTTGATTGATCGTTGTCTTTGTAAGAGACAATGGCGATATACCAAGATCTTCTGATTGTATGCTCTCTTGAGATCGTTCTGATATAAAAGTGCACGAGCACATCTTCTTGGCGGCATATCCGTTGGCTACTGGAAACTGCGGGAAGAATACAAAGTAGATATAGATCGCAGCTGCGATGATCAATAAGAGTAGGATGAGTAGTGATTTCTTAATCATGATGACAAGTTAATATTTGCAAAGCGAAGATGTTTTCTTTCGGACGAGAAATTGACGCCACGAAAAATTCGCATATTGTGGATAACATAGTCATCAAGAAGAAAAAGCAGAAGTCAATGAAGGAATTAAGAAGCCAGAACTGGTTTGGTAGAAAAGGGAAAGATGGGTTTATCTATCGAGCTTGGATGAAGAACCAAGGTATACCTGATGATGCATTTAGAGGTAAGCCGGTGATAGGTATCTGTAACACTTGGTCGGAACTGACTCCGTGCAATGCTCATTTCAGGGAACTGGCAGAGTCCGTAAAAAGAGGCGTCTTAGAAGCAGGAGGGTTTCCGCTTGAGTTTCCAGTGATGTCGCTTGGTGAGACCTTGATCAAGCCAACTGCCATGCTATATCGTAACTTGATGAGTATGGATACAGAAGAGTCCATAAGAGCCAATCCACTGGATGGTGTAGTCTTGTTGGCTGGCTGTGATAAGACAACACCTGCCACGATTATGGGCGCTTGTAGCGTTGATATACCAACTATCGTTGTCTCTGGTGGCCCGATGCTGACCGGTAAGTATAGAGGTAAAGATGTAGGCACCAGTGATGTCTGGCGTTGGAATGAGCAAAATAGACTTGGTGAGATATCCGATGAAGAGTTTCGGTTTGCAGAAGGATGTATGGCACGGAGTAGAGGACACTGTGCTGTGATGGGGACAGCCTCAACGATGGCTTGTATGGTCGAGTCTTTAGGCCTATCGCTTCCTGAGAATGCCGCGATACCAGCCGCTGACTCAAGGCGTAAGGTCATCTCTCAGCTGAGTGGTCGCAGGATTGTTGATATGGTCAAGGAGGACCTGTGTCTATCTGATATATTGACGAAGGAGACTTTTGAAAACGCTATCATCCTCAATGCCGCGATCGGAGGCTCTACTAACTTTGTAGTACATCTATTAGCGATAGCAGGACGGATCGGAGTAGACTTGACATTAGACGATTTTGATAGAGTGGGTAGTCAGATTCCTTTGATGGCTAACCTTCAGCCTTCCGGCAAATACTTTATGGAGGACTTCTACTATGCGGGTGGACTACCTGCAGTCATCAAGCAGATGGACAAAGACTTACATCGAGATGCGATAACAGTAAATGGAAAATCAATCGGCGATAACTGCGCGAATGCTGAGATCTACAATAACGAGATCATCGCACAGCGAGATGCACCATATCAAGAAGCCTCTGGTATAGCAGTGGTTTATGGCAACCTATGTCAGAACGGGGCTATTATAAAACCATCTGCTGCGACAGCAGAGTTGATGGTGCATACGGGTAAGGCGCTTGTATTTGAAAACATAGAAGACTATCATGCGAAGATCAATGATCCAAGCCTTGAAGCAGAAGCAACTGATATACTCGTACTGAAGAACGTGGGCCCTAAAGGATATCCAGGTATGCCTGAAGTGGGCAATATGAGCGTACCGAAGACATTGCTTGAAGCTGGTGTGACTGACATGGTGCGCATCTCAGATGGACGGATGAGTGGGACGGCATTTGGTACTGTGTTCTTACATGTCTCGCCAGAATCAGCAGCAGGAGGCAATCTTGCGCTTGTGCAGAACGGCGATATCATAGAAGTAGATGTCCCCAATCGATCACTCAACTTGAAAGTATCTGACGAAGTGTTAGCGGAGCGACGCAAGAGTTGGGTGCCAGAAGACTTGGGATATGATAGAGGATATGTGGAGATGTATATCAGAGATGTTGAGGAGTCGCACTTGGGAGCAGATCTAAAATTTTTAAAAGGGAAGTCGGGTAGCGAAGTAACAAGAGATTCTCATTAGAGACTTATCATAGATAGTGGCACTAACAAATATAAAAGAGATATAATGGGACGGATTTTTTTTCCAGTACTACTTCTTGAGTTCTTCTGTATCTGGCATGTTTTTAATAATGACAAAGATCAAAAGTGGTACTTTATAATTGGGTTGATACCATTATTTGGGAGTCTGTATTATCTCTATTATAACATCTATCTATCTGGTGCAGCCCAATCATCAAACGCAGGTTCCGTTGCTACAAGAAAATCTAACGCCAGAATCAAAGAACTTGAAGCTCTTATAGATGTAACAGATACAGTGAGCAATCGCTCACGTCTCGCTGACGAATATTTTAAAATAGGCGACTACAAGAAAGCAAGAAATTTGTTCGAATCATGCAGGACAGACGGAGCGCACGATGATGTCGGCATCCTGATCAAACTGGTCGACATATGTTATGCACTTGAAGATTATAAAACGACCATCTCCTATGGAGATCAGATCAATGGTGTCTCCCTCTTTGATAAGTCCGAAGAAAAAACTGCGTACGCTTGGGCCTATTATCACGAAGATAGAATCGATGAAGCAGAAGAAGTATTCAAAGAGATGGATTCGCGATATTCTAACTATGTCCAAAGATTAGAATTTGCAAAGTTTTACATCGTCACGGAGCGAGAACCCGCAGCCAAAGAAGTGCTATCCATCTTGATAGAAGAGCTGGACTCTATGCATCAAGAAGAGCAACGCTTAAAGAAAGGAGTGATCAAAGAGATTAAGGCTTTTTATAAGGGCTTGTAGGTTTTGAAGTATCTTGCCCACCCGTACCCTTAATCCCTAAAGGGTTGCCAAGCATAAGTTCATAATTATTAAGAAGCCTGGATTCCCTTCCGTGCTATGCGAGTAGAGCAACCTCATACTAAGCCTGTATTTATCACAAGACACGTTGTACGAGATTTGCAATCTTGTTCTTTATATCTATTGAGATTTTTAACCTCAAGCTTTGTCTTCCAATATCTTACCCACCCGCGCCCTTAATCCCTAAAGGGTTGCCAAGCAGAATTCAGTTAACTCTTTACTAGTGGTCTATTTTTAAAGATGTGGGCGGATTTCCTTCAGTGCCAGGGTGAGTAGAGCAATGTCATACTAAGCCTACATTTATCACAAGACACGTTGTACGAGATTTGCAATCTCGTATTCTATATCAGTTGAGATTTTTAATCTCAAGCTTTGTCTTCCAATATCTTACCCACCCGCGCCCTTAATCCCTAAAGGGTTGCTAAGCAGAACTCAGTTAACTCTTTACTAGTGGAATATTTTTATAGACGTGCGCGGATTCCCTTCAGGGCTAGGGTGAGTATAGCAACCTCATACTAAGCCTACATTTATCACAAGACACGTTATACGAGATTTGCAATCTCGTATTCTATATCTATTGAGATTTTTAATCTCAAGCTTTGTCTTCCAATATCTTACCCATGTGTCGTCCTAAAAAAGGTTGACAGGTTATTTAATGATTTTGTTGATTAATTACATAGTAGTTTTTCCATCTCTTAGGAATATAACCGGTTCTCGAATGAGCATCATTTGGTGTTTGCATATCACAACTTAAGTGAGGTCTTAATTGATTGTACTTGTAAACGGTTGAGTCTATTCGACTCGACGCTTCATCATGATCAGCAAATTGATATTCATATAAGTACTCCTCCTTTAGTATTCCATTGACTCTCTCGGCGATCGAGTTGTCTAGTGGGTTTCCATCTTCAGTCATGCTGAGCCTAATTCCATAATCCTGACATAGCTTTACATATTCATGACTACAATACTGCACACCTCTATCAGAATGGTGTATTAATCCTTCTATTCTTGTTGAACTATTCAAAGCCATTTGGAGGGCTTTTTTAGCATAAAATGTTTCCATGTTTTTAGCCAAATGATAACCTACTATTTTTCTTGAGTAAGCATCTGTAACTAAAAAAAGAAAGCTAAAACCATTGCCAATTCTTATATATGTAAGATCACTCACCCATAGCTGATTGTTCTTATAGGGTGTAAAATCCTTTATCAAGTTTTTGTGCTTACGATAACGGTGATAACTAATTGTTGTTTTTATTTTTCGTCTTCTTTTTCTTATAAGTAATTGATTGTCAGATAGTAAGTCAAAAAGAGCATCTCTGCCCATTTTGATCTTACACCTTTGCATTTCTGGCTTCATTATTTCATGTAGCTTACGGACTCCCATCCTTGGATGTACCCGTCTGATAGCTTTTACGATTTCTAAAATATATTCGTCGCGCAACTTGTTGCGCATGGATCTTTTGTTGAAAATGTAATAGGCTTGTCTACTGACACCAAACAACCTGCATAGCGTTGTTAGACCAACGCTTGGATAGAGAGATCTCATCTTTTCGATTGTTTGGTATCTAACTTTTTTTTAATCTGAATTTTCAGTTCCGATTCAGCAATATTTATCATCTCTTCCAATGCCTTAGATCTTAATTTCTCATGTGCCAAAGCAGCTTCCAATTCTCTTATTCGAGATTCATAACTAGATTGTTCCAATGGCTTCATAAGGTCAAGCTTTGGCTTCTTTTCGTCTAATTTACGCATCCATTTTGATATTGTGCTATGGCCTTTAATACCATATTTTCGACTTGCCTCGGTCTTGCTTATACTTCCAGATCGCACCTCGTTAAGTACCATTATCTTGAAGGCTCGACTATAGCCCACGCTATCTTTTAATCCTGACATAACTTTACAGGTTGTGTCAACCTATTTCAGGACAAGACACCACCCGCCCTTAATCCCTAAAGGGTTGCTCAGCAGAACTCAGTTAACTCTTTACTAGTGGACTATTTTTGTAGACGTGCGCGGATTCGCTTCAGGGCTAGGGCGAGTGGAGCAATGCTTCTTAATATATTCCATAGTTCTTAATGCACGTGTTTAGGCTACACAAAAAGAAAGCCAGTGCAAACATGCACTGGCTTTCTTTTATATTATACATCGTTGTATAAGACACGTTGTACCAGATTTGCAATCTCGTACTATAATATCTCATTTGAGATTACAATCTCAACAACTCATACTACATCCCAAACTGAAATGGTATAGCAGCTCGAGTCATATCCCATCCTATATGAAGATGTACAAGATTATCTCCTTTTTCTTCAAACATCATAGAAAGTGATTCTAATACCTCAGTGTCTTTCGTCACAGGTACTGATACAGTAACTGCATCTTTAGACTCATCTCTATTAGCAGCTCCCCAGATAGGGAAGTCTTTAGAAAAAATGATATCCCATGAAGTATCACCAAGCTTTGCAAACATGGCATATCTTCCTCTTGGCAACTTAGTGCCATTGATCGTTACATCTTCGTAGATAGCGATCTCAGTAGCTTCGTTAGCACCGACTCTCCATACACTGCCAGACTTTAGAAGACCTCCAAAGATGTCTCTTCCATTCTTTTGTGGACGACTGTATGTCACTTGTATCTTAGGTGTTACATTTTTAGCCTCACCCTCTGCATAATTTGTAAATGCACTACCTCTTGGATAATGAGCCATGTCCATAGGGCTCGGATCGGTGTTGTCAAATATAACTGGATTAAATGCTATCGGAGCGGTTACTCTATGTCCATCCCATTCGATGACCATATTAGCATGATGTTCATCTACTTCTTGAAATGTCATCGCAAGCGCCTCGCGAGACTCACCTACTTTTTCAACGGTATATTTTACTGAAGCAACCGTCTTTGATTGATCTCTATTAGCACTGCCCCAGATACCTGATTCGGTAGAGAAGTTAAGCGTCCAGAAGCCATCTTCTACAAGAGCTGATAGGGTATAGGTGCCCGGTGTAAGCACAGCATCTCCGATCTGTACTGCTGTATAGCAAGTCAATGTTGTCGCTTCATTAGCGCCCAGTCTCCACTCTTCGCCATTCTTAAGTAACTCGCCAAAGATCACTCGATCATTTTTCATTGGACGACTATATGTTAGCTTAAGCTTTGGTCTGATGTTCCTTTGGTCTTCACTTAGGTAGTTTCTCCACGCCACATTTTGTGGATAGTATACCATATCCATTGCGCTTTTATCTAGATCTGGCCACTTCTCATCTTGTGCGGTAAGGATCCAAGCCGCGGTGATAAGGTAAATAAGTACAAATATTTGTTTCATTATTTTGGTTATTAATTTGACAGCAAATGTACAATGTATAGCCCAATCTCGATTGTCCGCCCTAGACCTTAGGAAATAATTATGTTTTGCTCATATCCATAACGTAGAGACCTAAAACTCTATCTTGCGCCGCTAACATCAGATATGCTTCTTCTATTACTCTGTATTATTTGCAATGTCGTTTTGGCCGTGATCTTCAAATACTTTGACAAGTATAAGGTGGACAACCTGCAAGCCATCGTGATTAACTATGTAGTATGTGTTTTATTTGCGTCAGCGTTGATGGGAGAGAGCGCCATTCCTGCCGATCTTTTTGATAAGAGTTGGTGGTCCTATAGTTTTATTTTGTCCGTTCTCTTTATAGTCGGTTTTAATATCATGGCACTTTCTTTTCAAAAGAGTGGGGTGGCGCTGACTGCTATCATCCAGAAGATGTCATTGATTATCCCGGCATCGGTTGCGATTGCCATCTACGGAGAACCCTTACAATGGGCTAAAGGATTAGGCATAGCTCTTGCGTTGGTTGCGATAGTTTTGGTCAATATCCCAAGTAAAGACGGTGACAATAAGTTCTCGATTTTTCAACCCTTGATCATCTATCCTTTACTTACTTTTCTTCTGAGCGGGATCATTGAGGTGATCCTTTATTATGTGGAAGTAGAGGGTATCGTAGGAGATGATGGGGCAAAGTTCACCGCTACTGCTTTTGGTATGGCAGCGGCACTTGGCTTCACATTTGCAACTTTTAGAGCGCTTAAGGATAACCAATATCCCAGTATCAAAGAGCTCATCGGAGGTATTTGCTTAGGCTTACCTAACTATCTATCGATATACCTACTCGTTGTGCTTTTGTCACAAGGTTGGGAAGGGTCGAGACTCTTTCCGCTTAATAGTATCGCGATTCTGATCATGACGGCGCTTGTCGGCTTTACATTTTACAAGGAGCGACCAGATAAGATGAAGGTCATTGGTATTTTACTGGGCGTCGGAGCCATAGTCCTACTTTCCTTCTTTTGATATTTGTATTAATCGCTTTCGCAAATATTATAAAGGCGACCTTTATAAAAGGTTAGCGCTTATTTCATACTTTGTTCGCACTAACATACGTACTTATGAGACTCACTATCATATGGCTATGCCTTATCTTGCTATTAATGGTATCATGCACTGATCAGAAGACTTCATCATCTGATTCTTCAAGCCCCGTTTCCGCTGTATCTGAACAAGGCGTAACGACGGGTTATAACAAAAATCGCAATGCCTATTTTGGAGATCTTCATGTTCATTCCAGTTGGTCTTTCGACGCTTTTATATATAATGTGCGGACGAGCCCAGAAGATGCATATCGCTTTGGCAAAGGTGAGATGATCCAACATCCGATCGCGGGTTATATACAAAACAGTCGTCCACTTGATTTTATGTCAGTCACTGATCATGCAGAGTACATGGGTGTCATGATGCAGATGTTGGACAATGATAATCCCCTCGCCAAATTAGAATTTGCAAATAAGATAAAGAGCGAAGATAGAGCAGAGTCACTAGCAGCTTTTGCAGATGTAGGTAGAAGCTTAGCGCGAAATGAACCAATGAGTGACCTTGTAGAAAAAGAAGTTATCTCAGATACATGGCAGAAGCAAATTGAAATTGCAAATCGCTTTAACGAGCCAGGTGCTTTTACAACCTTCCCCGCATACGAATGGACATCAAGCCCACAAAGAGGAAGTGGTGCACAAGAAGATCTTTATGCTGCTAACATGCACCGCAATGTTATTTATAAAGGGGACAAAATATCGGATATTCCATTTTCATCATTTGATAGCCAGGATCCAGAACAACTATGGAAGTGGATGGAAAAGGAAAAAGCAAAAGGCATAGATCTCATCGCTATCCCACACAATGCTAATATGAGTGATGGTCTTATGTATGATCGTCAGACTTATGACGGTCGTCCGATCGATAAAGCTTATGCCCAGCTGCGCATCGACAATGAACCGATCAATGAAGTAGTACAAATCAAAGGACAGTCTATGTCGCATCCCCTGCTCAATCCCAATGATGAGTTTGCAGATTATGAGCTTTACGCTTACACATTTGCTGTCGGTCCACCACCAGCAAGCCAGCCCAGTGGTAGCTATGTCCGTCAAGCATATGAAAGGGGCCTTACCTTTAAAAAAGAGATTGGTGTTAACCCATTTGAGTTTGGTGTGATCGGTTCTTCTGATGGACACAACTCCGCTGGACCTGTGCAGGAAGATCGCTATTTTGGAAAGTTAGGTGTTATAGATGGTAACCCAGAAGTGAGGCTGCAAGCAGGTGATAGAGGAGGTCGTTTTTTAAGATCGCGCTATATGAGTGCAGCTGGATTAGCAGGTGTGTGGGCAGAAGAAAATACGAGAACTTCTATTTATAATTCGCTCAAGCGCAAAGAGACATTTGCGACAAGCGGGCCGCGGATAGCGGTTAGATTCTTTATGGGCAATAACTTAGAAAACCTAAACTTTGATGATGAGTCATGGTTAGATCATGCTTACGCATCAGGGGTGCCTATGGGTAGTAGAATGGAGTCTCAAAAAGACTCACCTGACTTTGTCGTGTGGGCGAGTAAAGATGTAGAAGGTGCTAACCTTGATCGCATCCAAATTATAAAACAATGGATAGATCAGGATGGAGAGACGCATGAGAAGATATACAACGTAGCTTGGTCCGATGGTCGAGCGATAGATAGTAATGGAGATATCCCTGCAGTCGGCAACACCGTAGATGTCCCTGACGCTTCTTACACCAACACTATTGGAGATGTTGCGCTCAGTGGTGTTTGGAAAGATCCAGATTTTGATGCTTCACAGTCTGCACTCTATCTGCTAAGAGTACTCGAGATACCTACACCAAGATGGACGACTTATGATGCTAAGTTTTTAGGTATTGAGATTCCTGATGATCTTGATGCGACTACACAGGAGCGTGCTTGGTCAAGTCCGATCTGGTACCAACCATAAACAGAAGAGTAGGCATATATGAACAGATTATTGAAAGAGCCTATCTTTTACTTTTTACTGATAGGGTGTTTAATATTCTTATTGGATGATGCAATCAATGATAGCGTAGAGAGTCGTGAAGACATCATCTTCACGAGTGAGGACAGGGATAGACTCGTCGCTCAGTATACGCAAAACTGGGGCGAACCGCCAACGCAAGAGACGTTAGATAAGCTGACCCAAGACTATATAGATTCTGAGATATATTATAAAGAAGCCCTTAAGCTTAACTTAGATCACAACGATGAGATTATAAAAAGAAGACTGCGCCAGAAGTATGAGTTTGTAGCAGAAGATCTCGCAGATGTGGTTGAGCCAACTGAAGAAGAACTACAGTCTTTTTATAAAAACAATATTAACCTGTATCAAGCTCCTGTAAAGTTGAGCTTCCATCACTATTATGTCAATCCCGATAAGCACAAAGATGTAGACGGTCAAGCTCAGTTATTATATAAAAGACTTTCTAATCAAGAGCCTCATGACATCGGTGATGCTGGTGACAATAGTCACATTCCAACATTGCAAACCACAGCTGGAGAGAAAGAGATAAGTAGAGTCTTTGGAGCTGTATTTGCTCAAGAATTATTTGATGAGCCAACTGTAGGATGGAAGGGTATCGTAGGCTCTGGTTATGGTTTGCATATAGTCTATGTCGATCTTATAGAAGAATCTAAAGTTTTGCCGTTCGATGAAGTAAGTGATGATGTCATAGTTGATTGGAAGACAGACAATCGATCGATGTTTAAAGAAGAGCTGATCAAGAGTGTACGTGATCAGTATAAAATAGTGCGCCGAGATGAGTAGTGACATGGCTTTAAGATCTATCTGGTCGCTGATCTTGATGTGTGGGGTCCTAACTTTTAGCTACGCACATGAAGTAAGGCCGGCTTATCTCGAGATTAAAGAGGTCAATGATTATATTTATAAAATCATCTGGAAGGTCCCTTTGCTTAATCAAAGAGTACCTGATATACAGCCCATCATCGGTGATGGAGCAAATCTCGCTTCCTATAATCAAAAAAAGGAGTTAGAAGCGCTGATAGATTATAAGAACTTGACACTCAACCAAGATATCGGAGGGTTGAGTCTACGCATTACTAATCTTGAAAAGACGTTGATCGATGTAATCGTTAGATTAGAAAGATCCAATGGCGAGATCAACACTTTTTTAATCCAACCCTCTGATCCGGAAGCAGTCATTCCGACAAGTTCAAGCCCTTGGCAAGTTGCTAAGACTTTTGGTGTATTGGGTGTAGAGCACATCCTTTTGGGGTGGGATCACCTCTTATTTGTATTTGGATTGATGTTACTAATTAGAAAGCGTAGACTTTTAATTACAACCATTACCGCTTTTACGATTGCCCATAGCATCACTTTGATCTTTGCTTCATTAGGCATTCTGCGATTACCCTCAGCACCTGTTGAGACAGTGATCGCACTGAGTATAGTATTTCTCGGAAGAGAATACATCTTGATGCAACGTGGAGAAAAAAGTATGACTGCAGAACGACCTTGGTTAGTAGCTTTTATCTTTGGATTGCTGCATGGATGTGGTTTTGCAGGAGCACTTGCATCTATCGGGATTCCTAACCATGCAGTGATGACTTCGCTCTTGTCCTTCAACCTGGGCGTAGAAGTGGGGCAGTTGATATTTGTCGCAAGTCTATTATTAATCTATTATCTCGCTATCAGATTGTTAAAGGTGAAACTTCCAGATTGGTCTCTTCCTCTTCCTGGCTATGCGATTGGAGGGATGGCTGCTTTTTGGTTTATCACTCGATTATTGGATATTGTGGTATCATAAGATACGTACACGATGAAGATCAATGACATAAGAGAGCATGGCCCATATCTTGCTCATCCCGATAGATACGAACGGATAGAATATAGAAGATGCGGCAAGAGTGGTATTGACTTGCCGCTTATCTCTCTTGGCCTGTGGCACAACTTTGGAGACACTGACGATGTCAATAAGGCTAGAGATATCTTAAGGACAGCTTTTGATCATGGTATCACTCACTTTGATTTAGCTAATAATTATGGCCCACCTTTTGGCGCTGCCGAGGAGAACTTTGGAAAGATATACGCTAAGGACTTTAAAGCTTATAGAGATCAACTGATTTTATCTACTAAGGCTGGTTGGGATATGTGGCCAGGCCCATATGGAAATCTTGGATCACGCAAGTATCTTTTGGCAAGTCTGGATCAAAGTTTAAAAAGAATGGGTGTAGACTATGTAGATATTTTCTATAGTCATAGACCTGATCCTGATACACCTTTAGAAGAGACGATGGGTGCACTACATACGGCTGTGCAACAAGGTAAGGCTTTATATGCAGGCATCTCACAATACGACGCTAAGCAAACCAAGAAGGCAGTCAAAATCCTAAGAAGCATGGGGACGCCGATGTTGATTCATCAGCCTCGTTATAGTATGATGGATAGATGGGTAGAGAAAGGGTTACTTGATGTGATTGAAAAGAAAGGAGTAGGTGCGATTGCATTTTCGCCTTTAGAGCAAGGCATTTTGACAGATAAGTACTTGGATGGTTTTCCAGCAGATAGTAGAGCAGTCAGAGATGGGCGATACCTCAACAAGTCGCATATCACAGACGAAGTCATCAGTAAGGTGAGTGCACTCAACGATATCGCAAAAGAAAGAAAGCAGTCGCTTGCGCAGATGGCTATCGCTTGGTTGCTAAAAGATGAAAGAATCACAACGGTGTTAGTAGGGGTGAGTTCTAAAAAGCAGCTTTTAGAAAACATTAAGGCAACTCGGAATATCAAATTTTCTAAAAAGGAGGTTAGTCAGATAGAGGCTATACTGGATAATAAGCCAAAGTAACAATGCACTAGTCACTAACCTATGAATAACAAACTGAAAAGGTGGAAGGCACTATGGCACCCTGATAGATACCATGGTTGGGGACGCACCAAAAGTTATTTTGAAGGTTGGTATTTTAAAATGGTCAATGCGGATGAGTCCTTGGCCTTTTCTCTGATCCCAGGTATATCTATGGATGCTCATGGTGTGAGCCATGCTTTTATACAAATGATAGACGGGACGGAAGGTAAGGCGTATTATGAACGCTATGATGCCTCAGCGTTTGCACCAAGAGAAGACCGATTTGAAGTAAGGGTAGGGCAGAGTAGGTTTTCAGATCAAGAGATCATAATCGATTTGCCTCAGATCAAAGGTCATATCAAAATTGTAAATCCGACTCCATGGCCATCTGAGCTTGGTGCACCGGGTGTGATGGGTTGGTACTCTTTTGTACCGATGATGCAGTGTTATCATGGTGTGGTCTCATTAGATCATAAGTTGAGCGGCGGTGTCAATTATAAAGGCACAGATTATAATTTTGATGGAGGTATCGGTTACATCGAGAAGGATTGGGGGACATCGTTTCCTAAGTGCTGGATATGGATGCAGAGCAACCACTTTGACAAGTTAGATCGCAGTGTATCCTTGATGGCTTCAGTGGCACACATCCCTTGGATGGGTAGATATTTTATTGGCTTCTTGGTAGCCATGTGGATAGATGATAGACTATATAAGTTTACCACTTATACAGGTGCTAAGATGACGTCTTCTCTGGATGATGATCACGTCTATTTACAATTTAAACAAGGTAGAAAGCACATCGAGATCACCGCGAAAAGAGGTCCAACCGCAGAGCTCATATCTCCCATCGTAGGTGAGATGGCAGGTAAGGTCAATGAAAGTTTGGCTGCAGTCCTACATGTAAAACTGATGGAAGGAGGCAATGTGATATACGAAGGAAACGGTCGTAACGCGGGTCTCGAAGTGGCAGGAGATGTTTCAATATTACTGACTGATCAATAGATGGCAATAACTATACATAAAGCTATGGTTGTCGCCGGGCTGATCAACTATTATGATGATTTACTTTATGATTATCCCAAGGGTATAACCGTCAAGCAAAGACTGAGTAAGATAGCGGATCGATTATGGCAGGCTTATCAATATGACAATTCAGAAGTTCTTAATCAGATCAATAATTATAATCCAAAATACCTCAGCAGATCATGGTCGGCTATAAAAACAGAAGGCTTCAAGGAATATGATGCTTATGCTACTGTCGCCAACGAATATGGATTCAAGTCTTGGACAGAAGTGCCCGATACAGCTATTGATCTCACATTTGAAAAAGCGATAGATACTTTATTAGCAGGAGATTTAAAACAGTTAGAAAGTCTACTAAAAGAAGATCCTGCTCTTGTAGAAAAGAGAAGTCCCTACGCACACCAAGCTACACTATTGCATTATGTGGGATCCAATGGTGTCGAGCTATATCGACAAGTAGTACCCTCTAATCTTGTTGATTGTATGACGATATTGTTACAACATGGAGCTGATCATACTGCTACAATGCCTGTATATGGAGGACAGTATACAATGATAGAATTGCTTACAACCAGTGCTCATCCTAAAGCAGCTGGGTTGTTAGATGAGATGGTAAGTGCTTATGAACTCTTTGAAAGTAAGTTGGCTGAGTGAGAAAGAGTCCGTGGTTTTCAAGTCAATGAATCAAAAGATTTTAGGTAGGGATAATAAGACCCTTGTACCGTTTGGTTTGTTGTGTTCATCATATTTGTCTATGATCTTCGCGTGACCACCTAAGTTGCTCAGTTCGTTATTGAGTCTGATTCTATCTTCATTAATTTTAATGCCAAATGATTTGCGCTTAGTAGCACTTTTCGATTTTATCGCTTTTGACTTCTCACGACCTATGCCGTTGTCATCGATGCTAAGTACAATGTGGTCCTTATCCTGTGCTACTTCTATTTGTAGTTTTCCTTCACGATCTTCTAAGTGCATGAGTCCATGCCAAATGGCATTCTCAACATATGGTTGCAACAAAAGTGGAGGTATTTGTATGGCATTGATATCTATACCTTCATTCACATGGACAGAATAGAAGAATTGTTTGCTAAATCTCATTTGCTCCATATGAATATAATTTTGAAGCGTATCTAATTCTTCCTTTATACTTAAACTCTTTCGTTTTGAAAATTCTAAGGTTTTCCGCACCAGCTTTGAAAATTTGGCGAGATACTCTGAAGCTTCTTGTGGCTTATTGTTTAAGATGTAGTGATCAATCGAATTTAGAGAGTTGAATAAGAAGTGCGGATTCATCTGACTGCGCAAAGCTTCGAGTTTTACTTCTGCTAATTCTTGTTGAAAATACGATCTCAGTTGTTCTTCTTCTCTGACTTTTTTTATCCTGTATCGATATGCCAGATAGATCAATGCAAGGAGTCCGCAAGCTATCAATATCTTAAACCATACAGTTTCCTTTAATTTAGCCTCAATGTCTATAGTCACTTTCTGATCTGATAATGACCACAAGCCTCCTTGTCTTTTTGCCCTTACTTCAAAATCATAAGTGCCAGGAGGTACATTTGTATAGGAAGCTATGTTGTCTTGTCGACCATTGATCCATATGCCATCATAGCCAACCAGCTTGTACTGAAATTCTAAATTTCCAGTATGCGTTTGTTCTAGTGCTGAATAATTTATAGAAAAGTAATCTTCATCTGCACCTAAAGTGTAGTCAATAGGCTCATCTACATGATGAGATATTAGCTTTGAGTCATCATATACTTCAATCTCGCAAACGTAAGGTTGTAATTTGTTTGTCTGTTCATTGATGTCATCTGGATGAAAGTATACAAATTGATTTCCTGTACTTGCGAATATTGAATTATCCGAAAAAGCCTTTAACAAACCACTCTTAGTCCAGTCAGAAGTTAAAAGCCCATGTCTTTGATTGTATTTTGTGTAGCTATTGTCTTCCTGACTGTATTTGATGAGGCCATCAGCACTGCAAAGCCAGATATGCTCATTGTGGTCAATATGAACAGAGGATATCTCGCTCAGATCAGTATCCTCCAAAAAAAGATCTACGGATATTCCTGATGTTTTATCATGTATAACTAAAGTGTCATGGTTAGACTGCCAAGAATATGATTGTTCAGAAGTTTCTGAATTGCTCCATACATCTTGATTATATTCTGTAGACAAGCGTGTAGATAGGGTCTCAGCATCCCACTCATAGACTTGTTTTAGGTTATCCAAGAGTAATATTTTCTGGTCTGCTATTTTTTTGACTTTTATAATTGAATTAGAACGCTTTCTTAATAAGACACTCTTTAAATCACCAGTCAAGAATTGATTGTGCTGATTAGAATATTTTGATAATACTCCTCCTGTGATCATATAGATGGCCTCCTTTCCATCAGGATACATCCATACAGTCGGTACAGAGCTTGCATTATAACCGCCATGACGTCTGTTAAAGTCGAAAAACTTCTTTTGCTTGATGTCAAAGATTTTCAAATCTCTACTACCGATTAGGATGAAGTTCTCTTCAAGTTGAATATGAGAAAGTATGAAGTTGGCATCTTCTCTTATCGTTTTATAAGGAGGTTCATAGCGGTATGATGCCCAAGACTTATCTATAGTATTAAATCTTACAAGTCCATTTCCATAAGTGCTGATCCAGATGTCACGACCGATCTGTATGTGATCATGAAAAGCAAAACTATCGTCACTTTTTAACTTCGCCAGTCCATCGCGAGCGATCGGTCTGTAAAAGTCGTATGTGCTATCTGTCATCTTAATGTGAAACATACCTTGTTTAGAACAAACCCATATCTTCTCTCGATCAAAGGGATCAGATTGGATCAGTCGTGCTGTATGCTTTAAGCCTGACACGCCAGCCACATTCGCTGGCATCTCAAAGAACACACTGACGTCTTGCTCTTCTCTGTTGTATTCGTATATGATGCCATTATGATCAGCGAGTAATACGCGACCATCGTGATGCTCATAGCTGCTCCAGATATTTAATTCTCTCGATTGAGCATAAGGCCAAGTCACTTGTTCGATCTTGTGCGTGGTGCTTTTCGGAGCATATCGATGGAGTGGTTTGTCATGATCTCCAAGATAGATCTGACCATCTATCATGAACATCCTTCTAAACTCTCCATAGTTCTGTGGCGTAGTGGCAGTTTGCAAAAAGCTGACACCATCAAACCTGACAAGCCCTTCAGATGTACTCATCCATAGCAGGCCTTCTTCATCTTTAATGATTGCGTGTGCCCAGCCAGGGAAGCCAGCAGAGCCACCCCAATCCAAAAACCTAGAATCAATCACATGGTTTAAGTTAGCTTGATCTCTTGTTTGAGCAAAAAGTGAAGCGTACGAGCATTGAAATGTAATTGCCCAGATGACGAAGAGGCAAGCATTGTACAATTGAGACTTGCGATAATGAATCAATGCAGCTGTATTCTTTATGTTGACGACCGAATCTTTATGATCAGTCTAAGATGATTTTTCAATCAACGTCTATTCTATTGTTCCACTTTTGTATGCATTATCATACATGCTAACTATCATGATTCTCGTGATAGGCCACTATCAATGTGATGATAGGGAAGCGATAAAAGATAGATCGAAATCGAGTATGACTACTCCGCCTTCGTCCCCTTCAGCGGTAGGGACATGCCTTCTACTGATACTGTACCAGTTATAGTGTCTCCATCAAACTCTCCGGATACACTGCACATGAATCCTTGGACATTCATCTTAAAAGTGATGTCATCGCCATCGATCTCTATGTTTGTTAATGGGATCGTGATACCTTGAGAAGTCATAGATCCTTTATATTCTCCAGCTTCTTCTTTTAAGATCATCGTACCTTTATAAGACATGTCTGGAGCTTCAACCTCATAGTTCCAAGTGCCAAGGTGATCACTAACAATTGCGGTGTCATTGATAGGTAATAGAAAAAATCCGATAATTGCGATAAGAGTTGTCATATGCTTGTTGTTCTAATATTTACGTAAGTGAATGTAAAAAGATTATCTGATTTTATCAATCGGTATAATAGGCACCAAATAAAATCATCATCTCATCTTCGCTCAATAATCCAAATCTCAAGGTCTTATCTGTATCGTTGTCATAAGTAGCGCGAGATCTTAAACCCTGACCTTTTTCTAATGTGATCGGTGGGTCAAAAGTCACTAATGGCGGGTGCTCCCAGTCATTAGTAAAGTAGACCTGCTCTCCATCTCGATCACCACCTTCGATAAATATCTCATATGTCATCATGTGCTCATGCGCATGCGAGGTCAATTGAAACACATGGATGCGCTCATCAAATGTGCTCACCCTCTCTTCAGTCGTTATCTGACCAGCTGGCAAGAGTATATCTTGATAACTTTCAAAAAGATTTTCTGCCACTTTGCTGACTTGACTCTTGGGTATCGTATGTAGATTGATGGATACCTCTCCTACATGTACATCATCTGTTCTGTTGACATAATGTGAGTTAAGATCGAAGCCCGCATCGGCA
Organism: uncultured Saprospiraceae bacterium; assembly: GCA_937942435.1. GTDB lineage: Bacteria > Bacteroidota > Bacteroidia > Chitinophagales > Saprospiraceae > JAJRXG01. The sequence goes on from CALDEM010000019.1 coordinate 23,436, forward strand.
GGGATCCTGAGTGCCACCCCATCTGGAAACTGATAATCACTATCTCTCAACTGAGTACCAAAGACAAATCTCTGATTGAGTACAGAGGCGATCGTAAATAAGTTAGGTGAACCATCTTTATTATAATAGTCTCTATACACTTCTTGTGCGGGACGATCGCCCTGAGGATAGTCATATAGTATCATGTGGTGACTACCTTCTCTCATACCGATCTCGACTCTGTTGACATATATTTCTTGATCGTTGCCAAGTGGTGTGAAGTATAAGAACTCTCGTTCGCTCTGTGGCTCGATATCAAATGGCCCAAGTTGCAGCTGATGACCCGATACCGGCGCCTCCAATCTCTCATAGTCGCCCACGGGTATCTCAAACCGATCTGTATCTTCTAATAAAGCAACGTCTACGACCTGACCAGTATCTGGCGCACCTGCTATGATCCATTCGCTAACAAAGCGAAGCTCTCCATTGGTCAGGGATCTCCCACCTTGGGGCATCAACGCACCATAGTCAGGATGATCATCATAATAGTGCGCATAGTCGGGATAGTTAATCTTCTCCCACAAGAAGCTCGTATATACTGATTGTAGCCCTTTGGTTCCGACTCGCTGCAGTTCATCTCTTTGGGCGGCGGTATTTTTAGGATCTTTCTGTGTCAGCTCAGCGTAAGACACATCGCTAGTCAGGATCAGATCAGACTGTTTTGCCTGACTGGTCCCTGCTTGATGGCACGACGTACAGTTCTTATCCCAGATCTCTGTTTGTATGATCTGGTAAGTGCTGAGCTGATCAAGGATGGGTTCTTCTGTCATTCCTGTTGGATCATCGCCACATGCTACTACACATAAGAGTAAGATCGCTGTCGCAAATAGGTAATACTTCATATCAGCTAAGGATTAGATAGGTTAAGATATGATTATAACGCGATTAAGTGGCTGGATGTATATAGATCCCATTTTAGATATATTATTATAATGTCTAATATCATTTTGTTATCCCCTTGATTACCTCTTTCTTTGCATACTTATTTGCATTTCATGTGGGATAATCGATATCTCATTGAACTTTGTGAAGCCCCAACCATTACTTACAAAACGATTTGCCATGAGCGAGATTAAAAATTGTGTCATTATAGGAAGCGGACCCGCAGGATATACAGCTGCCATCTATGCAGCCCGCGCAGGGATGACACCTGTACTATATACCGGTCCTGAACCAGGTGGTCAGTTGATGATCACTACAGACGTAGAGAACTATCCGGGATACCCCGATGGCATCATGGGACCGGCGATGATGGATGAGTTTAAGAAGCAGGCTGAGCGTTTTGGAACAGTCGTTAATTATGAGATGATCTCTAAGGTTGACTTTACAGGACCAGTACATAAGATATGGACAGAGTCAGAAGAAGAAGTACAAGCGCATACCGTAGTGATATCGACAGGAGCAAGTGCCAAGTGGTTAGGCCTAGAGTCTGAAGAAAGGTTGATGAATAAAGGTGTATCTGCTTGTGCCGTATGTGATGGTTTCTTCTTTAAGGGACTTGAGGTTATCCTTGTTGGAGGAGGAGATACTGCAGCGGAAGAAGCTACCTATCTCGCCAAGTTATGTCCTAAGGTACATATGCTTGTCCGTCGTGATGAGATGCGTGCCTCTAAGATCATGCAACAACGCGTCCATGACGCTGAGAATATCGAAGTACACTGGAATACTGAAACCGTCGAAGTACTTGGTGATGATGAAGTAACAGGCGCTAAGGTTAAAAACCGGGTAACTGGTGAAGTATCAGAAATCAAAGCTAGCGGTTTCTTTGTAGCGATAGGACACAAGCCTAACACAGGCATATTTAAACCATGGTTGGACATGGATGAGACGGGCTATTTAATCGTAGAACCGGGTACTTCAAAAACTAAGATCGAAGGTGTATTTGCCTCTGGTGATGCGGCAGATAAAGTCTATCGACAAGCAGTTACTGCTGCAGGTACCGGCTGTATGGCCGCACTCGATGCGGAGCGCTACCTCGTTGAGAAGGGAGTGATATAGGATGCGCTTGTGTCCTGAAGTGCTTAGGTGTCTATGTTTTTAGGTGCTTATGTGCCTTTTTCAATTTATAGTGTTTGAACTTGAACTTGACACTTGAGTTTGAACTTCTTGTAGGAACAAGTGCCTATGTGCTTATGTCTTAAGTGCTTATGTCTTTTCGTTCCTCATGTTTTTAAGTATTAAACTGGACGCTTGAGTATGTCAACTCTTGAACTTGATGCGTGACACTTGAGTTTGAACTTCTTGTAGGAACAAGTGCCTATGTGCTTCTGTTTTTAAGTGCTTATGTCTTTTCGTTCCTTATCTAAGTAGACTTGGCCTTTAAAACCATCCATCTTCCCCAATTCTCATCGCTGACATCCTTCATAGTGATAAAAAAGTATGTAGATTAGCACCTCGTCAATAATGAAAAAAAGATAATAGATGTCATACTTGAAAAGCACTTTTTTTGTTGTCATTATAGCAGTAGGTTTGATCGCATGCGGAGGCAAGTCTGACGCGCCTTCGTCCAAGTCTTCATCATCCGCAAAAGCGACTGCCAAAGCATCTATGGGAGATGATGATAAGCCTGCAGTAAGTAATCGCAAAGGAAAACTCATCTATAAACAGTACTGCCAGTTATGTCACGGAGCCGATGGCAAGTTGGGCTTAAGTGGTGCTAAAGACTTGAGTATATCTGAGATAGATATGGAAGAGCGTATCAATCAGATCACCAATGGAAAAGGGATGATGACGCCCTACAAAGACATCCTCAGCAAAGAGCAAATCCAGTCAGTAGCAGAATACCTGGACGAACTCATCAAGTAATATATGGGTTTATCTTCCGTACGATTTATTGTATATCTGGTATTTGCTAGTATCTCATGTTGGGGTCAGCAAGATTCACTTGTCTCAGAGCAGCTTGATAGTGTCTTAATCACTGCAGGCCGCATGGCTATCCCATATCTCACTGCACCTGCAGCTTTAACAATAGTTGATATGGCAGATCGCATAGATTATACATCGCACACGGATCTCAGTGAGGTTGTAAGCCAAGTGCCTGGTTTGTTTGCACTTAATGGTCAGAACTATGCTCAAGATCTAAGGATTTCATTACGAGGTTTTGGTGCGCGATCAGCATTTGGTATAAGAGGTATCAAGTTAGTTGTCGATGGTATACCAGAGACTACACCCGATGGTCAAGGCCAACTGGACAATGTCTCAGTCGCCGACATCACTGGTGTTCAAATACTCCAAGGCACCAATGGTAGCCAATATGGCAATGCTTCAGGAGGCGTTATAGAGATCAGCACAGATACAGATCAGGATGTTAGTCAAGCGTCGATGAGAATCGGATCATATGGACTCCAACAATATCGATTGAGCACCAATCAATCTTTTGCAAATACAAAGCTTCAACTAGCTGCTACGCATCAACGCTCTGATGGATATAGAGATCATAGCCAGCTCAGACAGACCAATCTGTTGGGCAAATTGTCACAGTCATGGGCTCATCAATCCATTGCCATAAGAGCGAGCCTTTTAACAAGTCCGATGGCGCAAGATCCTGGTGGTGTCAATCTCGACCAGGCTACAAGTGCTCCTCGTTCTGCTAGAGATCGCAACGTTAGTTTTGATGCGGGAGAGGAGATCACTCATTGGAAGACTTCCGTTAAATATGATAATCAACTCAATAAGAACTTTACACTTTCTGCCACTACTTTTTATTCTGGAAGATCTTTTGATGGTAGACTCCCTTTTGGAAATGGAGGAGCCATAGATCTCAACCGTAAGTATGGAGGTCTCATGCTGCAAGTGCAACAAAAAGTTGTCAAGTCCAATCTTGTGTCGTTAGGCACCTTTGGTGTTGACTTACTTTCTCAAAGGGATAGTAGAGATCGATTTGTCAATAACGACGGTGAGCGAGGAGAAGAGACATTGTCACAATTAGAAAAGTTTGACAACTTTGGATTATACGTGATTAGACAGTTGAGTATTGATCAGTGGACTTTACGAGGGTCGTTGCGTTACGATATCAATAATATAGGTGTTGATGATAGCTTTTTGTCAGATGGAGATGCCAGTGATTCAGAGACGCTACCATCATTTAATTATAGTATAGGAGCTAATTATAATTATAGTGAAAAGCAAGCTGCATTTGTAAGTTATAGTACCAGCTTTGAGACACCTACGTTAAGTGAGTTAGGGGCTAACCCAAGCGGAGCTGGTGGATTTAACGATATGTTAGATCCTGCTCGTGCCAGAACTATAGAGATTGGGTTAAAAGGAAGTGCCAGTAGACAGTTGAACTATGCCCTAACCTTTTTTAATATCAACACAACTAACGAGTTACTCCCTTTTGAAATCGCAGATCAACCTGGCCGCACTTTTTTTAGAAACGCTGGGCAGACCAATAGAAGCGGTTTAGAAGTAGATGTAACCTATAGCCCATCAACCAAGTTAGATCTACAAGTTGCATATACATATTCTAATTTTAAGTTTGACGAGTATGTCGTTGATGGAGAAGACTTGTCTGATATTCAGTTGCCTGGCATACCTAAAACTTCGCTCTCGACATCTATAACTTACTCTCATCACAACCTTTACCTAAGAGCTACTTCACAATACTTCAGTCGCATCTCGGTAAGAGATGACAATACAGTAGGCGTCGATCCATATCACATTGTCAATCTGCGATTAGGGCATAAGATAAAAGCTGGAGGATCAGCGATCAAGCCATTTATCGGTATCAATAACCTTTTCTCGTCTACTTACTTTGATAACCTTAGACTCAATGCCTTTGGCTCACGACATTATGAGCCAGCAGCTGAGATTAATGTACAAGTTGGAGTGGGAGTGGAGTTTTAGTTTTCTTCTAATCGGTTCTTTATGAACCTTTATATCCTTTTGTCAACACAATGACGTTCTCGACTCCGAACTATACAAACTTTATAAACGCACATCGCGTTATCATTGCATGCAAACAAAACTTACTACCTTTTTACTTGGTACCTTATTGCTACTGATGCTACTTTATTCTTCATGCGCATCAACGCTTGTCAATGTTCTCAATAAAACGGTTAAGCCAGTAGAGTCAACATCTATGCCTATCCAACATGATATCTGGGACGATCTCATGGGGAGACATGTAAAAGGAGATGGTACGGTGGACTACAAAGGCATCATAAAAGATAGAGACCAGTTTGATCAGTATATCAAGCTGTTAGAGGGTAATCACCCTAATGAAAAAAATTGGTCCCGAGACGAAAGTGTCGCTTACTGGATCAATGCTTATAATGCCTTTACAGTTCAGTTGATACTAGACAACTATCCAGTTGCATCAATAAAAGATATCAAAGGAGGTATCACTTTTGTTAGCTCTGTGTGGGATCAGAAGTTTATCACCATTGAAGGACATGAGTATGATCTTAACAATATCGAACAAGGTATACTAAGGAAGTATTATAAAGAACCAAGGATACACTTTGCAGTTAATTGCGCAAGTATCTCATGTCCGCCTTTAGCCAATTTTGCATTCACAGGAGACCGACTCCAGAGTCAATTAGATCAAATGGCCAGAAGCTTTCTTGCAGACCCATCTAAAAACATAGTCTCAAGCAATCATCTCCAACTAAGCAAAATCTTTAATTGGTATAAAGGTGACTTCACAGATGAGCTCAATATCAAAGAGTATATCGATCAATACACTGATGTTAAGGTTAGTCCAGACGCCAAGATCTCCTACTTGGATTATTATTGGGGGTTGAATGATGTTAAGGAGTGATATACATGAAGAACATAGTTCTTCACTATCATTTTTTTAATCTTCTTAGTTTATTCATCGGGCATAAAACCCGATATATAGAATTGTGGTAAGCGTTGCCCTGGAATATTTGGAGCTGCGGCCAAACTGCACATGCTTAAAATGAAGAAGGCCTTCACACGCACATCGCAATACAAATGATAAGGATTCTTGACTATACTGTCAGTTAAAATTATATCAATTACAAAACCACAGCATACTTCATCTACCAAAAGTGATCCTAAGCAAAGACGTTAACACAAATAACAACATAATGCTATATGAGGTCGAAGAACGAGCATCACATCTCCTTTAAAATAAGGGCTTCAGATAAAAAAGTTACTGTTTAACACTCGTTCATCACTACTCTTAAACTCATCTTAAAACTTGATAATACTTTTTCATGTGTCGCCTTTTTGCTACTTTGGTAATGGTTTAAGCGATTATATCGGGTAAACCCGCGGTAAAAGAGGAGTAATCGCCTCGCATGCCGAAGAAAAACCTTCTTCCACTTAATTTTTGGAAGATTTTATTCTCCACGCAGCGCAAGTCGTGTTGTACGGTACCTACTGATAAGTCCCCTCTTTGTGCAGATATACAAGCGGAAGTGTGTATCTGACTACTGTGATTTTTTAATTACCTAAGCTGGCCTACAAGTATTATATGTTAAAAAGACATATTACTGTGTCCTAGCATATGTATGTGGAGTCCTAACTTAGGTATAAAACTTACATTATCGATGAGACTTTTACAAACGTCATCCTACAGTGGTAGGAAGACCTGGTTTTCATTATTGGCCTTATTGGCTTTTATGACCATCGGAAAAAGCAACATCACTGCACAAGATTGTATCACCTCACCAGTGATTACCTGTCCACCTATCTTTTATGGATGCCTTGGAGATGACATCTCCCCTGCGTCTATAGGGTTTGCGACAGCAGTACCAGGCGACGCCAACTGCCCACAACCAGTAGTAACGTTCTATGACGAGACAACAACAAATGATCTCTGTGGAGCGGGTACTATTGTAAAGAGATTTTGGCGAGCAGACTATCCTAACAACACCAACCCTTGGTTATTTGCAGAATGCACCCAAGTGATGGTATTGAAGGATACGGATGCTCCGATCATAACTGATTGCCCTCCAGATATTGTGGTAGGGACTGATGCGACTTGCCGAGCCATTGTGAGCTGGACGCCACCGACTGCATCAGATGATTGTGGCTTACTTGGCTTTACAAGCAACTTTGGAGTGGGAAGTGAGTTCTTCCCCGGAGTAACGACCGTTACGTATACAGCTACAGATAACTGTGGTAACATATCGACGTGTTCATTTACAATTACAGTGGAAGATAACTGTTGTAACGACACACCGGATCTTATCATACCTGGAGACTTTGTAGGGTGCCCTAGTTCATCTACAGATCCAGCTACAACAGGACAAGCGACAGCAACGCTTACTGGTAATAATTGCGGGATTCCGACGATCACTTATAGTGATGTCCAGACAAGCAGTGGAGATTGTAATGGAGAAACATTGATCTCTCGTACTTGGACGGCTACCAATCCTGACAATACAAATGCTACATCCTCTGGTGTTCAGTGGATTACATTCTCTGATAACAACTCACCTACGATTTCTAATTGTCCTGTGGATATATCTATAGTGACCAATGCTAATTGTCTTGCCGTTGTAACATGGCCAGAACCATTTGCAAGTGATAATTGTGGCGTGCTTTCTTTGACAAGTAACTTCTCTTCTGGTTCAGCTTTTGCGCCTGGAGCAACAGTAGTTACTTATACTGCGCTTGACAACTGTGGCAATTCTTCGACATGTTCCTTTACGGTAAATGTTATTGCTAACTGTTGTGATGGTGTGCCAAGCATACAAGCGCCTACAACATATACAACATGTCTCGGAGGTGCGGTAGATCCCAGTGTTGCAGGTACTGCTACGGGTTCTATAGCAGGAGATGGATGTGATCTTCCTACGATTACATTTACAGATGCCACAGTGGGAGATGGGACCACGTGTGGACAATACATACAAAGAACGTGGCGAGCGACTAATCCAAATTATACTAATCAGTTTAGCACAGCGATTCAGATTATAAACTTTACTGATGAGGTAGCGCCTGTGATTTCTAATTGTCCAGCTGACATAGCGATTACAACAAGTACTACTTGTCAAGCTGTAGTTGATTGGACACCGCCTACTGCAAGTGACAATTGTGGATTACAATCGTTGACGAGCAACTTTGCACCGGGTACAACTTTTAGTCCTGGCCTATATACAATTGTATATACAGCAACTGATAATTGTGGAAACACATCAACATGTTCATTTACGGTCAACGTAATTGCTAATTGTTGTGATGGCACACCAAGTATCCAAGTGCCTGTCACTTACAATGCTTGTATAGGTGGATCTACAGACCCAAGTGTTACCGGTATGGCTACAGGTTCTATAGCGGGAGACGGATGTGCAGCACCAACGATCACTTATACTGATGTCACAACCAGTAGTGGTACATCATGTGGACAGACGATACAGAGAACATGGAGAGCGACCAATCCTAATTTTACAAATCAGTTTAGTACAGCGATACAAATTATAAATCTGACAGATGATATAGCACCAGTGATCTCAAGTTGTCCAGGTAACATAGTAGTTACAACAAGTGCAACTTGTCTGGCTGTTGTTAATTGGACTGCACCAGTTGCTACTGACAATTGTGGATTACAATCATTGACGAGCAATTTTGCTCCAGGCACTTCATTTAGTCCAGGAGTATATACTGTTGTTTATACGGCTACTGACAATTGTGGTAACACTTCTTCGTGTTCATTTTCAGTCACTGTAGTTGCTAATTGTTGCGACGGTGTACCGACTATACAAGTGCCTACAACATTCAATGCATGTCTCGGTGGCTCTTCAGATCCGAGCGTGACAGGTACTGCAACCGGATCGATAGCAGGTACAGGATGTTCTCTTCCGACGATAACATATAGTGATGTGACGACCAGTACAAGTGCATGTGGTCAGACGATAGAAAGAACATGGAAGGCGACTAATCCAAACTTTACAAATCAGTTTACGACTGCAGTACAGATTATAAATCTACAAGACACCAGTGATCCTGTCATCTCAAGTTGTCCTGCTAACATAGCAGTGGTGTCAAGTCCTAATTGTCAAGCGGTAGTTAACTGGACCGCGCCAACAGCAATGGATGATTGTGGATTACAATCACTGACAAGTAACTTTGCACCCGGTACATCATTTGGACCTGGGGTATATACAGTGACGTATACGGCGACTGACAATTGTGGTAACACAGCTTCGTGTTCATTTACGATAACGGTTCAAGCTAACTGTTGTGATGGCGCTCCGACGCTGCAAGTGCCAGCTGACTACTCGGGATGTCCGGGGACATCAACGGCTACAGCTACAACGGGGGTAGCAACTGGATCTTTAGAAGGATCAGGTTGTGCAGCTCCGACGATTACATTCTCTGATCAGATATCTTCTAATGGTACATGTGGTAGTGTCATCACACGTACTTGGACAGCTGTCAATCCTAACTTCACTAATCAAGTGACAACAGGTGTGCAGACGATTGATCTTAGAGATAATGTAGCACCAACGATTACAAATTGTCCAGCAGATATAACTGTCAATTCTAATGGTGATTGCTTTGCAATTGTCAATTGGGCAGTGCCATCTGCAAGTGATAATTGTAGTGTGTCTTCTTTCTCAAGTGATAGACCGACAGGAAGTGGAAGTAGATTTGAGATTGGAACAACGCAGATCACATATACAGCGCTTGATGGATGTGGCAATGTATCCACTTGTTCATTTAATGTAACTGTACTTTCTAATTGTTGTAGTGATCAGTTAGTGCTTAACTGTCCAGCTGACTTCGTAGGATGTGTAGGCGTAGGTACTGATCCATCAGTGACAGGTCAAGCTGCAGCTACTGCTTCGACAGATTGTCCAGCTACTGTGACTTACTCGGATCAGATCGTCTCTCAAGGACCGTGTGCAGGTACTATAGTGATCGATCGGACTTGGGTGGCCTCACGGACAGGTACGACTGAGACGACCAGTTGTGTGCAACGGATAACGATAGGAGATAATGTGGCGCCAGTGATTACATCGTGCATTCCAAATGTCAACCTATCTTTTGAGGATCGCACATATACATGGCCAGATCCAACGGTTAGTGATGACTGTAGCGTAAGCTTTACATACAGTAGTCCTCAAGGAACAACATTCCCAGAAGGTACAACTACTGTCACAGCGACAGTGAGTGATATTTGTGGTAACACAGTAGAGTGTTCGTTTAATGTGACAGTACAAGCCGAAAATTCTGTTTCAGGCCTATTCGTTTCATGTGCTGATGACATTGTTTTGACATGTGGTGGAGACAATGACGGCCCTGTGCCAGTGCCTCAAGTGACTTCTGAGTGTAACCTTTGTCAAGGAGGTAATATTGCAGGATTTGTATATATGGGAGAGCTTAACGGACATAGATATTACTGTAGTAGACAGAAGATGACTTGGTTTGATGCTCAGGCATTTTGTGAAGCTAGTGGTGGATCACTTGCCGTGATCGATGACGCTCGTGAGAATGATTTCCTTGCTGATGTGCTTGATGCCAACAGCGCTTATATCGGTCTAAGTGATCATGTAAGCGAAGGCGTATTTAAGTGGGTAGATGGATCGCCATTGTCTTTTAGTAGATGGTATCCGAACCAGCCTAACAACTATGGCAACAGACAAGATTTTGTAGAGCTCTTGCGTAACGGATTTTGGAATGATCAGGACAATTCTAAACCTTTAGAATTTATAATGGAAGTGTCTTGTGTTAATATTACCCAGACATCTGGCCCAAGTTTACTTTCTGAGATCAATGAAACAACGACAGTTTCATTTGATATATCTGATGCATGTGGTAACACTGAGTCATGTAGTTATGAGATCTTCGTCAATGGCGATCTTACATTTACATGTCCAGATAACATAGAGGTCAATGCAGATGATAATACTGAGGTTGTCTACTTTGACGCACCAACTTTTGAAACTTGTTGTAATACTTGTAACCAAGGTCAGGACATCCCTGGGTTTGTATATATGGGACAACGTGATGGTTCATACTATTACTGTTCGAAAGATAAGCATACTTGGCAGCAAGCCAACGAGTTTACGAGACGCAGTGGCGGTAATCTTGCTATCATAGATGACATTAACGAAAACCAATACTTAGCAGGATTATTAGAAAATCAGATTGCATTTATTGGAGTGAGTGATCATGCTTCAGAAGGGGAGTGGCGCAATGTAAACGGTGGCATACAGCGATTCTTTAATTGGAGAAGCGGCAATCCTAATAACACGGATGGTATACAGCACTTTGTGGAGTTGGAGCCTTCCGGCAAATGGAATGATAACTCCGGTGCTTTCTTAAGAGAGTACATCATGGAGATCAAAGGATGCGGTAGCGTTAAGCAGATCGCAGGCATCCCAAGTGGAGGCAACTTCCCGATCGGAACTACGACCGTATCTTACGAAGCTACAGATGACTGCGGCAATAGAAAGACTTGTTCTTTTAATGTTGTTGTTGTCGCTGATGCAAATAGTCAAATAGAATATTGTGGCTCAGGAAGTAATAGCAGTAGTAGGGCCTTTATCAACAAGGTTCAAGTAGACAACTTGCTCTTCACTTCTGGCAATAACGGTGGATATGCTGACAATACGAGTCATTGTATACCGCTGCAAGAAGGAACATCCTTTAGACTTACAGTCACTCCAGGATGGTCTACTTATAGGTACTACGCGTACTATACCATCTTTGCAGATTATAATGGTGATGGCGACTTCAACGATACCAATGAATACATAGGTAAAGCAAGAAGTGCTAATACGATCACAGGTACACTACGTGTTCCGATGGGCGCTGTTAGTGGAGCAACGCGGATAAGAGTGGCCATGAGCCTTACGGGTTACCCGAGTGCATGTGGTGCTAACTTCTATGGAGAGACAGAAGACTTCTGTGTCAATATCTCTCCATCACCAAGCGATCCAGCCGCTAAGGAGGGTAGATCTAAAAGCGAAGAAGTGATACCAGAAGTAACCATGGGTGAGATACCATTGAAGATTACAGAACGAAGAGCTTCCGTTTATCCTAATCCTGCCAGAGATCAGTTTAATCTGGCAGCTCCTGAGGTAATTAAAAAACTCACGATGATAGGATCAGATGGACGTATCGTGAGAGACTTGCGTAATCCTTCTGGAGCGATCGATATATCCGATCTCTCATCTGGATTATACATGATTAGAATGATCGATGATGCTGGATTAGAAATCACAGAAAAGATCATCGTCGAATAGCATACTCATTTTTTATTTAGTTGATTGTTTTTTAGAAAACTACAGGCCGCTCTGCTTTTGCAGAGTGGCTTTTTTTATAAAAGGCGCGGGGGACGCTTTTGTATGATAAACTCGGCCAGGTGCGTTAGTAACTTTCTAATTATAATAGAAATTATCGGGTGTTAAGCTAGCTGCCTATCATGTTGCGTGGTGTCTGAGTATTGATGATTTGGTAAATCATTCAAGTTGCAAAAGCTAAAAGAAATGAATTTACAATATGAAAATTAGACACTATACATGAATGTAGAAAGTAAAAGTCTTAATGGATCAAAACTATAATTCTACAATCCTTAGGTTCTTCCATCTTACCTTGATACCTCCACCATCATGTATCTGGAGAGCGATCTGTCCGATTGCTGCACCGATCTTTTCATCATTGATAGTGATCATCTGTTGGCCATTGAGATATGTTGTAACATTAGCGCCTTTTGCAACAACGCGCATAGTGTTCCATTCGCCCATTTTAAGATGTTTGTCAAGCGCAGGATCTGGCTTGATGAGCCAACCTCTTCCATATGATTCATATATGCCACCTGTATCATTGCCGGGAGGAGCAACTTCTGCTTGCCAGCCTGTGATTTTCGTTCCTTCTATGGAAGAGCGGATGAATATGCCGCTGTTGCCATTAGCTGATTGCTTAAAGTCAACTGTCAAGTCAAAATCTTTAAATTTTCTTGTGGTACCCAAATACCCGTAACCTTTGTCGGGCCCACTCTCACACACGAGTTCTCCTTGATCTACATACCATTTTTCTTTCCCATAGTTGATCCACCCGGTAAGATCTTTACCATTGAAGAGATTGATTGATTCAGAGCCCTTTTGTTGACTGGTAGCGCATGAGCTGATCAAGATACATGCAAAGAATAGAATTGTAAGGTGTTTCATTTTCTAATTATTTTATAATTACATCAAGATGTCATTGACTGCTTCGATTTTTGGAGGGAGGTCGGTTTCTCCAAGCATTTGACGTAAGTCTATCTCTATTGTTCTGGTTAAGGCGGTCATGGGGACATCATTAATAAAATTTTCAAATGGATCTTCGCTACTATCACCAACTGTCTCCATAGTTATAAATATCCACGCTATGAGCATGAAAAAAGGCACAGTAAGCCAGATGAAGTCATGACTCAATTTTGCAAATTCTCCGATCAGTCCAAAGGGCATTACGATGATGAATATCCAAACGAATATTTTACTGAAGTATGCAAATTGTCTTGGAAAAGGTGTGTTGTTGATACGCTCACATTTTCCTTGCAGATTATAAAACTCTTCCAAGACTTTCATCATCTCCATATGTCGGAAGTCATCGATGAGATATGGATCTTCTCTAAGTTCTTTAAGGTCTTCGCCTTGTTTCCTTATTAACTGAGTTGGGAGATTGGCACATTCTACTAAGTCTGCATATTCTGACCCCGGCAGAAAAGGGGCTACGTCGCGGTCATAGGTTTCCCTATCTGGTCTACCTTGGTGCAACTTGCCTGCCATGCCTTTGTAAACATTGCTAAAGGCTGATGCCTTTCTCAGTTTATGCTTTAGGGCGTATAACCAACCGATGTGTCTATAGATCAAACGCTTATGAATAGCCTTGATTTCTTCATCGCTATACTGTTTCGTTGCATGTAGATTAGAGACATAAGAAAGCACCTGATTACCCCAAGTACGACTGTAGTTGACGATACCGCCCCAGATCTTACGTGCCTCCCAAAATCTGTCATATGCTTGATTATTCTTGAATCCAACATAAAAGGCAACGGCTATACCAATCGTACTAACTGGTAAGAAGGGTATACTGATATCCATGCCTTCTATCTCAAGATGATCGACATAGTGATGCATGTAGACCACTAGGCTTGAGTAGATGAAAAAGAACAAAAGGTTCTTCCATGCAAATTTCAGAACGAGGTGCCATTTTATATTGCGGCGTACATACATGAAGCAGTATATTTTACTTGAAGCATCAATATACAAATGAGGCTGAGATATAATGCAAAGCAGTTGTTGAGATCTAAGCTTCTATATGGGACATCATGACGATTAAGGTATCACCAGCATCATAGACACGATCATAATCAAGGTGAAAGCAATATTGCAGGCCCTTTCATCCTCAATATTGTATTTACCATCATCGAGATTATAAGCGGTTTTTATACAAACAGCCTGGCTATATACTATCCGTTGCGATACATGACTTGGACGATAGCCTCGCTTTGGGTCTGACTTGGTACTTCCAAAAGATCTCCAAGATGCCTGGAGACTTACAGTTTACCTATGGGTATAAACGATGGTCTGTTGTTGGGGCCATCATCAATAGTTTCGTATTGATCATCGGTTCGTTCTTTATTCTTCAAGCAGCGATACCTCGATTGTTTGATCCCCATGAGCCACAGACAACAGGTATGATGATCCTCGCTGTACTGGGTATCGTATTTAATGGTTTAGCCTACAAGAAAACCCATGGTGGTCATAGCTATAATGAACCATCTTATTTGATTTTGGGCACAAAAAAAGCCGATTCAACTTAATGAATCGGCTCTTAGTAGCGGCGACAGGACTTGAACCTGTGACCTTCGGGTTATGAGCCCGACGAGCTACCAACTGCTCCACGCCGCGATGTTGTATTTTTACCACCTGCTATCAAGTGGGTCGCAAATATATGATTATTCTTCAGACTTAGTCAAGCCTAAGAACAACCATATAAAATTAATAGTTGTTATGCTAAATGTAATCGAGGGATCAGATGTACTCTTTTTCCTTTATGACTTTTTAACCAGTCTGTAGAGTGACCTTATGATTAAAAAAGTGATCATTAATCTATCTTCATGAATGATGCAGTACTTACACGTACTTCTGTGTCGAGCGTTGTGAGCTCTATCTTATAACTGCCTGCTGATAACCTCGCGATAGCAAGATTAAGCGTTGCGGCCCCTCTGTAGGCCTTAGTACTGATTACGGCTTTACCTGCAGCGTCATATATGTTGACCATAAGAGATTCTGAGAGATCCTTGTCAAATGTCAGCTTGATGAAGTCACTTGATGGATTAGGCGATATCTCCACAGCAAATAATTGCTCTTTTTCGTTAAGGTTGAACGAGGCATCAACATAATCTTCTATAGATGCAGAAGTTGTTTTGTTAGGCGCGACCCACTCCATGATCTCAACAAACGCTGTGGCATAGTCCTCCGTTGCATCAGAACGACTCCAAACGATCTGAGATAGTGAGTTTTTATCGGCTACTTTAAAGTTGAGAACGGCAACTCTCGTCCATATCTCATCTTTTTTAATTGTGATTCCTCCTTCCTTATTATTATTGAGATCTATATTAAAGTTCACAAATCCTAAGTGATCATCAAAGTCTAATTGATTGATTTTGTCAGCCTGTAAGTCTTCATAAACTTCCATGAAATGGATAGGGCTGTACAAGTCTTGTGGTAAGTCACTACGAGAGAAGTCTTCTTCTAATCTGAGTGTAGCTGAGTCGTAATACAATCTGTAATTTTGATCTGCCAGTCGAAAGTGGCCATAGCCATTATATTTTATTTCGACGTCGACATATACAGTCTGGGTTGACTCGTCATAGAAGCTCGGATTGAGCCTCAACGTGATGTCCTCTATGGCCATCACATGGAGCGTTAGGAGCACTCCTATTAAAGTTAAAATTGCTTTCACGGTTCGGTACGTTAGGGTTTTGTTTATTCCTCAGAAGGTTGTTCTAAGTAACTCACACTTAAAAGACCACTTTTTTGGACTTCCCACCTATCGATCGGAGCGATTTTTACCAAGTTTTACACATGTAAAAATAGAATTATGCATAAGATATTGATAGTCAGTTTTTTGATTTTATGACTAATCAATAATTTAACAATACGTCTTACGATAAAATCATTTTTAACTCTTGTACAAGCTGTTCTGCGTTATTTTGATTGAAACAAAGGGGAGGCTTAATCTTTATGACATTGTGGTGGGGCCCGTCTATGCTTGTCAAGATATTTTTCTCCCGTAGCGTGTTAACTATGTGTCTAGCCAATTGCTCATCTGGTGACCTTGATATTGGATCCTTAACGATATCTATGCCCAGAAACAGACCGGCGCCTCGGACATCTCCGATACAACTATAATCTGATTGAAGATCTATCATCAAGTTAGTCAGATGGCTCCCAACAGAGGCCGCGTTTTGCTGTAGATTTTCTTCTTCGATTACTGATAATACCGCATCCCCAATAGCACAAGAGACTGGGTTGCCACCAAATGAAGAAAAGAATTCCATACCATTGTCAAAGCTTTCAGCGATCTCGCTCGTAGTGACAACTGCCGCCATAGGGTGGCCATTGCCAATGGGCTTGCCAAGAATGATGATATCAGGTATAACATCGTGCATCTCATATCCCCAAAACCAATTGCCCAATCGACCAAAACCAGTCTGCACTTCATCTGAGATACATAGACCACCTTCTTTTCTGATCCGCTCATAGACTATCGGTAGATATCCTCTGGCAAGAGGTACTTGTCCACCACAGCCGATGATCGGTTCTGCTATAAAAGCTGCGATGTCTCTACTTGACTCATTGTTTAAGATATGGTCAACTTCTTTTGCATAAAACTGTCCAGCATCATTGTCACGATGAGGGCCTCTATATGCATCGGGCATAGGGACTTGGATGATCGTATTTTGCTTTCCTTGTCCACCTTTATGACCATATTTATAATGACTGATTTCTATAGACATTTTAGTATTGCCATGGTAGCCATGTTCTACCACAACCATTTTTTTTCTACTCGTGTGCGTCTGAGCAAGTCTGATAGCAAGATCAGATGCGGCACTTCCACTATTGACAAGGAAGACCTTGTTGAGGTGATCGGGGAAGTATGAGAGCAGATGTTCGCTATATCGTGGCAGATCTTCATAAAGATATCTTGTGTTGGTATTGAGGCGCGCCATTGCTTTTTGTCCAGCTGCGACAACGCTCGGATGACAATGGCCCACTTGGATGATATTGTTGTAGGCATCAAGGATGGCATGTCCTTCTCCATCATACATATATTGGAAGGAAGCTCCAGTCATATGAAAAGGACGCTTATAACTTATCGATAGCGCTCTGGGTGTATAAAGATCTCTGCGCTTTCGCAAATGCAATTCACTTTTTGCAATTTCTAAGTTTGCAGCTTTTAGCCACTTGTTCTTTGCAGAGAGGGGATTGATGGCGATCCATTTTTCTAATAAGTCCCAAGCACCATTCTCGCTTACGGTTATATATTGGCTATCCGGTTTTTCTAATTTGGTGTGTGCACTATTTAAGACACTTGTGCAGAGTCGTCCTGCTATAAAGTAATAAAGGACTTCTATCTCTTCAGCTTTTAAAGAGAGCTCGTTATTGTAGCCTTTGATGAGATAGGAGATTAGTTCTACTGGCTCTTTCTGCCCCATTGCTACGTAAGCTGCAGCGACAGCAAGTTCATTGATGAGGTAGGAGTACACCATGTCACCAAAATCAATAAGTCCCAACACCTTACCATTTTCTAAAAGTAGGTTGTGGTCATTAGCGTCGTTATGGATGATTGATTTTCTAAGTATAGGAAGTTTTTCAATTATAAAAGTCTTCCATTGTAGTAAGAAGTAGCTTACTATCTTTTTCTTGCTTGGGTCCTTGATGTCATCGATATAGACTTCGTTATTGAGGAGGTTATGCAGATCCCAATTGAGCTTTCTGCTTTCTATATAGGCGTCTCTAATTGGTAGTAGTTCTTTATCTAATTGGCCCAAGAAACTACCAAGATCTCGTGCGGTTTCGATTGTACAGTTTTGATCTGCAAGGAAGTCTCCCTCGACATAAGAGAGTAATCTAAAAAAGATACCTTGGCTTTCTATGAGTAGAAGTTCGTCTCCTTCTTTGGACCTGATAGGTTGAGGTATGTCATAGTTGAAGTTGTGCAAAGAGCACATGATTGTATTTTCTGCTCCTACATCTAAGTAGACTTGATCGGTATACTCATAGATCTTTAAGGTGTATCGGCTGCTATCTGTAGTGATCCGATAGTTTAGACTATCATAACCCTCCATGTTAGTGATATCAGTAGCTTGGATATCATAGTGATCATAAAGTATGTTCTGGATCATCACCTGGTTCATAATACTAATGTATCAATAGTTTTATCAGAGGGAGCTATATATTCGCACCAGATGGATTACAAAGAAGTAATAGTTAAACGAGATAGGGTAGCAGCGATTAAAAGAAGACACCCTTGGATCTTCTCAGGTGGGATCATAGATCATGATGGATGTGAGGATGGAGACATCGTGAAGGTGATGACCCGCAAAGGTGAGTTTTTAGCGTTAGGTTACTTTCAGAATGGTAGTATCATGGTACGAGTATTATCATTTGAGGAGGTCCGTATCGATGATGCTTTTTGGTCTCTAAAAATACAAGAAGCCTTAGAACTGCGTCGTAATATCAACTTGCCATCGGATTATACAGATGCTTACAGACTCATCCATGGAGAAGGAGATGGATTATCAGGGTTGATAGTAGACATTTACTCAGATGTAGCAGTCATCCAGTGTCATACTGTAGGTATGCACCAAAGGAGAGAAGCGATAGCAAGAATGTTAGATGAGCATTTGGAGCTTGACTCCATATACGTCAAAAGTGGAAAGACGCTACCTCGTGGTTATGCCTTAGAGCATAGCGACTACTTTATAAAAGGTAGTAAGGAGGAGGTCATTATTAAAGAGCATAGTTGTCAGTTTGTAATCAATGTCGTGAGTGGTCAGAAGACTGGTTTTTTCTTAGATCAAAGAGAAAATAGACAATTGCTCAAGACCTTTGCGAAAGGAAAGAGTATACTCAATCTGTTTTCATATAGTGGCGGATTTTCTATTTATGGGTTAGAGGGTGAAGCGTCATCTGTCGTCTCTGTTGATGTCTCTTCTAAGGCGATAGAACTTTGTGAGCGCAATGTTGAATTGACTAATAAGCAATCTCGACATGAGTCACTTACCGTAGATGTCAACTCCTATCTGAAGGAGATCCCTAAAGATACTTATGACATCATTGTCGTAGATCCACCGGCATTTGCAAAAAGCGTTCGTAAAAAACATAACGCTATACAGGCATATAAAAGGGTCAATGCGGCGGCTATCAGAAAGGTCAAAAGTGGTGGGTTGATATTTACATTTAGTTGTTCGCAAGTGATAGACTCATCCTTGTTTTATCATACGATAACAGCTGCATCTATCGAAGCAGGACGTCCTTGTCAAGTACTTCATCATCTCTCACAAGGACCAGATCACCCTGTTAGTATATTTCACCCTGAGGGAAAGTACTTAAAAGGATTAGTGATGAAGGTCACTTAATGTAAAGTGTCCTAGTTAATTATAATTGGTAAGCTTATAAAGATGATGATTGAGTCACAGAACCTTTTCTGAGATTTGTGACTACCATCACGGGACTATACCATCACGGGACCCTAATAAAGATTTGTGACTACCATCACGGCACCTTTATAAAGATTTGTGACTACCATCACAAAAGCCTGGATTAGACGTTTGCTTACATGTGCAAAGGTGTACTTTCTTAGTTTCCGTAGCTTCGCATCGCATAGGAGTGAATTCTGTTCCTTTATGAGCACCATCACAATATGGCTGATTGGCAGACAATCCACATGTACACCATGAGTATTTCTGACCTTTTGTTAATTCTACTGCTATTGGAGATGTACCCGCTATCTTAGGTGTTGCCATTGTTATTTGTTTTAGAGTTGCAATATATGTCATCTTATCACAACAGAATAAAAGAATAATACCAAGTGTATCAGATATATCATAACATCAAGATCGATGCCACAAAGGAGAAAGTCTATGAGTATTGTACAGATCCAGGCCATATCAATAATTGGTGGACAAAACGATGCTCTGGCTCACCTGCTTTAGATGAAGAGTATATGTTTTGGTTTGCGCCTCAATATGACTGGCGGGCAAAGGTGATTGACTTGATAGGTAAAGAACTCATCTCTTTTTCTTTTTTTCAAGCTGATGCCGATTGGATGGACACTATCTTAACGCTTGAAGTATATGAGACTTCACATGGTATCACGACCTTACATCTTCGTCATGCAGGATGGAAGGAAGAAAATGAGCATTTTGGTAGGACAAGTTATTGCTGGGCTATGTATCTATCGACGCTTAAGCGGTACGCTGAGGTCGGAGAAGTTGTACCCTATGAGCAAAGAGGTGGTAACTAAGCTGTCATCTTTAAAAAGTTAGACCATTCGTCATTGGCATCAGTTCTAACATAAGACTTAACATCCTTAAGAGATTGAGATATGAAGGTATCAAATGAGTCCGCTTGACTTGACAGTCGTGGGCTGGCATTGAACCTAAGCTCAGAAACCTTGGACGCATCCAAGGGAGCACCTATGTAGTTTTCATTAGTCATGTCAGTTGGTTTTCTGTGATTACTCTATCTGAGGGGTGGGGTAGGACAGATAGAGTAAATGGGTTAATTCATCTTCTATTTTTATTTGTTACTTCAAATTTGTACCCATTTTAGATCAAATGCTCGTTCAACAGACTGTTCTATTGTAATTTACTTTGCATTTAAGCAATAACTTAACTCTGAGTACATAAAAAAAAGAGCGTTTCAGGCGAACAATTATTCGTTTTTCCTAAGTCAATCAATGTATTAAGTGGAGATAGGTAGAAAAAACATATGGATCTATTGGTTTCAAGGATTTGACTCAGCACCTTCTATTGTTACAAGATGTGTGCAGTCATGGAGAACGCTTAACCCTGATTATAATATACGATTGTTAGACAGTACAAGTATAAAGGACTATCTGGATATGAGCGAAGTGCTTTATTCAGATAGAGTCCTCAAATCTAGTCTTGCAGCTCAAAGCGATTTAATTAGGATAAATCTCTTAGCCAAGCACGGTGGGGTCTGGGTTGATAGCACATTGATGTGTATGCAACCTATTGATCGATGGCTAGAGCCCCATTGTTCTTTTTTTGCATTTAGTAATCCCGGACCTGATAGGATGCTCTCTTCTTGGTTCTTATCAACAGATGGATCTTCTCATATTATAAAAGAATGGAAGGCCGCTAGCCATCAATATTGGTCTACTTGGCGGTGGAGACGCAAGTATTATTGGTTTCATTACTTGTTTGGTACATTGTATCGATCTGATACTGAGTTTAAAAGAGAGTGGGACGCTGCCCAAAAGATAGAAGCAAGTAAAGCTCATGTATTGACGCCTTTTCGTCAGAAGTTTTTTGAAGAGGCAACTGAAGAAAGGGTAGCATCTCTACATGCCGCTCATCCTTTGGTTCTTAAGCTCACCTATAAGTGTATAAAAGATGGTTATCCAAAAGGGTCTATGATAGACTATCTACTAAATAAAATGTAGATGTCTTTCCGACATATATATCTTTGACATATGAGCCACTTTATCAGAACTACGGAGACACCTTCTTTATATCGTCATTTGGAGAAGATGAGTACCGAGGAGTTACTCACTAACATTAATAAGGAAGACCAGAAGGTAGCAGTGGCGATACAACAAAAGATCGCTTCTATTGAGAGATGCGTTGATGCCGTTTATGATAAAATGAAAGATGGAGGCCGATTATTTTATCTCGGTGCAGGCACGAGTGGTCGACTTGGGGTTGTCGATGCTTCTGAGTGTCCACCGACATATGGTGTGTCTCATGATTTGGTTGTTGGTTTGATAGCAGGAGGCGATAGCGCTATCCGCAAATCTGTTGAATACGCTGAGGACGATGTCAACCAATGTTGGAAAGATCTACTAGAATATAATATCGACGAGCAAGACTTTGTCATAGGTATAGCTGCATCAGGCACTACTCCTTATGTGGTCAACGGTCTAAAGGATTGTAGAGCACATGGTATCTTTACGGGTTGTATCACATGTAATGAGGGCTCTCCTCTAGCAGATCAGGCTGACTTCCCTATAGAAGTTGTTGTGGGGCCTGAGTTTGTTACCGGAAGTACGCGGATGAAGTCTGGTACTGCACAAAAACTTGTCCTTAATATGATATCAACCTCAGTGATGATAAAGTTGGGACGAGTAAAAGACAACCGCATGGTCGATATGCAGCTTAGTAATGATAAGCTGGTTGATAGAGGAACCAAGATGGTGATGAAGTCTACAGACTTAACTTATGACGAGGCTCATAAGCTGTTGATAGAGAAAGGTAGTGTACGGGCAGCTGTAGAGTCTGTGATATTATAAAGTTGATACCTCCTCTTGTTCTATGATGTCCTTTGTTTCAAATTCTCGGAAGCAAAACTTGTCATCGATCATTATGACTACTCGGATTTTATCTATATCGTCTAAGTTGTCGTATTTCAGGTTGTTTAAATTGCTAATGATGCCGTTACCTATATAATACGAGCCATCGTATTCATTATTTCCAAAAGATGTAATGTGACCTCCAGAGTCAAAATCATAGATTTGGGTGCTCATAGCACCTGTTATTGATGAGCCCAGAGAAAGATATAAGACATCATGTTTGCTGTAGTGCAAATCGACATGGTCGATATCAAATAAGCGAGCATTGATGTATTCTTGACTATAGGCATTAATTTTTGTAGCCAACTCATAATGGATACGATCACCGTTTTCAGAAAAAACTAAAGTATCTTCTTCTTCTGTAGTCTTAACCTCACGCCTATCCATCGTTCTTGTTAAATGCTTGATATTAGCGCTATCAACTTCAATAAAGAAGTCCTCAACAGAAAGCTCTTGATTATCGATGAAGAATTCATAAGTCAGGATAGGAACTCTTTTGGTTGTGTCGAAACTACGGATGCTGGTTTGACCTATAAATTTTGCTCTCTCTCTTTGTTCAGCAACAAAACTCTTAACATACTTATAGGCGGAGCTATCAACCTCTACTTCTGATAGCTGTAGGCCCTCTTCCGTATCATTCTTTGAGTTTGACTTGTCGCAAGAACAGATCAAGAATAGGAGTAAGAAAGCACCAATAGTCAGAAGAGAAAATTTAGACTGGCCCATAAGTTAGCTTTGATTGAGTCCTATGATAACATGATTTTACCACCGGTTATTACACCATAAAGATTAGATGTCTATTTGTGCCTGAATGGTGTGATCTAAAAGAAATAAGTTGAAACCTCACATCGTTTTATGTCCGTGATAAAAGATATGACGGACCGGTACATCGGCGTATTTGATTCTGGTGTAGGAGGATTAACACTATTGCATCGAGCCCAAGAGCTTATGCCGCATGAACACTTTCTGTATTATGCCGATAGTGCTAATGTGCCTTACGGAAATAAACCAAAAGCGGAGATTGAAAAACTAATCGAAAGTGCCATCAGTCAAATGATGAGACATCCCATCAAAGCGATTGTTCTGGCTTGTAACACTGCAACAAGTGTAAGTGCCACAAAACTCAGAGCCACATATGATATGCCTATCATTGGTATGGAACCAGCAGTCAAGCCAGCTATGTTAGAAGGTGACCCGCGAAAGACCCTGGTCTTAGCAACTGAGCTTACACTGCAAGAGAAAAAGTACAAAGAGTTAATTAAGTCCTTAAATGCCGAAGACAAGGTAGATGCTCTGCCATTGCAAAAGCTTGTAGACTATGCAGAAGAATATGACTTTGATAGCCCAGAATTGTCTAGATATATGCGTACTTCTTTTGCTAAAATAGATTGGACGCAGTACAAAAGTATAGTCTTAGGATGTACACACTTTTTATACTTTAAGGAGATGTTTTCTAAGTATGTCCCAAGTCACGTACATTTTATAGATGGCCATGATGGTACTATCAATCATCTTATTAATCAGGTAGCTCGTAACCCATTCGGTACTAAGCCAAAATTGAAGTGCCTGTTATCAGGTCTCGAAGTGGCTAACGAGATAGTACAACCTTATCTCAATTTTTTAAATCAGCGATCGAACAGATTTTTGAGTAGCACAAGTCTGTAGTAGAAAAGAGACTTTCATTCTATTTTCAAATACACTGTTTCTCATTTACTATTTTTTTCTAAGCAGGATGTATTCTACATTGTGTGTATAGTCCCCCATATGCTCAGCATCAATTTTAAATATTATTTGTTCAAAATCATTAGAGACTATTTGGTAATTAGTGTTTAAGTATTTATCGGTACTAATCTCTTTTTAAGCTCCGACCTTAAGATAAGCATGGCTGCTGATACCAGGGGCACTATGATTCCGATTTTCCAATCCCAGATTGATGTTGTAACTATAAAGAGAAACAACCACCATATCAGAGAGAGCATCAAGCCAAGCGTATATTTTAAAGAAGACGTGAATTGCCTTTCTTTGATGATGTTTCTCATGATGTATGTTACTACACCAATAGAGAGTGGATTGAAGAGGCTTAAAAGTGATGCAAACCATTTTAAAGATGGGTTATAATTAGGTTGAAGACTTGACCCTTCTGCAATGACCCTGCTCAACGATTGGAAGTTATGATGCTCATTCTTACGATGAAGAGCTTTTACCTTATCCGCATATCCTTCTTTTTCTGGGATGACCAGTTGTTGTTTAATGGAGTCCGATAAGTCATTGCGAAGTTTGATGAGTGCTTTTGCTTTGTGCTCTTCATATTGGGCGAGATAGTCTTTTACTCTTAGCGGTTTGCCATAGTTAATGATACACTTGTAGCGAGGTCGATCATGGTGGAAGTAGTTGATCCCTACAGGAAGGACCATAACGTCTTGATCGATAACTTCTTGAGCTTGAAATGCCATACGCGCGGTCCCCTTAGTCAATGGCCTTAAGTAATGTCCATCTCCCATGTTGCCTTCTGGGAAGATCAGAACGGGTAACCCCTTGCTTAAGAGAGCATTGCACTTGGCGAAGACCTCTTCGTTTTTACTGAGCTTTTCATAACCATCTCTTATGCGGTAGACAGGCATCATATTAAACGCAGTAAGAGCACCTATAAATGGTTTCACAAAAACGTCTGATCGAGTAAGAAAATGTACAGGCTTATGGCAGTAAACACCCAAGATGATGGCATCTAAGAAAGCACTTTGATGGTTGGGCGCTATGATAAAAGGTCGATCCTTTGGGACGTTTTCTTTGCCATTTATCTCAAGCCGACCAAAGTAGATGGGCAAGCCGATTCGACCTGAGTATTTGACGAAAGTGTAAAGTAGGCCCATTTGTTCACTGTCGACGCTTATTAAGAATGGTTATTATCTTTTGAAACCGTTCGTGGCGTCTGTTTTGTTTTACTTAATTTTACGCTCTAATATAGAAGTCTTATGGGACCTTTTACAACAGACTATAATCATAGCCACGATGCTGAGCCGCATATCCAGAGATGTAAGGAGATGATTAAGAAGTATCCACAGATCAAGGATCTGATGGGACGTAACTTCAACACCATATGGTATATCCTTGGAGTGGTTGCGATGCAGTTCGTCATAGCTTACTTTGTTAAAGATCTTGCGTGGTACTTTGTGTTAGCGATTGCTTGGTGTGTTGGGGCCTTTGCTAATCATGCGTTATTCGTTCTGATACATGAGTGTACGCACAACATGGTATTTAAGAATCGCATAGCCAATCTATGGGCTGGGATACTTTGTGACCTGCCTAATGCTTTTCCAAGTAGTGCCGCTTTTCGCAAATATCACCTGAAGCATCACGCCTTTCAAGGTCACTATGAGATTGATGCTGATATCCCAAGTAGATGGGAAGCTAAGCTGATTGGTAACAGTTTTATCGGCAAGTCGATCTGGATGCTTTTATTTCCAGTATTTCAAGCATTAAGACCACCAAGGTTAAAGGAGATATCATTCAGTAATAAGTGGATATGGGTTAATCTTTTGACCGTACTCGTGGTAGACGTAGCAGTATTCATGCTGATAGGGCCGATGGCGCTTGTATACCTTGTAGGGTCATTTTTCTTTTCTGTTGGGCTGCACCCGCTGGGTGGTCGATGGATACAAGAGCACTATCTTGTTTCTGCTCCTCAAGAGACTTACAGCTACTACGGTCCTCTTAACAAGCTGGCATTCAATGTTGGTTATCATAACGAGCACCATGACTTCTCATATGTACCATGGAATAATCTCCCTAAGATTAAGGCGATTGCCCCAGAGTACTACGACTCTTTGGTATCCCATAACTCTTGGTCCAAGTTGGCTTGGCAGTTTCTCACTGACGGAGACTTATCTCTATTCTCAAGAACATTGAGAGAAGATAAAGGAGGCCTCAAGGTTACAAAAGGTGATGAGTCTGATTTCTTTGCAGGAAGGGAGATGAAGGAGAAGAATCTTGTTGGGGCTTAGAGCCGCTAACCTGGATATTCCGCCTTAAATTACTTATTTCTTGAGTTTTACGAATTCACACTATCCTCATATAGTGTTTGTACTTATAGCTTGTCAAAGGTTCTGACTTTGATTTAATAAAGCTTGACTTTTTGGCTCTTTTACTAGTATGAATCTCGTTTTGATAAGCGATATTGGCTTGCATGTCCGATTAGATTCATCTGCAAAAATTGATCTGTCAGATTATATTGGGATTACATTTGATCTTGAGGACTTATTAGAGCGTAATGCTGATTAGCGTCTGGGTTCTATCGAGTTTTTAGTTTCTAAACCTCCACAAACGGTGGTCTCTTAACAGTAGCAGCAACCTGCTTTTTTCTAATCTGGATCATGATGTCTGTCCCTTTCTTATGATGGGGCACATCGATATATCCAAGGCCTATCCCTTTTTCTAAAGTAGGGGACATAGTGCCTGACGTGACAACTCCTATTTTATCGCCAGCAGTATTTAGGATATCGTAGTCTTGACGAGGGATGCCTTTTTCAGTCATTACAAATCCTACCAATCTCTTGCTTGGCTTTTCAACTTTTTGTTTTTCTAATTGTGCAGCATTAGTAAATGGATGATTGAACTTGGTAATCCATGACAAGCCAGCCTCTATTGGAGAAGTTGTGTCGTCGATATCATTGCCATAAAGGCAAAATCCCATTTCTAATCTCAAGGTGTCACGTGCGCCAAGCCCCGCAGGTACTACCTCAACATCATTATCTACTGAGAAGATGGCCTTCCAAAGTGCTTCTGCTTTTTCTGTAGGCACGTAAAGCTCAAATCCTCCAGAACCTGTATAGCCAGTAGCTGAGATAATTACATCATCGATACCAGCTATGGTCCCTTTTGTAAAGTGGTAGTATTCTATTTTGTCGAGCTTCACTTCTGTCAGTGGTTGCAGTAGTTCAGCGGCCTTTGGTCCTTGGACGGCAAGTAGTTCGTAATCGGGTGAGGCATCATACATCTCTGCATCAAAAGTATTTGCGGCAGCAATCCAATCCCAATCCTTCTTTATGTTAGACGCGTTGACTACGAGCAGGTATTCATGATCTGCCAAGCGGTAGATAATCAAGTCATCAACGATGCCACCTTTGTCATTGGGCATGCATGAGTATTGCGCTTGACCGATAGACAGTGTGCTTGCGTCATTGCTACTCACTGCTTGGATTAAATCAAGTGCTTGTGACCCTCTAATTATAAACTCGCCCATGTGCGATACGTCAAATACACCAACGGAGTTTCTAACAGCACGATGCTCTTCCATCAAAGATGTATACCTAACTGGCATGTCATAACCTGCAAATGGAATCATCTTAGCACCCAGATCAACATGAACTTGGTGGAGGGCAGTTTTTTTTACTTCTGACATGTTGTCTTTTTTAAACTGTCTTTTCAGTTTCTTGATATGCTTCGATAGGAGCACATGTACAGATTAAGTTGCGATCGCCATGAGCGTTATCTATACGTCCTACACTTGGCCAGAATTTGTTAGCCTTAACATATGGCAATGGGAAGATTGCTTTTGATCTCGAGTATGGAGCTGTCCATTCATCAGCTGTAGCTATGCCAAAAGTATGAGGTGCATTGACTAAGACATTGTCCGTCTCAGAAGCTTTGCCGCTTATCACTTCGTCTATCTCCTTTTTAATTTCAATCATGGCATCACAGAACCTATCCATCTCATCTTTAGTCTCACTCTCTGTTGGTTCTATCATCATTGTTCCTGCAACTGGAAATGATACTGTTGGTGCATGGAAACCATAATCCATCAAGCGCTTTGCCATGTCGGCAACTTCTATGCCTGATTTCTTATAATCTCTACAATCGATGATCATCTCATGGGCGCATCTGCCTTTATCATTAGTGTAAAGGACTTTATAATGTTTTTCTAATCTCGCCTTGATATAATTTGCATTTAGAATCGCCGCTTGAGTCGCTTTCTTTAATCCATCTGCACCCATCATCGCGATATAAGCATATGATATCGCCAATATACTTGCGCTTCCAAAAGGTGCAGATGATATAGCAGTTATCGCTCGATCTCCACCACACTTAATATGAGGATTACCCGGTAAGAATGGGCTCAAGTGGGCTGCAACTCCTATAGGTCCAACACCTGGTCCACCACCTCCATGTGGTATGCAGAAGGTCTTGTGCAAGTTTAAGTGACATACGTCTGCACCGATCATTGCAGGACTTGTTAGTCCTACTTGTGCATTCATGTTTGCTCCATCCATATAGACTTGACCGCCGCATTGGTGGATGGTATCACAGATCTCCTTAATCTCTTCTTCAAATACCCCATGTGTAGAAGGATAGGTGACCATCAGAGCAGAGAGGTTGTCTTTATGTAACGCTGCTTTTTCTTTTAAGTCTTGGACATCTATGTTGCCCTTATCATCACAATTGACGATGACAACTTTCATGCCTGCCATGACTGCACTGGCTGGATTAGTCCCATGTGCTGACGAAGGTATCAATGTTATATTTCGATGATGTTCTCCTCGATCTTCATGATAGGCTTTGATGACCATGAGTCCTGCATATTCGCCTTGAGCGCCACTGTTCGGTTGTAGAGACATCCCATCAAATCCTGTTATCTCACACAACCAAGCGCTAAGCTCGTCGATCATCTGAGTATAACCAACTGCTTGCTCTACGGGCACAAAAGGATGAATCTGACCCATCTCAGGCCATGTCACAGGGATCATCTCAGTGGTTGCATTGAGCTTCATCGTACATGAACCCAATGAGATCATCGAGTGGGCGAGAGACAGATCCTTGTTTTCTAATCTCTTGATATATCTAAGCATCTCATGCTCAGAGTGATGCTTACTATACACTTCATGTTGTAGATAACTTGAAGTTCTAACCAACTCTTGCGGCCAGTTAAGTTCTACTTGGATATCCGACTCATGTAGCCATGCTAAGTCAATCACCCCAGATCCTCCGTGGATAGCAAAGATCCTTATGATGTCCTCTAACTCTTCCGTCGTTGTCGTTTCGTCAAGTGAGATGCCGACGTAGTTATCATCTGCAAAGTATCTAAAGTTCATATCCTTAGACTCTGCAATCATCTTAAACTTTTCAAGATGATTTACCTTCACCTTAAGTGTATCGAAGTAATAAGTGTTGACTTGCTCGAAACCCAATCGTTTCAATTGTTTATCAAGCATCGTTGTATATCCTGTGATACGTTCTGCTATCTTTTTTAGTCCTGTTGGTCCATGGTAAACTGAGTACATACCTGCCATCACAGCTAATAGGACTTGAGCGGTACATATGTTAGAAGTTGCTTTTTCCCTTCTGATGTGTTGCTCACGCGTCTGCAGTGCCATGCGATATGCAGGGTTACCATGAGCGTCGATCGACCTTCCGATGATACGACCAGGGATCTGTCTTTTGAACTTCTCCGTCGTTGCAAAATAAGCAGCATGTGGGCCTCCATAGCCCATCGGTATCCCAAATCTTTGCGTCGTTCCGACTACTGCGTCTGCGCCCATTTCTCCTGGAGGTGTAAGTAGAGTAAGGCTAAGCAAGTCAGCACCTACTGCAACCAGCACATCGTTTTCTTTTGCCTTATTGATCACTGACTTGATGTCTATGATTGCTCCATCGTTGTTAGGATATTGGACATAGATGCCAAAGAGTGACTCGTCAGCAAAGTCAAGTTCTTCAAGCGAACCAATCTGCAAGTCGATCCCAACTGAAAGTGTCCTTGTCTTGATGACATCGAGGGTTTGTGGAAAGACATTCTTATCTACAAAGAAGCGTTCTGCTTTTTTCTTAGATCTCGGTCTCTTCCCGTAGAGCAAGGATATGGCCTCTGCTGCCGCTGTGCCTTCATCGAGGAGTGAGGCGTTAGCCACTTCCATACCCGTCAGTTCGATCACCATTGTTTGATAGTTGATCAGCGCTTCCAGTCGGCCTTGTGCTATCTCCGCTTGGTAAGGTGTATAGGCAGTATACCATCCTGGATTTTCTAAGATGTTTCTTAGGATTACTGAAGGCGTTAAGGTGCCGTAGTATCCCGTGCCGATATAGTTCTTGGATATTTTGTTCTGTGCCATTTGCTTCTTGAAGCTCGTCAAGAACTCATATTCTCCTTTGGCTTCAGGGAGATCAAGATCTTTTGCTAATCGTATTGATTTAGGTATGGTTTGATCGATTAGTTCATCGAGCGAAGATACGCCGATGGCTTGGAGCATGGCATTGATTTGGTTATCATCAGGACTAACATGTCTTTCGACAAATGCTCTTTCACGAGCAGGGATACTTATGTTCATATCAGGCTGGTCTAAGGCTGCAAATATTACAATAAAATCAATATAAGAAAACTCAATATATCAATAGTTTTACTCATATATGAGCAGTTATTAACATTTGTTAAGAAGCTAACAATAAACAGTCTGAAGAGTTGACTGCTTAGCTATGCGCTCTCATTTGTTAAGTCTTTGAGAACTTGCAAAAGTCACTTAGTCATACGATATCGCAGCCCTATCATCATCCATCTTCCTGGCATCGGTACGAGGTTAGTCTCTCGATAATCACTATCGAATATATTGCTTGCTTTAATGTAAAAAGACCACTCCTTGATTCCATATTGAAGATTAGCATCAACTAAGCTGTAATCTTCTAAGGAGGCTCGATCATTGTACTTGAACAGGAGGCTGCTGCTGAGTCGATTTGTTATACTGAACCTAGGATTGATGATCAATTGATGCTTTAGATTCTCAAGGGCATTTCTCGAAAGAGCCACCTCACTATCTCCTAAAGATGCATTGAGGTATAAGTAGTTGATCTTTATTGTTTGTAAAAATGCCTTGTTATTCTTTTTGGATAAATTAAGCGTAGTGCCAAGATCTAAACCATTGTATACTGCGGAACCAAAATTGTCTGGCATCCATCGGTCATCAATATCAAGCTTAAACCAATCTATTAAGTCACTTGCATCACGCCTAAAATAGCTTAACTGAAATAGGGCAGTACGAGACTTATACGAAGCACCTAATTCAAACGTAAGTGCAGACTCAGTCTGTAGATCTGGATTGCCCAGGTTGCCACTATCTTCATAATAGAGATCTGTAAAACTTGGGATCCGTGATGTACGCCCCATGTTGGAATAAAGCTTCCAATTGTTGTCCAATCGATATCCAATATCCAAGCCGGGAAATATCTGAGTGCCAAAGTCTGATATCCTAAGGAAGTACATGCCAGGCGTGATATCAATCTTCTCATCCATCAATAAAAATCTATTTTCCAAGTGAAGACCTACTTGTCCTCGATTTCTTTGTCCAAGATTATTGGAAGTGAGATCTATAGAATTGTACTCCGCTCCGATACCCAATATCCCAAGTCCGTGTGTTTTGGATAGGTGTAGTTCGCCTGTTAATACATGACTGGTATGAAAGTTTTGAAAGAACTCTGGATCTTGCCTTCTGAATTGCCAATTGTCGGTATTGCGGCGCCAATTGAGCTTTGGTGTGATCTTCCATGAGCCTGCTCTCGCCTCATATGAAGCACTGACGATACTTGTTCGCGTTTCTTCATATTGATCAGTGAAAGTCTCGTTACCATAAAAACCATTGGCTCCAAAGTCTCGCGATGTATACCCTCCAAATAGATCGAGCCTGTTCTCACCTATCTTTACTTGACCTTGGTAGAAGACATTTGAGATAGTGTAGTCTGTGTTACTTCTATATCCATCAGAATGATTGCTACTTAATGATATCTTTTGCTTATACTGATCTATCGGTAGATTAATGGATGTGAAGCTATTGCGCAAACCGTTTTCTCCGTAGTCTATGCCAGCGGAAAGGTTAAATTCTTCATGGACCTTTGTGATGATGTTGATTGCTCCTGCAAAGGCATTCTGCCCAAAGACCCTTGCTCCAGGTCCTTTGAGCACTTCTATACGCTCGATGTCTTCAAGCGTGATGGGTAGATTCATTAGATGATGACCTGTCTGTGGATCCAACATCTTAACGCCATTGATCAGCACAAGTGCTTGTTCAAATGTACCCCCTCTGATACTAAGATCGGCCTGCACTCCATGGATACCTCTTTGTCTGATATCAACGCCTCCGACTAGCTGTAAGACCTCATTTATGCTGTTGGCATTGAGCTGTCGGATCTGGTGTTTTGTGATGATATCTATGCTTCTGGAGACGTCGTTGAAAGGTATGGAAATTCGATTTTCTGCTATCGTAACTTCTTGAATATCAATAGTTAAGGTATCAGAATGTTGGGCCATCACTTGCATAGACCAAGCGATGAGATACAGTGATAAACAAAATCTCATTATTACCTTTTTTATAAATCAGCGGCGAAATTATACCAAGTCTATTTAATTCCTAATTATTTAACGCTTTTGATTAATTTAACTCCCAAATCACTTTGCAAAGCATGAATCAACTCTTCAACAAAAGACCGCTGATTAAGACTGGGATACTTGGGTTGCTACTGTTACCGCTCATTATCGCCATTAACTCATTCAGTCCTGGAGAGGAGAAAATACCCGAAGGATACAGTAGTTCGATACTTGCTTTTGAGTTTGCTTCAAATGAAGCTGAGATCAAGGAAGTCTTAGATCCTTTGACCTACGATGAGCTCAAGGACATGGACAAGTTGAACTATGTCGATTTTGGATTTATGGCAATGTATGGGCTTTTTCTATTCTTGTTTATGGCGCGTCTAAAAGAGATCACGAAAGTAGAGATATTAGAAAAAGCAAAGTGGTTTGCACCACTGATTGTAATCGCAGACATGCTTGAAAATTTGCAATTACTGAAGTTGACAAAAGGGTACAAATCTATGCCTGATCTCTCAAGTACGATCATGCAACTTTTTGCATTTACTTGGACCAAGTGGTTGTTGCTTGCAGTTGCTTTTGCCATTATAGGAGCAAGCATGTGGAAGATGAAGTTGGGTAAATACTTAGGCTATATATTAGTGCTGCCGCTTGTGATTGGTTGTGTTGCTTTTATAACGGAGGATCGAACAATTGAAGATGGATTTGGTGCTTCAATTTTTATTAGTTTCTTTTTGATATTTATTTATTGTTTTGTGTATCGGAAGGCAGAGGTTACGAATTAAAATTAGAAGGATTCTATAAAAAAACGAAGTCAGTTTAACTTCCTGTCGATTAGTATTTATTACTCACAAGGTCCTATGTCGATGCACAAGGTCGATCCACCACCGACTGAGAAATCTCCATTGAGTATGACTTCTATCTGGGCTTGCCAGCTCGAGGATGTCGTTGTTACATTGGTTATGCCCGAGGTAGAAAGCTGATTTGCAGATGTTACAATTGTACCATCATTGGCATTTGTATTATCTATGACTGAAGCAGTTGTTGTACATGGAGGGAGAGGACAGTCGCAATTGAGCATTACAGGTGCTCCGAAGCTGCAAGTGTTTACATTAGTTACATCAGGAAATATAATCGCTGGTGCTCCGGGATATGTGATTTCTAATGTAGCTGAGATAGTTGCATTTTCCATTCCAGAACCTCCATTTTCCCAAACCCAAAGATCAAAGCTTTGTAAACCTGGATCTGTAGGGAAATTAAAGATGGATTGTGGAAAGGTGTAAGAGCCATCTCCATCTAATCCTATCCAACTTGAATTTGCTGGATCGACCACGATAAAATAGTGTTCGTTTACATTTCCAGTGTATCCACTGATTTCTATTTTGTATGAGAATACCGGTGGATTAATCGGGTTCGCTGGTCGACAAACATTGTTAGAATTAAATTGTGCAAGTTTTGCAGGTACTCCATTAAAAATTGCAGTGCCAGGAAAAACTGCACCAGAGACACTACAATCAATATCTGCAATGGCAGTCTTCTTATTAGAAACAAAAGGAGTTACGTAGTAATCTTTGTCATCATTAAGCGCACCACAATTAAAATTTAAATTGAAGTCATTTATTGGATTGCCTCCGGTTGACTCATATATGTGATTTACAGGATTGGATAATGGTCCACCAAGTGATGCACTTGATAGTGCACTTGCCAAATTAGAATTATTCAATGTATTGATAATGGGTTGATCTTCGGAGACCCACCAACCAATGACTTGGTCTTGACCAAGCATCGAGATATCTGTTGTTAGGGATATTGTTTCAGCTACATCACATTGTGTTACGTCATATGAGCTTTGTTGCCCATTTGCACTTGCTGTTCCAGCTTCATCAAAGACTTGGACAGTTATACTCATGTTAGATCCACAAATGAAATCAAGACCTCCTGCGCCGACATCTTCTATCGTCTCTATTGTATAAATTGTTGTCGTTGTTGGGTTTATCGAGATCAAATCACCCGATGTATAATTGTTGATTGTAGTAGAAGTAGAGCCATCGTTGTATATCAAAGTATATGGTCCAACGCCCTCAGTAATGGTCACACTCAAATTGTCAGAATCGCCCGTGCATAATAAAGAAGGTCCTAGGAAGGTTTCACCACAAGAACAATTGAGAAGATCCTGGCCAATAGTTGTCAAACGTTGGTTAATGTCTGCTATCGAGATACCTGACCAACCAACAGGATCATTGGGTACTTGTCCTACCATTATAGTAAAACTTCCATTAGGGTCATGTACTGCTGAAAAATTATGCCCCATCTCATGGGCTGTCAAATTTGCAAGAGATATTTGTAAAGAGCTAAAATCCTCTAAAATGTGAAATACCTGTGAATAAGGGCTGGTAGAATTTGGACGATCAGCAAGCCCTGCAGTTCCACTATTACCTTGATAAGCTATATCACGAGATGTCCATAGTTCCCCCATGTCAAAATCCAAGTTGGACCAAGGATTGCCAATCATCTGGGCCCAAGATGTAAAATTGCCCAATAGAACTCCTGCATCAAGGCTTGAGATAAAAGGGTCTTGACTTGACGTGACAGGAATGAAGCTCTCAACAATTTCAAATTCAATGACACTTGAAAAATTAGAACGAAATAATGATCTAATATTATTGATGACCGCAGTGTTATGATTCATTACACCAGAAACACTGCCATATTTTTGAAACATGCTAAAGTCATTAGCTATTGCGAGTCTTATTCTTTCGCATGATGAGGCAGACATTTTACTATTGATTGACTTACCTCTTGAGCTAACCTCGTTAACGGTACATATATGATCTTTTTTATTAATTATATCTGCAGGCTTGTATGTTACAAATAAGCTCTTCTTTGCATCTTTTACAAAGTCTCGCAATGGTTGTATCGCAAAGATCTCTTTGCCTTTTCTGTATGTGCCATTTATGAAGTCATTATTGATCGTTAGATTCTCATTGTTGCCTGACTCATAGGTGATGGCTCTTGTGCTAGTAGAGTTGGACGAGTAAAGCTCAAACTTATTAAACGCTATTGTTCTTTCTGCGATCTCTAAGAGTAAAGTTTCATTGCTCTCTTCTTGCAATCGAGAAACCATATCATCGGTAAGATTAATATTTACAATTTGATATTCTTTTAGATGCTTTTTAAGGCCATTAGCAAAAGATGACTTGTCTTTGATATTCTCACTTTTAAGGGTGATAATAGTGGATTGAGCATACAATGAGATTGAAAAAAATATTAGACAACTTGCTGTGAAAAGACGAAATATTTTAGTTGACTTCATACGTTAAAGATACACAATATCTAAATCTGCGAAATAGCCAAAATTAGGTATTCTTTGGGGGTATACACTGTAGACTAAGTGATAGATGTATCAAATCATGTAAACTTGTTGCATGTAAGTACGTTCCTATAAAAAGTATCTATGAAGCACGCAGCAATAATCAATGAAGTGATACGGTCGCGAAGATCGATCTTCCCACCTATGTATACAGGTGAAGTGATTGATGATCAGGTGATATGGGAGGTATTGGAAAATGCCACTTGGGCACCGTCACATAAGATGACTGAGCCATGGCGCTTTGTAGTGATACCACAATCAAAAATCCCAGAGTTATGTGAGTATGGAGCTCAGTGGTATCAGAAGTATACACCAGAAGAGAAGTTCTCAGAAATGAAACTCAAGAAAATAAGAACCAAACCACTAAAAGCGAGTCATATCATAGCCATATGTATGCAGAGAGATCCAGAAAAGCGAGTACCATTATGGGAAGAAGAATCAGCCGTGGCTTGTGCTGTACAAAATATGGCACTAACCGTAACGGCGATGGGCCTCGGTGGATATTGGAGTACGCCAGGCTATGCCTTAGTAGCTGATGAGTTTTTACAATTAGAGAAAAAAGAAAAGTGCCTTGGCTTGTTTTATGTAGGGGTGCCTAAAGAAGGATTGCAACTTAAAGGAAAGCGAGAGGATATAAAGACCAAGACAAGATGGCTGTAACGCGGCTCAGAATATCGGTCATTGGATGTGGCTGGCTTGGACTGCCTTTAGCAGTCGAGCTTGTAAAAAGAAATTACAAAGTCAAAGGTAGTACCACACAAATCGAAAAGTTGGATCTACTACAGAAAGCGTCTATCGAAGCATACCATCTTAAACTTTCAGATAAATTGTATATAGATGATCCAAGTCTCTTCGATTCTGACTTAATTATAATTAATATCCCACCTGGCCGAGGCGATGAATCTATAATCTCTACATATAGGCAGAAAGTTAGACTCTTAATTGATGAGTTCAAGACAAGGGAAATTGTAAGAATTATATTTATTAGCTCAACCGGCGTTTATCAAAACACTCTATCTACAGTTGATGAAACTTTATCTTGTCAACCTGATAAACCATCCGGAAAGGCGGTCTTGGCTGGAGAGCAGGTCATACAAGATTCTGGTCTGCATCACACCATACTCAGGATGTCTGGACTTGTTGGTGGTAGCCGCCAACCAGGTAATTGGTTTAAAGGAAAGCATGATTTGCCAGGAGGAGACACTCCAGTAAATATGGTTCATCAAAAAGATTGTATCCGTTCTATCATTCAAGTTATAGAGTCATCAAAGTATGAGGATAACATTTATAATATCTGCGCAGATAATCATCCGGTTAAGAAAGACTTCTACCACCAACAAAGTGTAAATATAGAAGTCGACCCACCTTCGTTTTTACGAGGAGTTTTGCCTCATAAGATTGTGAGTAATCAAAAGTTCAAAACAAACTATGACTTTAGTTATAGATATCCTGATCCTATTTTATTTACATAAAATGGTCGCTATTTATTTGCTTTAGTCTTGATCATAAATCAAGTTCTAATTCAATATTCCTTGGGCGGTAATCTTTTTGGAATAGTATAATAAGAAAGCTGCAAATATTATAACCATAGCTGGCATAATCAATGTGGTTGGACCTAACTTGTCAAGTATGTCGGTCGTCATCAAGTAATAGACTTGTTGTATGATTACAGTAATCAAACTGATCAAGAATAAAGTTGATGCCCATGACTTTCC
Organism: uncultured Saprospiraceae bacterium; assembly: GCA_937942435.1. GTDB lineage: Bacteria > Bacteroidota > Bacteroidia > Chitinophagales > Saprospiraceae > JAJRXG01. The sequence continues at coordinate 61,411 of CALDEM010000019.1, forward strand.
ATCAGCAGACCTATACATCCCAATACACCAGTGATCACTGCTAAAGCAAAAACAACATACGTCCATGCTGGCGTTTGATCATAGAGTCCTCTCATCGCTTCGGGCAGTACGTCTCTCGATGCTGGGTTCTTCCAAAAGTTATATTCAACAAACCATTGAAAACAGCCCATTAGATTCCAAAGAAGGGCAATAACTGAGATTATCCAGAATAACACTGGTGGCTTGGCAGGATTGTCTTCACCGTACATGGTAGTAGTCTTAGTTTCAACTACTATAATAGTTAAAATCGCTCTGATTGGACACATATCTGCTTACTCTATTTACGAAAGTGAAAGAATAGATAATGTGCCAATCGTCGATAACTAAGGGATACTTGTCTTTAACACATCCAATTATGCTGAGGAAGTTTTACTTTGCAAGCATTAAAGGATTAAAACAATAGTTAGCATGACTGCTAAATATAAAATGACTGGGTGCGCTAGATTTCTCATCTTTTTGGTGATACTGGCGCCTATCGCATACTTTGGATCTAAGTATCTCAGAGATTCTGGTACATGGGATAAGATCAAGGATAAGGTCGAAAACACTGATAGTAACTCAGTAGAACGAACTATAGAAGAAAGAAAAGATCGTATAGATATACCTGAAATCTCAGGTGAAACAGTTAATAATGAGCAATTTGAACGGTTAAGAGAGGCCTATGAGGAGCAAGAACTTGTCTTAGCAGAGCAGGACCAAAAGATAAAAGACCTGCAAGCAGAGAATGATGCTCTTAGAAGAAGAGTAAACGGTAGTTCCTCGACTGCACAAGTACCTCAATCACCACCTTCTGCTCCCACAAGAGATACAAGATCGACTACTGACAACAGAACTGGTGGCGCCGCAGGAGTACCTTCTTTAGACGACTTACTCAATGAAGCAGACCAAAATCTTGGGACTTCTTCTAATCGTCCGAGTACGACTAACTCCACTGGAACTAAAGAGTCATTGGCCACTTGGTCCTTTGTGTTTAGCAATACCCGTGGAGAGATAGAGTTCTACAGACAAGGACAAAAGTTAATGGCCAGAACTAATTATGAAGGTAGTAGCCGAGTTGACATAAGTGAATTAACACAAAGAGGAGAGCGACTATTAGTTAATGGTAGTCAATCAGGAGAATACTATGTCATCAGAAAAGATGGTGATCTTGATGCTTATGATCAAAATGGTTTTCAAGTAACTTGCAGAAGGCGATAACGGCGTATAATAAGAGACTTAAAAATCTTGTGTTGTCGAGTTATTTGAAATGAGTCAGATCAAATGAGTCAGATCCCAAAGTGGATCTAACTAATCTTTTGCTTAGTGGTAAGCATTAATCTTTAGCAGCATAGAAAAAGATTATATCTTCGCCCCTTCATCAGAAAAATGGTAAAAAGATGGGTAAGATATTGATCAATGACGGTATCCAACAAATAGGTGTAGATATGTTGGAAGCTGCAGGGCATACAGTCCACAATGCTAACATTCCACAGGACGAACTTCCGACAAGACTGCAAGAGTTTGATGCTATATGTGTACGTAGCGCAACTAAGGTGAGAACCGATTTGATTGATCTCTGTCCTAACCTAAAGGCAATCTGCCGTGGTGGTGTCGGTCTTGATAATATAGATGTCGATCATGCCAAAAGTAAAGGTATAGCTGTCATCAACACACCAGCTGCTTCATCAAGATCAGTAGCCGAGTTGGCATTTGCACATTTGTTTTCGGTAGCGAGATCGCTTTACCTTTCTAATCGAGCGATGCCGACAAAAGGAAATACTGAGTTTAAAGCGCTGAAAAAATCATACTCTAAAGGTTTTGAGCTTTATGGTAAGACACTGGGTGTTATCGGCTTAGGAAGAATAGGTAGAGAAACGGCTCAGCTTGCACTCAGCGTAGGTATGAATGTAATCGGTGTAGATCCATATATCAACGAAGCTGAGCTGAAGATAGGAGGAGAAACAGTCAATGCTTCATATACACTTAAGTCAAGTTCTATGGATGATATGTTAGCAGCGGCTGATGTGATCACGCTTCACGTACCATTTACTGGAGCACCTGTGTTGAGTACAGATGAGTTTGCCAAGATGAAGGATGGGGTGGTGCTGATCAATGCGTCAAGAGGTGGCACTGTTGATGAAGATGCTATGTTAGCGGCCTTAGAAAGCGGCAAAATTGCAGCAGCAGGTATAGATGTATTTGTTAGTGAGCCGACACCAAGAGAAGATGTTTTATCTCACCCAAGAGTGTCTTTGACCCCTCATACAGGAGCTTCCACTAATGAAGCACAGCAAAAGATAGGTATCGAGTTAGCTGAAAAGTTAATCGCTCATTTGGCCTCAATCGCTTAAAGGATTAATGTTGGTTGAGGGAGACACAACTTGTATCTCTCAGATACATAAGAATTTAGATTAAAAGAAAAGGAGTACAATAGGTACTCCTTTTCTTTTTCATATAGCATAAGACGAGATCGATCCATACTGGTGACCTCATAGGGAATATTACTTTGCATACGCAGTCATATTATGATCTTCTTAATATATAGTTACCTTTGAGGTCAATCTGTCGTCTAAGAGCATATGACTTTACTTATAATATACTTCGTTTTTTCAATTGCATTTTCGTTTTTGTGTTCTATACTTGAAGCGGTCTTGCTTAGTATCACGCCTTCGTACATAAGAGGAAAGGTTCATGATGGCCATGCGATTGGTACAACGCTTGAGGATTTTAAAGAAGATATAGATAGGCCTTTGTCTGCTATCTTAACACTCAATACAATAGCACATACAGTAGGTGCGATCTTAGTTGGAGCTCAAGCGAGTAAAGTACTTGGAGCGACTTCTTACTATGGCATAAGTGGTGAAGCAATAGTTGCGGGTCTCATGACATTCTTCATTCTCATCCTTTCGGAAATAATACCCAAGACGATAGGAGCCAACTACTGGCGGTCGCTAGTGCCATTTACGGTGATGTCTTTGAAGGCTTTGTTGTTCATCTTAGGGCCATTTGTATGGCTCAGCCAGTTGATCACAAAGAATCTTAAGAACGATAAATCGAAAAGTGTCTTTAGTAGAGCTGATCTTAGAGCGATGACACAAGCAGGAGAGGACAGTGGAGCGCTGAAGAAAGCTGAGTCTCGTACTATCAATAATGTTCTAAAATTAGATCAGATCAAAGTGAAAGCGATCATGACGCCACGGAGTGTTATGAAGTCGACAATAGAAAGTACTACTTTACAAGAGCTTTATGATCGTGAGATGCCTATGAGGTATTCGCGTATCCCAGTCTTTGATGTTGATAAAGAAAAAGTATGTGGCGTCATGCTCAAGGATGACTTGTATCAAGGTATAATAGAAGGTAAAGGCGATGATAAGGTGTCAACTCTTCTTCGACCTCCTGTATTTATAAGTGACGCTGCTCCTCTTACGCAACTGCAAGATAAGCTCATGGAGACGAAAGATCATCTTGCAGTCGTTACTGATGAGTTTGGAGTTGTGTTTGGTATAGTAACATGGGAAGATCTCATGGAGACAATACTTGGTCTTGAGATAGTTGATGAGACAGATGATATCGAAGATCTTCAGACCCATGCCCGAGAGCTTTGGGAGAAGCGTCAAAAACAAGGTTAGTTTCTAATTTCTATGATTTTATGATTCATCGATGAGAGATCATTGATGCTTTTACCACTTGCTGATATCAAGAATTGACTATCTTTCCTATTGAATCAATTCTTATAAAGATGCTCAGGACTTCTGTACTAATTCTACTAGCAAGCTTTCTAACTATGACCATTGTAGCTCAGGAGATTGTGGACCTTCCTATTGCTAAAAATGATGCATCTATCAATTGGCCCGATCAAGAAAAAGATTATTTTTCAAATATCTGGCAAACACGCGTAATCACCAATGTCTCAAAGCCATCCATGATGGTCTATCGCGCACCAGAAGGTATCGCAACAGGTACATCGGTTATCATATGTCCAGGAGGTGCTTTATATGCACACTCTATCGAAAGTGAAGGCATCGCAGTTGCAGAGTGGCTAGCAAAGAGAGGAGTGACAGCTTTTGTCTTAAAGTATAGATTGGTTCCTACTGGTGAAGATGCAACTAAAGAGATAGCTGAAGAGTGGCAAGAAGGAACAAAAAAAGCTGCGAACTTACTTCATCTATCTGTTGATGACGCACTTCAAGCTATCTCTCATGTTAGAACCAAAGCCGCGGATTATAATATAGATACTGATAAAATTGGTCTTATGGGTTTCTCTGCTGGAGGTGCAGTGACGATGGGAGCGACCTACGGCAGTGACGTTACTAATCGCCCTGATTTTATAGCACCTATCTATGCATGGATGGATATTGTGCCTGTGAGCACTATGCCTACTGATGCAGGACCTGCCTTTATAGCATGTGCGAGTGATGATCCTCTTGGACTTGCACCTGCAAGTGTAAAGATTTATCAAGATTGGATGGCAGCTAATAATTTATCTGAACTACACATGTATGCCAATGGAGGTCATGGATTTGGGATGAGACCTAATGGCAAAAACTCTGATAAGTGGATAGAGCATTTTGGAGAATGGTTAAGAGGACAGGGGTTGATGTAGTACAATTTATAAATGATGAATAAAGAGCGCCGTATTTTTATAAAGAAAACTGGTATAGTCACCAGTTTAATTGCATCACAGTCGCTCTTGAGCTGTGTTAGATCATCCAATCAGTCAAACTTATTAGAAAGAAAGAAGCTTGGGGTTGCCTTAGTGGGGTTGGGGTATTACAGTACAGATCTTCTTGCTCCAGCTTTACAATTAACTAAACATTGCGAACTAAAAGGAATAGTAACCGGTTCGCCTGAGAAAATTTCAATTTGGCAAGAGCGCTATGACATATCTGACAAGAATGTTTACAACTATGAGAATATGGTCCTTCTCGCTAACAATGATGAGATAGATGTCATATACATAGTTGTTCCAACTGGTCTTCATATGAAGTATGCGATTAAAGCTGCTGAAACTGGTAAGCATGTATGGTGCGAAAAACCAATGGCCCTTGATGTTCCCCAATGCAAGGCAATAATAGATGCATGCTCAAAGAATAAAGTGAGGCTATCGATTGGGTATAGAGTTCAGCATGATCCCAACATGCAAGAAATAATCTCTCTGACAAAAGAAAAAAAGTTTGGTAAAGTACAAGCGATGTATGCTGGTGCAGGGTATGCAGGAGGTATTGGTACAGGATGGCGATATCAAAAAGCGTTGGGCGGAGGGGCGCTATATGATATGGGGGTTTATACTATTAATGCTTTAAGGCACGCTAGTCAGATGGAGCCTTTGGCCGTTGTTTCTGCCACACAAACTACTACGAGACCTGAAGCTTTTGCTGAAGTAGATGAAACTACTGAATATGTATTAGAATTTGAACGAGGTGTTATTGGTTCTGGAAAAACCAGCGTTGGTGAGGAGATAAATATCCTACAAGTTTCATGCGAGAAAGGTTCTTATATGCTTTCTCCAATGCAAGCGTATAATGGTCTTAAAGGAGAAAGAACAGATGGTATAAAGATTTTTACAAAAGTATCAAATCAACAAGCTTTACAAATGGATAACGATGCCCTTGCCATCTTAAATAATCAGGATGTTTTAGTGCCAGGAATGGATGGGTTACGAGATATTAGAATAGTAAATGCTATCCAAAAATCTGCCAAAATAGGTAAGCGCGTAGCGGTTCCTTCATAGGTTATTCACGCACATCACTTAAAATTATAAACTCAAAACCGGAGTTTAAACAAAACTAAGAATGTATTACAACATTGGATGCATCTATATCAGTTGCTGGCCTATCGAGATATTTGTTGCGATTCTGATTATATCTTTTGCTTTTATAATTTCATCATTTGTTGCAGTGTTCATTACTACGACATCTTCGCAGTTCTCATCACAAGAAGAGGAGCAAGAGTAATTAGAAAGATTGCTGTTGATTATATTGACAGAAGTTGAAGACCATTGGTCTGTATTGTTAACATTAGGAGCCATAATAAAAGGAGAACCATCTTGAGTTAGAGATCTCTTGGTTCTTTACCATCTTTTAGAGTTGAGGATTTAACAATAAGGTCTCCTATGTATTATTCTTTAAATAAAACACTAGGATCTGAAGAAGCAGCATTCCTTCGACCCAAAAGTATTTGGAATGATGCGACAATTATCACTGTTAAAATAACTAGTCTTTTGGTTCTACTATCCATGGATGTTATCTATCATAAAATTAGAATGTGGCACATGGTAATAAGTCCAATGTGCCATGAAGGATTGAACTTTACTCTATAAAAAATAGGAAAGAGCTATTAAAATATCAAGGTCATAAATTAGGATACCCCATCAACTCCTCATCCCTAACAACCATCAACAATGCTCGATGAGCTGCTATGATATACTCCTCATCGTTAAAGACGATCTCATGGATTCCCCCTTGCATATAGACAGCGAGATCGCCCGACCGTGGCTGTAAGGGTACATATTTGACTTGATCGGTCTTATTCTTCCAAGATTCATCATCATCTTGTACCATCGGTATCGGATAACCAGGTCCTACTTTGATGACATATCCAGTGCGCAACTCTTCTTTTTTATGCATGCCTTGTGGTAGAAACAGCCCGCTTTCTGTGCGCTGCACAGGAGTAGTTGGTTTGATCAATATATGATCTCCGATCAAAATGATTTTTGATAGATCCTTTTCCTTTAGCTGGAGCATACTTGGTGACTTATGGTCATTATAGTGTGCAAATATATGTGAAGATCATCTAAAACAAGTTGATCCAATAAGTCGCCAGATGACTTAAACTTTCACATATCGAGATGATATATATGAGCAAAAATAACCATTTTTGCACTCTACCTAAAAATATGCCATTATAGTGGCACACTCAAGATCGTATGATTAAAATCGAGTTAGACATTGTAGCCTTATCACACAGCGTAACTGCATCGCACAACTATGCTGTTGTATTAGGAGAAGTAGATGGAAAGAGGCGTTTGCCAGTGGTCATAGGAGGATTTGAAGCTCAAGCGATCGCTGTTGCAATGGAGCAAATGGCTCCTAATCGCCCATTGACCCACGATTTATTTAAGAATACGTTAGAGTCATTTGACGTAGACCTTAAAGAGGTTGTGATCAACAACTTACTGGATGGAGTCTTCTATGCCAAACTAGTATGTGTCAAGGATGGGGAAGAATACGAGATAGATTCTCGTACTTCTGACGCGATAGCCATGGCAGTGAGGTTTGATTGTCCGATATATACTTTTGAGTTTATTATGGATTCGGCAGGCGTTGAGCTTGAGGATTCTGATGATCCTGCATCTATGACCAAGCCAAAATCAAAGAAACCCGAAGGTGCACCACGTCGTGCCTCTGATTATGGTAGTATGTCTGATGAAGAACTTGCTGAAGCGCTCAATGAGGTCTTGGCTAAGGAAGATTACGAGAAGGCCGCTAAGATCAGAGATGAGATGCTTAGACGTAAACCAGGAGATAGTTAATCAGGTTTTTAAAGCAGTCTTTTCTATTGATAGAGAGAAGAAACCACCTCTTTTACTTTCATGATATCCGAGTCACTGAGATCTCTGTGGAAAACAAACCTTATCTCATGAGGCCCAAATTGTACGGCCCCAATATCATGTTGATTAAGTTTTTCTAAGAAGTCATTAGGTATGCCCTCGTTTGCAAGCGTAAATACAACGATGTTAGTCTTGACAGGTCTTACGCTCTCGACATAGGATTGAGCATCCAGTAAGCTACCTATCTCTTTTGCTCTTTTATTGTCGATTTTGAGATCGTTTACATGATGATCCAAGGCATATGAACAGGCTGCTGCCAAATATCCGGCTTGACGCATCCCGCCGCCCATTACTTTTCGTATGCGTCGAGCCTTTTTGATCATTTCTGTAGAACCGATTAAGACAGAACCGACAGGAGCACCTAAGCCTTTAGATATACAGATCGATATACTGTCAAACAAAGCACCGACGTCTTGAGTAGATTCTCTTGTTTCAACTAGAACATTAAATAAACGAGCACCGTCGAGATGTAGCGCCAAACCGCGCGCTTTACACAACTCAGTGATGGGTTTTATCTCTTCGCAAGTATAATAGCTTCCTCCTCCTTTATTACAGCTATTTTCAAGTACAACGAGTCGTGATATTGGTAACCAATCATAATCTGGCCTGATGGCTTGATCGATTTGTTCTGCTGTGATTTTACCATACTTACCAGGGATGATATTCATGGATACGCCAGAGTTGTTAGCATATCCACCGACTTCGTATTGATACACATGAGAGTAGTGGTCGCAGATCACTTCATCTAATGGCTGTGTATGCATCTTAATCGCTATCTGATTAGTCATTGTACCCGATGGACAGAACATCGCTGCCTCTTTACCAAACATTTGTGCAGCCTGCGCCTCAAGTGCATTGACACTAGGGTCCTCACCAAATACATCATCACCTACTTCAGCGGCCATCATAAATGATAGCATGTCCGGTGTAGGTTTAGTAACTGTGTCGGATATGAGATTGATCATAGTTTGTACTATGCCGCTAATATAGTACAGTGTTTAAAAGACGGTGATTTTCTTTAACAAAAACTCCCTAATTATAGGTAGTTCTGATCATGGATTTTCTGTTAACTTGGTCCTTTGTTTTGGACTGATTTAGTTTTCCGCTTAATAGCACCGGCTTATGCACAGACAAAAGGACTTCTTCGAGAACCATCTCCATTTATTGAGAGGAGTATGTCTTATGTGTTTGGTATTTTTGTTACTGGGGACATCATGTTCCGAAAAAAGGAAGTGCTATGAGTTTAAGAGTGGCAACTTTGCCTACACAGATGACAAGAGAATAGAAACTATAGTACGAACCGATGCAATGCAGGTAGAGACTAACCCTCAAACAGGCGTTGAGATTCATACTTCACTCGAGTGGGTCAATGAATGCATGTACGTGATGACTTTTGAAAAAGTCTTAAATCATCCGAAAGGTCTGGATGAAATAGTCGGAAGCAAACTTGTTGTTGATATAATCGAGACTAATGGCAAAAAATACAAAGCCCATGTAAAGGGAGGAACGATCGATGAAGTCATCGAGTTTGTTAAAACTAATTAGATCTTTCTCCCGGATTATACTTGCTCACCGCGTACTTATCCACGTCCTCTTTATAGTATAATACATCTTTAAAAATACCATCGGCATATAACTGAGCCTGATCATAAAAGTGAGGTGAAGAAGGGTCACCACTTTGACCACCAGCAAGAAGAGACTTAGCTTTTACTTTATCGCCAAATTCTACAGCGGCTATAAAACTGTTGCCTCTAGTCCCATAAATCTTTTTTGTTTGCTGTCTGGTTCTCATACCATAGGCAGCAAGAGCTCCCCAGCGAGCGGTTGACATCCCAACAGGTATACTTGGTGCGTCATCATCAAACTGGTGATCGATATCTCCACTTAACCTTTGAAATCTACTGATCTCGCCCCATGGTGTTTTCCAAGTTCCAAAGTCTCTTTCTATATGATTAACGCTTTTAGTTAGCATGTCAATTTTTTCATCATCGGGAGCACTTGTAGCTATATATTCTATCTTTTGTATGGGACTCAATCCTTTTGGAAAGTTACCATCTTTTAGAAAATACTCAAGATAGAAGTGCCCTATCGACATGCCGACACTTTCTGTGTTCACAGCAAAGTCCCAATTAGATAATTCATCTATTACATCGGCGAGTTTTGTATCTTTAACAGAACTCTGATTGTAAGCTTTTACAATAGCTGGTATAGTCATCTCCATAGCTGGGAGATATGGGTCGTATGCCATATCAATGAGCTTGTCGATTGTCATGCTTTCCATATTTTTCAAAAGACGTATAGCATGAACACCTCGTAGGTTTTCTCTATTGCGAGACATGTACCTTGGATAGTCTTCAGGTCTAGGGCTATTCTCTGCTGCCGCTGTAAATGGTGTAGAATTACAATTTTGAATCCAACCATTTGATGGATTTATGATAGTGATGATCTCATCAACTTCGTGCAGTCCTTTCCAATCAGTCTCTGGATCACTGCCATCAACAGGTTTTGTAAAATCAAACTTTACGTTTCGCTTTGGTATAAAGTCGCCATGATAATATGCGATAGTACCGTCGGCATCAGCATACACGGTGTTGTTAGAAGAGTTGGTACGGATGTCCATCATCTTTCTAAATTCTGTATGATTATCCAACTTAGTTCTTGTATACGATTGTATCAAAGCATTGACAGGACTCCACATCATGTTAGTGGCTACCCACTTACCGTCTATAGATTGTGTGATCGGTCCATGGTGCGTTCTGTACATTGTAAAATCTCTATCCACCAGTCCCGCTCCTTCTTTCACTTTTAGTGTAACTTCTATTTCGTCAACAGGTCTTTCCTCTTGGCCGTATTTATAAATGTATGAACCATTTTTACTTTTGACATCCTCTATATAATCGTCCATTATATCGGTATATGTAGACGTATGCATCCACCCCGTTTTTTCATTAAATCCCTGATAAACAAAGAACTGTCCCCATGTCACCGCACCATAAGCATTAAGCCCTTCTTCGCTCACCACATGCACCTCTCCTCTAAAGTAAAATGACGTGTGCGGATTAATTAATAATAATGCGTCTCCTGATTCTGTATGGCCTCCTGAGATGGCAAAACCATTAGACCCAGTTGGTTCGATTTCATAATCAATTTCTTCTTCGAGATCGTCTTGTTCGATATACCCTATACTTTTAGTGGGATCACTTTCGTAAAATGCTTTTATCTTCTGAGTAGAGACTCTTTCTATATCGCCACCGATAGAGCCCTCACTAAAGTACATCGGCATCCATGGTTCAAAGTGAGTTAGAAGCCTTGGCTTCACTTCTGGGTGAGTGTGTAAGTAGTAGTTGATACCATCTGCAAAGGCTTGGCAAAGCTTCTGTAACCATTCTGGACTTTCGTTATAGTATGACTTGGCCTCATCGGTGGTCATGAAGAGCCGCGCTCTTAGATCGCTGTATAGTTCTTCTTCTCCTTCTACTTCTGCCAATCTGCCTATAGCCCAGATATAGTTTTGTTCTACGCGGGCGAAGTCATCTTCGCATTGGGCATATAGCAGACCGAAGACTGCGTCAGCATCGGTTTTGCCATAGATATGTGGTACACCATAGTTGTCTCTTATGATCTCTACATTAGCTGCCTGATCCATCCACTTTTGCACCTCCGGACTTATTGTGTTATCGAAGGTAGATTGCTTACATCCTAAAGCAGATATGATAAGGACGAAGGCTATTGATAGTATTTTATGCATCTTTCATTAACTTGGTAAAGACAAGATACACAAAGGCTTAACTTATATGATCTTATAAAGTAAGTTAATAGATTGCGTATCAACCAACTTCTCTTGAGTAAACAAGGGATATGTTACATTTGTCAAGTATCACTTATGAAAGAGCTTAAAATCAAAACAGAAGATAAAGTAAGCGAGAAACTTAAAAGTTACCCCATCCACATTCTACCAAAAGTAAATCACCTCCGCAAGTTGATTATTCAAAAGGCAACGGAGCTTGATTCGGTAGATGAAATCGAAGAAACACTTAAGTGGGGCGAGCCAAGTTATATCGCTAAGAAGGGAAGTACAATTAGAATAGATTGGAAGGCCAAGGCTCCAGAGCAATATGCGATGTACTTTAAGTGCACGAGTAAGTTAGTTGAAACTTTTAGATTAGTTTATGGCGATACATTTAGATATGAAAAGAATCGAGCCATCCTATTTGGTCTGGATGATGAGATACCTGAACGGGAGCTTAAGCAGTGTATTGGTGCCGCTCTTCAATATCACCATGTGAAACAAGAAAAGAACCTAGGTTTAGAAATTGAATAGAAGAGAAGTGTGAAAGAAAAGACCAAGAATCCAAGAAAAACAGAGACACGACTTCACAAGAGAAGTAAACATCAGAATCGATATAATTTTGATGAACTTATAGCGTCTTATCCTTTGTTACGAGATTTTGTTAGCCCCAACAAGTATGGAGATCTATCTGTAGACTTCTTTGATCCGGCAGCGGTTAAAGCACTCAATACGGCGCTACTCAAAAGATACTACGCAGTTGAGTTTTGGGATATCCCTGATGGCTACCTATGTCCACCTATACCTGGGCGTGCTGAGTATATACACCAAGTAGCTGACCTTCTTTTAGAAAGTACTTCTAATCACAAGGCTAAAGTGCCAAGAGGACCTAAGATGTACTGCTTGGATGTTGGGGTCGGAGCTAATTGCATCTATCCTATAATTGGACAAGCTGAGTATGGATGGTCTTTCGTTGGTACTGATATCGATGACGTAGCTCTCGAAAGTGCTACAGAAATTATTAAGAAGAATGAAAAGGTTAGCAACTCAGTAGAGCTTAGAAAACAAAAAAATTATAAAAAAATACTCAAGGGGATTATCAAAGAAGATGAGCAGTTTGATTTATGCATCTGTAATCCTCCATTTCACGCTTCGAGTGAAGAAGCACTATCGGGTACCAAGCGCAAATTGAAAAATCTAAAAGGCCAATCTACGGACGATGTGGTTTTAAATTTTGGTGGTCAGAGCAATGAACTGTGGTGTGAAGGCGGCGAGCTTGCCTTTATAGAATTGTTGATTAAAGAAAGCTTATCATTTGCTATGGATGTCTTGTGGTATACAACTTTAGTTTCTAAAGAATCGAATGTTGAAAGGATACTGGCAATGTTAGAACAAACACCAGCATCCGATGTTAAAGTGATACCGCTTTTGTTAGGTAATAAGAAAAGCAGAATAGTCGCGTGGACATACTTTAATAAATCGCAACAGAAGGCATGGGCAAACTATCGATGGTCCTGATAGTTGAATATTTTGTCTTACAAATCGATTGCTATATATGAGTCAGAGGATCTTCGTTTTATTAGCTTTTTTATGCTTTTTGGGTTGTAACACTGATACTAAGCCTAAAGGGCTTCCTATTATCATAGACGCTGATACAGCTAATGAAGTTGATGACTTGTTCGCATTAGTAAGGGCTATAGAAGAACCGTCGTTTAATCTGTTGGGGATTACGTCTGCACAATTTCACACATCTCCTTTGGCTTCTGATAACACTGTCTTAGAAAGTCAAAAAATCAATGAAGATATTATCAGACTCATGGACAGGGCGGATATCCCATTGCCTATGGGTAGCAAAGATCCGTTAAGGTCGGTGACTGAATCACAAAGATCAGAAGCATCTGACTTTATAGTAAAGTATGCCCATGATCACACTCCAGATGATCCGCTTCATGTTGTGATATTAGGATCATGTACCAATGTAGCATCAGCGATATTGCAAGACCCTTCGATCATCCCAAATCTCAGTGTTCATTATTTGGGATTTTGGCATGAACCAGCAACCAATGTATACAACAAGAAAGAATTTAACTCTGGCAATGATACATTGGCGGTTAATTTCTTACTTGATGTAGAAGGATTAGCGTTTGATGTGATGACTGCGACTACGTCGCAACACTTAGTGTTCAAGAAGGAGGTAGTAGATAAAAACTTGAAAGGAAAAGGAGGTATCTTCGATTATCTTGTAGATCGATGGGATGCCTATGAGAGATGGTGGACAAAAGAAGATCCTGAAAAACTAGAATGGATTATGTGGGACGTCGCTATTGTCGAGGCACTGATCCACCCAGAGCTAACTACTAAAGAACTGTTCTCAACGCCACCTGAAAATACACAGCGAGAAATAGGAGTGTTTACAAAAATTGATGTGCCTCAGATGGAACTTAACTTTTGGGATAGCCTATCGAATTTATAACATTTGGCTTGACCACTACTAACTCATGATCATATCATAGGCTTGTCGTAACAACTCTTTTTTCTCGCTTAGACTTCTTTCTAATGGCAGTTGAGCAAGCCCAATTAGTCTACGCATGATTTCTACCCCGGCTACTTGATTTGCAAGTTTCACATCTATTGGGCTATTGTAAAAATCAATTACACGCATACTATAATTTGCATCTCCAGTGCTTAAGATTAAGTGGCCGATCATAACGCCAAGGTCAAATTCTTTAAAACCAACGAAACAAAACTCTGGATCCAACATATAGACATCTGATCTTTTTGATATCCAACTCCCAGGATAATAATCTCCATGGATCAAAGTGTCTCCACTCGATAGATATTGCTCACCTAATTGGTTGATTATAGATTTAAGTTGATCGTCCTTTTTATAATTTAGCGAAAGCTCTTGTAGGCCTTCTTGGATGTCATCTAATTGAAAGCCATTATCTTCTAAAAAAGGAAGTACGTATATATGTTGATGATTAAGCTGGCGTAAGGCCATGTTAATTGGAAAATTGCCCGGAGCATTTTTCTCATGGGTTCGCTTGATGATCCGAACGAGTTTTTCTAATTGGTCAGTCTCTATCTCTCGCTTGGTATAGATAGTAGTCATATCCTCACAATCACCTAAGTCCTCCATCATGATAAGATGCTCACTTTTGTCGTAGTTGAGTATCTGTGGCACATGAGCATCGAGGGTAGGGTCCTTTATGGCTTTGTAAAATTGGTATTCTGTATCTATTCTTTCTGCCGGAGCAGGTATATCTTGATACTTCTGTACAAAGGGTCTTGACTGCTTCAGGATGAATGTTCTTTGGTCAGTTGTAATCCTAAGTACTACATTCATGTTGCCTTCTCCTGGTGAAGTGATGCTTTGTATTTCTTCTTGGGTGATCCAACCTAATCTAGAAAGCAGATCTGAGATGGATTGTTTAGGCGTCTTGATATCTATTAGATTCATCATACAAAGATAAGGATATCAAGGTGTAAGAATCGTCATACTGACTTGAGTCTGATCACATACAGTACAATCATAGCTCATGATGACGCGGTAAACCGATATCCAAAGTTGTATATTTGCAGCCTAATATCAGGAATGCCATAATGAATATGTAAAGCCCTGATAATCAGTTTCATATGAAGAACATCCGCAATTTTTGCGTTATCGCACATATAGATCATGGCAAGAGTACGCTTTCAGATCGTTTGTTAGAAGAGACTCAGACTATTTCCGAAAGGAATATGACAAACCAGGCACTTGACGATATGGACCTTGAGAGAGAAAGAGGTATAACAATCAAGAGTCACGCTATACAGATGTATTACCAGCATACTGATGGCGAAACTTATACCTACAATCTTATTGATACACCAGGGCACGTGGATTTCTCATACGAAGTGTCAAGGTCAATTGCCGCATGTGAAGGTGCATTGTTGATCGTAGATGCCTCACAAGGAGTACAAGCTCAGACTATATCTAATCTATACTTGGCTATCGGGCATGATCTCGAGATCATACCTGTCCTCAACAAGGTCGATATGGAGAGTGCGATGATAGATGAGATGTCTGATCAGATCATTGATTTACTTGGATGCGACAAAGAAGATATAGTTCTGGCTTCAGGGAAGACTGGATTAGGAGTTGACAATATCCTAGCTGCAGTAGTGGATCGGATACCTGCACCTAAGGGAGATCCGGACGCCCCATTACAAGCGTTGATTTTTGATAGTGTCTTTAATCAATTTAGGGGAGTGATCGCTTATTTTAGAATCTTAAACGGTACGCTCAAAAAGAATGACCAGATACGTTTTGTCAACACTGGTGGAGAATATAGTGCTGATGAGATTGGCGTATTACAATTAGATCAGATTCCAAAGAAAGAACTCGGTGCTGGAAATGTTGGATATGTTATAACAGGTATCAAAGAGTCAAAAGAGGTCAAAGTAGGAGATACGATCACGCTACGGGACGATCCTTGCGAAGAAGGAATTCATGGATTTGAGGATGTGAAGCCGATGGTCTTTGCAGGTATCTATCCGATCGACAACGACGACTTTGAAGACTTAAGAGATAGCTTAGAAAAGTTGCAGCTCAATGATGCATCGCTGGTCTATGAGCCAGAGTCATCAGTTGCCTTAGGATTTGGATTTAGATGTGGCTTCTTAGGCATGCTTCACTTAGAGATCATCCAAGAGAGATTGTCTCGCGAGTTTGATCAAGAAGTGATCACAACCGTTCCTAATGTGTCTTATGTGGCTTATACAAAGAAGCAAGAAAAGTTAGTGATCAACACACCTAACGACTTGCCTGATCCATCATCGATCGATAGGGTAGAAGAGCCATACATAAAAGCTCAGATCATAACGATGCCGGAGTATATAGGATCGATAATGACATTAGCCATGGACAAGCGCGGGATCTTAACTAACCAGAACTATCTGACCACTGATAGAGTAGAGTTGACTTTTGAGATGCCCCTTGCGGAAATAGTGTTCGACTTCTACGACAAGTTAAAATCTATAAGTCGTGGTTACGCTTCGTTTGATTATGTGATGATAGACTATCGGGCTTCAGAACTGGTGAAGTTAGATATAAAACTCAACGGGGACTCAGTAGATGCCTTGTCATCATTGGTTCATAAAACCAAAGCTGCCACTTTTGGTAGACAGATCTGTAAGCGGTTAAAAGAACTACTTCCGAGACAGCAGTTTCTAATTGCGATACAGGCTGCTGTAGGCGCTAAGATTATAGCGAGAGAGACCATCTCTGCACTTCGTAAGGATGTAACTGCTAAGTGTTATGGTGGTGATATAACTCGTAAGCGTAAGCTCTTAGAGAAGCAAAAGAAAGGTAAGAAGAAGATGCGGCAGATAGGAAGTGTACAAGTCCCTCAAAAGGCATTCTTAGAGGTGCTCAAGCTCAATGATGGATAGGCTCTTGATACTTTAGCATGTACTAAGATACTGCAAACCATAGGTCGACAACGCCTTTAGTGCCGCCCGTATAGTCGATCAGTATCTCACTTCCAGCTTCTATAGTTTTAGATGCTTCTACCTTAATAGAGCCATCTATATAATCCATGATAACCTCTGCGTTAGCAACTGGACTGTGATTATAAAGTGAACCATAGCCAAGAGCTATGCATGCTTCATATCCACTTTCTTCCCATAAGAAGTAATAGTCGTAGAGATGTGTCTTGTCAAGATCACTTAGCTGGCCTTCAGGGATTTTTATAATTGGACAGATCTCTATAAGGTCCCCTTTTTGTAGATCTTCAGACGAGAAGACACAGCGCCCTTTGATCTCATCTTCCAAAATGTATAATCCAGGTATGTGAAGCATCTACAATTATAGGTCAATCCAAGCACTTCCATCAAAGTATCGCAAGCCAACCGCTCCATCTGCACGATTGGTACCATCATCCATATAGAAGGTGCCTTCTACAGGATCTGTAGGCAACTCAGGTTGAGCGATTATAATTGGAAAACCATTAAGACCATTAGGTCCTTGCATACCCTTGGCTCCAGGTCTGCCAGGATCTCCCTGTAAACCTGCCGCTCCAGGAGGGCACGCTGGACCTGGAACAGAAGTAGGTCCAGTAGGTCCTTTGGGTCCATCTGGGCCATTAGGCCCTCTTGGCCCTGCTATACCAGAAGTAGCAGTACGAGCATAGTTAGCATAAGGTACCGATAAGAACTCGATTAAGGCGAGTTGCTTAAAGTCATTGTTGTTTTCTCTATCGATATCGATCTTTGTCCAATAGCCACTCTGTCCCCATACAATATCTGCAAATGCTCCCTGCTGTACATCACCTCTACCGATAGCTAACATATAGTGACCGATTGCGTCAGTGTTGACTTGATGTCTTTCTATATATACTGGGCTACCTGTAGAACTACCTTCTAAGATGCTTATCTGAAGATTGATAGTCATCTGGCTGATGGCGATGCCATCGTCGTTAAGTGCGACGCCTTGATAGTTGACGGCCATAGGGGATTGGCCCCATAGTAACTGAGCGATCGACAAGAAAAGTGCTATAGTTATGGCTCTTTTCATAGTTATAGATCTACCCATTGTGTTTCATCAAAATATCTGAATCCTGGCCTATTATCGGCTCTATTACTACCATCGTCAAGATAGATCTGTCCGTTTTGAGGACTTTCGGGCGCAGTACCTGATAACCTCAATGTCTCAAGTCCAGATATACCTGCCATACCTTGAGGTCCATCAGCACCGTCGGGTCCGGGATCACCTTTGTCCCCTTGTCGACCTCCTATCACACAACAAGAATCAGGCGGTCTTATGCCTGGGTCTCCTGCCTCTCCAGCTGGCCCTATAAGGCCTGCGGGGCCTGGTAGTCCAGGCTCATTCATCGCTGTAAAAGCATGAAGAGCATAAGGAACAGACAATAGCTCTGATGCTCCTAAAAACTCGTAGTTTTCTCCACCACTTATATCTATACTAACAGCTAAAGAGTAGAAATCAGCGAATACTGCAATAGAAGCCAAGCTTGTGCCTGATACAAAAGTGCCTCTTCCTACTTCGATCGAAAAATGACCTGTTGGTGAACTGCGTACTTGATGCTTCTCTACGTATTCTGGTGCTGCATTAGGGTCAGATTTTAATATGGATATTTCTATGCCTAATAACTGATCCGCTATCGGTTGACCCAGATTGTCACTAGCGACTCCTTGATAAGTAAAAGCAAATGGAGCTTGGGCTGACATAGTACATGTCATACTGACGAGTAAAATAAAATATATTAGTGCCTTCATCATTATCCTTTTTCTATAATGATTCGTTCGCTAATGAGCCCACCTTCAATTAGAAATTGCAAATGGTATAATCCATTACTCAGTCCTCTAACAATAATTTCTATTTCTTTTTTTTTTAATATTGATGGGTTGGCTTCCTCCCACACTAATCTGCCCAGAGCATCATACATCCTCATGGATCTCAGTTCTTCTTGTAGATCAAGTTTATTTATAAATAACTGACCATTGGAAGGGTTTGGGTAGATAGATATGTTGCCTCTTTTTATAAAATCATCAGTACTTGTTGTGACCGCTTTTTCAACACAAGTCAACTCAATGGCCTGTTCTGCTTGACTGCAAGGGCTAGCAAAGTCTGCAGGTCGATAGCCGAAGTTAACAGTGATACCGTTTTCTTCACTAAACTCTACCCCTTCACCAAAGTAAGGATCAAGTATCGTCCCATTTTGATCTTCTATAAAAAAGAACTCTGTGCCGTCATCACAGTTTTCAAAAAACATTCTTCCTCTAT
Organism: uncultured Saprospiraceae bacterium; assembly: GCA_937942435.1. GTDB lineage: Bacteria > Bacteroidota > Bacteroidia > Chitinophagales > Saprospiraceae > JAJRXG01. Next base: position 80,608 of record CALDEM010000019.1, read on the forward strand.
TGCTATCGCAACTCTGAAGTCCTTCTGTGCCTGCATTTAGTATCGATTGAAGTACTCCTTGAGAGACATTGACATCACCATCACTTTCAAAAGTGTTAATCGGTTCTCCTATAGACGCATATAAGGAGATGGACTCGGTCTCATATTGTTGTCCTGACGTGGATATGAGGTATGGTCCTAACTTTTGTCCACAAAGAGAAAGACTTGATAGCGTCAGTACATATAGGGATATGATTATTGATTTCATATCTCTAACCATTTTTCACCATCAAAATATCTCAAGCCTATAGAACCATCTGAAGTATTGGTTCCATCGTCTACATATACTTGGCCTTTCCAAGGATTGGAAGGAGCAACATCTGACTTGATGATAATCATGTCTCCAGGTTTACCTTTATCTCCTACTTCACCATTTTCCCCTGCCACACCTTGAGGACCTTTTGGTCCTGAAGGGCCTTGTGGTCCACATGGTCCGATAGCACCTTGATCTCCTTTAGGACCTGGATTGCCTGGAAAGCCTTGAGGACCCATAGGTCCTTCAAACTCTATATCCTCTGCATAATGCGCCAAAAGCGCGTAGGGTACTGACAGTAGTTCTATATCTCCGAGTTGCTTGACTTCATCTCCTTCTACCAGTTCAATCTTTAAGAAGTAACTATCTATACCCCAATCTATTCCATCAAATGACCCACTGTTAACATTGCCTTTTCCTATATCGATAGTGAAGTACCCAATCTCTGTTGTCTCCGTACGATGTGATTCTGTATAGACCGTCTCTCCTGCTGAGTTGATCAATGATGCTCGTAGTTCTATAGCACTGCTGATGATAGGTGTTTCCTCATCAGTCAATAGGATACTCTGAAAGTTAAACGACTTCGAGGGTTGACTGATCCCTATTTGGTATTGAGTAGTCAACAGAATTATGATAAGAATTACTCTGTACATATTGCAACTTACACGGTCAAGATAGATCAAGAATTGCTACGGTTTATAGGTGTTTGCCATTTTTAACAGTTAAAAAAGGGTTTCTTAAGTCATTTTGATGGTATGCTTATTTCCTTTTTACACCTGAAATCAATCACTTTTATTGATTTCTATTCATCTTGTGTTAAGACCAAATAACTTTAGCAATATGAATAGACGTCGATTTACACAATCCGCAGCTGCACTTACATTTAGTGCGTATATAGCACCACTCACTTCTTGTAAAACAGAAGATAAAGTTGTGGCCTCATTGCTGCCAGATGGTTTTGACCTTGAGGAGTTAAGCATTAGTGCTATTCATAATTTAGTCAAAGATGGAAAGCTCAACTTTAGAGGTTTAGTTGATGCATATTTGGCGAGAATCGAGGAGATCGACATAACGGGCCCTGCTCTTAACTCCATCATTGAAGTCAATCCCGACGCCATCTCAATTGCAGAACAATTGGATCAAGATTGGGCCAATGGTCAGATGAAAGGACCATTGCATGGGATACCGGTTATCATCAAAGACAACATAGATACTCATGATAAAATGTCTACGACTGCAGGATCTAAGGCATTGATCGGGTCTAAACCACTTCAAGATAGTGGTGTAGTGAAGAAGTTGAGATCAGCCGGGGCAATCATTTTAGCGAAAGCGAACTTAAGCGAATGGGCCAATTTTAGAGGTGAAAAATCATCGAGTGGTTGGAGTGCGCATGGTGGTCTAACGAAGAATCCCTACATCCTCGATCGCAATACCTGCGGATCTAGTGCAGGTTCTGGAGCTTCTGTATCTGCTAACTTGTGTATGATCGCCATAGGCACTGAAACCAATGGAAGCATTGTCTGTCCGTCATCTACTAATGGAGTTGTAGGCATCAAGCCAACAGTTGGCTTAATCAGTAGGTCTGGCATCATACCGATATCATCGACTCAAGATACAGCAGGTCCGATGGCTCGTACAGTTACTGACGCTGTTCATTGTTTAGGCATATTAACGGGATTAGATGATCGAGATGATAAGACTATAGAAGGAGCCAAGCATGCACGCACAGATTATAGTGCTTCGTTAAAAAATGAAGGATTAAAAGGAAAGAAGATCGCTCACTTTATCTCTTCTAAAGGAAGCCATGAAGGAGTCGACATGTTGATGGAACAAGCGATAGCGGATATGAAGAAAGCTGGAGCCGAGATAGTAGAGATCGATAAGATATCTGAAGACCACGTATTTGCAGATTCTTTTAACATCATGCTATTTGAGTATAAACAAGGACTCAACGATTACTTTGCGTCCCTAGGGCCGGATGCGCCGATTAAAAACTTAGAAGAGCTTATCGCTTTCAATAAAAGGGATTCTTTAGAACTAAAATACTTTGGTCAAGAGTACCTTGAGATGGCCCAAGAGAAGGCAGGCCTCGATAGTGAAGAGTACAAAGAAACACTCGCTCGTATGTTAAAGGGTAGAAGAGAAGATGGCATCGATCGAGTGATGGATGAACTACAATTAGACGCCATCATAGCGCCAACTGGATCGCCAGCTTGGAAAACCCAATTAGATGGCGGTGATACTTTTGTACTTGGTTCTTCATCTCCGGCTGCTCAATCTGGGTATCCTAATATCACCGTCCCAATGGGCTTTAGCGAACGCCTACCTGTAGGTATATCTATATTTGGTAGAGCTTGGAGCGAACCGACATTAATTGAAATAGCCTATGCTTACGAACAAGCAACTAAACATAGAAAAGCACCAACCTTTTTGGAATCTTGATTTTTAAAATTTGGAGTGATATGCTTTTTAATGTGTGGGCGGTTTCCCTTGTGGGCTAAAGAGCGCCATCATAGCAACTTCTAACTTTATGACTCAGTCACTTTGTTAGGTTTTTGATTTTGATTGTCATTGAGATTTTGATTTCACTGCTTATGACTCACTTCAGGGATCAAGGGTAAGCGTAGCTTAACCCTTCCAATCATCAGGAAACACACTTGCATCAAATCCCCAGACCCACGCCAGATAGAAGTATACCATGCCTAAAATCAAAAAGATCGAGATGAGGTTCAGCCATATACCTGTCTTGACCATGTCGGGTATCCTAAGGTATCCAGAGCCAAATACGACGGCATTAGGCGGAGTTGCAACAGGTAGCATAAATGCACAAGATGCTGCTACAGTTGCAGCAACCATTAGCATGTATGGATGTATATTGAGTGCCATAGCCATAGGTGCTAAGATCGGTAGCAGCATCGCAGTGGTGGCGAGATTAGAAGTTATTTCTGTAAGGAAGTTGACGCTTGTAATTAGAATGAACAATAGGATGACAACTGATAGTCCTTTTAAAGATGCGAGCTGACCGCCGATCCATTCGGCCAGTCCCGATGATTGAAATCCAGCTGCCAAGGCCATACCTCCACCAAATAATAAAATGATGCCCCAGGGCATCTTGACCGCTTCTGACCACGTCATAATTTTACTATTGCCTGCAGCGGCAGGTAATATGAATAGTGCGACAGCAGAAGCAATTGCAATTATAGTATCGTCAAGTGCAGGAAGAAAGTTTTGCAAATAAGATCGAGTGACCCATAAGAAAGCAGTCACTACAAAAACGCCAAGCACTATTTTTTCTTCATAACTCATCTTGCCTAAGGCACTGACTTGCCGGTTTATTTCAGCTGCACCACCTGGAAAGGATTTTTGCTTAAATGAAAAAGCAAATCGAGTCAGATACACCCAACAAATGGAGAGAAGTACAACTGAGATAGGTAAGCCAAACTTGATCCATTGTTGAAAAGTTACTTCGATACCATATATCTCTTCAACGACGCCAGCTAATACCAGATTGGGAGGTGTACCGATAAGCGTTGATATACCTCCGATAGATGCTGAGTAAGCGATGCCCAACATCAAAGCCTTACCGAAGATGGCGTTTTCATTTGCTATCGTGGATGGATTGTCTTTAAGCTGAGCTATGATGGCCATCCCTATCGGAAGCATCATCACAGAGGTTGCTGTGTTGGATATCCACATCGACATAAATGCCGTGGCCAACATAAAACCCAATATGATCTTTGTGACATCTGTACCGATCAGTTTGATAATGGTAAGAGCGATTCTTTTATGCAGGTTCCACTTTTCGATAGCCAGTGCTATAGTGAAACCTCCGACATATAAGAAGACATATTTATGACCAAATGCTGCTGTTGTTGTTTTGAGATCTAATCCTCCTGCAAGTGGAAAAAGGACAATAGGTAGCAGAGAAGTAACACTGATATGCACGGCTTCTGAGATCCACCACACTGCTATCCATATCGTTGATGCTAGGATCGCATTTGCCTCTTTAGAAAGCCCTTCTGGATGGAAGAACATCAGCGTTAGCACAAACAATAGTGGGCCTAATATTAATCCTACCTTCTTAGACATCTCTTCTCATGTTACCCAAAGATAAGATAGCATGGGACTTAGCCTAAGAGACAGCAGTATTTTACACCTGAGTGACTTGCTACGAGGTCAATTACTTTGTACCGGGAGATACTTGTGCTTTTCTAAAATACGGTATCGTCGTTATATCGGTCATTACGTTGACTTCTTGTGGACCTTGATAGCCACGACCATCTGGGCCTAACCAGAGACCTTCAGGAAGACTAACTTTTATTCTTGTCTGACCTTTTTTCAACACTGGCGCGACAATCATATCTTCACCCAAAGCAAATACATCTTTTTCAAATTGAAATCCTTTGCCTGGGTATGCATACTCCATCATTTGAACCATCGGACTACCTGCTTCACCTGCTTTACTGGCTAAAAGCATAAAGGTTTTGCTGTTGTCTTGGTGTAGCTTTATCGCATCGATGCAAGCATCCTTATGTCTTTTATCCAAAGTTTTGATGGCCTCGTAAGGTATATTCATTACTGGTAAAAACGCCTGCGCCTGAACCGCCCTCACTACCAACTCTTGATAAGAGTCTTCATCAGCATCAGTTTCTGTATCTATGTCAAAGTTCCAACTTGCATATGGATAACCCATGATGCCTTGGACGGCAACCTGGTTGGACATATACTTAAGATCAGCCCATGACATACTACCTGTCGTACTTTGAGTAAGTGGGTAGCCACCCATCTTCCACATCTGGTCATACTCGTTGATACCAAATTTTAGACCTACTTGCGCTAAAGCGGTTGCTTGCTCCTGAGGAGATGACTCTCCTTCTGAGACTGTGTCTTCATAGTACTGACTGCTACCACCACCAAAGATAAAGCCATCAACACCCGTCTCCTTCTGTAGATCTTTCAGCTGATTTTGAAATGTGATTCTTACATTAGGTTTTGTAAGGTCCAAGATAGCGCTATAGCCTCCTTCCCATGCTACAATCTTACATAGCTCAGGGTCAAAAGCATCTTTTAAAAAGGCATCATCGTTGGCCTGTAGGTTTCTAAAAGTCTTAGAATCTGGACTTACAAATGGGCTGACCCAGACCATTAGTTTAAATCCTTTTTCGTGCAGCTCATTGATCATCGCCTGAGGATTAACAAAAGCTTCAGGATCAAACCTCCAATCACCTTGAGAAGCTTGCCATCCATCTCCGATTTTGATGATACCAGCCGGTAACCCTTCTTGGATGATAGAGTTCGCATAGTTAAGTATCATCTTCTGATTGATCCTCTCAGCATCTCCGCCCATCGTATAGACAGGATGGCCATATTGCGCTTGATCAGGTATTTGTCCAGCAAAAACCATGAAGTTTTCAGCGGCGTATTTTTGAGCATCAGCGAGGCTATTGCCTGATTGACCAATGACAAATCCTGTAGCTCCACTGAGTACGAGCGAACGCCCATATCGATGTATCGAAAATGGGCGCTCATTCCAGATATATCTTCCTTTATTAGATACCAGTAATGGTTGCACTTGAGCTCCTTCAGACACACTAAGATCTGCTTTGTAATCTTCGTCAAATGGCATAGCCGCTGCATCCGACACTTGACCTCCCCACCAAAATTCTCCTGGCAAAAGATCTACAGTTTTCTGAGCTAATAATCCTACTGGGATAAAGAGCAAAAAGGCCCATACGAGTCTATTCATAATTCTTAGGTTTGGTTTACCTGTCAACGCGCAATATTAAGCAATTACTCACTTCTATGCTGGTTGATAGACTATAGCAAACGAGGTTTAACGGATTCTTATTACTACATCATCATATTACTCGGTCCTTTGAGTTGTCTTTTTTAGACTTTATTATCTTCACTTCTGTGAATATTTCTTTTCGTGATGCAACGGCTGAGGATGCCCTCTTGATAGCCCATATCCATGCTAAGAGCTGGCAGACTCACTATCGAGGTATATGCACTGATCACTACTTGGATCATGAGGTTATCGGAGATAGATCTAAGGCTTGGGTGGAGCGATTCGCTTCCGCAAATACTGATCAACATGTACGTTTGGCCTTAGGTGACGGAGGCGAAGTATTAGGATTCGTGTGTACGTTCTTAGATTATCATAAGGAGTATGGTGCCTATCTTGATAATCTGCATGTCGTCACGAAGTACCAAGGTTGTGGCATAGGTAAGGCGCTGATGGGCGCATCTGCTCTGTGGGTGGCAAGTCGAGATCCGGCATCCACCTTGTACTTGCATGTTTTAGATAAGAATGAACCGGCTATAGCATTCTATGAGCGCATCGGAGGTAAACTGATTGATACATACGAGATAGAAACGCCTTGGGGGCAGAAGGATATGATCAGGGATTATATATGGGACCTGGATCAGTTGATCTAACTCTTAACACAATTGAGAAAGTTGAAAGAACAATCGTTATCGATTATATATGTGACATTAGTTTTGGTCCTATTAGGTATAAGTTGCGACAAGCAGTCTTCATCAGATCTCGTCATAGCGACTTCGGCCAATATGCAGTATGCTATAGAAGATATCATATTAGCATTTGAGCAAGACCATCATATTTCATGTCAGACGGTAGTTAGCTCATCTGGTAAGTTGACAGCACAGATCACTTCAGGAGCCCCGTATGATCTCTTTTTTTCTGCTGACAAAAAGTATCCAGAACAGTTATATCACAAGGGACTTACTGTGGACACACCTTCGGTATATGCTTATGGGCACTTAGCACTTTGGTCTATGACAATCGAAGAGTTGAATATAGCTTCGTTAAACACCTCTACGGTCAATCATATAGCAATAGCCAACCCTAAGACCGCTCCGTATGGTTTGGCGGCGGAGCAGATGTTGGACTTTTATAATTTATCATCCCTCACTAACAAACTTGTTTTTGGCGAAAGCATATCTCAAGTCAATCAATTCGTCAAGTCAGAAGTAGCAGAAGTTGGAGTGACATCATTGTCGGTTGTGCTATCACCAATATTGAAAGATCAAGGTCATTGGATGAAAGTGGATAGCAAGTCATATCAGCCGATCGCTCAAAGTATGGTCGTCGTATCTAAGAGTAAAGCGAAATTAGAATCTGCTGAGCTTTTTAAAAAATTTGTAGGCACTCAAGAAGCTCGATTGATTTTAGAAAAGTATGGATTTAGTTTTCAAGACTAAGCACTTATTAATGAAACACAACATGCACCAATATAAGTGATGCCATAAGCGCCCAACCATACCATTCTATTTTCTTGCCATCCGAGAAGAACAGATCTTTCCAAGATACAAGCCCTCCTGATAGGCTAATTAAAATCACTGTTATTAATCCACTCATGATGACAAAGAATGCCCTAACAAAATAGTTCATCTCTGGAAATAAATATAGAATCAGAAACTGCACAGGCACTGTCATGATGAAGCCAATCAAAGCTCCCTTATGTGATGGCTTGATCAACAGAACAGCGCTACATATCAAGACGACAATACCACAATTAACAAAATACCTCAACTGGTTAAGGGTATGGGTGAAAGCTGATTCTGGGTTATTAAACTTGATATAGAGCAATATGAGACCCATCAATATGCCTGTGAAAAGAGCAACGATTATGGTTTTTCTGCCCACACTAATCATGGATGCATCCGAAGCATCCTTATTGAGATATCCTTTATAGATATCTACGCTCCACAAGGTCGCTAGTGAGTTGAAGGTTGAGTCAACCGTACTCATCAATGAGGCAAACAATGCGCAAAGGATCAATCCTTTAAGTCCTATAGGAAGAAAGTTAGAAACGAGATATGGGAATGCCATATCAGGATCTTCGAGTCCACCTTGCTCTTGTAAGATGACATATAGTGCGATGCCTGGGATGATGATGATCAATGCCATCACATACTTCATGATGCCACCGACCATCAGCCCTATCTGCGCTTCTTTAAGTGACTTGGCAGCAAGTGATCGTTGCATCACTGTTTGGTTAGCGCACCAATAATTAATATTGAGAAAGAACAAACCAAACATATGAATCCATGGCAACGTCTCATGATCAGCAGGTAAGTGCAAATGCATATGACCCGATGCTTTTTCATAAAGCGCTGACCAACCTCCTGCGTGTTGTAGTGATACAATTAGAACAACGATACCGCCTAATAATAAAATTGTAAATTGAATAATATCCGTTTTTACAACAGCACTCAACCCTCCAAAGTAGGTATATATGGCTGAGAAGATACCAAGCCCGATAATTAGAATACCTACTCTAATGATTTTGTTTTCATGGATGACAGATAGATATTCGCCAAAGACTTGTTCTGCGGCATATGCACCCCAAAACAAAGCGGCGCCTAAAGTAATCGTGCCAAAGAGCGCAATGTTAGCAATAGTATAGCCAAGTCCGACTGTACTTCCAAGTCGCATCTTTATAAACTGCGTAATCGTGATGACTCTTTCTCGGAGATACATTGGTGCGAAAACAAAAGCTGCAAGTAGAATGCCTTGGATGGCATTGATCTCAAGATTGGCTTGAGCTAATCCAAACAAGTAGGCGGAACCCATCATGCCTAAAAATTGATACCCATTGATATTGGTAGCTATTGTGGATAGAGCGATTGATGGCCAACGTAGATTGCGATTACTGAGGAAGTAGGATTCAGCACTTTCTGTAGCCATGGATTTGGCGCTAAGCGCAGTGATCATGATAATTACAAAATATGCCAATACAATAATCAGATCTATCATAGACTCCAGAAATATAAGATAAGATTGCTTAATTTCCTTTATTGCGGATAGACATATCAGAGAGAGAATGATTAAATCAAGAATTTCCAGTGTTGTTCATGCGTGTCATGGTATTGCCGCGGCAATGAAAACCGAAGCTAATATGAAGATCCATGCGTCGGTAGCATTGTTGGTTACCCTAGCTGCACTATTTTTTGACGTGTCAACTGTAGAATGGATGATCTTGCTGATTTGTATAGGATGGGTGTTCATTGTAGAAATGATCAATACCTCTATCGAAGCGCTTTGTGACGTAGTGACCATGGAAGAAGATCCTAAGATAAAACTGGTTAAGGATGTATCAGCTGGTGCAGTATTGGTATCTGCGATAATGGCATCAATTATTGGTTTGCTTATATTTTTGCCATATATCAAGCGGTACTTCATATGATTTGGATAATATTCGGTTTTTATGAACCGTTTTAGATTAGTAAGTTCATGTTGACCTTATGTGTGAGAGACTATATGCTGATCTAACCTCCTGTATTGCTAAGACTACAGTCTTGGTGCTTAGTCTCTTGTTTCCCATATTCTTAATCTGTCAAAAAGAACTCAATCCAAAGTTCACAAAGTTCGAAGGAGATGTTTACGATCTACCTTATGATTCGCTTCCTTTGGGCTATAGACCATATGTAGAAGAATTAGAACCGGCGTCTAAATTGAAATGGAAGAAGATCATGGTACGTGTTAGAAATACATCTCAGCCCTTTATGGACGTCGAGCTGACTAAAGGGTTTGGCATTATCTTTAAAAATCAAATGATGATACCAGAAGATGGCTATTACGAATTTATATTGGCCAGTGACGATGGGTCTAAGTTGTGGATAGATGATGAGCTTATTGTAGATAACGATGGGATACATCAGATGAAAGTAGTACGCGATAGTGTCAACCTGAAGAGGGGATTATATCCGATTAAGATATGGTACTATCAGGCCCTTCCATCCAAGTATGGATTTATATTTGATAGCCGATATCTCGGCCCTGAAAAAAAGCAAGATCAACAAATAACTGAGCCAATAGTATGGGATGGAGACATCCTTTTCGAATTTGATCATTATGAGCTCAGCGATAATGGCTTCGCAAAGTTAGATAGTCTTGTAAGTCTCATCTCTAATAACAAGATAGAAGCAGTCACCATCATGGGACATACAGATGATACAGGTTCCATGGATTATAATTACTCATTGTCAGAGAAGCGCGCAGAATCTATAAAGAGATATATAGAAAACGCGGCTAGCCAAGTAGAGGTCAGACTAACTGCCATAGGCTATGGAGAAAACCAGCCACGCGTACCTAATGATTCTCCAATAAACAGAGCCAAGAATAGAAGGGTAGAGCTGCTGTTGAATCAATGATGATAATTACTTTCTTCTAATTCAACGCTTATCTTGACGGTGCTTTATGCACACTGCAGTTATAAAGGTTGGAGTAAAAATTGTAGTACAGTGTTCTTTGTTTTGTGTGACAATGGATGATTTATAGGGGGCTGCCTTAGTCGCACGAGCTAAAAAATCACGTGGTTAATGCGCTCACTTCCTCAGCAGTTTGATAAAGTGTAATTGCTAAACAAAACCTATACTTTGGTGCTGAGGTTATAAATCAGATGATTTTGCTCAACTTTTTTAAAAGAACAAATAATTTCAATTATTTATTCTTTAATAAAGTATTAGGTTTTTAAAAGGTAGACGGCGTTCTTTTTGCTGACTGCAATCGTGATGTTAGCAAATAAGAGGTCTGGAGAACTTTATTTCGAGAGTGTGTTAATCCTATTTCTATTTAAGGTTCTTCATTTATGCTCGATGATGTAATTGCGCTTGACAGGATGCTTTATGTCACTACAATTGCAATTGAAAAAAGAAGGAGATCTGGAGATCTGTAGATCGGCATTTTAATTACAGGATCATTCCAATCTGATTCTGGTTTTTGACCGCTTGCTCCATAGCCTAATCAATCAACGATTATACTTGAATATCTTAGCAACTCCATACTTGCCTTCATTACTGATATAGAGATTGTAATCACTGTCAAACACAATACCTTCAGGTTGTCTATGTAGCTCTTCATCCAAGAAGTCCAAAGATTTCACATTTGCTTCACGATCGATTACGACCATTGTTTTACCAACACTTGATAGCAAATAATATGAGCTGTCATGATTGTTGTAAGCTATTGCTGATGGAGCAAATGACTTAAGCCGCTTTTTATAATCTTTGATCATTGCTTCTTCAAGATTAGAAGAAGAAAGTTGTGTGTTACAATATTGTAGGAGTGTGCTATCAGCGATAACGAGTAGCGGCTCTTCTTTAAATTGTTGAGCGACAACGTCAAATCCATAGACAACTTTTGTCTTTTTTAGTTTTTGCTTGGACTTGATGCTTGGCTTTCCTTTACAGGCTAAGAGTAGCATGGAGTTAGCGGCATCATAACCTAATCCTTCGATATCATTTGCACCTTTGAGTCTTGTAGGTATGACATTAGATTGGCTGTCAGATAGTATCTGATGAAGTGTTCCATTGCTCTCGACTACATACAACATGTCCCCGACCACTTCTATGCCCTCATAGTCTCCTTTATCTCCAAATGATTGAGTAGATATAACTTCTCCAGTGTTTATGTCAAGAGTATAACTTACACCCATTTCGTCATTGATAGCGATTAACTCCTTCTTAGTTTCGTGATATGCCAGTCCGGATATTTCTTTCAATTTGGATGTTAATGACCATACCTTATCAGGTGCGTTGATACTATATGAAGATCGAGAAGGAGATATTTCCTTAGCTGCTTCAGCTGTGGCAATGGCTGATTCTTTCTTGGTAGCATCGCAACTGCTGAGGGTATTTAAAAAGAATAGTGCTATCAACCACATAGTTAAACTTTGCATGACTTTATTTTCTGATTGCATGAGCTAATGGAGTGAGTGGTGGTCTTAAAGGTATGCGATTTTGAACGATTGGCATAGAACATGTCTTCAGACGTGGCAATACATACTGGGCGAAGAGCTCACACTCGTCCTTGTGAGGGTAGCCAGAAAAGATAAATGACCTGATACCCATATCCATATATCGATTGATCTTTTTAACTATCTGATCTGGATCGCCAACTAGAGCAGCGCCACATCCAGACCGAGCTCTTCCGATACCTGTCCACAGATGATCTTCGACAAAACCCTCCTTGTCACTTTCAGATCTCATCTGACTCTGCCTGGATACACCGAGTGACTTTGCGTCTAAGGCTCTGTTACGTATTTCAGCTCCAGCCTCTTCATCTATCTGTGACATGAGCCTCTTTGCTGCGGCTCGTGCTTCATCCTCTGTCTCTCGTACGATCACGTGGATCCTTAATCCAAAGTCTACCTTTCGTCCATAAGAAGAAGCCTTCATACTCATTGTAGTCATTAACTCATGGAGTTTTGATTCTGTCTCTGGCCACATAAGATATACATCACAGTGCTCTGCGCATAGATCAACGCCTGCTGGGGAGTATCCGCCAAAGTAAAGTAATGGCCCACCATTCTGCTGGTAGGACTTTACAGGTTCGGAACCCAACTGGATATTATAAAAGCTGCCGCTATAGTCTATATGTTCTTGTGTCCATCCTTGCTTCAATATGTGGATGACTTCTCTCGATCGTTGATATCGATCTTCAGAAGAGAGTTTCGTGCCAGGTAGATCAGAAGAGATGATATTTATAGTGAGTCTACCCTTGAGGATATGATCTAACGTGGCGATTGCTCGACCAAGCATCGGTGGGTGTATCTCCCCACATCTGATGGCAGTAAGCAGATTGATATGCTTTGTGAGTGGTGCAACAGCGGAGGCAAATGTCATGGTATCTTGACCTACTTGATATGATGATGGACAGAGTATATTACGATAACCCAGTTTGTCTGCTGTCAGTAAGATATCGGAGGCATTGGACCAGTTGCTCCTATACTTAGGATCATGGGCTCCCAGATATTGATCATCACCATTGCATATGGGAGCAAACCACGATACCTCCGCTGCATCAAGAGATGCCGATCTTATATCTATTTTTTTAATCATACTTTGTTCAGATCTTTACTCATACCACACAACCGAAATGTTCACCTAAGCTGGAAGAAGAACAATTTATTCAATCTTACTTAACAAAGCCTCGATAAAGTGAACAATTAGATGGATATTTGAGTGTCGTTGTGAGATTATACCTTTCTAAAGAGGTTCTTAAAAACTATTTGCATAATTAATTTGGATCTTAAGTCTAACCCTTAAGAAAGAACAACTTATGAATAAAATCGTTTCTCTCTCATCATTTGATCGCCAAAAACGAAAAGAGCAGATAGCTAGTGAAAGGTATGATCTTTTAGTTATCGGCGGTGGTGCTACCGGATGTGGGATAGCTTTGGATGCAGCGGCAAGAGGATTAAAAACAGCTTTAGTAGAAAAGCGAGATTTTGCTTCCGGGACTAGTTCAAAATCGACTAAGCTCATTCATGGCGGGCTTCGCTATCTAAAGCAACTCGACATCGCCTTGGTAAGAGAGTCTGGTACAGAAAGAGCTATTGTCAACAAGTTAGCTCCTCATCTATGTCTTCCTGAGAAGATGCTCCTACCGATTATCGTCGACGGTACTTTTGGCAAGTATTCAACTTCTCTAGGACTCTGGGTCTACGACAAGTTAGCAGGTGTCGATAAAGAAGATAGCCGAGTGATGCTTTCTAAAAAGCAAGCGCAGACTAAGGAGCCTCTATTGGATCCGACAACCTTAAAAGGTGCCGGATATTATGCAGAGTATAGAACTGATGATGCTAGACTGACGATAGAGTTGATTAAAAAAGCGGCTTCATTGGGAGCCCTTCCGATCAATTATCTGGAGGTAACGGACTTCGTTTACGACGGGGATCGCATATGCGGAGTAACTTGTAAGGATCTATTAGATCAGAGTGAGGTTAAGATTAAAGCGAAGCAGGTCGTCTCAGCAGGAGGCCCGTGGGTAGACAAGTTGAGAGCGATCAATGATTCTATAACCAATAAGAGATTGCAGTTGACCAAAGGTGTGCACATAGTAGTGCCATTTGATAGATTACCGCTGAAGCAGTCGGTTTACTTTGATGTGCCTGATGGTCGCATGATATTCTCCATACCACGAGGCAAGGTCACTTACATAGGGACAACGGATACGGTTTATACCGGTTCGTTAGATCGAGTAGTGGCAACTGAGAAAGATCGAGATTACTTACTTCACGCAGTCAACAACACCTTCCCAACTATTACGCTGACCAAGTATGATATCATCAGTAATTGGGCTGGACTGAGACCGCTGATTCATGAAGATGGCAAGTCTCCTTCTGAGTTAAGTAGGAAAGATGAGATATTTGAGGCTCCCGATGGTCTCGTGTCGATAGCTGGAGGTAAGTTGACGGGTTATCGTAAGATGGCAGAACGTATCGTAGATAAGGTGACCAGCAAGTTATCTAAAGATTCAGGTGCAACTTTTGGTAAGTCTACCACTAAAAAGATAGCCTTAACGCCAGAGCCATTGCAGGATAACAAAGCAGTAAGAGCATATATTAGCGAAGTGTCAAGTATGTGCAAGGATGTAGGTATTGATCCATACTATGGGTGGTATCTCGTTACTAACTATGGCCGTCAAGCGGCAAATATCATGACTGCATTACCTAATTATAAGTCGGAGGATCAAGAGGTCAACATAGCTTTATCAGAACTTGATTTTTGTCTTGAGCATGAGATGGTACAAAGAGCAGAGGACTTCTTTATCAGACGCACAGGGAGGTTGTACTTTGATATTCTGAGTATTGAAAAGATTAAAGAGGCTGTGATCACGAGGCTAGCAGAATCTCTTGAGTGGTCTGCTGATAGATTAAAAAAAGAACGCGAGATTATGGACGCTTTGATCCATGATGCTACTCATTATTATGAAAGCGAAGAGGTGCCAGCATTGGCGCATGATGTGGTTGCGTGAGGTCGATTTTTATAAAAACGGATTTAAGTTCTCATCTATATGTATTGGAGATAGATGTCATGATCAACAACTAGTCGGGTACTATGCAAGATGACTTTTAGGAAATCCATCAGATCAATCTCCAAGCCTTTCGAGCCTTACGGCTGAGCATCTTATTTGCCTCTATTGCCAATGAATTTTTCCTTTTCAGGTTTATAGTTTAACTTTTTTCCAAGTCTCCAAGAGATCAGGCCAAGATGTATAGGAAGGGGTATCTCACGGGCATATTCTAAAATTTGATTCTCGTTGTGTGCGTGATTTAGCAGCATCTACAAAGTTCTGTTGATGACCAGGAGACCACGGTATTATTATTGGCATAGCCACATATTAATCTTGCTTTTTCTCCTAAAATCTCCAATGAGCGAATGGGCAACTCGACTCATTATTGGGTTGCAATGGTGATACCGGTAAAGCTAGATACTAGGCACAATTATGAAATGGACAGAATGATCAGTATGACAGATTGCAGCGGATATAGATCTGTTGGCCAACTTGTTTACGTGCAAGAAAGAAGTACTTCGTTTGCATAACTACTCTAAGATATTGACTACTTTGGTCTTGTTATTTTTCACAATTTCTAATTGACTATTAATCTTACTATTTATGGCTAAATACATTCTTGCCTTGGACCAAGGCACTACAAGTTCGAGAGCAATAATATTTGATAAGCGAGGCGGTATTGTTGGGACTGCGCAGAGAGAGTTTACTCAGATGTTTCCTAAGCCAGGATGGGTAGAGCACAACGCAAAGGAGATATGGCAATCTCAGTTGAGTGTGGCCCAAGAAGTACTTCAGAAGACTAAGATTAGTGCTAAGGATATAGCAGGGATAGGTATAACTAATCAAAGAGAAACCACTGTCGTTTGGGACCGTAAGACTGGTGAGCCTATAGCCAATGCTATCGTATGGCAGGACAGAAGGACGGCAGGGTTTTGTGATAAGTTGAAGAAAAGAAGAGGATTAGAGAGTTACATAAAGAAGAATACAGGCTTAGTAGTGGATGCATACTTTTCAGGGACTAAGATCAAGTGGCTCTTAGATAACGTCAAGGGTGCTCGCAAACGAGCCATCGCAGGTGATCTTATGGCTGGAACCATAGATAGCTGGTTGGTGTATAAACTAACTGGAGGTACCACGCACATCACAGATTATACCAATGCTTCAAGAACTATGTTGTACAACATAGCAAAGTTAGATTGGGATAAGAAGCTACTTAAGGCTATGGACGTACCAGCTGGGATCTTGCCAGAGGTGCGCCAGAGTAGTGAGGTGTATGGTAACACTGAGAAGTCATTGTTTGGTGCAGAGATCCCTATCGCAGGTATAGCTGGAGATCAACAAGCTGCGCTGTTTGGACAAGCTTGTCATAGCCCGGGTATGGCAAAAAATACATATGGCACAGGCTGTTTTATGTTAATGAATACAGGCAACAAAATGGTCACATCCAAGTCTGGTTTGTTAACCACTATAGCATGGGGGGTAGATGGGAAAGTGAGCTACGCATTAGAAGGTTCCATCTTCATAGCAGGCGCTGCTGTCCAGTGGTTAAGAGATAGTGTAAAGCTTATAGATGAGTCTCCAGACTCAGAATACTTTGCTGCTAAGATAGAATCATCCGAAGGTGTAGTTGTTGTACCAGCATTCGCGGGTCTGGGTGCTCCTTACTGGGATATGTATGCACGAGGGGCGATATTTGGCTTGACCAGAGGAAGTACTAACAATCATATCATCAGAGCGACTTTAGAATCTCTAGCCTATCAGACAAGGGATGTACTTGATGCTATGAAAAAGGACTCTGGGATTAATCTCGCTACTCTGAAGGTAGACGGCGGTGCTTGCGCAAATGATCTTTTGATGCAGTTTCAATCGGACATCCTTGGTACTAATGTAGAACGACCCAAGATCATCGAGACAACAGCGCTTGGGGCGGCATATCTCGCAGGCCTGGCGGTCGGATACTGGGATATGAAGTCTATAGGTTCTAAGTGGAAGTTGGATAAACGCTTCTCTGCCAAAATGGATAAAAAGGAAAAAGACAGACTATATTCTAATTGGAAAGTGGCTGTCAAGCGCACGATGAACTGGGAAAAAGAAGTCAAGTAGACTTATGTTTTCTATACTGATTAAGATTATAAAATGGTTGTTGGTTTTGATACTGCCATTTGTTGTTTTAGTCAGAGGTGCGATTTATTTTCATGCAGAGATTGGGTATGGGCCATGGTTGTCGATGGCAGCTGGTGTCATAATAACTGTTGTGTTGCTAGTGCTCTATATGACTGTCATCCATGGTATGTTTTCAAGTACATTAGGTGGTATAAAAGCATTTAAGACTCGTGGTTACGTAGCGGCCTTTGTGTTATTGGGTTTTGTAGCCCAAGGCGTGTTTTTTATATCTTCTAACAACTTGAAAAGCGAGTCTCTTTCTAAAGAACTAAGATCGTTACATCCGATAGTAAGGATAGCTGTGAGCATAGTCACCATCATAGATGATGATCTGATTGTCACTGATGCTACAAGACAGAGCAGTGATTATGAACGAATGGGATTGCCGGTCAATGAAAGATCTCTGCACTATCCTCAGAAAGATGGATATGCGTATGCTGTAGATATGAGGACCAAGCATCGTTCTTCATTTAGGAATTTCTTGCTTCAGAATTATTTTAGATTGATGGGATTTAAAACCTTACAGCATTCGGGTACGGCACCGCATCTCCATATATCATTAAAAAAGTCAAAAGTCTAAATCGAAAGATTCATCTAACAAAACATAGTTATGCCAAATCCCCCACATTATAGCCCAGTTATAAAAAGCGGTGATCTAATTATCACATCAGGTCAACTACCGATTATAAATAGAGAGACTAAAGAAGTGCCTGCTGGTATAGCAGCGCAAACGCAAGTAGTCTTACAGAAAGTAGAAGAGATCATGAAGCAATATGGATTGACCAAAAGGCATATTATAAAAACGACAGCCTTTATCACCGACATTGCTTATTGGGATATAGTTAATGATGTCTATGCTTCTTTTTTTGGAGTAGAGTACAAGCCTGCAAGAAGTATACTTCCTATAAATGCCCTTCATTATGGTTGCTTGATAGAGTTAGAGGCCATAGGCTCTTTTACGCTCCCAGAGACAAATGTATAGTCCTACATACTTGGTGCTTTGCATTTTATAATGGCCATGTTAATTAACTTTTCAAGTAATTAAGAAGAGTGAATTCTTATTTCAGGAGACACTGAAACAGCACTCTTTTGAGAGATTCGCTAAAAGTCCTTTAATTTGCAGGCAGAAAGAATGCTATGGGAAGAATATTTGAAGTAAGGAAGTCATCCATGTTTGCTCGTTATGACCGTATGGCGAAGCAGTTTTCACGTATCGGCAAAGATATCGCTATAGCAGTCAAAGCGGGAGGAGGAGATCCCGACAACAATCCAGCGCTAAGAAGAGCCATGCAAAACGCCAAGGGCGTTAACATGCCTAAGGATAAGGTTGAGGCTGCGATAAAAAGGGCCTTAGGAAAGGACAAAACAGATTACGAAGAGTTATTGTATGAAGGATATGCACCTCATGGTGTGGCGATCATAGCTGAGACGGCTACAGATAACCCCATTAGAACTGTTGCTAAGGTGAGAGCTGTCTTTAACAAGTATGAGGGAAGTCTAGGGACAAGTGGTTCCGTGAGCTTCCAGTTTAAGCATATGGGGGTGTTTAAGTTAAACCCGGAAGGATTAGATGCTGAAGAGTTAGAACTTGAGTTGATAGATTTTGGTTTAGAAGAGATGGGAGAGGGCACAGATGACAATGACAACCCTGTTTTGATATTAAGAGTGCCATTTGGAGAATTTGGTAATATGCAAAGAGGACTTGAAGAAAAGGGTATAGAGCCTAAAGCTTCAGAACTGGAGTGGATACCACTTAATATGGTCGAGTTAAGCAGCGATCAAGAAGAAGATGTACTCAAGTTAATTGGAAAAATGGAAGAAGAGGACGATGTCCAAAAGGTGTTTCACAATTTAAAATAGAGACTCTAATTATAATTTTCAAATTAGACAACTCATTGCCTTGAAGCACTAGCATTAACATCACCCAGCTTATATGCTCTGATGGTATCTAAGCCTTCAGGACTATTGATATCCAATTGAGCCGGAACAAAATTCCAAATAGGACGATCACCAAAACTATCTAAGTCTTGAAGTATAACCCGCTTCATCACTACTAAGTCAGTCGCTGAAACAGAATTACTATTATTGACATCAGCGATTATAGCTTGCAAGGGATTAGTGAATAATCTTCTTCCTAAGACGTGATTCACTGTGAGCACTAAGTCGGTTGATGTTAGTCCTTGCGCTGCTGATGCTTCTTTTGAAAGCGTGATGACTTGACTGAGATTCTCTAAGTTTAATGAAAAGCGGCCACTGCCACTTGAGGTTGCCATGGAGCTGCCATTTTCATCAAGGAACATAACGTTAGCAACAGGCTGGTTATTAAAGTCAACGACTACCCCTGCAAAGGTTCTTTCAGAATTACTATCAAAACCATCACAGTTTTCATCTATTTGGTTGTTGGCTATCTCTACGGCTTCAGGGTTGATAGCTGCATTGTTATCATCACAATCATCATCTGAGTTAAAGCCGTCATTATCCATATCTATCATAACTATGACGCCATCACAATCTTCGTCTATATCGTTGTTGGGTATCTCGGTAGCACCTGGGAAGACATTAGGATTGTTGTCATCGCAGTCGTCATCCGAGTTAGCGCCGTCATTGTCAACATCGATGATACCTATGATGCCATCACAGTTTTCATCGATATCATTATTAAATATCTCAAATGCCCTCGGGCTTATCGAAGAGTCAAAGTCATTGCAATCCTCCTCTACATTAAATCCATCCATGTCTTCATCTACCTCTTGAGCTATACCATCACAATCTTCGTCTATGTCATTATTGATGATTTCTTCCATGCCAGGATTGACATTTGGATCATTGTCATCACAATCTATGTTGGATGCAAAACCATCCATATCAGCGTCAGTCATCGATACAACAGGCATTGTAAGAGAGGTGAGCAAGACGTCATCTCCTGACCTTCCACCATTGCCATTGGCGAGCAAAGCAGCTGCGTACATTGTGACGGTATCAGTGCTAAATGCATTTGGCGTACGCCATCTTGCAGTATATGTGACTCGATCTGCACCATTAAAATTCTTAGCTGGAGAATGACTCATATATACTCTACCATCTGGAGAACTATCATCTATGGCTACGTCTTCTCCTGGGTCCAACCATTCACCGATATTCACCAAGCTTCCATTCTGATTGCCTAAACCAACCATAGAGAAACCACCTCGCACAGGCATGCCTTCAGTTGCTATGACACTAACTGAGATATCAAAAGTCTGACCTGGGATCAGCGATGAAGGAAATCCATTTATTTCAATTTCTCCTTCATAAAAATCATTGGTGTTATGACAAGCCACTTGACCACAGGTACGTTCATCTGGAGCACCTGTTCTACCACTTGGAGCACCTGTTGAAAAAGAAAGTAGTGCGATAATTCCAATTGTACAGCATGAAGAAATTAGCAATCTTCTGCGATTCATCTCTCTGATTTAATTCGTTTTTGGGTTAGCGTTACCATTTGTATCGCCAAGTTTTATGCCTAAAATCGATATTTGATTACCAGATGTTGTATTTGGGTCTATAGTCACTTGTTCTGGCATAAAAACCCATGACTGCCCCGATGGAAATTGATTTAATCTTTCAAGTATAATGTTGGTTGTGATTACCATGTCGACGACACTAAGGGATCCGTTTTGATTAGCATCAGCGGCCACTTGATCTTGTATGCTCAAGATATTGTTTCCAAGTATGTGATTGCGTGTGAGCAAGACATCTTGGACCGTAAGTCCATTGCGTACATTATCTGTTTTTTCAAATGTAAAATTGACTTCTGACCTGATATCCTCAATAAGCCAGTTTCCATCACTATCTGTAGTAGTGATGATATTGCCATTGGATAGTCGGATCATCACGTCGGCAACGCCTTGATTGTTTCTGTCCACGATTCTCCCAGATACAGACACAGAGTTGCTTTGCCCTAACACGCCATCACAGTTCTCATCTATATCATTGTCAGGTAACTCTTCTTGACCTGGATTGATGAAAGGGTTAGCATCATCACAATCTACCTCATTGTTAAACCCATCATTATCCTCATCAATCATTTGTGCGATGCCGTCACAGTCTTCATCGATGCTGTTGTTCAAGATTTCTTGAGCGCCGGGATTGATAGAAGCATCAGTATCATCACAATCGACATCTGAAGTAAACCCATCATTGTCATTGTCTATAGGTACTGTAGAGTCGACCATTGTAGCATATCTTGGCCGGTTCGGGATCTGGTAATAAACGATATGTGGCACCTCAGATGCATCTAACACCATATCTGTAAGTGCGCCGAGTATGCCAGGAGATCCATCTACACTCTCTACAGTACTGATAGTCCAAGAGCCTGTTTTATTGTTAGCATATTTTACAACCTTCCTGTCTCCATAAGAGATGTGTACATCCTCTTGATTGTCCAGAGCTATAGCTGTCACCCTGCGGGCTACGCCATTGAGATTAGTCAACGTATCTACTGTCTCCATTACCCAATTAGGGCCCACCTGTCTTGCTATCATCACTTTGGCCATGGTTCCTTCATCATCCAGTTTAGATAGATAACATACGTACAAATGATCTGTAGCATCAATCGCTACATCGCCATAGATACCTTTGTCGGTTATGGTTTCAATCACCCAGCTACCATTGTTGCGATAAGCATATTCAAGGGCTTCATTCTGGGGATTATGATAGACGATATGAGGTTCTTCTGCTCTGTCTAATACGATAGAAGTGCCACCATTATAAAAGACACCACCTGTAGGTAGAGTTTCTTTATTCCACGTGCCATCTTCTTCTCTTAGGGCATATTCTACACCAGATATAAAGTCGGTACTAGCTGTATGGATTCTTCTTCTACTGTCGTAAATAGCAGAGTTATCCCAACCGTCATGGTTCGTACTTTGTACTTCTTCCCGCCGAGCGTCTACACTATCCAAGGGAAGAACGTAAAGTTCGTTTTCGGTAGAATGATCATGTACAACCATTCCTGCTAATCCTCTGTCGTCCACTGCGATAGCGGCGGGACCTTCAAAGTATGCATCTAATCCTTGCAAATATCTAACGGCTTTGAGCGTACCATCAGGCTCTATAGTAGTATAGCCTATGTACCCATCGCGTACGGATTCGTCAAGGTAACAGATATAGATTTTGTCTATAGAAGATATCGCTATGGATGGCTTTGAGCCTCGATCCAAGTCGAGGATCTCCCACTCTTGGGCACTCAGTGACCAAGTATTTGCGAGCACAGCAATAGCTAAGTATATGAGTCTATATCTGATCACATGCATAAATCAACGATAATGAAAGATAAGGCGAAAAAACTAATGGTTTTTCCCCTTTTATCATTTCATCTCTACTATGATTACAACTTTTTATTCAAAATAGTTGCGAGTGCTGTTATAGTAGCCTCTGTGGCTTCTTGATCTCCAATAGTCACACGTATGCACCCCGGAGCTCCAAAGTTACCTGCTGGCCTTACCATGATCTGATGATCCAACATCTTTTCTGTTATAGTCTGTTCATCATAGTCGGTCTTGATCAGAACAAAGTTACCTTGACTTTTCCAGTGCTTGATACCCATCTTGTCCAGTTGATCTTGCAGATATGTTCTTTGGTTTGCGACAACGCTCTTAGTAGACTTGATAAAGGTTGAGTTATCGAGGGCAGAGATAGCAGAAGATAGACTGACTGTGTTGATTAAAAAAGGCCTCAGTACTCTTCTGAGATATGATGCGATGACCTCTGAACTATATGCATACCCGATGCGAAGTCCTGCCATCCCATATGCTTTAGAGTAACTATTGATGGCTATGAGGTTAGCGCCAGATTGCACATAGGGTAGGCCGATCGTATAATCTTCTTGATCGGCGTATTGATAATAGACTTCGTCATAGACGATCACTACATGATCTGGGACACGAGGGATCAGCCTATCTAATTCTTCCTTAGATATATAAGTCCCTGTTGGATTATTAGGTGAAGTTAAGAAGAGCAGCCTTGTTTGTTCATTGATAGCGCTTAAGATTCCTTTGATGTCTAAGGCGAAGTTTGGTGCCTTTAGAGGCACATCTCTAACTTCGGCGCCCATCCACTGACTAAACATCTTATAGGGTCCGAAACAAGGGTTGCTGATGATACAGTTAGTTGTTGGGTCTAAGAATGCCATGACCAGCATCTGAAGTATATCACTACCTCCATTACCCGCTACAAATTGATTTGCCTTGAGCTCAAAATTATAAAAACGTTCTAATGCTTGGTACAGATGATCAGGAGTAGGATTAGGGTAGATGTTAAGCCGATGATCAGAAAGACTATCATGTGCGATAGCAGATCCAAGGACATTCTCATTAGATGAGAGCTTATATATCTTTTGATCCTGACTAAGTGCATCAAGACTCTTTCCACCTTTATAACCACCAGACTGTACTATGTATGGTTTGAATATACGCTCTATCGACATCTTTTTTGCTATATGATCCTACAAGGTACCACGTAGTTCTTGTTCTCTTTCTATCGCTTCAAAAAGAGCTTTAAAGTTGCCTTTGCCAAATGATTTTGCTCCCTTCCTTTGTATGATCTCAAAGAACATCGTAGGTCTTGGATTAACCGTTTTGGTAAATATCTGCAGTAGATAACCATCATCGTCTCTATCAACCAGAATACCTAGATCTTTAAGCGGTTGGATGTCTTCTTCTATTTTTCCAACGCGTTCTTCAAGTACATCATAATAGGTACTTGGGATCGTCAAAAACTCAACACCTCTATCTCTAAGTTGAGTTACAGTTTCTATGATGTCATCAGTTGCAACAGCGATGTGCTGTACGCCTGCGCCTTCATAGAAGTCGAGATATTCGTCTACTTGAGACTTTTTTAATCCGGGAGCGGGTTCGTTGATTGGAAACTTTATTTTACCATCTCCATTACTGACTACTTTGCTCATTAAGGCGGTATACTCTGTTGAGATGTCTTTATCATCAAATGACATAATCTGAGCAAAACCCATAACCTTTTGATAGAACTCAACGTACTTATTCATATCACCGAGCTCGACATTACCAACCATGTGATCGATATACTTGAGTCCTAGTGATGGAGGGTTGTAGTGACTATCCCATGCCTTATAACCGGGTAAGAATATGCCATTGTAGTTTTTACGCTCGATGAAGATGTGTACAACTTCACCATAGGTTTTGATCCCAGAGCGCACGATATATCCATCCTTGTCTGACATACACTCAGGGTGAAGATATGACTCAGCACCTCTTTCCATCGCCGTATTATATGCGATTGTTGCATCTTCCACCCAAAGGGCAGTCACTTTTACACCGTCACCATGTTTGTCTATGTGTCTTCCTATATCGCTACCACTATGCAAGGGCGAAGTAAGAATCACTCTGATCTTATCTTGTACGATGACATAGGACTCTCTATCGGTAAGGCCAGTCTCAAGTCCAGCATACGCTAACGATTGAAACCCAAATGCAGTCTTATAATAGTGAGCTGCTTGCTTAGCATTGCTCACATAGAGTTCTACATAATCAGTCCCTTTTAAAGGCATGAAGTCTTGTGCTTCAGCAAAGACTTTAGAAGTTTCTACAAGTGTATCGCTCATAATATTGCATTTATAATAGTTGCTAATGCAAATATAAAATTTTTGAGCATAAAAAAAGGTCATCCGAAGGACGACCTGCATAAAACCCCAAAAAACCAATTGAAAACAATCACTTATAAGACGCTGTTAATAGTGCAGACCACATTTTTCTATTACTTATTTCACTTGTTTATTTATATATTTTAATCCGTTAAGTGTACCACACTCTTTATGAAGCGGTTGGATAATCACATTTAATTTATTAAATATGACTTATATTTTTAGCGAATGACGAATCACTACAAAAACATGGGTAAAGGGTTGCTTTATACGCTACTATTGGCCTTTTTATCCACGACGAGCGGCTTTGGCCAATCGGATAACATACTGTGGGCGAGTGTTCAATTTCGGAAGAAGTTCTCTCCAGATTGGAGCTTACAAGTACAGCCTATAGTTAGATATGATCAAGACATATCTTCTTATCAGAATGCCTCTCTTGATCTGTCGCTCAGAAGAAACTTAGGAGCTGGTTGGCATGTGCAATTACTCAGTAGGACTTGGTCAATGCCTGATCGTGCAGATCGACAATTTTTATGGTTAGATGTTGGATATAGTGCAACTATACCGGCGCTCAAACTGGCTGTCAATAATAGAGTAAGATTTCATCAGGCATTTGATATCGGAGGCTTCACTGATTTAGATTATATCAGATATATCATTCAACTTGTACCAACTAACTCGTGGAAGCTAAAACCAACACTGGCATATGAACCTTGGTTTATACTCAACGATGTTGATATTTTTAGAGTCGCAAGGATAGAGCCTGGGTTGAGATATAAGTTCAATGATACATTTGGCTTGACCACGATATGGAGAAGAGAGATAGACACTAACTCAGACACCGATATAAGGATCACACGCAATCTATGGGTAGTCGCGCTTGTATATAACCTCTAACTAACTATCTGGCGTCGTTTCCTAATCCATCAAATGTGAAGCTAAATCGCAACGTGTTATCCAAAGGACTACGCTGTGAGTTAGTTGGAGCCAGGTAGGCTATGTCGATACCTATGACGTTGTACTTAAGACCAAGACCTATGGTTAGGTATTGTCTGTCACCTTTGAGCGCATTCTCGTAGAAGTAGCCTGCTCTAACGGCAAACTGCTGATCATACCAGTATTCTGCTCCAATAGAAATAGCAAACTCTCTGAGTTCTTCGCCAAATCCACCAGGAGCATCTGAAAACGATCCGAATAAACCGCCAAATGTCGACTTCTGTCGAAAATCCGCAACGCCATCTCCATCTTCATCAAAGTTTGGATGATCAAATGGAAGTGGAGTAGGTACAAGTAACTTGTTGAGATCTAAAGCAAATGTCACCGTGTTGTACTCATCCATATTCATCTTATAGGCTGTAGCCAATCTAAGATTAGCAGGGATAAACTCTCTCGCTGCACTCGCAGTATAAGATATCTTACTTCCAAGATTAGTGATTGAAGCTGCAAAAGCAAAATCAGTACCGATGCCTTTTAACTCTGGATTAGAATGATAAGTCATACTTATATCTGCAGCAAACGCTTTACCTGATGTCACGTCTATCACTCCTATAGACTGACCTGAGGCGAGGTTAGAGTAGATAAACTTAGCACCTACGGCAGCAGATAATTGGGGTGAGAGCTTTCTTGCATAGGCTGCAGTTAACTCAAACTCGCGAGGTTGACCGCTACCTAAAGGACCACCATTGATATCTGTAAAGTTGATCTCACCTAAAGAGAAGTATCTGAATGAACCTCCAAAGGTCTCTTGATCACTGATTCTTTTATATCCACCGATGTAGGCTAAGAAGACATCTGTCAAGCCTAGATTTCTCAACCATGGTGTATATGACAATCCAAAGCTTGACTCTCTTTCTGCAAATGCCAACTTAGATGAGTTGTAATGCATAGAGTAAGGATTGACACCAGTAGCACCACCTGCATCTCCCATTCCACCACCTACTGCATCTGGTATAATTGTCAAAAACGGTACAGCTGATAACAATGTGTTAGGTACACACTGGCCGTTTACGTCAGTCGCACAACCTTCTACAGGATTCCATATTACTTGAGCATCTGCTTGCGTGATACAGAATGAAAGAAGGATACAATATATGATAGATAGTAAATTCGACTTCATTAGATGGTGATTGTTAAAATATAGGTAAGAAACTCTTAAGAGAGCACAATTATTTTAATAAGATGACTTTTTTGGCTGCCGTTAGGGGATTATCCCCAGTTGAATCAGCCATAAGGGTAAAATAACATACAAACGTTCCTGCCTTTGCATGATATGGCCTCCAAGTTAGTTCAATGTTACCATCTCTTGAGATAGCGCTCTCTTTTAATGTTTCTATTAATTGGCCACTGAGGTTATAAACCTCCATCGAAACATCGATATTGTCTTCTCTGATGTCGTGATTTATCAGGAAGGTCGTTTGATCATCTATCGGATTAGGGCTGTTTTCTATACTTATGATCTGTGGTTCTATATCATCACTTACGATAAATGATATGGTTGTTTCACCCACATTATTCGCTACATCAAATGCCTTGACTGTTAGTGTATGTCTTCCTACTGCCAAGTCATCTATATTAAATACCAAGGATCCTGATCTTTGATCGTCAAGGCGTCCTTCGAGGAGTTCATTGAGAAAAAGGGTAGTACGTGAGTCTTCGTCTAAGGTCGCTGTGATCTCATGACCGATCCCTGTGCTACTAAGGTTTAGACCAAAGTCATCCGAGAGATCCACGATTACAAGATTGGATGGTGGTACTTCACTTTCGTTCGTAAATGTTCTATCATTGAGATAAGCCTGAACAACGGGTGGTTGATCATCAACAATCGGGTTGACAGAGTTGCCTCCTATAAAGAGTTGATCTGAGAATCCAGCTGCATCTCCATATTCATCAGAGACAGCATAATAAGTTATTTTAGAAGCACCTATAGAGTAGTCTATATCCACAGGCACAGTAAATGAAATATTGATTTTTCCATTTTCAACCAACGTTCTACCTCTATAGATGACATTGCGTTGCGTTTCATATGACTTTACAAAACTTCTATTGTCATTAGCAATTGTTCTAGTCTCTGTTGGCTTATCAAATATTACAATGTCCACTAAACCATTGTAATCACTTATGACTTCACCTTGGGTATTTCTAACAGATGCGTTGAGTAACACTTGATCTAATGCGCTGACCCTTGTCTCTTCGTCTGCGCCAAAAGAAACACCATTGATTCGGTCAGTTGTAATATCTAAAGGCGGAACAGAGAGTCTGATGGTAGGGTCTCCAATTAGAAAAAACTTACGGGCATTGGAGTTGTCAGAAGGATTGTCATTTTTAGCGCGTCGCATGATCTCCCCGATCCTTAAAAACTTACCATCTTCTTTTTTAAACATTTGTCTAAATACGGATCTTGTTAACTGGAAGTTTTTAGAAGCATAAACTGATCGTACTGTTGTAAATAATGAAAGAGCCCCCCCTGATGGATTGAGAAGAGTCGCTTCACCAGCCGTGGTCATAGAAGGATCATCAAAACCTGTAAAAGAACAAGTAGCTGTCACGATCAATGGTAGTCTGTCAAAGTTATTCCAACCGTTGATATCATCGATTTTCAAAACACGTTCTTGGGCCCAGCCGTTAGGCCCGCCATGCCCTAAATAGTTTATAATTAGTGCGCCTTGGTCAACTATTGTATTTAGCCTATCTGTAGCTGTAGGATATCTATTGCCTCCGGGAGTGGACTCTTGTCTGAAAGCATCAAAGTATATCTTCTCTTGATTAACCAGAGGAAACTCTTCCGCTACCTCTCTCGCAATGATATCAGCGTCATTGACATGCAAATTGTTGTCCTCATCATCTGCTAAGAAGACAATCTGTGTTTTCCAATTGTCTATTGTTTCTTCATCGATACGCTGGTCGTAGGATATGATTTTATTTACTACAGCGTTTGCTTCTGCAGCATTTCTCACTGTGATACGTCCTACACTGATATCCAGATCTCCACTAAGGTTTCCGTTCTCATCATCATCCAACAAGGCATAATAGTCATCAGAAGGAAAAGCCAATAGTGGATCTAAAGAATTGAACGTTTCAAAAGTAGGAACAAAATTATCATTAGGATATTCTTTGTTGATATGCCGAAAATCAAATGTCGCATCTCCCAAAAGAATCACATACTCGAAGCTTGAGAACGATCGATAAAGGTCTCTGATATAATTGCGTATGGCAGTTGGATCCTGTCTCCCGCTACTGTACAAATCATAAATCTTTTGAGGAGTTGTTATAAAGCTACTTATATTGTCATTAGCCAATCTATGAGCTCGCAGTCGTTCGGCACTTTCTCTGAATAATTCTGGTGATATAATGAGCAGATTGACTTTTCCATTTTCTAATATATCTTCTGACGGGAGAAGTTCTGCAGATAAAGGCTCTATGATGTCATCATCTCTGAAGACTACAAATTCTTGAGGCATTGTTGGGCTGATGCCTATCTCATATTTATTATTGATTGCCGAGATGTTTTTTTCAATCGCACGGTAGGGATTAGTTATGTCCCAGATTCTAATTTCTTCTGTGGATGAGATGGTCAAACCATCGTAAGTATTGTCACTTGATAGATTGATGTAATTATTGAGGAAAAGTAACTCGGCATCATATCGTGCTTCGCTTAATCCTTCTATGGATATATAGTCGATCCATAATTGAGCATCAGCATCAACTTTAGAAAAGTTAATGCTGAAGTCATCGTTGCTTGATAATCCATCTATAGCGATCGGCAAGATTACCCTTCTTGCATAAAGTGCTTCAATGTCAGAGGTGTTAACAGGCGAAAAGTCGATATCATAACGCTGATCATTAATGTCCACAGCAATCGATTCTCTTGATTTACTTCTGCCGGCGAAAACAGCATTGATGCGAACATCTCTAAGTGCATTATGTGACCATGTCAATCTGTCTTGAAGATCAAAAGAAGGAATATTCGTTAATTGCTCACCATACCAATTTTGTCCTGATCCTTGGGTACTCACAAAATCATCTAATAGATTGACCTTGTCCTCGTGATATATCATGCTGTGCAGATAATCAGAAGTTGGATTACTTATGATTTGCTGATTCGATTCTTCCTCTACCTCATTTAAACCTCCTGAACCGCCAACCTTCAAAAAGACAAAGTTTTTGTCATCAAAAGGGTTCTTGTCTAACACTTGAAGGCCGCGCGACTCATCATACCGATTTTTGTCTGGTCCTTCAGCATAAAAGAGTATTTCGTCAGCGGAGCTGAACAGTCCATCACTGTTTATGTCATTTATGGACAAAGCGAGAGCTTCCAATCTTTCGGTATCTTCATAATTGCTATCATGTTGTAAGGGTCCAGATCCTATAGCGTAGACACTTATGGAGGATATGTCAATCTGCGAAAGAGACTCTTCCGAGTTCTCTTGGAGCCAGCGACCTGATATTTTGTAGACCCCATTTTGATTAACAGCTATTCGATATATTTTTCCATCAGATAAAACGTTAGTAGTACGCAGGCTAGTTTGCGCTAGTATGCCTTTTTCAGATGAAAGGCTGAAAAACGTTAAAAGGATAATAAACAATGTACGCTTTACTACCATTTGTAGATATAAGAACGTTCAAACCTAAAGGTTGTTTGTAACGATTGCTAAGATTTAAGTATTATTGAATGAAAGTCTTACACAAAACACTTTTACCCTGATTAAGCGACTGACATACGTATATACTTTATTGATCTTGATGATGTCTATTCAGATGTCAGCTCAAGATCCTGTTTTTAGTCAGTTCTACAATGCACCGATCCAACTTAATCCAGGATTAGTCGGGCTCTCGACGCAAGCGCAGGTCTCCATCAACTATCGCAATCAGTGGCCAGCGTGGCCCCAAGTATATCAGTCCTATGCAGCTTCTTATGATCAGTACTTTGAAAATCTCAATAGTGGTTTTGGGGTACAGATCTTATCTGATGATGCAGGACAAGGTATCCTAAAGACTAATCAGATCTCTGCGGTTTATGCTTATCAGTTACAGCTGGATAACGGTATGAGAGCGCGTATCGGACTTGAAGGGGGTATCATATCAACCCAACTGGACTGGGATAAGCTTATCTTTTTTGAACAACTAGTGCCTACTGGTATAGAAGGAGGTCCAACTACGCTCCTCCCCAATACAGAAATAGTCCCTGATCAACTCAATAATTTTGTCCTAGATCTCTCTGTTGGAGGCTTATTTTATAGTAAGGATTTTTATGTGGGCATTTCTTTAAAGCATCTCAATAATCCAGATAACAAGTTTCGGAGCTCTAATTCTGATACATATACAGGCCTACCCAGTCGACTTATTATTCACGGAGGAATGCAGATAGACCTCGATGGTTACAATAAGGAAGGTTTTGGGGCGTTTATTGCACCGAGTGTCTTGTTTACAAGGCAAGCAGGATTAAGTCAGCTGAACGCAGGTGCACTTTATAATCACGACCGAGTTTTTGGTGGAGTATGGTTGAGGCACACGTTGTCAAACTTTGATGCCGCCATATTTTCCGTTGGTGTTCGCTCTGAGTGGGTCAAGTTTAGTTATAGCTTTGATCTTACAATAAGTGACGCATTTGTGACAAGAACAGCGGGAAGCCATGAGATTGGTGTTCTGATAAATGTCGGTGGGCGACAAAAAGAACGATCTCGGTACGAAGATTGCTTTAGCATATTTAGATAATTAATTACCCAAATGAACTATAAGTTTTTCTTGCTCCTCATCATCGGGAGTACAATCACATCATGCAGCCTCTTTAATAAGAAGTCTGCAGCTGGAAATTCTTCAACAACAGGTTGGAAGTATAATGACACAGAGTGGGGTGGATTTGAGAAGTTAGAATATGAAGGTCAAGCTACTGCACCTAACCTAGTGCTGATACAAGGTGGAACATTCGCCATGGGTCAGACCGATGAAGATGTAACATTCGAATGGAACAACATCAGTAGAAGGGTGACCGTGTCATCATTCTACATGGATGAAACAGAAGTATCCAATATCGCTTGGAAAGAATATGTATACTACCTAAACAGAGTATATGAGTCTTTTCCAGAGGTAGCCCAAGACGCTATGCCTGATGAAAAGGTGTGGTACGATGAGCTATCTTACAATGATCCACTTGTAGAGACTTACTATAGACACCCTGCATATGATGAATATCCAGTTGTTGGTGTTTCTTGGGAGCAAACTCAAGAGTACTGTAAGTGGAGAACCAATGCAGTAAATGAAGCAATATTGATCAATAGAGGGATATTGAATCCTACGCCTGATCAAAAAGACGATAACTCATTTGATACAGAAGCATATTTAGCTGGTCAATATGAGCCAAATGTTAGAAAGAATCTACCGGATCTTCAGACGGGTGGAGAAAGAGCAGTGAGATATGAAGATGGTATCTTATTGCCAACATTTAGACTGCCTACAGAAGCAGAGTGGGAGTATGCCGCACTGGCGCTTGTAGGTAATCATGAAAATGATAAAGACGCGTTGATCTCTCAGAGAAGATACTATCCGTGGGATGGTAGTTCAGCAAGATATCAGAAGAGAACAAGCGAGCAAGGTCGTATGTTAGCCAACTTCAAGAGAGGTCGTGGTGATTACATGGGTACTGCTGGTAATCTTAACGATAACGCATCAACTACATCTCCAGTAAGAGCTTTCTTACCTAATGACTTCGGCCTATACAATATGGCGGGCAATGTATCAGAATGGGTACAAGATGTGTACAGACCTTTGACAAGTACTACGCTTAGTGATGCAGACAACCATGATTTAAACCCATTTAGAGGTAATGTCTATAAAGAAGTAGTGAAGGATGAGTATGGAGAGTATGTTGAAAAAGATTCGCTTGGTAGACTTAGGTATAGAAACGTTACCGATGAAGAGTTAGAGGCAGAAGGTCGTCAGAACTATCGGACAGGAGATGCAAGAGATTATAAAGATGGAGATGATGAGTTTGTTGATTATCAATATGGTCAGTATACTTTAATAAGTGATAGCTCAAGAGTTATCAAAGGTGGATCATGGGCAGATAGATTATACTGGTTGTCGCCATCTGCAAGAAGATTCTATGACCAAAACAAATCATCAAGAACGATTGGTTTTAGAACTGCTATGACAAGAGTAGGTGGTCCAGCTGGTAATGAGGATACTGGTGGAAACACATTCAAGCAAAAAAATCGTAAGAAGAGAAAATACAAATAGTCATAATGACTAAATGATATATGAGCCCTTGCAATGTATATTGCAAGGGCTTTTTATTTACAATAGACTCGATTGAAGATTAAAGAATTATACCAATATTATCAGCAGTCAACTGGGGTATCTATAGATACTCGGACGATAAAAAAAGGAGAGCTCTTCTTTGGTTTAGTTGGCGAGCGATTTAACGGAAGTTTGTATGCAGAAGAGGCCGTAAAAGCTGGAGCAAGTAAAGTAATCGTCCAAGGACTTAGTGAAGCGAATGACGATGATCGCTATATACATGTTACTGATGTACTGATGGTCCTGCAGGACTTGGCAAAATTTCATAGAGCTCAACTCTCGATCCCCGTAATTGGCGTCACGGGATCCAATGGTAAAACAACAACCAAAGAGTTATTACATGCAGTTCTAAGTAATTTATACAAAGTTGGAGCCACTAAAGGCAACTACAATAATCATATCGGCGTGCCATTAACCTTGCTTAATGTAGAGCATGACGCAGACATACTGATTGTTGAGATGGGTACTAATCAACCAGGCGACATCGCTCAGTTATGTAACATAGCAGATCCTAACTACGGAGTTATAACAAATATCGGAGCATCACACTTGGAGCGATTAGGCTCTAAACAAGGAGTTTACAAAGAGAAGAGAAAATTGTTCGATCATGTCAAATCATCCAGAGGAACATTCTTTCTAAATACCTCTGACGAGCTTTTGATCGATATACAAAACTATGAGGCTAATAAGATAGAGTATCACTCCGATGGTGGGGCATATGGGTTATTAGAGATTGTAAAGACTGTAGATGAACACTTATCACTAAAGCTTGCCTCTGGGACAAAGAGCCTCGACATCAAGACAAAGCTTTCTGGTGCTTACAACATAGAGAATATCTCAGCCTGCTTAGCGATAGGACACCACTTTAAAGTTGATGCAGAGGCAGCTATAAAAGCTATAGAGGCATATCTTCCTTCCAATATGCGATCGCAAGTGATCCAAACAAAAAGAAATGTAGTTATACTCGATGCGTACAACGCCAATCCAACATCTATGAAGGCAAGTGTAGCAACCTTTGAAAAAGAAGGTCGCCAAGTATTGATGATATTAGGAGATATGTTAGAGCTAGGCGAGAAGTCAATTGCGTATCATAAGGAGATAGTTGATCTGCTTTCAACTTTAAAAATCGAAGCGATCTTAGTTGGCAAAGCTTTTTCCGAAGTAGCAAGCCTTAACTATCTGACTTTTGAAAACGTTGAAACGTTAATCAAAAGTAAAAGACTTACCAAAGTTAAGGGCCATCACATATTAGTCAAGGCCAGCAGAGGGGTAAAGCTAGAAGAAGTAGTTGTGCACCTTTGAGTTAGGCTAACGCAAGTAAAGATGTGATTCTGTCAGAGATATGGTTGTCGCAAGCATCTTGATAGTCCTTACGAGTACAAGGCATTTTTACTTTTTCTTCCGCAGCATCTGAGTAAAGCTCTATCCACCATCTACCACTTCTTTGATCCTCTATAAAGACCATTTCTTCTGATGCGTGATCAGGAAGTACACTGTAACGTTGGAGCTGCTCAGACTGAACCTTTTCACTTTGTCTGATCTTAAAACCATCAAGTATATAGAATAGT
Source organism: uncultured Saprospiraceae bacterium (assembly GCA_937942435.1). Lineage (GTDB taxonomy): Bacteria > Bacteroidota > Bacteroidia > Chitinophagales > Saprospiraceae > JAJRXG01. The sequence goes on from CALDEM010000019.1 coordinate 115,404, forward strand.
AATAAAGCGATGTTCTTAGCCATCATGTTATACTGATCATTATTTTGGTCATATCCTCTGATGATGATGTTTCTTAAGTTGATAGAGGCGCCTGCATATTTGGCAATCATGCAAAGTTCTTCGATCATCAGACCGGCAGTACTGGACGTAGCAGATCCTATATTGTCTGCTAATCTCAACACAGAGAGATCTATGACGATGGCATCTGCTGTACGTAACAATACTTCAGCCTTCTCACTATTGCCTCTAATATCACCAAGCCTAAGGTGTCTTCTATTGTTAAACTCGAAGTCAGAGCTAAAAAAGTGCTTCTGTATGCCAATTTGAGCTACATACTCTGCTTGGTCAAGTGGTCTATTGCTAATAATAACAGGATTGACCGTTGAGTCCCAGTATGATTGCGGTATATCCTGAGTTGCTCGACTTGGGAAGATAGAGATGACAGGCTGTTTTGTATCATATGCTCGAAGGATAGTGCATATGTCCTCAGCGCTCGATCCCGATACGTCACCAAGATCTGTCAAAAAGGAGCGGGTCGTCTCAATATTAAGTCGAGAAAACTCTTCTCTTATCTTTTGTATGCCAGAAAAAGGGCCTAAAAGACCCAATAAACCTTTATTTGGCATGTTAGGAGTCTCGTTGACACGGTTTGCGTGCTGTGTTTTAATCATCTGATCCATACATCAAATATAAGTGAAAACTGTAATATGTTAAAACATAAAATATTTTTATAATATGTAATCTTATTGTAACTTAGCGCCGTATATATAAGGATTAGTTATAATCCGACCACCCGAGATTACATTTTGATCTGTTGTTTGTCGATAGAACCTTAATTATTCGCATCAGATTTATGTGATCGTCATTTATGATTACTTATTGACTATAGATCTATTAGATATCTATGGTCTGAGTGATTTTATAGAGGACATCACGAGTAAAAGGTTACTAATGAAGTTTAGAAATGTAATTCTCGCGACATCCGCGATATTCTTGTTCACTACTTATGGCTTTGCACAGGTAGACACACTTGGCAATGATTCGGCTGATCCTACGGGCGAATTGGAGTTTAGTGCAAATGATAGTGGTCCATGGATAGCACCAGTCATCACCGATGACATGACTAAGGATCCAGAGCAAAATAGACAATATAGGTTAGGGCAGTATAAGTACTCTGCACAGCCAAAACATATGTGGGAGGTGGGCCTCCATACAGGTCACTTCTTTATTGATGGAGATGTGGATAGAAGAAAGTTTGCAGGACTTGGCACAGGGATTCATTTCCGTAAGGCATTGACCTACTTTACATCTATAAGATTTGATGGGTTTTATGGAAAGACTCAAGGTCTAGAAAGACAGCCGTGGAGACATAGAGCGAACGGAGGAGGTCTCGTAGAATCCAATAATACCTTCAATGGTTGGGATGGTTATAATGGAGCTAATCCGGATGCCATCGATTGGTTTCCTGCACATGAGACTGAGTACTATTATGGTGCTGTTCAGTTGATATTCAATATAGGTAACGTCCTCTTTCACAAGGAGCGTAACAAGTGGAATACATATGTAGCAATCGGTGTAGGGATTGATCATCATCAGACGAGACTCGATCTTAGAGATGCAGATGGCGAGGTATACACGAACCTTAGAGAGCAGACGGGATTTACAAGAGAACTCTTTAATACTAACGCTGGAAGACAAGCGATCGGAGAATCATTAGATCAACTTTACGATGGCGTGTATGAGACAGAAGGATTTCAGAAAGTAGGTATTTTCAGATTTGGAGATGATTTTAATATTCATCCAGTATTTACGGCAAGTGTTGGTTTATCAAGAAAACTTTCTAGAAGAATTAATCTTGGGTTAGAACATCAAGTGATGGCTTCTGACAATGATTATCTTGATGGTATCAAGTTTAGATCGAGCACTGATCAATCTAATAACGTAGATATAGCGCATTATACCAACCTTAGACTTGGGTTGAATCTCGGTAAGTTTAGCAAAAAGATCGAACCTCTATATTGGGTTAATCCAATGGAGACTGTGTTTAAAGATTTAGCAGAAGTAAAGGCTCGGCCTCAGTTTGAATGGGAAGATGAAGATAACGATGGAGTATTGGACTTGATAGATCAAGAACTGGATACGCCAGAAGGGTGTCTTGTTGATACTAAGGGTGTGACGCTTGATAGTGATGGTGACGGAGTTGTAGATTGTAGAGATAAGGAGCCTTATTCTCCTCCTGGCTTCCCTGTTGATGAGGATGGCATCGCACAGATAGATGAAGAAGATGTCAATATCTTAACAGAAGAAGATGTCATTACAATAATCAACCAGAATTGTGACGCTTGTCAGAACGGTAACTATAGCTATCTACCTGGTACTAACACTGTGGTTGATGGTCAAGGAAGAGTACTCGGGACTGGTCAGACGAATAGTGATGGTTCTACTACGATTACAAAAGATGATGGGACGACAACTACTATTACACCTGAACAAGCTGGATCGGGAGGGTCAGGAGCAGGCGGTACTGGAACTATAAGTTCTGGTAAATCCGGTGGCCTTGGCACAACGATCAATCCAGGAGGAACACTTGGTAGAGTGATCCACACGGGATGTGGTAATTGGTTCTTACCGATGATCAACTTTGATCTTGACAAATATGAATTAAGACCAGAAGCTTATGTAAGCTTACATCAGATAGCAGGTGTCATGAAGAAGTGCCCTGCGTTAGTAGTTACTGCTCATGGACATACAGATGTTCGTAATTCTAATAATTATAATAGAGTACTAAGTTATAATCGTGCAAAAGAAGCAGTAGACTATATGGTGTCTGCTTATGGCATAGATCGTTCAAGATTTAACTTAATGTTTGGTGGAGAAGAAAGTCCATTGATCCCAAGTCTTAAGAGTAATCATTATACAAATGACTTAGAGGAGCAGATGCAGTTTATCAATAGAAGAGTAGAGTTTAGAGTGAGCGAAGGAACAGACTTCAACATGGGTAGACCAGAAGGTCCTAATGCTGGCGTGAAGTCTTATGGTAGCTCTAGACCTGGAAGTAAATATCGAGGTAATAAGAACTCGGGATACTAATCGTACAAAATGTAACTATAAGATATCTAAGTAGGAAAGATAAAGTAGTTTAGAAAGTGTTTTTTAAAAATGTAAGAGTCTCAGAGCAATATTCTGGGACTCTTTTTTATGGATATTCCAATCTTTAGTCCACAGTAGATTGCATCTTCTTTACGAGCGCTTTTAGCTTCATCATACACTCTATCGGGGTCATCGTGTTGATATCGATTCTCTTGAGATCCTTGGCTATCTCTTGACTGATAGGATCGGGTGCAAACATCAATAGTTGTCCGTTGCCTTCAAACTCGTCAAGTTCTTCTAACTTTTTACTTTTTTCTTCAGCTTGTACTACAGATTTGTCTTGAAGTGATTTGAGGATATGATTTGCTCGCGAGACGATTTCTTTTGGAAGACCTGACATCTGAGCAACTTGGATTCCGAAACTCTGATTGCTACTTCCTGCAACTAATTTTCTTAAAAATATAATCTTATCTCCAAGTTCTTTTGTAGCCACATTATAATTATGGATTCTATCATATTTATCGGCTAACTGGCTTAACTCATGATAGTGAGTTGCAAAAAGTGTCTTCGGTTTTTCCTTAGATTGATGCAAGTATTCTACTATGGACCAAGCAATAGATATACCATCGTATGTGCTTGTGCCCCTGCCGATCTCATCAAGTAGTATGAGGCTACGTGATGACAAGTTATTCATGATAGAAGAAGTCTCGATCATCTCGACCATAAAGGTTGACTCTCCACTGGATATATTGTCGGAAGCACCCACTCTCGTAAATATCCTATCTACAATCCCTATCTTAGCTTCTGCTGCAGGCACATAAGACCCTATCTGAGCCATCAGACAGATCAAGGCAGTTTGCCTTAGTATCGCTGATTTACCAGACATGTTAGGACCAGTAATTAAAAGCATTTGCATATCCTCGTTACCGATATGGAGGTCGTTTGGGATATATGACTCTCCTGGGGGTAAGTGCGCTTCGATCACGGGATGCCTACCTTCTTTTATAACTATATCGTACTCTTCATTGACCTGAGGTCTACAGTAATGTCTACGCCTAGCTAACTTGGCAAATGAATTAAGACAATCCAATTCGGATATAGTGACTGCATTCTTTTGGACTGCTGCAATATAATTGCTGAGCCAATCAAGAAGATCTTCATAAAGCTCACTTTCTAATTTTATAATCTTCTCTTCTGCTCCAAGGATATCTGACTCAAGAGATTTTAATTCTTCTGAGATGTATCGTTCTGCGCTAGTTAGTGTTTGCTTTCTGGTCCAATGCTCAGGAACGAGCCCTTGGTTTTTATATTTGTTTGTTACTTCAAAATAGTAACCAAATACATTATTAAATCCAACTTTTAGATTTGTTATTCCTGTTTTCTCAGTTTCTTGCTCAAGCAACGATGATAAAACATTCTTGCTGTTAGAGATTAGATTCCGCAGATAATCAAGGTCCTTGTTGTAACCATCAGCGATGCCACCACCTTTGTGTAAGTTGACGGGTGGATCTTCTTTAAGAGCGCTTTTTATTTTATCTGATACTTTTTCTAAAGAATCAAGATTTTGAATGATCGCCTTTACGCCTAGATGTGTACTGCTTAACAGTGACGCTTGTATATCTGGGATTTTCAAAAGAGAAGTCATCAAGTGATAGACTTCTCTTGGATTAGCTTTTCTAAGCGCAACCTTGGCTATGATTCTTTCTAAATCACTAATCCCTTTTAAGTGTCCATCGATGATATCAGATAGATCAAGATCAGATAAGATATAATCTACCACAGACAGTCTGTCTTCTATCTCTTTTAGATTAGTAAGTGGTAACATGATCCACTTCTTGAGCAGACGTGCTCCCATCGGGGTTGAGGTGAAATCAAGAATCTGATAAAGAGGGATCCCAGTGGGGTGATTACTGTATAATAACTCTAAGTTTCTAATTGTAAATTGATCCAGCCATACATATTGATCCAACTTGATCCGACTGATCTTATTGATGTGACTAAGGTTGCTATGTTGATTTTCTTCTAAGTAGTGCAAGATCGCACCAGCTGATATCTGTCCAAGGTGATATTTTTCGATACCATACCCTTTGAGATTAGAAACCTTAAGTAAGTCAGTGATTTTGTCTCTGCAGAAGTCTAATTGCCATATCCATTCATCGAGACCATACATATAAAATGCATCCCCAAGTTCCTCTTCTATAAGTTGTTTGTCCTTTTTAGAATATATGATCTCCTTTGGGCCATACGTATTGATCAGCTTAATGACCTCAGGTATGCTGCCTTCATATAGAGAAAAGTCTCCAGTAGATAAATCTAAAAATGAAGTGCCTGCTCGATCACCTGTACCGATGTGTAGAGAGCAGAGGTAATTATTTTCTTTTTGCTCAAGGAGATTATCATGTGTGCCTATACCAGGTGTGACTACATCAGTGACACCTCGCTTGACGATTTTTTTCTCTTTACTGGGCTTCTCGAGTTGCTCGCATATGGCTACTCGATATCCTCCCTTTACTAATCGGGGGAGGTATGTATCCAGAGAATGATATGGGAAGCCCGCCAGCTCTATGTTAGAACCACCATTGTTACGTGCAGTTAAAGTGATACCAAGCGTTGCCGAAGCTTTGACGGCGTCTTCACCAAAGGTCTCATAAAAGTCACCTACTCTGAACAAGAGCAAAGCGTCCTTATGCTTTGCCTTCATCTCAAAGTACTGCTTCATCAGAGGCGTTACTTTTCCTTTTTTTGCCTTACTCACTATTAGGTTGGATCTTAACTCTCAAAGGTAGTAAATGTAAGTTGGATAACGATTATCCGTCATATGACCTTACGAATTTCTTCATTCTCAAACGACCTTATCATAACGTAATGAAAAAAGGCCTATCTCCTCTTGGAAATAGACCTTGATTTCTGGGTTTTATAATATTTAGCGCCAGCTCCAACCAAACTTAAATCGTAGATTAAGAACAGGGCCTGTTAACTGAGAACTGTTGATGCCAGGAAGGTCATTGCCACTCATAAATCTGTATCCTCCGTCTATGCCTAAGCGAAAGAACCTTGCGATATTGATCTCTGCGCCAATCGTGGGTTGAGCAACAAAGACATTATCTGAACCGAGATCTTCGACTTCTAACTTGCCACTACCTGCCTGTAGATACAGGATAGGGTGTACTATCTCATGACTTCTAAAGGTATAGCCAAGGAATAAATCGTTACCTTCTATATTTATCTTTCTGCCATCGTCCGTTAGATCGGATTTGTATCCTGACCACCCAATCAAAAAGTCATTGTTGATTTCAAATGCGAAAAATCCGCCGCTATTGATATCAAAATCATTCTTGAAGTCGACAACTGCATTGGTGCTTCCGCCCCAGATGCCTGTCAGTCTCAGGTGTCCACCATGGTTAAATACGGTTTCTTCGCGTTGTGCGTCTGCTTCGAAGATCATGGTAAGTAGGAAAATCAAAAGTGTAGAAAGTCTGATCATTATTTTAAGTTTTAATGGTTGTAAGAAAGCTCTTGCTCCGCAATAGATAAGATTGCTTCGCGACTTGATAATAAAACTATGTGAATGCTAATGAATAGCTATTGATAATTGGACGAGATGGGCGATTTGTGAGATTATCAAGACTGGAATAATGATGAATCGGATCGTAGACAGATAGAATTATTCAATTTCCTTGGCTAGATCCAAGGTGTAGTTAAGTCCAGTTTCGTTACTTTCTTTAAGTATAAGTGTGCCTTTAAACTTGATCAGCGTATTCTTTTGGCGATAGCTCGGGACAGACTTAGGTTTGACATTGAGATCCATAACTGTCTCAGGGCCCGCTTGCCCACAAAAAAAACAAGCTGCAAATGAAGTTCTTGATAAAGCATAAGAAAGTCCCATAGCGTCAAGTGGTATGACATATCCTGATATGACGACTTCTTGCCCGTCAAAGGACTTCAGATGCTCACCAAATACTCCGGTAAGGTTAGTCATACCTGTAGATTCATCATATGATTCACTCCATGTGACATCAGCGAGGTCATCCCAAGTCAACACCGACTGCGCAGGAAGGAGAACGAGAGAAGATACTACCGTCAATAAAATAAGAACTAAGAACTTCATGCTGTTATAACGAAGAAGAACAAAGAACGATTCCTTAGTATCAAAAAAAGTTACTGGTATATTAGTGGCGATGGAGTACCCAAGTGCCGACAACCTGCTTTCTGACATAAAATCAGGCCAAATCATGCCTGTTTATATACTGCATGGAGCAGAGCCATTCTTTATCGATAAAGTCACGTCTTACATAGAGAAAAAGCTCTTAAACGAAGGAGAACAGGCGTTTAACCAATCGGTGCTCTATGGTCGAGATGTAGACAGTAAACAAGTCTTGGACTACGCGCGTCAATATCCTATGATGGCGGAACGTCGAGTTGTCATCATAAAGGAAGCTCAAGCCATGAGAGATCTAAAGTCGATGGGATCTTACATCAGTAATCCATCTCCTCAGACTGTTCTCGTTATTGCTCATAAAAAAAAGATAGACGGCAGAATAAAGTGGGTGAAAGATGCAAAGAAGAGTGCTGAGATAGGCATGATGGCTTCTGACCCTGTCCCAGAGTACAAACTCAATGCTTGGATCTCCAGCTATGTGAAGAGTCAGAAGTTAAAGATGACTAGTGATGCGGTAGAGATGTTAGGACAATATTTGGGGACAGACCTGAAGAAGATCACTAATGAGATAGAAAAGATAAAAGTCAATCTCAACGGAGGAGAAGTCATTGATGTTCCTGAGATTGAGAAGTATATCGGTATCAGTCGCGACTATGATATCTATGCATTACTCAAAGCATTGAGCAATGGAGACGTCCCAAGGGTCCATGAGATCACATATAATATAGAAGCTAATGTAAAGGTCCAACCACTACAGATGATCATACCAGGTATGGCAACATACTTTGAGAAAGTACTTGTAGTGACACAGCACTTTCAGAAGGATGATAGGGCACTTGGTTCTATGATTGGCACCTATGGTTCTTTTGTAAAAGAGTATAGAGAGATGGCCAAGAGATATGGATACTCTGGCCTTATAAAAATATACAAAATGCTGCTGCTGGCAGATGCTCAATCTAAAGGATTTGAAAGAAGAAAAGGGGAGGGTATACTTAAGGAATTGATTGGTAAAATATTGCTCTATCAGAGAGCGCCTTCTAATTAGAAATAAGAATCTTATTAGTCCCTTCATCTTCGTAGCAGTCTACTATGTATCCTGCCAGTACTGCGATAGAGACAAAAGTAGACGTGTAAAAAAGATAGGAGTAAGGTATAATCAGCAAATTATAAAATAATACTAATGACACTTTTAGCACACACAATGCATAAATATTAAAAGAAATCTTCAGATTATAAAAACGGTACAATCCAAAAAGTAGAATCGGAACAATAATACTCATCCACAGTTGAGCACTATGTAATATGCTTAAGCCTTCAATTGAAAAATACTTCGCTAACCCCAGATTAGACTCGATCGCGTATAGATACCTGCTTGGGTCAGCCTGCACCGATGCTAAGTAATTCTGAGGCATCGTAAGTATCATTTTTAGATGAGGCAGGGCTCCTGTTACAGTAAGGAGTATCAGTGTTGTCACCAAAGTGCTAATAATCACTTGCTTAAGTGGTCTATAGTTTTTAGATAAAAATAGCAAGGCTACATATCCAAACATCCAAGGAGCTAAGCTATATCTGCTCATTAAACAGAGACTAATAGAGATGCCTATCAGCCACCAGTTGCGTACTATGAGTGCATAACAAAGCAAGAGATAATAACCGATCACAATCCCTTCTTGTGAGATACTTATAAGCGTATGATTATAGACCGTAATCATGGTTAAACTTAGAAAAATCGGTATACCTAAGGTGATTAGATTAATTGGTGTGGCGTATTGCTTTTTAACCGCCATAATGATTAATGAACAGCCAATAACTATACTTAGGATAGATATCCATCTTAAGTCTATATCGGCGATGTGAGACACACAATAAGGTAACCACATAGCTGGCAGGTAGATGGGTTGCATGCCACCCCATATCTCAGGGATGACGTTGTAGGCAGGTTCTCCTTGGATATAACGTAGGCTCATCTTGTCGATCACAGGTAGCATATCAGCAATCCTATAATCTATGCTTACTGCAGAGAATACAATTTTAGAATATCGGGTGACTGCTAAGATCATCAAGAGGATCAACGGAGTTCTAAACGACATTGGGGTTCTCAGGGTAAGTGAAGAAGGAATCGGCGCTGTACTTGAAGCGATAGGCAGAAAACCAATAGCCAATCCTACAAAAATATAAATCCAAGTTGTTGAGATGTACGGGTTATAATCTATTAGAAAGTTGTGACAGAGAAACTCAATAACAATTAGAAAGCAGATAGCAAATCGCATAGTCTTACTTCTATTAGGAAATCTTATGCCATGGAGGAGTGCTGCCACATTCTTTATAAAATTGCTCTAGATAAGTAACCATAAAGTCATGCCGTTCTTGAGCGATGGCTGTTGCAGTTTCAGTATTCATCAACTCTTTAAGTTTTAAGAGTTTTTCATAGAAGTGATTGACCGTTGGAGCATTACTTGATTTGTATTGTTCTTTGGTCATCTTGGCCATTGGGTATACATCAGGATCATACATAGCTCTTTCTTTATGGCCTCCATAACTAAAAGCCCTAGCTATACCGATCGCGCCTATCGCATCTAGTCTATCTGCATCTTGTACTACTAATAGTTCTGGACTATTCCAAGACTTGCCTTCCAGACTGTTCTTGAAAGACATGTGCTTTACGATATTGACGATGTGCTCGATTGTCTCTTGATCCACCTGTTCTTCTTCGAGCCACTCCTGTGTCAGTCTTGGTCCAATGGCCTCATCTCCATTGTGAAACTTTGGATCCGCTATATCATGAAGTAAAGCTGCTAGTGAGACGATGTCTCGATTGACCTCTTCTTCTTGTGCTATGAGGAGTGCGTTCTTCCAAACCCTATCGATGTGCCACCAATCGTGTCCTCCTTCAGCATCGCTGAGATGAGTTTGTACTTTGCTGGCGATCCGCTTAATAACATCTTTCATGTGACAGCAAAGCTAATCAGATCAAGTAGTTAAATCAAACGTGACTACAGCCAGCCTTCTTGTAGATACCACTGAGTGGTCTCTTCAACTGCTTCTTCAAGCGAATATTTAGATTGATAAGCGAAATCTCGTACGAGATCCGAGATATCGCAATCCCAGTTTTGAGCTTTTGCCTTAGCGATCTGCTCAGCGTTAAGTAAGCTTTTCTTGCCTGTTAGTTTATCAATAATACCAGTCACGATAACTGCCGTATCTAAAGCGACATATGGGATAGTAAATCCAAATGGTTTGATCTTAAGAGACGCAGCAATGTTACTTAGATAATCCTGCATCTTATGGATCCGGCCGTCGCTTACAAAGTATGATCTACCACTTATGTCAGAAAGGGCGGCATCGATCACCACTCGTACCAAGTCCTTAACATAGACAAAAGTATATTTGATGGTTTTGTTGCCTACCACGGGTGTAATCTTGTATTTTTTGACTGTCTGCCAGAAAGCGAACAGATCTCTTTCTCCAGGTCCAAACACTGCTGTTGGTCTCAAGATAATGAGTGGTAAACCTTCCACTTGAGCGAGGGCTCTCTCTGCTCTAAGTTTGCTTTGTCCATAAGTAGTCCTAGGCGAGGGGGCTATGCTATTGTTGACTACTTGATCAGGTGTATCATCAGCACTACCATAAGCTTCGATGCTGGATATAAAAATGAACTTCTTGAGTTGACCTTCGATCTGTTCTTGAGCCATTCGAGCGAGCTTTAGCGTATAGTCAACATTGACCCTGAAGTAGTCACTGTCATTTTGTGCTCGTGTAACACCAGCGTTGTGTATGATGTAATCAAACTGCTCTTCTTTTAATAGCTTGGCAAGAACAGCGTCATCTTCAAAGTCTATAATGGAGAAGTTAATCTTCGGATCCGTGAGCAGAGCCTTGCTCGAAGAGGCTCGTATACCGGCATAGACATCTAAATCTCGACTGAGTGCTTCTTTGACCAACCAACTCCCGACAAAACCACTGGCTCCAGTGATTAGTATCTTAGACATTGATATCGTATTTGAATATGCGATAAGTTTTATAGAGCTCGCTATTTAGTTTCAAGGCTGAAGCATTCATCTCTTTGTTGTTCTCTAAGACCCAAGAGACTTCTCCTGCTGTGACACCATGTTTTCTAGCAGCAAGAATGTTCTTAGAAAAGAAGATGGCTTCGATTCCTTTGCGACGATATTCTGGGTTGACACCGAGGGCTATGATGCGCACGTAGTCTGTTTTCTTTCTCTTTCTGAGCAGCTTTATGATATTGAAAGGGAAGAGCTTACCATTCTTAAAGCCCTTTGTTATCTCGTTGATGTTATAGATGGTCACGCCAAATCCCACAGGTACACCATTGTCCTCCGCTATATAACACCAATCAGGACTCAATATTAACTTTAGCTCATCGGCCAGCCTTTTGGTTTCTCGATCAGTCATCGGAACGAAACCCCAATTATCAGACCAAGCGTTATTCCATATTTGACGCACATGCTCTACATCTTCTTTTAAAGACTTAGGTGTAATCGATCTAAACGTGATGCCTTGTCGGCGGAGTCTTTCTTCTAGAGATTGAGCTAACCTAATGGACTTCTCAGAAGCTTTATCTGTATACAAGATATATGCGAGGAAGTCCATTTCCTTTTTAAAGCCATATTGATCCATAAAGTCCTTGTAGTAAGGATAATTATAGGTCATCATAACTTTGGGTGATTCGTGGTAGCCATCTACGAGTAGACCTGCAGTATCATTGGTACTAAAATTAGTTGGGCCTATGACCGCTTTACAACCTTTGCCTTTGATCCAGTTGACTGCCACATCTAAAAGCTCCTTACAGACTGCATAGTCATCTATGACGTCAAAGAAACCAAAGAAACCTACATTGTCATTATGGTATTTGTTATAGTTATTGTTTAAGATAGCTGATATCCTACCGACCACCTTTCCATTGGACTTCGCCAAGAAAGACTCTACTTCAGAATGTTCAAAGAATGGATTCTTCTTGCGACTGAACATCTCTTTTTGAGCCATATACAACTCAGGTACATAGTGAGGATCGTTTCTATATAAATCATGTGGGAAGTTGATGTACTCCTTGAGCAGCGTTGAATTATCTGCTACGGATATAATATCAACCTTCATGCACTCTTTGCGCTGCTAATTCGAATACGCCAAGTTTCTTAGCACATTTATGAATTTTAGTAACGGCTTCTTCTATCTGCTCAAAAGTGTGCGTAGCCATTAACGAGAATCTCAACATGGAAGAGCTACTTGCTACCGCAGGAGAAACGACTGGGTTGACAAATACTCCTTCTTCAAGCAACATCTTTGTGATGCTGAATGTCTTAAAGTCATCTCTGATGAATATTGGAATGATCGGTGTCACAGTATGACCAGTATCAAAACCTGCTTCTTTGAGTAACTTCATAGCATAATGAGTATTGTCCCATAGTTTCTGAAGTCTCTCTGGCTCAGTCTCCATGATATCAAGAGCAGCAAGAGCAGAAGCAGCATTTGCAGGAGCGATACTCGCACTAAAGATCAATGATCTCGCATTGTGTTTTAAGAAGTTGATCGTATCATGATCAGCAGCTATAAACCCTCCTATACTCGCCAGCGACTTAGAGAAGGTACCCATGATGAGGTCTACCTTATCGGTTAAACCAAAGTGATCAGCTGTACCTCTACCATTTCTACCGACTACACCCAGTCCATGAGCATCATCGACCATGATATTAGCATTATATTTTTCTGCAAGTTTAGATATCTCCGGTAGGTTGGCTAGATCTCCTTCCATACTGAAGACGCCATCAACCGCTATGATCTTCACCTTATCTATATCACACTTCTGGAGTATCTTCTCTAATGACTGCATGTCATTGTGCCGATACTTCAGCACCTTAGAGAAAGACAATCTTGAACCATCTATGATACAAGCATGATCGAGATCATCTATGATGATATAGTCATGTCTACCTGATATAGATGAAAGAACACCCAAGTTGACTTGAAATCCTGTAGAAAATACAAGCGTTCCGTCTTTCCCTACAAATTGGGCCAATCTATTTTCTAGTTCTATGTGTAGATCAAGTGTGCCATTAAGAAAACGTGACCCCGCACATCCGCTTCCATATTTGTCAATGGCAGCTTTAGAAGCTTCTTTGATTTTTGGGTGGGTAGTGAGTCCTAAGTAGCTATTAGAGCCAAACATTAAGACATCTTGGCCGTTGATTTTTACTACGGTATCCTGTTCAGATTCTATCGTTCTGAAGAACGGATAGATCCCCATTTTATCTATCCTCTGAGGGATATCATAGGCTTTCATACGTTCTTTTAACATATCTACTTGTTTTAGACAGCGGTGATTTAATCGGCAAATATAATTATAATATACAATCCCTATTAAGCATCTGCAGGGAGAGTTTCTCTTTTTTTACTTCCTTTCTCATCCTTAAAGTTGCTCCTGACTATATGATCCCATAATGGACTGCTTACGCCAAATCCTGCATCTGGATCAACGTAATGATGTTTTAAGTGATGTGTTTTCAGTGTATTCCACAGTTTTCCTTTGACCTCTAAGTGATGTATAGCATAATGAAACATGTCATATACTAAGTAGCCCAACAAAAAAGCGGCAAAGAATATATAAAACCCAGGCTTTGGGATAAATGAGCTCCATAAGAAGTAAAACCCTGTTGCTAAAGGAATACTTACTGAAGGAGGTAAAACTAATCTTAGCCTATCACAAGGATAATCATGATGCACTCCGTGAAATATAAAATGCAACTTCTTACCCCACTCAGATGTAGGATGAAAGTGAAATATGTATCTGTGCATGATATACTCCGTAAGCGTCCAAGCGAGTAAGCCTAACATCAACCAGGCAAAAAAGTCGAGAGCAGTCAAACGCTCCGTTACAACTGATTGATAAACAAAATATCCAATGGCTGGGATGAATATGAACAGAGGTACTGAAAAGTGCACTTTGGAGAGTGCTTCCATCCAACCTTGCTCAAAGAGTCTGGTAGACTCCGGACTATTGGAGACATATAGCTTCTTAGTCGTCATGGCTCAATCAATATTTTTTTATAGTGATCCTCATTGGAGTTTATATCAGTCCCAAAGAACTCTATGTATTTCACATCTGGAAACACACCAAACTCTAAAGCATAGACATATATATTATTCAATGCAATGTTCTTGCCGTCTTCTTGGTACACAGCGCGATAGTCACCAGAACCTTCGATCTTATTGATATAGAAGGTCATGTCATGGTAAGACACAAACTGAAAAGAATACAACTCTGAGGATATCTTGCTGGACTCATATCCATATGCTAAGCGATTCTGGTATTCGTTGAGCTCGTTGCGCTCTCCGCCGGCCGTAAATCGCATCCAGTATGCATCCATTGGTAGATGCTCATTGATTAGACCTTCAGGCGTCCGATTGACCTGATAGACGATAGCATCTTGATTCTGATTACGCTGTATATAGAAGAGTAGATCGCGATCGGCAGGAGGTATAGGGTACCAGCTGGGTCTACCTTGAGATCCTGGATCTATATATATCTTCTTTTTGAGTTCGTTCTTCACTCCTGGCTGGTTACCAAGTCAAAGGTAGTAGATTTTATCCTTTATATATATCACATGTGGGATTAGACTTACGTCAAATGTTAGAACTCTACCTTGATACGAGCACGGATACCCAGCCCTTTAGTACCAAAGAGTTCTGGTACGTTAGGATTGTCCAGATAACTGAATCTCTTTACTAGGTCTAATCGTAAGACTTTAAAAATATTTGTAATGCCAACACTTCCCTCCATGTATGCACCATCGGTAAATAAGTAGGTTAACGACCGCCCTTGTTCGTCTAGATCAAATCTCGGTATAGAAGGATCTTGATTAGGGTCATTGCTATCAGACAGAGAACCATATACCATCTTGAAAGTGGCAACTTCTCTGAGCTTAAGTTTTTTAATCAACGGTAGTCTGTTAAATATGAAGCCCTTGAAGTAATGCTCAGCGCGGAGGAATATCTGTTGATCACTCACGAACTCCAAGAAGTTCATCATATTAAATGATTCTCTTTGGTAGGCAAAAGATTGATTGGCAGGAGGTATAAACAACTCCGTGTAAGGCAAGTCGCCCCATATCTTAGTAGCTTCGATACCGATATTAGTGTGACCCAGGATACTTAAGTTAAACCGCTTAAAAAATCCCAGCTCTAACTTGTGATAACCAAAGTTACTACCAAAGAAGTCTTTGATAGAAGCTTCATATCTCAATGTCCATATAGGATACTCATTGATGATCGGTCTTCGATATTGTCGACCTTGTATAAATTGCTTATTAGGTGCGAGTTCTAAATTGAATCCCAGTGTGGTGGTTTCAATTTCTCTAAGAAAAGAAGGCTCACCATTGGCTTCTGTAAAACCTAAAACAAGGTCGCCATATGGTCTTCGATTCTTATCTGCAAAGACTATGTCAAATGCAAAACCGGGTGTCTCTTTGGTATATTGTAATCTAAGTTCTCTATCGAGCAACATGTTGTTAGTAGCACCTCGTCTTAGCGATAACAAAACATTGTCTTGCTGTATAAACTGAAGATCTTGCCCTGGGAAGGTTACATCGTTTTGATAGATCAGCCTTAGAAAGTGTCGAGGGTTTCTTTTCCAATCTTTGTTAAAACTATAGGTCAACCCTGATTTAAACTTTAATGCTTTGTCTCTAGTGCCATATGCCAAGTAACCATCTATGAGTAGATTCTTATTGAAGTTTAGATTAGTCTCACCACCGATCCTCAATCGCGAACCTTCCACTTGATTAAAACTATAAAAAGTAGGCAATGGGCCTACGTCAAATTTTGGAAAGGGTACATAACCACTGGTCAGTATTCTAACTCCAGTGATCAACCTTTTATAAGCTGGCATACTCGTTAAGGTGTCTATCATCTCATAGAGATCATCCTGTGTGTCAGTTAATCCTATGATTCTATTGTCATCCCACCAGTCTTCATTAAAATCGAAGGCATCATCGGATTTTATAATTTTCTCAATGCCAGAATAAACGCCTGGATCTTCAGCTTCTTTGAAACTAAAGTTGTCATAGCCTAGTGAACGGGTTCCATAAAACCCTATTCCATTTTTAGAGATACTGTAGTCAACAACTACTTCATCTTTAGTTAGTACGTATGCTCCATCATCTAATGGCTCGAAGTCTTGGCGAACCATTATGTCATTAATAAAATTAAGGTGGATATCTCCTATGATACCAAAGTCTGCTCTTGTAACTGTATGATCTTCATCATTAGAAACATACAGATCACCAGTAAAACCAAAGTTAGACTTGTTCTTAGGGATAAATCCGAGACGCGTACTACTGACTCCATTTACATCAGTGGTATCTAAGATGTAAAACCTATAAAAGTTAATCGCGAGTGGTGATATAGGACTTATAAAACTATGATCTAGAAGAGGGATCGTGTTGTCATAGATATCTATATCCTTATACAGAAACTCTATAACATCATTGATACTCTTGTCATCCATCTCTTCATCAAACTTGGTGAGCTTGATGGCGTTTTGATATTCTTTTCTTGACTGCGGGCTCTTGCGATAGTGAACTTTACTTTTTACTTCGCGTAAGAAGATAGGTAAGAACACCTTTCCATTGACGGTTGAAGTATCTAAATACTTCCATAAAACGTCAAAGCTGTTAAAAACTTTTCGATCTTTAAATTGCTCTGTGATATTGTTGAGGTCTATCTGGATCTTCTCATGCTGATCAAAAGAGTAAAACTCATTGCCCTCGAGTCTATTATCTTTTTTGTTTTCGATCACTTTTCGCATGAGGTCTACAGCAGGGTTGTTCTTCTTACTATAGCGACCTCTCTTGGCTACAACGGTTACATTCTTAAGTTGGAGTTGTTTTTTCTGTAAGCGTATATCAATGTTACGCGTTCTATCTTCTTGCTTAATAAAGATACATGCTTCTTCAAAGCCTAAGAAGTTAGCACATAGCGAATCGGAAACAAATCTTGATTCGATTTCAAAATAACCATCAAGATCTGTGGCAGTTCCTACGCTGGTTCCTTTAAATATTACGTTAACAAAAGCTAATGCTTCTCCTGTCTCACCGTCAAAAACTTTGCCTGAAACTTTTGTAACTCCTTGTGCTGAGATAGTAGCCGATACCAGAACACTTACGATGATCGATGCTATTGATCTGAGTATAATATTGACCATAAATTGATTTCCCTCAATTATTTAGCATATAGAACGTCTAATGGCAGGAAAAAGGTTAGCAGAATGAGGTTTATTTCACTAAAAAAATCAATGACTATGCTTTGAGTCTTATCCGATAATAATTGGCACGCAAGGTCCTAATATCCAAATGAAATATGGGAAAAAGAAGACTTCTCATTATCGCGCTTATCCATAAACTAAAGACTATTATATATCTTGTCGCCCTCGATAATCAATAGATATGAAAAACAGTAAACTTGGTGGTCTTGGATACTATGTTCCAGAGAAAGTAGTAACGAACGATGATCTCGCTGCCTATATGGATACATCTGATGAATGGATCCAAGAACGAACTGGGATAAAAGAGCGTCGTTATGCTAAAAAGCACGAAGAAACGACAACTACTATGGGGGCAAAAGCTGCCCTTAAGGCCATTGAAGACGCCGGAATAACTAAAGAAGATGTAGACTTTATTGTTTTTGCGACTTTGAGTCCTGACTACTTTTTTCCAGGATGTGGTGTATTGGTACAAAGAGAGCTGGGTATCACAGAGACAGAAGTAGGCGCTATAGATATACGCAATCAGTGTTCTGGTTTTATATACGCATTATCCGTTGCAGACCAATTTGTTAAGACAGGGATGTACAAGAATGTACTTGTCATAGGCGCTGAGATGCATAGTATGGGATTGGACTTTGATACCAGAGGTCGTAATGTCACAGTCATCTTTGGTGATGGGGCAGGAGCGGCCATTGTTCAACCCACGGAGGATAAGTCCAAAGGCATATTGACTACGCATCTCCATTCCAATGGTACCAATGCTGAGGAGTTAGCAATGATAACTCCTGGATCTCATGGAGGATATCACTTAGGTACGGAGGCTTTTGGATTTCCTGACTCAGAAGAACCGGGAGGTATATATATCACTCAGAAGATGCTTGATGACCACCTTGTATATCCTAATATGAATGGTCCTCTTGTTTTTAAGACAGCCGTTACGAAGTTTCCAGAAGTAATAAAAGAAGCTCTAGATAAAACCGGGCTTGAGGCCACAGATATAGATATGCTGATACCTCATCAAGCTAATCTGCGGATCTCACAGTTTGTGCAGCGTATGCTTGGATTAAGAGATGACCAAGTCCACAATAACATACAGAAGTATGGTAACACTACTGCAGCTTCGATTCCTATAGCACTGGCAGAAGCGCGTGATGAAGGAAAGATAAAAGAAGGTGACTTAGTTTGTCTTGCTGCTTTTGGCAGCGGGTTTACTTGGGGCAGTGCCCTTATTCGCTGGTAGGCTCGTCTTCTACGTTGAGGACCTCTCCACAGTGCTTACAATGGACTGCATCGGGGTCATGCCCTTCCAGACTGCAATATCGGCAAGCTTGAGTTGTATACTCATGTGGTTCATCATTTGAGCTACCACCCTTTGCTATCTCAGCACTTACGATGCCTGTCGGTACGGCGATGACTGCGTAACCCATGATCATCAATAAAGCTGATAAGAACTGACCAAGTGCAGTTTTTGGAACGATGTCTCCAAATCCTACGGTAGTGATGGTTACAATAGACCAATAAATACCCCTGGGTATGCTATCAAAGCTTTCATTGCCATGATGACCTTCGACTAAGTACATGACAGCACCTGATATACAAACGACGATCATGATAAACGAGACAAACACTGTCAGCTTAGGTATAGAGGATCTAATGGACGATACTATGATATTCCCTTGATCTAAAAAAGGAACCATCTTAAAGATCCTAAAGAGACGCATCAGTCTTAAAGCTCTAAGAACCAAAAGAGAGTTAGTACCAACTATAAATAAACTTAGATAGGTCGGTATTATAGATAAGAGATCGATGATGCCATAGAAGCTAGTCGCATACTTCATGGGTTTATGGACTGCGATCATCCGTGTCACGTATTCTATTGTGAAGAAGATGGTGAAGATCCACTCTACGATATAAAGAACATTTTTTGTGGTGGGATCGAGGTTAGGTAGACTCTCCCAACAGACCGCGATCACACTTGCGACAATGGCTATCAAAAGAATGATATCAAAAGACTTACCTGTTACAGTGTCAGCTTCAAATATTAACTCATGAAGTTGGTCTTGCCAACTCTTTTGAACTTGCTTTTTGCTCCTCGTGGGCATCTAATTTACATATCCGATGATGACAAAGATGGTGATAGCAGATGGATTAAGCAAAAGGTCGACTATACAAAGTCCTTATCGCTCAGTTCTGGATCAAAGTCTTCCATGTCCTCTTCATCAGGATTTTGAGCTCTGCGGCGGCGCTTCAATCTTTCGTATTCGCGATCGATCTCTGAGTCCTCCCACTCGTTGGTAAATATCTGGATGCCGTGAAAAGCAACTGCGATACCCCAGCCAAGGATAGGAAATATGGCCCAGAAGTAGTCTGTGGTCGATAGGTTGAGTAGGATAAAAAAGATACTCATCACTACCCACGTGATGACATGAGAGTAGAACTTCTTTCTCTTCTTCACACGTTTTCGTGCATGCTCGTAAAGTTCTTGGGCTTCCATTGCTTAAAAGTAATAGTTATTAGTTGCCTCGAACTTGATAATCGAAGTATGGCGGGATATCATAGATTAATGACACAGACATCCATATGTATGGTCAAGCCATAGACTCTTATCTGACGAACAACCAGTTGTTCTCACTAGAGTGCTCATCGCTATATGAGTACCGATCCTCACTAAATCCCTTGATGTCCTGAAGATTTTTGATGCGGTTTTTGATGATATATCGAGCCATCATACCTCTCGCCACCTTGGCGGTAAATGAAACAAACTTTAACTGATCTCCTTTGTACTCTTTAAAATTGATCGTTAGAATATCGCCTTTGAGTTTATCCTTTTTGATTGACTTAAAGTACTCCTCACTGGCCAGGTTGATGAGTGTGGACTCTTTAGAAGCTCGAAGGTCCTTATTAATCTCATTGGTGATCTTTGTACCCCAATATTCATAGAGGTTTTTTCCTCTTTCATTAGTAAGCTTAGTGCCCATCTCGAGACGATACGGTTGCATCATATCTAATGGGCGTAGGACACCATATAGGCCTGAGAGAATCCTGAGGTGCTTTTGAGCAAAGTTGTAATCTCCTTTCTTGAAGTCGCTTACATTTAAACCACGATATACATCGCCTACAAATGTGTCTATGGCCCGCTTACCATGCGTCTCATATCCACGAGGTTTAAACTGATTATATCGGGTAACGTTTTCTATGGCGAGTTTTTCACTTATCGACATTAATGATCTGAGGCCAGCCATGTCATATTGTTTTAGGTTTTTGACTAGCTTGTTAGCATCTGACTTGAGGATAGGAAGGGTATGTTCTGCTTGAGAGACTGGAGTCATATCAAGTGACTTAGCAGGAGAGAGAACGATGATCATATATCTTAGAATTAAAAAAGCCGAAAAACAAAGAATGCTTTTCGGCTTTAAAAAGTTTTATCTTTTCAGGTATTAATTACCCGGCTTGAATAATCCAGTCTTTGGCTTTGGCACACTTTCTTCTTTAGCTGCCTTTGCTATTTTTCCTTTTACTTTAAGAACGATTGGTTCTCTATCTTCATTAGTCGTGAGTGTCACAGTCTTGTTGATCGCCCCTATACGCTTTGTGTCGTATCTAACTTCAATCTCTGCTGTTTCTCCAGGCATGATTGGTTCTTTTGGATATGTAGGTACTGTACAGCCACAACTTCCTCTTGCATTTTTAATGATCAAAGGCGCAGTCCCTGTATTTGTAAACTTAGCTACTCTGAGTGGGTCTGAGTGCTGCTCGATCTCACCGTAATCAACTACGAGATTGTCAAATGACATAACTGGTCCGTCAACGACTTCAGTAGCAACTGCATCCGCTTGTGCTTGAATGGAAAGACCAAGTCCCAACGATAATGTCAAAACTAATAATACTTTAAAGATATTCATCATGTATGATTTACTAACACAAAGATATAGAATCCATAGCTTATATGAAAGAGGAGGGGACATTCTGGGCTGTTATTGTAGTGTTAAGTCAGATCTATTTGACTTTGAGGTTGT
The DNA here is from genome assembly GCA_937942435.1 of uncultured Saprospiraceae bacterium. GTDB lineage: Bacteria > Bacteroidota > Bacteroidia > Chitinophagales > Saprospiraceae > JAJRXG01. The sequence continues at coordinate 136,945 of CALDEM010000019.1, forward strand.
TCTTAGGATAATTGTCATTATAGATTAAGGACAAAGGCCTTACATTTGTATTCTCTAACAGCTGACCAAATATGAACTTACCGCAGGACCTTGATAGCCCGATATTAGATAAAGTGTTATTCAAGGATGGAGGCAAGAAAAAAGCTTTCTTGAATGAAGTCATTGAAGATTTCTGGTTGGCACTGGTCAGCAGAGAACTCAGCCTGCAAGGACGACGAGAGGTGCTAACAGGTAAAGCGAAGTTTGGTGTATTTGGAGATGGTAAAGAAGTAGCACAGATCGCAATGGCCAAGGCCTTTAAAAAAGGAGATCATAGAGCTGGCTACTATCGTGACCAGACGCTTATGATGGCACTTGGTGTATCAACACCAGAGCAATTTTTAGCGCAGATGTATGCAGATCCTAACAACGATCCTTTCTCTGGAGGCAGACAGATGACTGGGCACTTTGCTACTCCATATATAAATAAAGAAGGTGGATGGTCTAATCATCTTGAAGAATATAATATCAGTGCTGGGATAAGCTGTACAGCTGGCCAGATGGGCCGGGCGCTTGGTTTGGCATTCGCGTCGAAAAAATATCGAGAGCTCGACCTTGGATCACAATATGACGCCTTCTCGAATAACGGTAATGAGATCTGTTTTTGCACGATAGGTGATGCTAGTACCAGCGAAGGAGTATTTTGGGAAACCATGAATGCTGCAGCGGTTGAGAAGGTGCCACTTCTTGTGGCCGTATGGGATGATGGATATGGTATCTCTGTACCAGTAGAAAAGCAGACTGTAAAAGGTAGTATATCAAGGGCATTAGAAGGCTTTCTCAGGGACGAATATGGTGATGGTATCGATCTATACACAGTCGATGGATTTGATTATCAAAAGCTTTGTCTGACCTTTGAAAAGGCAGCGAAAAAAGTAAGAAAAAAGCATATCCCTGCCTTGGTCCATGTGAAAAACATGACGCAGCAACAAGGCCACAGTACGTCTGGTTCTCATGAGCGCTATAAGTCTAAAGAGCGGTTACAGTGGGAGAAAGATAACGACTGTAACTATAAGATGAAGGAGTGGCTCATCAAGAACAATATCCTTACTGAAGATAGGATCGAGGAGATGGAGAAAGAGGCGCGAACCTTTGTCTCAGCTCGCAAAAAGAAGGCTTGGGCTAACTTTCAAGAGCCTAATGAGGAGTGTCGTAAGGCTTTCCAATCAATATTAGCATCAGCAACCACGATAGGTGATGAGGTTAAAATGCAATATGCTAATGAGTTATCAGAACTGGTATTTCCTTCGAGGGGAGAAGTGATACAGATCGCTCGCAACTTAGTCTATCACTTGCATGCTCAAGAGATAGAGATCCCATCAGATATCACCTCTTTTATAGATAAGCAAAACGATGCCATAAAGGAAGATTTTGGCTCTCACCTATACTCTGATGATGCTCAATCTCCTCTTTTGGTACCAGTGATCCATCCAGAATATAAGGAAGAATCCCCTGAGTTATCTGGATTTCAGGTGATTAACCAGTTTTTTGACATCGCTTTCAGCAAATACCCAGGCCTGCTTGCATTTGGAGAAGATGTAGGTAAGATCGGAGACGTCAATCAAGGTATGGCCGGTCTTCAGCTTAAGTATGGAGAAGAAAGAGTCTTTGACGCAGGTATCCGAGAATGGACGATCATGGGTCAGGGTGCAGGTATGGCTATGCGCGGTTTAAAACCGATAGCCGAGATACAATACTTAGATTACCTCGCATATGCATTACCGATCCTAACCGATGATGTTGCGACCCTTCGGTATAGGAGTAATGGTCTCCAGCAAGTACCCATGATCATAAGGACGAGAGGACATCGTTTAGAGGGTATCTGGCATACGGGATCGCCTCTGGGTATGATGATCCATGCGCTCAGAGGGATACACATCTTGACGCCACGTAATATGGTGCAAGCTGCAGGTATGTATAACACTCTACTGCAGGGCAACGATCCGGGTATTGTGATCGAGTGTCTCAATGGTTATAGATTAAAGGAGCGACTTCCGTCAAATATAGGCGAGTATACAGTCCCATTAGGTATACCTGAGGTACTAATGGAGGGTGATCACATCACTGTAGTGACCTATGGAAGTTGTGTCCGTTATGCGATGGCGGCAGCACTAAAATTAAAGGATTTTGGTATCTCGGTAGAGTTGATCGATGTACAAAGTCTGCTCCCGTTTGATTTAGAACGTATCATCGTCAACTCCCTAAGGAAAACAAACAAAGTACTTTTCTTAGATGAAGATGTGCCTGGTGGTGCATCTGCTTACATGATGCAACAAGTCTTAGAAGTGCAAGATGGATTTAAATACTTGGATGCAAGGCCTTATACTTTAACGGCACAAGATCATCGTACACCATACGGTAATGATGGAGACTACTACGCAAAGCCTCAGACAGAGGATATTATAGAGACAGTATACGAGATAGTCTTTGAGACAAAAATGTTTTAGTAGCGTCTTCTAATTTCATTTTGTTAATATGAAGCTAAGTATCCTACTTAAGCTCTTTATATATTAAATATTTAACTAATATTGTAGCCTAACAAGAGCACTATTGAGGCACCTTATTATCATTCCTACTTACAATGAGAAAGAGAATGTCTCTGCTATCATAGATGCAGTACTGCAACTATCGCATACGGAAGTGCTCATCGTTGATGACAATTCGCCAGATGGTACAGCAGCAATCGTAAAGCAAAAACAAGCATCAGAAGAACGGATCCACTTGTTGAGTAGAGCAGGGAAGTTAGGACTTGGTACTGCTTATATAGCTGGCTTTAAATATGCCTTAGAGGGTGGCTTTGATTACATATCTGAGATGGATGCTGATTTTAGTCACAATCCAGAAGATCTGCTAAAACTAAGAAAGGCTTGCGAAGATGGAGCCGATGTTGCTATTGGTTCTAGATATGTGCCTGGAGGAGGTTTTGAAAACTGGCCTAAAAATAGGATACTCATCTCACGTGGTGGCTCACTGTATGTCCAGATGCTAACGTTTATGCCGATTAAGGATCCTACAGCAGGTTTTCTATGTTACAGCAAGAGAGTACTTGAAGCAATTGATCTGGAGAAGATAGGATTTACGGGTTATGCCTTTCAGATAGAGATGAAGTATGTTGCTTGGAAGTTGGGTTATAGTTTAAAAGAAGTGCCTATCATCTTCAAAGAAAGAGAACTGGGTGTCTCTAAGATGAGTGCCGGCATAATAAAAGAAGCAGTAATCGGAGTCTTAAAGCTACGCTTCAGAAATATTAAGAAGTACTACAGCAAATAGTACCATTTCGAAGTGAGGAGCAACTATAGGTCAATAATCTATGACCTAATACTTAGAGCTTACCGTACTAACAAGATATCTCCAGTAATGTGTTCGATAGATCCATCGGTAAACTCCACCTCCGCCATATAGATATATACGCCTGTTGCGATCTGGTTGCCATCTTGTGTTGTGCCGTCCCATCCTTTAGATATATCGTTAATAAGGTGTCGGCCCACATTGTGGATCGGTACACCCCAGCGATTAAATACTTTGAACTGGTTAACTACAGCGGCACCTTCTAAACTCCTAATCATAAAGATGTCGTTCTCTCCATCGCCATCTGGCGTAAAGATGTTAGCAGCATAGACATCTTTATAAGCTATCTCTGGCTTTACAGTAATGGCGTGCTCATATACACAATCATTTTGGTCTGTAATCATGACTAAGATTTCACTCTCTTCAGAAAATTTGCCGAAAGGGGTAAAACAATCATCACAAGTAAGCTCTCCCTCACTTGACCAGAATATATCTTTTATATCATCTGACTCTAAATTGTTGAGACTCAGCTGCACGGGTATAACCTGATTACGAAAAAAGAGATCTTCTCCCGCTCTGACAGTCACAGATCGATCTTCAGTTGTGATGACTTCAGTTGATATGCTATCTACACAGCCTTGTGCATCAATGATAGTAAGGGATATCGGCCCTGGTTCTGCAACCTCTATCTTAGCAGTTGTCTCACCCGTTGACCATTGATATGCTAGGAAGCCTTCTGACTTGAGAAAAGTAGTCTCATCGGGACATAACACTTTGTTACCCAATATCTCTTTATCTGCGTAGACGCGTACTTCTTGACTTTTTTTATTGTTGCATCCATCATGATCTTGCACTGTAACGTTATACATGCCTGATTGATCGGCCATGATATTGTTTGTAAAGATTGATTTGCCATCAGAGTTATTCCATTGGTAATTGGTAAAAGGAGCGTCTACCGAGAGTTGTCTGATTTTGTCAACACACTCTGACCCTGAGACGAGTATGTCGTATTGCCTGAATAAACCCAAGGTATCCTTGGCCGGGCAGAAAAATCCGTCCTTACAAGACCATATGTTGAGGAGGTTCTTGGTGAAGGCAAAATCCGTATATTCTTCAAAATCCACACAATCATGTAAATCTGGTCCCACTATACAATGAGCGATCGGATCTCCTTGGTCACTATATATCTTTACAAAGGTGCTTTCTGCATCACATGCGAATCTTAAACGGAACAAGGTTCTGCCGAGTTTATCTTCAAACCTTTTAAAAGTTGGGGGAGACATACAGGTCTCACACAAGGAGGTCTGATATCTGATACTATCTACCATGTCTAACACCCACGCATTGGAGGGTTCATCGATAGCGTATCTTGAGTAGTTGTTTCTATTTTCTGATTGAGCAGTCAAGGTGAGAATAGAAATCAAACAAATGCCTAATACTATTGTTATCTTCTTCATCATATTATGATAAATCACAATGTGTACTGCGATTATCATACCAAAAATGACTGAACTGTTGTGAATGCTTAATTTTTAACTACTCTGCTTGATAGCGCACTAACTATCGTAACCTATTGCAAATCATGATATAATATATTATTTTTGATAGTAATACGTAAGTATTGAACCAACCACCTGTTTTCCTTTGACCTGAGGAAACGTCAATTCATAATGAGATAGATTATAATGTATAAACAGACCGTTTACAACGAGCTATATATTATAAATAAATGCATATGTTTTGTAAGTTTTGTGGTAGATAGTGGGAGATAGTGGGAAACTGCAATTACATTTGAGGCATAAGGCGTTAAAGCTTGTACCACTTTACAGGAGAATATGATTGTAAGATTGATGCGAAAGGACGAGTCCGATTACCATCAGCGTTGGTTCGCCAGATTGGCGGGGCAAATCAGAATTTTACTGTCAACAGAGGTTTTGAGCAACACCTTATAATGTATCCCAAAGAAGTTTGGGATCGAAAGACGAAAGAGATAAATCAATTGAACATTTACAAGAAGCAGCACCGTCAGGTAATCCGATATTTCTATCGAGGTGCTACTGAGGTTAATCTGGATAAAGCAGATCGAGTCTTACTTCCCAAAAGTTTGCTTGAGTATGCCGGTATCCAGGGAGCGGTTGTTCTTTTTGCTTACCAAGACCAGATTGAGATATGGTCTAAGGAGCAATATGAAAGAATGATCGATCAAGAACCTGAAGATTTCTCCAGTATCGCCGATCAAGTATTTGGTGATGATGCTGCTGAGCTATAATGAACGAGCGATCTCATACTTATCATACTCCAGTTCTTCTGGAAGAAACAATCGACTTGCTAAATATAAACCCAGCGGGTGTATATGTTGATGTGACTTTTGGGGGCGGAGGACATTCCGGACCGATTTTACACCGGATGAATGCCAAAGGGCGACTATTCGGATTTGATCAAGATGAGCAGGCTAAAGCCAATATAATCGATGATGCACGATTCACTTTTGTGCGAGGTAATTTTCAATACATCTCGCATTTTGTAAAGTACTATGGTGTTGAAAGGGTTGATGGCATATTAGCAGATCTGGGCGTATCATCATTTCATTTTGATGAGCCGTCGAGGGGCTTCTCTTATCGCTTTGACAGCAAGTTAGACATGCGTATGAATCAAGACGGCACGCTAACGGCACAAGATGTATTGGCTAATTATAGTCAGAAGCAATTGCAATATATTTTTTCTAATTATGGAGAGTTGCGCAATGCCAAGACTTTTAGTGAGGCAGTTTGTGAAGTGAGGGGTGCTGCTAAGATTGAAGAGGTGAGGCATCTGCTGGATATAATCGGCAGGGTCTATCGCGGAGATCGTCAACGTTACACATCTCAAGTGTTTCAAGCGCTGAGGATAGAGGTGAACGATGAGGTCGGGACGCTAAAGACGTTTTTAGAAAATGCAATCGATCTTCTCTCGGTTGGTGGACGTCTTGTGGTTATCACTTATCATTCTTTAGAAGATAAGATTGTGAAAGTGGCGATGAAAGGTGAGGGGAGTAAGCATGTTCAGTATGACGAGTATGGTCGAAGAACGAGTAAATTAAAACAGATAACGAAGAAGCCAATTGTTCCTTCTGAGTCTGAGATAAATAGAAACAGTCGCGCTGCAAGTGCAAAATTGCGTGTGATTGAGAAATTATAATGATGACAAAACGTATCGAAATATCGAAGCTCTATGATTGGGTGCCATATTTTGGCCTGGTGTGTCTATTGGTTCTTTGCTATATAGCTACAGTACATAGTACTGAAGCGAAGATTAGAAAGATTAATCAGAAGCATAAGGAGATTGAAGATTTAAGAAGAGAATATATCTCTGTCAAAAGAGATGTGCAGCACGAAGGTACGCTGTACGAGGTGGCGAAAGAAGTGAAGGGGGTGGATATGATGAATGAGATTCATATACCTAAGAAAATTGAAAAGATATAATGTCTGACTCGAGTCGGAAGAATGAGTTGTTGTATCGTGTTTACGCGGTGCTCTTTATATTCTTCGTGTTCGCTCTTGT
>CALDEM010000020.1 GCA_937942435.1 uncultured Saprospiraceae bacterium
TTTGTCAGTACTCTTTAAAAAACAAGACTCTGTAGCATCTATGTGCCATGCTGCATTAGTAACAACATGATCTGCCCGTATATACTTCGTCTTACTGTCCTTCTTAGCAAAGCGCTGTATAGCAAATGCACCATTATCGGGTCGTTCATCCATCAGCTCACCCCTCACCATAAAATGATCTTCATGATGTGGCAATCTATAAACTGCAAATGCCTCATGTATATCCAAGCGCACTGGATCCATCTACAACTTTTCCCTTTTATTCTTCATGTTAACAAATCAAACCGGCTTAAGTTGCTTTCGATGTGTAAAGGTTTATATCCCTTTTAACCTTGCCAGTTGGTGTCTCTATTAATTGTTTCACAAAGTATATATTCTCTGGACGCTCTAGCTTGCCTAAGCTATTTATCGCTTGAAGCAAATGATTGTTTTGAAGCTCACTATATGCATTGGACTCTATAACAAGTGCGGGTTTAAAACCGCTTCCTTTGTCTCCTTCTGCAGTTACAATATATCTGTGCGTTATGGCATGACTCAGTTTATACTCAACCTCGGCAGGATGTATCTTAACACCTCCTCGGTTGATCACATCATCTGATCTTCCTATCCATCTAAACTGACGATCACCGATCAACTCCACTTGGTCAGTAGTCTTGATTGGGTCAGATCCGAAGTGCTTCGCTTTTATAATTAGATTGCCATCTTCAGTATATATCTCCACGCCATCTAAAGTTTCAAATACTTCTTGTCGGCCTGAACCATTGACTTGCTTGGTGGCAATATGTGTGATGGTTTCTGTCATCCCATAAGTAGCGTATGTCCTTGTCTCTAACGCTTGTATCCGCATCATCAACGATCTTGAGATCGGAGCACCACCTAATATCAATTGGTCTATCCTATTTATAAAATCTGGACATTCATCCAATGTTGCTGACAGCTGCATAGGAGTCATCGCACTAAAGTGTATGCGCTTTCCTTTGGATACCTCAGGCATGTGTAACGCCAACTTCGGCGCAACACAGATCTGATCCATATCGATCTCCAGTGCTCTAATCAACATCATCTTACCAGCGATATATCGTGCAGGTAGACAGTTATGAGAGCGCATACCCGATCTAAGTTGAAACCGCTCAGCTGTCATCCGAGCACTGGTCTTCATACTTTCTTTACAATGATTGATGAGCTTAGGTCTACCCGTAGACCCTGATGTGGAGATGGTTATGGTATCTGATGTGTCAAACCAACTTATGATAGATTCTGCGATGTCAGTTACCCAGCCTTCTTCGCTACTCTTACCTTGGTCGCGTGCCCATGACTCCAGATCTTTTCGATCGATGATATCATCTTGTATATACATCTTCATGATCGCAAAAGACTTAAGTCCCAAGCCCCCTCCGGGTCCATCCAAATAGCCGCATCTCGGATATATAAAGGAGACGAGATGTTGTTTGAGTATAAGCCTCCTGTACCGAGACCTTGAGGCATACTTGTATCCATCGAACCTACCCATTGTGAGATAGCATTAAGACCGATATTAGACTCTAATGCAGATGTGGCCCACCAACCGATATCGCTTTCTTCTGCTAGCTTTATCCACTCTTCTGATGAGGCCCATCCACCTACCAAGCTAGGCTTAAGGATGATGTACTGTGGTTTTATAATATCAAGGCATCGCTTCTTTTCTTGACGGCTGATGATGTCGATCAGCTCCTCGTCAAGCGCTATATCAAGTGGAGTTTCTGCACAAAGCTGAGCCATCTGCTCCCATTGACCCTGCCTAATCGGCTGTTCTATCGAATGCAGTTCAAACTCCGACAGTCTTAGCAACTTCTGAAGTGCATCCTTCGGAGCAAATGCTCCATTAGCATCAACACGCAACTCTACATCATCAACAGTAAACTCAGATCTGATATACTTTAATAATGAAAGCTCTTCTTCAAAACCTATCGCCCCTATCTTCAACTTGATACATCTAAAGCCTTCATTAAGCTTTATTTTGATCTGATCAAACATGAATGATTTTGACCCCATCCAGATGAGTCCATTGATTGGGATACCCGCTTCTCCTCTACTAAAGCTATTAACGTATAAGACAAATGGGTCTTCAGAATCAGTGCTCTTTGAAAGGGTCTCCCTACCAAACTTTATAGATGGATTCTGTTGAATCAGTCGCTTCATATCTCCATCTAGTTCTACCTGACACAAGGAGGCCACTCGATCATCCATTAGATATGGATCTTCTGGACTTAGACCTTCTATGATACTGCATTCTCCGATACCTACTAATTGTGCATCCTCCCATCTACTCACAAGCCAAGAATCTTTAGTATTAAGCACTCCTCTCGATGTACCACTTGGTCTCTTAAACTGTAATGTATGCTTTTGCGATCTTAACATCTCTGGCAAAGTTAACAATGCTCGGACTCATAGAGTTTACCAATCAATATAATAGTTGTCCATATCTTCGTGGCTTCTTAAGAACAAACCGAGGCATAGATGAGTAAGCTCGACGAAGCGTATGATATAGAGAAGTTCCGTGATCAAGGTCATCAGTTGATAGACCAATTAGCGGACCATCTCGCAGCCACTCAAAAAGGAGATGATAAGGTTGTGAGATACAAAGAATCTCCTGATGCTGAGTTGACTCGTTGGCAAAACTATAAGTTCGAATCCTTGGATCTGTTCTTTAAAGATGTACTCTCCAGCAATATGCAAGTACATCATCGACGATACATCGGACATCAAGTGTCTGCCCCCGCTCCTGTGAGTGCCCTTGCAGGACTGTTATCAGAGTTTGCTAATTGCGGTATGGGCGTATATGAGATGTCAGCAGGCGGAACGGCTATAGAGCGCATAGTCGTTCAAGAGTTTTGCAAAGCTGTTGGTTATGATATGGATAGTTCAGATGGAGTCTTGACTTCTGGAGGAACACTTGCTAATCTCACTGGGCTCCTTGCAGCACGAGCCGATTATCTGACTAAACATCCGGGCAAGCGGCCGTACATCTTAGTATCTGAACAAGCACACTTCTGTGTAGATCGAGGAGCCATGACTATGGGCCTGTCTAATGATCAAGTTGTTAAAATAGATACGACAGAAGACTACTCTATTGATATCGTACAATTAGAAAATCATATAAACGAAATTATAAAAAGCGGCGGACATGTCTTGACAGTTGTAGCATGTGCTTGCACGACTTCTACAGGCAGTTATGATGACTTGGAGGCAATAGCAGATATCTGCGAAAGACACAATATCTGGATGCACGTAGATGGTGCACATGGTGGCGCAGCTGTCTTTAGCAAAAAGTACAGATCTATTTGCGCACATATAGAAAGAGCGGACAGCATCATCATTGATGCTCATAAGATGATGTTGACACCTGCATTGGCTACGGCAGTTCTATTTAAAAAGAAGAAAAACTCATATCGCACTTTTGCGATAGAAGCAGACTATCTCTTTGAAAAGAATGATGAAGAATGGTACAACCTTGCCAAGCGGACTTATGAGACAACTAAATACATGATGTGTATCAAAATATACGCACTGTTTAAGCACCATGGATTAGAATTAATAGAAGAGTATGTAACTCGCCAATATGATCTTGCACGTGGATATGCAGATTACTTAAATGTCCAATCTGACTTTGAGGTAGCTCACAAACCCATGTCTAACATACTTTGCTTCAGATATGCACCACAGAAGTCTGGAGATCTCAATGAGCTTAATACAATTATTAGAAAGCAACTCTTAGAAAATGGAGACTTTTACATTGTCCAGACTGTTTTAAATGGAAACTTATATCTAAGGGTTACCATCATGAGTCCTTATACAGACATGTCAGATCTTATTGACTTAACTGAAGAGATAAGAAAAGTCGGGATATCTACTAGTTTTTAATATTCTCTTTACGCATCTGTGACTACGCCAGAATTTATAATATGAAAAGTTTATATATCGTGTTACTGTTTGTTATAAAGAACAGTAACCTTTAACTAACTCTCTAAAAAAATACATCTAATTGTAATAATCAAGGATGGTTTTGCATCCAAAAAAAATAGCGAATAAACGACAGAGCGTAAAACCAACAATCGCAATACTGAATAATTGATGGATAAGTTGTGTTACGATTTCTTCACATACTGTGTAAGTATAATTATAGTCTGATCATTGATACGGCCTTGTATGTGATTTGGATTGTCTTGGACCAAAGATATTCTTCTGACCGCAGTTCCCCTTTTAGCTGTAAAGCTCGCGCCTTTAACGTTGAGATCTTTTATAAGAACGACTGTATCTCCACTTGCTAATACATTGCCATTACTATCCTTATGCATCACTATCGAGTTGGGATCTATCATCCCATGTCGCGCCCACTCTAAAGTATCTTCTTCCAGATACATCATCTCGATCAGGTCTTGTGCCCAATCTTGATCATGTAACTTATGAAGTATCCGATATGATACAACCTTCACTGCATCTGCTTCATGCCAGATACTATCATTGAGACATCTCCAATGATTAGCTTCTATCTTATCATCATCGGTCAACTGCATGTGACATGTCTGACATGTAGAGATCTGTTCATCTAAATTACCCCCAGACTTGGGAGAAACGATAAATACCTGCAAGTCCTCTGCACTTCCACAAAGCTCACATGTATCATTACATCTCTTAGATAACTCTCTTGATAGACTCATAAACCAATGTCAATTATGGTGTGCAAATATAGCTTTGTCTCACTGGACTATTTTACTTGCTGCCAAGGGGTTATATCAACCTTTGAGCGAACATAGGCATCCTCTCCACTATAGATGAGATTTTTGGCCGCTATCTTATCTGTCGATAGCGAAGCATATTTTAATAGTTGTTGGATCGTCTTGGATTGAATCGTTTGTGATGATTTGATTTCATATACTATTTGGGACTCATTTTGCTGGTATAAGAGATCTACTTCGTTACCATTGGTGTCGCGCCAGAATTTATAATCACGCAATTTACTAAAGTGATAATTCTGCTTAACCAGTTCACCTACAATCATATTTTCAAATATGTGTCCCCATTGAGGATGTTGAGGTGTGAGCTTCCCTTTTCGTATATTAAGTAAGTGACAGAGCAGCCCAGTATCGTAGAAGTATAACTTAGGACTCTTGATCACTCGCTTGCTATAGTTTTTGTGATTAGGTTCTAGCATGTATGTGATATAGCTAGTTTCCAAGATAGATAACCAATTAGATGCTGTGGTATGACTAATCCCAGCATCACGTGCTAGACTGTTGTAATTGATGAGCTGCCCAGCTCTTGCCGCACATAATCTAATGAAGTTCTTAAATGATCTTTTGTTTTGGACATTGACCAACTGTGTAAGGTCTCGTTCTACATAGGTAGTAACATAGTCTGCATAGTATCTGTCTGGCTCTATACTCCTATCATATATAGCTGGATAAAATCCACGTGTCATCACTTGAGACAAGTCCTCTGATAGAAGACCTGCTTGCTGCATCTCTATAAAGTCAAATGGAAAGAGCTTGAATATCGATATGCGTCCAGCTAAGCTTTGTGTGATGTTAGCCATCAGATCAAAGTTCTGAGATCCTGAGAGGATATATCTCCCCATCACTCGCGAACTATCAACGACTCCTTGGAGATATGAAAATACCTCAGGTGCCCTCTGTACTTCATCTAAGATCACTTGATGGTCATATGCTTTGAAAAAGCCCCTTGTGTCCTCAAGAGCAAAAGCTCGATTGTCTTTGTCCTCAAGCGATACATATCTAAATTCAGGCAACATAGTCTTAAGTAAAGTAGTCTTACCCGATTGCCTAGGCCCCGTTAATGCAACCAAAGGATATTGTGTCAGTACTTTTTGTAAGTCTGGAAAGATATTACGTGATATGCTTAGATCATCAGCATTCATTGGTTAAACATACAACTTATTTGCAGATTACATAGATAATATTTGCAGATTGCATAACTATTATTTGCAGATTACATAGATAATATTTGCAGATTACATGATTCTATGATCATGAGAACTATAGCTTGCTTAACATCTCCAACCTCTCCTCTCAATGTACAATCGCATCGCCCAAGAACGCCCCATCATGGATTTGGCGTAATTATTGGAGTGTACTCTAGTGATATATATGAACCCCCAAAACGTTCTAATTGTTAATAGAGTAAATACCTGGTAATATGACTTACCAACGACCAACAGAAGTAATAGGCAACTCCATCAATGCATGGGATGAATTCTATCAAAATCATTTTGAGTGGGTCTACAAGCAGACGCTCGAGATATGCCATAACACATTGAAAGCTAAAGAGTTAACCGACAAATTATTTGTCAAAGTCTTCTTTAACAATCCAGAGTATGTTGCAGATAACAACAAAGAAGCCTTCAGAAATGAGCTCGCTGTTCTCTTCCCATATCTTGGTGTGATGGTAGATCAAAAGAAAGAATTGAGCGCAGGAAGACTGCTACATTTATACTATCAGCCGAACTAAATAAGAGTATAACACAACTTTAACGAAATAAGAAAGGCCCTTGATAATACTATCAAGGGCCTTTTTATATGCCAAAAAGCGAGTAATATTTTACGAAAGTAAAGACTGAAGCTTCATAGCAAGTCCCATATCACCTTTGATCTTAACCTTACCGCCCATAACAGCCATCATAGGGTTAAGGTCTCCGCTTTGTAATTTCATTAATGTTTCAAGAGACGTTGTGATCACACAATCCGCTTCTCCATCTCCTTCAGAGACCACGTTAGTATCACCAGTGCCATCGATAAACACTCTGTGATCATCGATCTCAAACTTTAAAGTAGCACCTATCGGATCGACACCTTGTGCTTTTTCGTTTAGCTGTGCCAATAATGCTGAAGTATCCATGTATTCTTAATTTTTTATGTAATTGATTATTTAAGAGGGGAAATTAAGCAAAAGCTGCTGCTTCTTTTCCTTCCTCTACAATTGTTAATACCTCAGTGTCCAATAAAGTTTCAGCTAAGCCATTTGTTTTAGGCACTTCATACTTAAAGAAGAACTTCATCGTATGAACCTGAGCCGCATAAAACTCTTCTGGTCTGATCATCTTGCCAGTAACCATCGCTTTCTTAGCTGTCGTAGCCATCTCAACCCACTGCCAAGCGATAACGATCGTACTGAAGAACTCCATAAAGATCGTCGCATCAGATAAAAACCTTTCAAACTTACCTTGCATCGCAAAACCCATCAAATGAGTCAATACGCGCTCTGCATCCTTCATCAACGACCCAAGCTTATTAGCATATGGCTTTAAGTCATCAAATGTGCTTGCCTCACTAATAGTCTGCATCATCTCACCCATCAAAGCTTTGACAGCAGCACCATTATTCATCATCATCTTACGACCTAAGAGGTCTAATGATTGGATGCCCGTAGTACCTTCATAAAGTGCTGTGATACGCACATCTCTATAGTACTGCTCCAATGGAAAATCAGTCGTAAATCCATAACCTCCTAATACTTGCATGCCATTGCTAATAGATACTCGTCCCATCTCTGATGGATAGGTCTTAGCGATAGGAGTTAGTAACTCCAGGAGCATATGATTCTTCTCTTTTTCTTCTTCAGACTCAGCATAATATGACAAATCCAAATACTTAGAACACAACATCAATAAGCTTGCACAACCCTCTACGACAGACTTCTGAAGCATCAACATGCGACGTACATCTGGATGATTAATGATCAGCGTCTGAGGAGCATTAGCATTTTTTCCTCCAGATCCGTCTAACTTTCTTCCTTGCGGTCTCTCTTTAGCATATTGAAGTGAAGCTTCGTAAGCCGCTGACGCAATAGAGGCTGCTGTTAAACCAACCTCAAGACGAGCACCATTCATCATCTTAAACATATACTTGAGCCCCTTATTAGCCTCTCCAACTAACCAGCCTTGACAATGTTTGTCATCACCAAAAACCAAGTGAGTAGTCACATATCCTTTCTGTCCCATCTTTTCAAACTCACCAGCGGTCTGGACATCATTTGGCTCTAGTCCACTATCCGTGATGCGGTGTTTGGGCACTACAAAAAGAGAAATCCCCTTGGTACCTGCAGGAGCACCTTCTATACGTGCTAAAACCAAATGAATTATATTCTCAGCACACTGGTGATCACCACCAGAGATAAATATCTTATGTCCCTCTATCAAATAAGTGCCGTCGTCATTAAGCTTAGCAGAAGTAACAATATCAGAAAGAGAAGAACCAGCTTGAGGTTCTGTAAGAGCCATTGTGCCACCCCACTTTCCTGCCATCATATTAGGTACATAGGCATCAAATAAATCCCTTGATCCATAAGCCTGGATAAGCCCTGCTGCACCTGCAGTTAGTCCTATATATCCGACTGCGGTATTGTTAGCCGCAGATGTAATAAAATTAGCTGCGATGGAAGCCATATGAGGCATCTGAGATCCGCCATCATCATAATCAAAACCTCCGCAGATATATCCATTTGCGCCTGCTGTCTGCAGTACTCTTTCGATATGAGGATGTGCTGTTATCGTATTATTCTCATACTTCACACCCACTCTATCCATCTCAACAACATATGGATATAACTCCTCATCAGCATAGTCCTTCACTGAATCGAGCAACATATCTACACTATCAACATCGTAATCTTCAAATCTTGGGAGATCCAAAACTTGAGCTACATTATGAACTTCTCTAAGAAGAAACTTTAGGTGGTCAACATTAACATATTTAGCCATAGCGATTCTATTTTCTTTACTTGGAGTAAAGATATAGAAAATCTAATTGTCACATACGCCAAATAAGGACATAAATATGTAACTAATTGGCATAATGACTCATTGTTAGAATATTTTGACTGGCGACATGGCTATCTTGATAGGCACTCAGAGCGTATCAGAATTAATTGACATTAGAACAAGCAGGTCAAGCGACTCTGCCAATTAAAGTCTTAAATACTGGTTATGGTCCCTCCAAAGGATCCATCAACTCATCTATATAATAACCTCTGGTTTGTAAATTGTAGTTGTCTCGGCAACCCGTCACAGTCCCACTTCTCATGATGCTAGCATAAGTGCGATTAGCAAGGCATGACTCAAGATGATCTCTAAATAAAAAGCAATGTCCTAATTCATGAAAGACGATATACTCTCGAGTAAGATGAGAAGCTCTATCCCAGAAGGACTGATCTATAACAACATCTCTATGGTTTTGAAACCCACCATAAGAACAGGTCCCAGCGACATTACCATCGTCGATTTCTTCAATTGTCCCGACTATGTTAGCCCTGTTGAGGTCGATTTTAAAACCACGGTCAGCTGCAGCGTCCTCAAAGGCTTGAAAGTGGATCCATAGTTCACGATCTACGTTAGAGAAGGCTCTGATGGTTGGGGTAATATCATCTTCGATGGGCAGATCATCTTCAAGACAAGCTCCAAAAAATATGAGAAAGATGAAGAGTGAGATAGATTCTACTGCTTTCATATCCAAAAAAGGATTTTTAGTAAGTGATAAAAGCGTAGTGTAGATCTATATAAAAGGTGATTTATGCTTAAAAAAGTAAGTATTAAACCCAGAGAGAGCTCAAGATATTGTGAGTAGGTAAAAAAAGAAAGATTTAAGCTTTTGCTAAGGCAGTCTCAGAAAGCGAAAGACTCAACTCCTTGAGTGATTTGAGATTAACATTGAGCAGAGGAGATTCGTTCTTGCTTGATGCCGAGAGTAACTTAATATAACCAACAACCATAGTCCACCCTTGAAGGGTATGTAACATACAGTCCACATCACCTCTGATACTACCATCTTTGATGCCTCTCTCCATCTCTTTAACAGTCAGCTTCAGCGGCAGATTCTGCAGATCTTGTATCCTGATGAAGTAAGAGCTTTGAGTAGTAAGCGATACATCTACATCGCCAGCTTTGTCTCTCGAGAGACTCCTAATCATAGAGAAGTAATCCAAAATCGCCTCCGAGTATAAAAAATTATTCTCGCAAAAGCTGAAGAATGACTCAAATATGGCCTTGGTACATTCTAACCCTGAGACTCCTTTGTTCTGATCGATCGTAGAGTAAAAGACCTCTGTTAATGCTTGAAAGGCTCGATATATAATAGCAAAATATAGGTTTTCCTTAGAGTCAAAATAGCTATACAACGTCACCTTAGTGATCCCCGCTTTCTTAGCTATGTTATCCATCTTGGCTTTATGATAGCCATTGCTAGCGATCACTTCGATAGCTGCATCAATTATCTTATTCTCCTTTAATTGTCGTTTAGATGGATCCATATTGTAGCGGTCGCAAATGTACACAATGATGACTACCTATATGAACATAGTCGTGAGAATCATAAGTTAACGACATAACCATATCAGAGACTTAGTATGAATTGGTTTACTTCGTATAGGGACATAAAAAATCCTGATCATACAAGTACGATCAGGATCAAATTTATTACCCCAAAAAAACCAATTGTTATGGGTATTAAACCAAAAGTCGTGCCGATCTTGTCCTCATAATTTTTTCTTGCTACGCACCAAAACATATCACCTTTTAAGATATATCTAAACGACTGACTACTTGGAACATAGACTTGACATCGATCCTTTGCTTAGGATATACTGTGAGCGCTTAAGCACTGATGAAAATCAAAATTTGCTTGACTTAGAGCGCCAGACGAACCTACATACGGTCAAAAGATTAGACGCTTCAGACAAGATACAAGGGCGACTCATCAGCTTTATCAGCCATATCCTTAGACCTAATCTCATCGTCGAGGTGGGTACTTTCACCGCTTATGCAACAGGCTGCTTGTCTGAAGGGCTTGCGTCAAATGGTCAAATCATAAGCATAGAACATAATGAACTCTACAAGGAAGCCATCCACAACAACCTGATTAAGCTGGGCATAGAAGATAAAGTCGATCTCAAAATTGGAGATGCCAAAGTAATCCTACCTAAGATAACAAAACCCATAGACCTACTCTTCTTAGATGCAGCCAAATATGAATATGGCAACTACTATGATGCTTCGATTGATAAGGTCCGTTCAGGAGGAGTCATCATAGCGGACAATACATTGTGGAAAGGGAGAGTACTTGAGAAAGAAAAAGATCGACAGTCACAACGGATGCATGAGTTTAATGTTAAAATCTCTCAAGACGAGAGAGTAGAATTATTCATCCTACCCTACCGCGATGGTTTAACCATCGTTAGAAAAAAGTAGTGTATGTCGGGTATCTACATACACATACCTTACTGTCGACAGGCATGTCACTATTGTAACTTTCACTTTTCTACTTCTATAAAGAATAAGGGCACATTGGTCTCTTCTCTGATCAAAGAGTTAGAACTTCGTCATCAAGAGCTACCCAAAAGCACGCTTGATAGCATCTACCTTGGTGGTGGCACACCTTCTCTTCTTACGAGAAAAGAACTCACTTCGATCATAACAAAGATTGACAAGAGTTGGCAAATAGACACAAGTACAGAGATAACGCTTGAAGCAAATCCTGAAGATATCACTAAAGACAGCTTAGAAGCTTGGCATACCGCTGGTGTCAATCGCTTGAGTATCGGCATCCAATCATTTCATGAAGCTGATCTAAAGTATATGAATCGAGCTCATAACGCTGAGCAGAGTCATCAAGCACTAAAACTCATCAAGGAGTCACAGATCAAAGCCGTTACCGCAGATCTCATGTTTGGCTTGATAGACAGTACAATGGAAGCGTGGGAGATGAATCTCGACACTATACTTTCTTACGACTTAGATCATCTTTCTATTTATAATCTCACTGTAGAAGAGCAAACTGTTTTTGCAAATTGGAAGCTAAAAAACAAATTGCAAGAACCAACGACTGAACTGCAATACAAACAATATAAGTTAGCAGATCAAAAGCTACACTCTGCTGGATATGATCACTATGAGATCTCTAACTATGCCAAGCCCGGACGTCAAGCGATCCACAACACCAACTATTGGAATCGGAAGTCATATCTCGGTGTTGGACCATCTGCTCACTCCTATGTTAATGGAGTCAGAAGTTGGAATATTGCCAACAATGCAGCTTACATAAAACAGATGGAAGAAGGCAACTACTCCCCTTCTTCAGAAACCATCTCAGAAGCAGATCACTATAACGAACTCATCATGCTGGGACTGCGAACTAAGAAAGGAATTAGAAAATCAGACTTAAGTCAACTTTCTAGCAACTTACAATTGCACTTTGAGCAAGCCGTTGAACCAAAGCTTAAAGAAAACATAATCAAATCAACTGAAGAATACTTCCAACTCGACCCTAATCATTGGTATGTATCAGACAATATTTCTTCAGAACTATTCTTTGTTAAATAAAGAAGCTTCTTTAGTCATAGAGTCGTTCATCCAACCAAAGTCCACAAAATCCAAGTAAAACCATAGCATACCACCAGAACGGTGAAATCGTCTTTAACTTGAACTGTTGTTCTTGCTCCTTTCCTAAATAAGAGTTAGCAGCCATCTGATTGATAATATATAATTCTGCTTGGCGCTTAGCTTGCCAAGATTCTTGGTCATGTGCATAAAATGAAAACTCAGGTCCTTCTCCAAAGGATAACTTATTATGACCTATTTCTGGCCAGACATCAACTTCGATAACATGTTCCAAAAACGGCACCTCTAAAAAGGAGAGAGCAGTACTATCATTTAACATTGGTGATGCTGTTAGTTGCTTGGGGTGATACAATTGAACTGTTCTTCGCTCATCCGCCCAGACCCATTGATTACCTAGTATCTGCGTTTTTGCATTGAAGTCAACAAAGAAATTAGAAAATATCTCGGACCACAAACCTTGATAAGTCATGTATTGATCTGCCAATACAAGTTTATAAGTATCACTAATCGACAATACACCGACGTGACCCAATCCTCTGGATATATACTTGGCCAAAGGAGTTTTCGTAAAGCTCATAGTTCGCCAAGTGGAAGACATCGGAAAGTTGGTCAACTCAAAGTCTTCTTCTCCAACTGATAGAACTAACTCTATCGCTTCTGACCATTGAGGGTGATAGATAGTATTTGCTTTCTCTCCCGCATCTCGAGGCTTGATCAATAGGCCACTTCCTTCATTTGATACGGCTCCCAGAATATTCCTTCTTTCACGATCAGATAGATCATTCCAACTGGATACATCTGTTATTATAAAGTCAAATTGCTTAACAGTTTTATAGCTGAGTTCATCTATTGTTTTAATTGGAGCGTTGATGAATGATGTTTGGTATTTTTCCTTTGATATCTTTGACCTCATAGCAAATCCATTGCCCAAAGAAGTCCAATAGTTCTTTAAGTAGTTCAACTCGAAAGTTGGATATGAAGACAGGACCAGCATATTCCAAGTTGGCTCATGAATAATAGTGACTGGGGTTTGCTCTTTTATTGTATCAATTGAACTAATAACATCGATACCCATAAAGTAAGTCCCCGCAGGTGGCGCCATACTTTCTATCATAAAAGCTCCATCCGTAATTATGCCTCTGTGTTGTTTATCATTTATGGTCATGACCACGCTTAGCGGTACAACTGCATCGCTTGATTCTTCCGTTTGTACTTTTCCTTTTAAAACCCAAGTTGAACCTTCAGTAATAATAGGTATATCAATCGATGTGACACCTGTCTTTAGTATTGCAGGTTCAAACTTTAAATTATAATCCGACAGTTGTGACAACTCGTCAGTGCTCAAACCAAATCCATGGATAGTCACTTCATTAGCACGGCTTGCTTCTTCAGAATTGAGAAAGTCATTGACATTGTTAAAAACAGTAGAATCGTCAAGAGAAACATCGGCATAATCCGAAAGAATATGTACCTGGACCGAATCTAATGGTTCATTATAACTTGGTTTTACAACTGATAAGTACAAGCCTATACATCCTATCAACAGCAGAATCATCCTTCTATACAATCTCGCACCAGTAGCTCTTTTATTAGTGACATAAGTCCCAAATAAAAACAATAGAACCAAACCAAATGGCACCAACCAAGACTCTATGTCACTCAAGTCTTCCACAGATTAGAAACTAAGTTTTCGGGTTACCTCTTTCGTTAGATCTAAAGCATTGTTATATCGAGACTTTACGGACTGTGACTCCTCCGGCAATATATCAATCAGTGAGCTTCTAACTTTTTCTACTTGAGTAGTTTCGACATTATCGACAGACCGAAGCAAACGCTGCATATCCGTAAGTACAGAAAGTATCTCGGGACGATCCAAAGATATCTGGGCTAATGATGTAGCTGCCACTTGCAACTCTTGAAGATGCTCTGACGGATTGGAGCCCCCCAGTACTTCAATTGCCTTCTTTATCTTCTCATATGCATCATCTCTATCGATAGTAGCTAACTTACTTGGATCTCCAATCTTGTCCTGATCGCCTTCCAGTCTGATCTCTTGTTCTTTTATAATCGGTGGATCAAACCCTATCCTATGTACATAGATTCTTGCATGATTTTTTACTTCTTGTAACAACTCTAGGCTCTCATATTGAAAAGGTAAAGATGATGATGGATCATACAATCTCAGATGCAACTCTGCATCCCACATCACTGAAAGTGCGGCCTTGAGCTTTGACTTAACTGAGATGTTATGAAATGTAGCCACTTCAGAATCATCATGATTATGAGAAAGTTCTTCCACCCAAGTTGGCCGAGCTGGATCCTCTCGCTTCTCTGTTCCTTTGGTGGACATCAACAAACCTACTTCTTCTTCATGGTCGTGATCATGCATAAATTGACTTAGCAAATCCCTTGCTCCCTGAAGTGCTTCACTTGCTCCACCGTGGTCATGATCATGGTCGTGATCTCCATCATGATCGTGATCATCTTCTTCGAAGGAGAGCTCATTGTTAATAGCGATACCACTCTCGTTCTCTTCGCCTAAGAACTGACCATACTTTAACCTAAGAAGCTTTTGATCAAAGCCCAGAGCGTTGCTCCGTTGCTTGAATGTATCTATATCCAAAGAAGACTTCTCAGCGATCAACTTCTCAGAATCAATGATGATCTGGCGCTGACTTCTAAAAAAGTCCGGCATGAGATCTACTTGCAATCCCGAGTCATCAGTGTATACATAAGTCGTTGTGTCTTTTATAGAAACAAAGTGAGTTACAGACTTAGACCAATGCTCAGCTTTTGGATAGTTGTCCTTTGCACTTACGTAAAAGAATAACTCATCTCCTGGCTCCATCTCAAACTCTGAAGTACTAAAGCCATGACTACCACTAAAGTGTTTACTTCCTTTTTTAAAGGATTTTAGGTCAAACTTCTTTTCTCGAAACTTGACAGACTCTCCGGATCCTTTAGCTACCGTTGCTGATATAAAAGCATCCTCCAAGCCATAATCATCATCTATCATTATGTCAAATGAAAACTTATAATCAGGTTGATAGTCAATCTTTGAGTATTCTTTTATTCCTGAGATAACCACTTCTGATTTTTCATCCAACACAACTTTGATAGCATGGTAATCCGAGTTATAATTGTATGCAGCATCTTTTATCCCAATCTGATAAAAGTCCGACTGGTTAAAAGTCTTGCTAAATGAGCCTGATCTAATATTCATGGTATCACCATCACTGAATACTATAAAAAGTTGATCAACCGGTTTGTTCGTTTTTATTTTCCACGAAACCGTTGACCCTTCAACAATTTCCAAAGATGACTGCTTAGCAGTTCGGCTTGGCAGTTTTGTATATGCAGGAGAAGTTATTGTAGTTGAGATACTACTTATATAGGCCGTGTCAGAAGTTACAACACTAGATAATATGGCACTTTCATCCTCTTCTTGATCTAAATAAATTTCATCCTGAGTTATGGATGCATTTGGACTTAGTAAAGATTGCACAGACCAACTACCAATTATAAGACCGGCCATTAATAAAGTGGACTTCTTGACTAAATTTAGATCCCAAGGAAGCTGATAATTATATGAAGCAAAATTCTCTTTAGTCTTTTCTTTTTGAATCATCGCTAAACCCGAGAGTGTTTGACTTGGCTCGTCGCTTTCCTCTAACAACTGAGCACTATATTCCAATTTTCCGTTTTGCCCATGAGCCAGTTCAAGAGCATTCTTCATATCTGGAAAACTCTTCTTCCCAATCCACGCGATACAAAATGATCCCAATACTCCAGTTATCAGAGCAGCATATAAATTCAAGAAGCACTGTTGATAACCCATGAGCAAAACCACTAAGAAAGCCACAACTAATATGGCAGTGCTCAACTTAACCTTAGTCTTCCACTGACTTAATAGATGATATGGATCTCTTGCTTTCATTTAAGAATTTGGAGATTTCATATAAACTAATCGTTCTAAAAAAAACATAGGAATGATCAGTAACCACCATGACAGTCTAATCGGCTTTCTCCTTTCTTCCTTACCTGAGTTACTTGTTGCAACTGATTCTCTATCCATTATGAAGCTGCCCGGATCCAAAACACGGTGATCATTATGCTCCAGCTCAGTATAGATCTTATTGAAGTGAGCAGATAAAATCACAGGAAGATTAGAAGTTAACATCTCCTCTCTAGATAGATTTCCATTTAAGACAAGACTATTATCTAAAGCATATTCTATATTTAATTTTTCATTGGATGGGATCCAACTTATACCATTCGGCTGAGTAGATTCTATTGATTTTACAACTTGCACCTTAAGATCAGAATCATGATCATTCCAATTCAAAGGAAACTTGAGATATTCTCCTGCTATGTCAATCACATCTTTAAGCAGATTGCCTGAGACATCCGCCTCATCTACAAAGGCCAAAGACAGCGGCCGGGTAGCTTGATTATCATTTTCTGATTCTTCAGTATCATAGACAACCGAAGTGCGATCAGCTTGCGATGACACATACCACTCAGTTACATTTCCTTTGTGCTCTATTTGTCGAGTTGACTGAGCCGTTTCCTTTCTAGGGAGGATATACCAGTTTATATTTCGATTAATATCAATCGGATCTCCTTTGAAATATTTCAGGTAACTGTAAGAATAAACAACAACACTATCCTTTTGATTATTCAAATCATCAATTAACTGCCAGCCAGAATTATAGACCAAACAATCGTCTTTATCTACATCTAAAAAACTAAAACATTGCACAGTATCATCTTCATCAATCTTACTCAATAACTCTTGATAGTTACCTGCTGCTATCACACCTTCTTCTACCCAATATGATATCACCTCACTTTCATCTGACAACAATGGCTGCGATATTAAAAAACAAATCAATGCTAAAAACAATAGTCGCAAAAGCAACAACAAGTATTGAGAAAGCCCCAACGATCTTGCCGCATCAGATTCTGAAGGTTTTAAAAACCTTATACTTCCAAATTTTACAATGGACTTCTCACGTCTACTCAACATGTGCACGATGATCGGCAGGCCCAATCCTAACAACCCCCAAAGCATGTATGGATGTAAAAAACTCACGCGAGACTTAATTGATTATAGTCCACAAGAAGATTTCTCAAGGTCGTCCCTACATCATCATCGAGATATACCTTTTTATAAATAACACTTTTCTGAGTACATAGTCGCTTTGCTTTGTACAGGTGCTCCCCTAAAGCATCTTTATATTTTTTTGCAAACTGCTTTGTATTGACTTGGACCTCAGTTCTTGATTCAAGATCTATAAACTTAGTGTTATTAGAAAAAGAAAGATTTTCCTCATCTCTTCCTATGACATGCAAGATGATTACTTCTCTTTGAGGTCCACTTAGAAGATCCAAGCATCTGTCAAAGTCTTCAAGGTCCAGATAGAGGTCCGTGATCCAGGCCTGCATACCATTATAATTATTCTTAGGTAACGACAGCTGTTCTGCATCTGCAATGGACAAGTCTGAGAGTCCTAACAAAGATCTCCTCCAGTGCTTCAACCCATGTCCTTTCGGCAACAATTGATCACCACTTTGCCAGGAGCAATTATCTTGTTGATTTGTCATGATATAAGTCAGCGCAGCAGTCATAAGCTTGGCTAACTCAAACTTAGAATATCCCTTTTCCCGATAGTCCATAGATCGACTAGCATCCAAGGTCACATGCAAGTGTTGATTAGATTCGATTGTAGCTTGTCTAATAAAGTACTTACCAGTCTTAGCATACATCTTCCAGTCCAATAAGCGGAGATCATCTCCCTGTGTGTAAGCTCGATATTGATTGAACTCCATACCGCTGCCTAACTTTGTTGAGCGATGGCTGCCCAACAACAAGCCTTGAGCTAATTTGCGTGCATGCCATTCTAAAGAGGCGACATCGTCAAATATACTAACATCTATGTCACTGGTCGTTGAGTTCATCCCAACTAATTAGACTTTTTTAATTCTGCTATAATATCAACAACAGATACTTTCTCAGACATGGCTGTAAAGTTAAGGATCAGCCTATGCCTCAGCGTTGGAAGCATCATCTTATCTATGTCTTCTGGCACAACTGCATATCGTCCATGAAGCAAGGCATGTCCTTTGGCAGCGAGGATCAACGATTGTCCAGCTCTTGGTCCAGCACCCCAGTCTACATATTGGCGTACGGATCCTACTCCGCTGATATCTGGTCGTGTTGACCTAACTAATTGGCTCACTTGTGCCACTAATCCACTATCGATGTGTACTTCTCTACAAAGTTTTTGCAACTCTATAATCTCTTCTGCTTTATAAACTACGGGCACCTCATTAGATTGAGATCCTGTTGTCAATTCTAATATCTTAGTCTCTTCTTCTGCACTTGGATAACCCACTTTTATATACAGCAGAAATCTATCTACCTGAGCCTCTGGCAATGGGAAAGTACCTGATTGTTCTATTGGATTTTGCGTCGCCAGCAAAAAGAATGGCTTAGGCAAGTCATACCGTTTACCAGCGTAAGTCACACTATACTCTTGCATCAACTCAAGCAATGCCGACTGTGTCTTTGGTGGTGTTCTATTGATCTCATCTGCAAGAAGCATATTTGTAAAAACAGGACCAGGTGAAAACTTAAAATACTTGTTACCTGTCTCATCTTCTTGCAAGATCTCAGTCCCTAAAATATCCGAAGGCATCAGGTCTGGTGTAAACTGTATCCGCTTAAATGAAAAATCCAATGCCTGCGATAGACTCTTTATCATCAAAGTCTTCGCAAGACCAGGTACTCCTTCCAACAAGACATGGCCAGAAGCTAAGAGTCCGATGATCATTTGATCTATGACTTCATCTTGACCTACAATGACTTGTTGGACGGCACTCTTCAGTCCACCCAATCGAGACAATAATTCTTTCACTCTATCCTCAGTCATATTACTCTTTCACATTTTAAACCCAAAGCTTCCTACAAAGGCTACGGATCAACCATATGCCGCATAAGCTCAGAAACGCGCATTTCTCGCAAGTTAAACCAAAATCAACCGCAAGACTATGCATGTAAAGATGAAAATACATAGTTAGAAGATAGCCTGATCCTACAAAATTAGACGAATGAAGCCTTCTTTGGCGCAAGAAGATAGAAAGAGCATATTATGCCGTTATATAAGTCTCAGGAGACTTTTCAAAGCTCACCTTACATCCATCACAACAGAAGTATACCTTCTCATCCTTATAAGAGAGAACGTGTTTAGCAGTGCTCTTTTGGATCGGGATCTTACAGACAGGATTTAGATAATAGTCGTCATTCACTTGTGGCATCTCACTATTCTCCGTTTCAGCAGTATGTGCTCTAAAGTGATCTATGATCTGAGCTAATATACTGATCGCAACTTCTTCTGGGAGTTTTGCGCCTATATCGATACCAGCTGGTGACTTAATCTTTTTGAGCTGATCCATCGAGACGCCCATTTGACGTAAGTCGCCATAGATGCCGGCAGCTTTTATCCGACTCGCAACGAATGAGAGATAATCCACATCACTCGATAGAGCACTATGCAGCGCTTGGCTATCGCCTTCTCCTTGTGTACAGACCACCACACAAGTGTTCTTTTGGATGATACGCTCGGTATTATATTCAGACAACTTAGTTAGTCTATCTGCATCTGGAAATACTGTTTGGTCAATATCCGACATCACAACATCCACTTGATAATCCATCGCTTTCGCCAGCTTACACAGCGCCATTGCAATATGAGATGTACCAAAAATAACGATGTGCGGCTTGGGCATAACTGGCTCAATATATAGTTCTACTTCTCCACCACTTTGACATGTCATGTTATATTGTTTTGTGAATTCACTTGCATTCTCGACTGTATCAGGAGAGATGACGACTATCCTCGGACGTCTTTCACTGATGGACAATAAGGCTTCTTTTAGGACGATACCTCGTGTGCATCCACCTCCGATCCATCCATGAATCACACCGTCTGAAGTGATGATCGCTTTATCTCCAGGCTTACCCGATGAAGGGATTTTTCTTCTGGTGATCATAGCAGTAGCATAAGGCTCACGAGACTTATTAAGCTGACTTGCTTTTTCAAGAAATGAGTTAAGCATCCAAAAGAATTTGTTCTAAGTTAAGCAAGCTTTGAAAGTTATGAGCGGATCCAAAATGATCCAATGTAGGTAAAGCAACCTTCATACCTCGTTGTATAGGCTCATAGCCTTTCATTCCTTTTAATGGATTGAGCCAGACGATTGTTTTAGATTTTAGTTTTATTTTTTTTACGGCCTTATCAAGCACCTCAGTTTCTCCTGTATCCAATCCATCGCTCAAGATGATGGTGATCGTTCTGCCGTTTAGATAACGTCTAGCATACTTATCATTAAAGGATTGTAAGCACTTACCAATCTCAGTGCCACTGGACCAATGAGTCACATTGTGTGAGACCATAGCCATGGCGCTACTGATGTCTTTATCATCGATATAGTCTGTGATCCGCTGTATATCTGTACTAAATGCAAATGCTTCTATCTGCTTAAAATGAGCCTTTAGGGACCAAAGAAATTTTAAAAGATAGAACGAATACTTATCCATAGATCCACTTACATCAAGTAGCACCAGCAGATTATACTTGTCTTTCTTTTGTTTAGTTTTTATGAGATCTAAGACATTGCCGCCAAATTGAAGATTGCGTCTGATGGACTTTGATAAATCTATGTATCCGCTTTTTGATTTTGTCTGACGTCGACTTAAGCGAAGCGTCATCTCTTTGATGAGCTGTTGCGATATATCTTCTAACAAATCAGTTTGTACAAGCGACAACTTTGCAAAGTCAGTATTCTTTAAAGTCTCAGTGCTGTTAGCACCACTGGTACTCTTTGCTTCTTCTTCCAGCGCTGTATTGGTCGACGAACCTCGGCCCATCACAACGGCTACATTCTTAAGATTCTTACGATTTCTCTTTTGATTCTTGTAGTTGCTTTGATCTTTAATCCTAGTCCCACGTTCTAACCAAAACCGTTTGTAGATAGAAGAAAAGACCTCGCGATCTTCTGGCGAAGTACAAAACAATGATGCCAAGGCATATTCAAATAATGTCTTGTCCAACCACAATCCTTTTAGAGATGCGGCCATTGTATCTTGACTTATCTGCATACCAGACATAAAGCCTACTTCACGTGATTCTCTTACAAAACCAAGCAGCGCTCCAGTAAAGGAATTATAATCAGTATAGTGTGCAGACAAAGTCTATAACTAATCGTGATTTGGCTTTTCTCTTTCTTTCTTCATCTCAGCGATCCGTTGCCTAAGTGCCTCAGTATCTTTCTCCATACTTCTATCACCTGGTAGATTGACAGATTTGTAGTGAGCATTGGCTTTTTCTCCTTCACTTAGTCGCTCTTCTTTGAGTTTTTTATATTCATCTAATGACATAATCTTAAAGTTTATGAACTAAATATATTTTGTTTAACAAGTCTAATATCTTGATCTGATTTTAAAAGACAAGACAAGGTTTTTGCAAATGGTTTTTCTTGACTTTTCATGAGTGCCACCCCATTAGCCCAATCTATCGTTTCTGCGATACCGGGCGTCTTGTCTAATTTCAAATTTCTAATCCGCTGTACATATTCGGTTATTTGTTGGGACAGCCTCTCTTCGATATTAGGTATATGTTTTTTTAGAATTTTCATTTCATTTTCAATAGTCGGATAGTCCACCCAGTGATAAAGACAACGCCTCTTTAGAGCATCACTCAACTCTCTAGTACGATTAGAAGTTAAAATCACTATAGGTCGATGCTTTGCTTTGATCGTCCCAAGTTCTGGGATTGAAATTTGAAAATCTGAAAGCACCTCTAACAAAAAAGCTTCAAACTCTTCATCTGATCGATCCACTTCATCTATCAGCAACACTTTAGGTTTGTCAGAATCTATCGCTTCTAGAAGTGGGCGACGCAGTAGAAACTCTTCACCAAAGATGTGCGCTTCCTTCTCTGCTTCTGATCTACCGCTGTCCTCATGGATCTTTATCGAAAGCAATTGCTTTTGATAGTTCCACTCATAGATGGCATTGTTGACATCCAGTCCTTCATAACATTGTAATCGTATCAGATCATATCCAAGATATTGAGATAAGATATAAGCGATCTGTGTCTTCCCTACTCCTGGATTGCCTTCTAAAAGTATGGGCTTCTCCAATGACAACATCAAGTAAAGCACTGTCGCCAGCTCTTCGCCTATGACATAGCCAAGGCTATCTATACGCTCTATTAGTTCATGAGGGCTGGTGTTCATTTATTTGCTTTTCCCTCCTCCGAACAACGACTTTAAAGTATCTCCGATACTTCCAAAAATGCTTTTGATCACCGTACCAAACAAGCTCGTTGCATCCAAAGAGTTATCTATAGGTTCGTTCTGTAGTGCTTTCTTCTCAATTACTTTTTCAACTGTTGTCTTAACACTTGAAGCAGCTTCTGTCACCCCATCAGCTGCAGAGCTTACTGCATCCGCAACACTAGCTGTTGCAGCGGCAACTGCAGAAGCAGCAGGCATATCTGTCGTAGCAGCTTCTGCTGGTCCTTCGCTATCTAATTTCTTTTGGAAGTTAACGACGAACTGGTTCAACAGTTGATCACTTACATCATTAATCAGACGTGATCCAAACTGAGCTAACTTACCAACTATGGTTATGTCCATACTGAACTCAACATGCGTCTGTCCGTCTGATTCAGTCAGATTTCCATTCATGATCATATCTGCGCTTCCTTTTCCTTTGCTATCTAAGCCACGTCCCTTAAGGACCATTTTATGATTAGCTTCATCTAACTCGACGATATCTATATCACCAGCATATGCAGCTTTGATCGGTCCAAACTTTGTAACGACCTCTCCTTTATAACTTGTGTCACTTAGCTTTTCAGTGATCGCAGCTCCTGGTACACAGACTACTATTTCTTCTGGATTTGAAAGGCTTTTCCAAACAGTGTCTATCGGTTGATTGATGGAAAAGTTCTTTTCTATTTTAGTATTCATACATATTTTTAAAGTGAAAAATGACCACGTGATGCGTGTCGCTCACCTGATCATTTTTGCACTGATTTTATAATTAACTGACTCTATGCAGTTTCATTAAAGTATCCTACAGCTTTCAACTCTTTATATAATTTGAAAGGCGTAACTGGAATCTCCAAGTGCTTTATACCTAGGTGAGAAACCGCGTCTACTATTGCATTGACAATAGCTGGTGGCGCTCCAACTGTTGGTGACTCCCCGACTCCCTTCGCTCCAATCGGATGATGAGGTGCGGGCGTAATCGTATGACCAGTCTCCCAACTTGGCGACTCTACAGCTGTAGGTACTAGGTAGTCCATGAATGTTCCATTCAATATATTCCCCGCTTTATCATAGATCAACTCTTCATACATCGCAGGTGCTATACCTTGAGTCAGTCCGCCATGTACTTGACCTTGTACGATCATAGGATTGATGATGTTACCACAATCATCAATTGCAACAAATCTTCTCACCTTGATATCACAAGTCTCTGCATCTACCTCTGCAACGCAGATATATGCACCAGATGGGAAAGTCAAGTTTGGTGGATCATAATAATGTACAGCCTCAAATCCTCCTTCCATTCCTGGTGGGTGATTAGTATATGCTGCGAATATTAATTCTTGAATTGTTTTTGATTTCTCAGGTGCTCCTTTTACAAAGAACTTTCCAGGTTCCCAATCAAGATCTTCTTCACTTACTTCCATCAAGAAGGCTGCTATCTTCTTTGCTTTATCCCGCAGTTTTCTTGCTGCCATGGCTGCAGCGGCACCAGCTGTTGGTGTACTTCTACTGGCATATGTGCCAAGTCCATAAGGTGCTGTATCAGTATCACCTTCTTCTATTTGGATGTGTTCCATCGGTATACCAAGCTCTTCTGCTATGATCTGTGCATATGTAGTCTCGTGACCTTGGCCTTGTGACTTCGTTCCAAATCTTGCAATTGCTTTTCCTGTCGGATGCACCCTGATTTCTGCACTATCAAACATCTTAATGCCCAGGATATCAAAATCTTGAGCAGGACCAGCACCTACGACTTCTGTAAATGTTGAAATACCTATCCCTAAGAACTTACCTTCTTTTCTAAGTTCTAATTGTTCTTTGCGCAAGTCATCATATCCTATGGCATCCATAGCCTTCTGAAGTCCTGCATGATAATCTCCACTATCATATGACCAACCAGTAGGTGATGCCCATGGAAAGTCTTCTTTTTTTATAAAATTCTCCATTCTCAATTGAGCAGGATCTTTACCTACTTTTCGAGCAAACATATCGGTCATCCGCTCTATAGCATGTACTGCTTCAGTTACCCTAAATGAACAACGATATGCTACACCTCCAGGCGGCTTGTTTGTATAAACAGCATCTGCTTCCATATAAGCGGCACCATAGTCATAACTACCTGTCCCAATTGAAAATAACCCTGTTGGAAACTTTGAAGGATTTGCGGAAGCATCAGTATATCCATGATCAGCTAAGACTTTAAATCTCGTGGCTTGGATCTTACCATCACTCGTACCTGCCATCTCAGCTGTGATGTGATAATCTCTTGCAAATGAATCTGCCTGAAGATTTTCACTTCTGTCTTCTATCCATTTGATCGGTGCACCGGTCAAGAACGAAACTGCAATTGCAATCACATATCCAGGATACACAGGCACCTTACCTCCAAACCCACCACCTATATCTGGAGAGATCACTCGGATCTTTTCTTCTGTCAATCCAACATGTCCAGCCACCAGTGCAATCACTGTCCGTATGGCGTGAGGCGCTTGGGTTGTCATATACATAGTAAGGTGATTCTCGACCTTGTCGTACGAAGCAACACATCCACACGTCTCTATCGATGCAACATGGATCCTTGGGATATGCATCTGTTGTTTTACAACTACATCAGCATTAGAAAATATCTCTTCCGTTTTTTCCTTATCCCCTACTTTCCAATTCCATATATGGTTATCAGTCTTACCTTCTTTATCTGATCGAAGCACTGGTGCATCTGGATTGAGCGCTTCAAAAGGATCCATCACAGGGTCCATCGGCTCATAGTCCACCATCACGGCCTCCTTACCATCACGAGCTATGTATCGATCTGTTGCGATAACTGCTGCTACCTCTTGCGCTTGATACATGACCGTATCAGTTGGCAAAACCATCTGCGTATCAGACATCAATGTTGGCATCCAATGCAGATTGTATTTTTCTAAATCTTTGCCAGTAACTACGGCTATTACACCTGGAATCTCAAGTGCTTTTGTAGCATCTATATTTTTTATTTTCGCGTAAGCATAAGGGCTACGGACGATATCCATATAAAGCATACCTGGCAACTTGACATCATCTACATAGTTGCCTTTGCCTTGGATAAATCGAGCATCTTCTTTCCGTTTTTTGGAATGCCCCATTCCACCGATCTCCTTCGAAGTTTTACATTTTATCATATCGAGATGTCTTTCTTGTTTTTAAAAAAATTAAACGAATTCTGGCTCTGTCGAAGGAAGCTCTTTGTCTTGCATTTTAGCCGACGCCCATTGGATCGCTTTGACGATATTATTATATCCAGTACATCTACATAGGTTACCTGCGATACCCCATCTGATCTCTTCCTCAGTAGGGTTAGGATTTTTTTCTAAAAGCTCGACTGCTCTGAGCATCATCCCTGGCGTACAAAATCCACAATGTAATGCATGATTAAGGTGGAAGCCTTCTTGAAGCGGATGAAGCCCTTCTGCAGTCGCCATGCCTTCTACAGTCGTGATCTCTTTGCCATTGGCTTGTACTGCTAAGATGGTACAAGACTTAGCCGACTTGCCATCTATTAAGACAGTGCAAGCACCACAACTTGAAGTATCACATCCTATGTGCGTACCTGTCATCGAGAGATTTTCTCTGATCAGGTGTACGAGCAATGTACGTGGTTCTACTGTAGCACTATGCTCGGTTCCGTTTACTTTTAATTTTATATCTATAGCCATCTTATTATTATTTTGCTCGACCCAGGGCCTTAGTTAACATTCGTTTTGTAATCACTTTTACGAGGTGTCTTTTATAATCTACATTTCCTCTTAAGTCTTCAGAAGGACTGCAATCTTCAGCAGCCATCTTAGCTGCCGCTGCGATATCTTGTTCTGATACTCTGCTGCCCATCAAGAGTTCTTCTGCTCTCGAAACGCGCATCGGCGTTGGAGAAACATTGGTCAATCCTAAGCCCACTCGATTACAAACTCCACTTTCGTCAAATTGTAAAGTTGCTGCTACACCTGCAGTGGCGTAATCGCCAACCTTTCTTTCAGCTTTGTGATAAGCACTTCCAAATCTGCCTTTTGCAACTGGTATCTTTATCTCCGTAAGGATCTCTCCATGCTCGACGGCTGTCGTATAAAATCCGTGGAAGAAATCATCAAGTGAAACTTCTCGACTTCCTTCATTTCCAGTGATGATGACACTTGCTCCTAAAGACATCATGACCGCAGGGTGATCATTGGCCGCATCACCATGCGCTAAGTTACCGCCGAGGGTTCCAAAATTGCGCACTTGAGGATCAGCTATCAACTTAGTCGCATCACCAAACAAATGATATTTTGACTTAATCAATTCTGAATCTTCGACATCCACTTCGCGAGTCATCGCTCCAATCTTTAAGAAGCCATCTTCTTCTCTGATGTAGGAGAGACCTGGGATGTTGTTGATATCTATCAAGTGTGTCGGAGAGGCAAATCTTAATTTCATCATTGGAATCAAGCTGTGTCCACCTGCTAGGATCTTGGCGTCTTCCCCATACTCGTGGAGCATGGTGATCGCCTCTTGGATGCTACTTGGAGCAGCGTAAGAAAAGTTTTCTGCAATCATTATCTAATATAATTTTGAGATATAGTTCATTGAATTCTGAATGTACTTTCGATAGAAGTAGAAGAAGCTACCATTGTACCAGATGCCAAAAAAGAGCAAGACAACACCTAGATAATAGGATACTGCTCCTAAGTATAAAAATTGGCTGGCACCTATAGATATGATACCCGCTGTCGCAATCAGCGAAGCAACCACACTTCTCTGTCCTTTGTTATTAAGGAGTATGCTGAGTATGACCAATGAGGCTATGCAAAGTGTGATGTAAGCTGAGTAGCCACCCGCATTAGGATATATCGTATTGCCGCTGCACATAGATATGGCTCCTGAATAGGCCATGATACAAAATGGGCATTTGGGAAGTAGGGCTACAACAATAGCCGGAAGCCAAGATCGGTTTCCTTTGATAGTTCTATTACATCTCTTGGAGCCAGTTCCACATGCATTTCCCACGAAGTCTAATATGCGAACTTTATTTGTCTTTCAGTAGTATTCGTGGCATTAATTAGCGATATGTCACGTCACGACAACTTGTTATTTTGCCGCAATGAAGTATCACCATCTAATATATCTCACCCTTATTAAACCATTCCTTATTGAACTATTATGATCGATTCACTTTATCCAATAGCTATAAGGGTGAGACTAAGAAAAATCAGAGGATAAAAGAGGAAACTAGATGCAACAAAGCGCTAACACAAAGACGGGTATTTAGGCAGTCAATGCGTACATGACGATATTGACGCCAAAGCGAGTATTGTCATTTTTGTACCAACGCTTGTTTCTAAAGTCATAGTCCCACTCACAACCATAGTCCTTGTTAGAGTAGAGCACTCCTATCCTACCGTTGATGACTATCGCCTTCAGATAGTCATGGACCAAGTCATCACCCCAGCCATTGAGTTCTTGTGATGTGGTAGGCGGACCATCAAATTCGAAAAAAGAACGATACAGTTGATGATCGTTAGGAAGCTTCTGCAACGCGTTATCCCCAAAGAGTTCAGCCATCTGCTGTTCAAATGATTTTGCAAATAGGCCGTCTATATCATGATTGCAATCATCGGCAAAAATAAACCCGCCTCGCTCTACGTAAGCTTTAAAATTAGTCTTCTCTTCTGTGTTGAACTGGACTAACTTATGTCCCGATATATAGCAAAATGGAGATTGAAAAATCTCCTTGTTACTAAGCGGCACGATCTGCTCCTCAGTATTGACCGGTATAGTTGTATAGGATACTAAAGAATGTAGGAGATTGGATGGCATCCGCTGATCCACATCCCAATCTCCTGATTCGTACATAAGTCTGGTAAAGAAAAACTTTCCTCCATTCAGACGATCCATACTATGTTGTTTAGACTTGATTATACTGCGTCAGATAGACTTGAAAAAGTAAAGTCTCTGATCTTCATGTAAGGTATCAAGTTACCATCGATACGTACTTGTTGTCCAAGTGTCTCTAGATTATTCAACATGATAATAGGACTCTCGTTGAATCTAAAGTTTTTAATCGGGTGTTTAATTTTTCCATTTTCTATAAAGAAAGTACCGTCACGTGTCAGGCCTGTATAAAGTAAGGTCTGTGGATCAACGTTTCTTATGTACCACATCCGAGTGACGAGTATACCCTTCTTTGTATCCTTGATTAGATCTTCAAGTGAAGCATCTCCACCATCCATGATACCATTAGCTGGAAATGGTAGTGTTGCTACTCCTTTCTGATCTGCCCAATATCTATCATAAGCAAGGTTCTTAACCACCCCACCTTCTAACCATGAAGTCTTCTTGACTGGCACACCTGTACCAGTCCAAGTAGAAGCAGGCACCAATGGATGCAAAGGATCTGAATAAAGATTGACTCTTTCATCCACAATTTTCTCACCGATCTTGTTACCGCCACCTTCTTTGGACATAAACGATCTTCCTTCATCTGCACTTCTCGCACTAAATGAGAACATCAAGTTACGTAGCAGACCAACAGACGCTGCTGGCTCAAGGATCACTGTATACTTACCAGGCTCGATGGCCTTAGCTTCTTTAGACATCAACGCTTTATCGATCGCTATACGAGATGCCATCTCTGCATCAAAGCGACTTACGTCATTATAATCTCTCGTCACCCAGCCAGATCCCGAGCCATCATTAGAGCGCATCGTTACTGTAAAATCTAAACCTGTAGACTGCTCATAAGCGAACAAGCCATTAGAATTAGACATAGCAGAGAAGTCTTGGTAATCTTCAAAGAATCCAGCTGCTGTAACATCCTTAGCCTTTGCTGGCTCTATGCTCGCTGCAGCTACTGCCGCTCTATAATCTGGAGTCACTTTAGCCGTGTTCTCATTGAAGCCATTACTTTGATCATAAGTCTGTGGGCCCAACGGTGCCATAAACTCTTCAGACTCTGGAGAAAGCTGAGCTAACTCTTCTGATCTTCTGACTGCCTTCTCAAGAGACGCATCATCAAACTCTTCTATCGTGGCTGTACCTTGCTTCTTACCATAGTTAGATTGTACAACTAGCGTCTGATTAGAGCGTGCTCCAGCAGTAGAAACTGTGTTACGTGCATATCTGATATTGCCACTGTTATCACCTGAGAGATTGATCTCGCAACCATCTGCTTTTGAAAACGAAAGTGCTTTGTCCATTATCACCTTCGCATCATCTTTTGTATATATTGCCATTGTTATTTTCTTTTGATGTGATTAAATGTTTCTACCTGTATTAATGACATTGATCCCATTAAATCTTGTGGTAGAACAACCATGAGATACAGCACTTACTTGGCTAGGTTGACCCTTACCATCGAAGAATGATCCAAACATTCTATAATCTCTTTCGTCACATATCTTTGCACAACTATTCCAAAACTCTTGGGTATTAGATTGGTAGGCGGCATCATTGATCAATCCAGTGATCTCACCGTTTTTAATCTCATATGCCAGCGTGCCACCAAATTGGAAATTATAACGTTGCTGATCTATAGAGTAAGATCCTCTACCTACAAAGTAGACTCCTTTTTCTACATCCTTAATCATATCCTTGATAGAATAGCGATCCTTGCCTGGTTCAAGTGAGACATTAGGCATAC
>CALDEM010000021.1 GCA_937942435.1 uncultured Saprospiraceae bacterium
TATAACATTACGGGACTCTGTGTTTGCGCTTCCATATGATTGTATTCTATGCTGTTATGTCTTACTAACAATGTTAGAAGGACAAAGATCAATTATTTTGACATTAATTGCATTGTTAAAAGTCGGTTATATGATCTGTCACTTATTCATGTGTATATCCCTTTGCGGAAATGGTATAGTGATATCATGAGCCCTAAATAAATCGTCGATCTCAAAACGCAGATTACTCTTCACATCCTCGATCGTTCTTACTTGCTCAGAGAAAAACATCAACTCAAAATCAAGCGAACTCGCCCCAAACTCAGTGAATCTTATGAAGGGCGTCGGCCGATCAAGAATCCCATCGGTCTGCTTCGCTGCCTGCAAGAGTAGTCTTTTAACTTCATTAGTGTCCGTACCATACGCTACACCAACACCTACTCTAAATCTAGTCACCCCCCTAGTACTGGACCAGTTGGTGACTCTCTCGTTGACCAAGTGAGAGTTAGGTATGACAACATCCTTGCGCTCTATGGTCTCTATGATGGAAGCACGCAAACCAATCTTTTTAACAGTCCCTCGATATTCTCCAAAGTCTAGAAAGTCTCCTACCTCAACTGATCGCTCAAATAAGATCACAAGACCGCTAAAGAAATCACTGATCACCTGCTGTAACGCTATACCGATACCTACTAACAAGGCCGCAGCGCCTGCCAACAACAAGGTCAAGTCAATCTCTATCCACTTTAAGGCAAATATCATCGCCAAAAAGTAGATCACATATGACAACAGCTGGTTGTAGGCATACTGCTTACCCAGATCTATTCGCTCTCTTTTATAAAATCCATACAAGAAAAGATTGGTCAACATCCAAAGCAAGAGTCGAGCTATTAGTATCACCAGGATCGCAAAGAGAACTTTGGTCGGACTAATCGTAACTTTTCCTATAGTGTAGGAATAATCTAAATTGAAATTTCGGATAAGAATGATCCCTACAATAATAAAAAGGACGTTCCTAACAACACCCGTGATATTGGACTTATTCTTAGCTCCATACTGATCATTGTAGATATCCTTTTGAGTCTGAGAATCGAACTCTTCTAAGAGACGAGCTGAAATTACTTTGTCTGCGATTCTCGCAATTACAACACAAAGAATCGCAAGGAGAATATTACGATAACTTAGAGTAAAATCCCCTTCTGAGGCAGAAAGAACCATCGGGTTAAAATGCAAACTCAACATACACAGGATCAACCACGATATGGCACCTGCAGCCGATAGCATGCGATTGACAAATCCTTTTAACTCCGGCGTTAACTGATGCTTGTCGCTGTATCGTCTGATGCCTATCCTAACCAGACGTACCAGCGCAAAAACAACTATCGCTGATAAGATACAACCGACGACACCACTTATAGTGACATGAAGTAGCAAGTTGCCATTAGCGTCATTCCAAGAAAACAATGATTGTGCTAACCATTCACTGATAGACATAGAGTACTATTGAGAGGGAAAGATAGTCATTATTGACTGCGGTAATCTTATGATCAACCCTGAACGTAGACGATGAACTTCTCATCGAAAAAAGGCTCGTCATAATAATCGCCAATAGAGATCTTCTCGACATACTCTTTCTTCTTTACTGGCTTTATCTCTTCCCTAAGGTCTCCTCCCTTTAAAGCGACTAAGCCATTAGGTATGGCATTGATGTGCTTGCTCGATATTTTGTTTCGTGTCCAAGACAGAAGTACGGGTAGTTTTGCTACCGCCCTTGTTATAATAAAGTCGTACTTCCCTTTTGTTTCTTCTACTCTGGCATGAGTGGTTCTCACGTTTTTTAATTGAATAGCTTCAGCTACTTCATTAACCACAGTCAGTTTTTTTCTAACACTATCGACAAGATGAAAGTCAACCTCTGGATACATGATGGCAAGCGGCACACCTGGAAATCCACCACCACATCCTACATCTAAGATCTTAGTACCATCCTTAAACTTTATCCACTTACTGATGGACAAAGAGTGCAAGACATGATGCAGATAAAGATGATCGATATCCTTACGAGAGATCACATTGATCTTAGTATTCCAGTCTTTATATAGATCAAAGAGAGCAGCCAACTGCTCTTGTTGCTGAGCAGTTAGATCCGTAAAATATTTTAAAACTATATCCATAATATGTTAAGAAACACGATTATAATTTAGAAAATAAGGCGCATCACCAATCCTCATTCTTTTGTAACATGGTAAAACTCATAACACCATAAAACATACAGAATGCCAAATCAAATATCGGCACAAACAGAACTGATACATTAAGCTCCAATACTTCTTTAGAGCGATATGCAACCATCATCAATATCAACCACCTCAACACTAATAACAATCCAAACAAAGGAGCTATGAGTATAAGACAGAACACTGAAGCATACCATATAAATTGACTCATGTAAACTGCCATCAACCATACTTGGTTCCAGAAGTTGTAGTGAGGTGCTGTAGACAAATGTCTTCTTTTCTGCTGGAAGTAAGCACTCCATGTACTTTTGGCTTCAGTCCATACCCACGAATTTTTATCGACAGACAAAGCATATCGAGCATCACTGCCTATCTCATTGATCAACAAATCATCATCACCACTTCTCACGTGCAAGTGATTATTAAACCCACCTACCCCATCAAATTGTTCTTTCCTAAAAGCGAGATTACGCCCCACGCTCATATATGGACGTCCCATCAACGACGCTGACAAATACTGGATAGCGATATACCATGTCTCATAGTCGATCCAGCTAGCCAACCAATCACCTTTATATCGATGCGGGCTATAACCTAAGATCACATCAGCGCGCTCCGACTCGACCATCAATGAAGAGATCCAACCATTACTCACTGGTTGGCAGTCTGCATCTGTGGTTATGATCCATTCGCTCTTAGATTGAGCGATTGCTTCAGATAGAGCCCACTTCTTGGTTGTCTTGCCTTTCGGCAAATCAATAATCTGCAGTCTGTCGTCTGTCAAAGCCTTGAGCAATGCTAGTGATCCATCTGTACTATGATCATCGACAATGATGATGTCAAGAGCTGGATAATCTTGCTCTAACCAAAGCGAGACATTCTTTTGAAGGTTAACAACTTCATCTTTGATAGCAACAATCAAGGTGACTGAGGGCATTGTATCAGACCGAGTCTGTCCTCTTCTCTCATAGGAACGATATAGTCCATCTAGCTGGATCAACCAGAAATAAAGCTGGATACAAGAGGAAACCACTACAATAACGATCAAAAACGCCATGATTCGCCAAGGTAGATAATATGCTAAAGCCCAGTGTTATTGATGATCCTATAGCTCCAAAGAGAGAATCAACATATCGTCATCGATCGGACGCCTTTAATGCTATGATACTCAATAGATTGTAATATATTTACGTTCTAAGCTCGTTCGATATATCGAGCACCTACCTGAGGAGTGAGAAAGCTCTTAATAACTCGTAACTCAATTTTTTTGATGAAGATGTGGTCACAGTTTGTGTCCCTGATGATCTTATTCTCTATCCCGATGCTTTGTTATGGACAGATAAGTCCAACATTGTATGGTGACGAATGGATCAATGAGGACCAAACGTATTATAAGTTTCAAGTCGCAGAAGAAGGTATCTATCGCCTTACTGCTCAGACATTGGCAGCTGCAGGTATTGATATAGCTGAGATAGACGTAGATCGGTTTCAATTATACACTTTGGGAGAAGAGGTTCCTCTTAGGATCACATCATCCGATAATTTAGGAGATGCTGATTATATAGAGTTTTATGCTGAGGCCAATGATGGCTCAGTAGATGCACTGTTGTATGCTGATGCGGATGGTGATCAGCTCAACCCATTCATCAGTCTTTACAGTGATAAGAGGCCATACTATCTCACATGGACCTTACATGAGTCAACAGGCAAAAGATATAGTGAAAAAAGTAACGGTCTAAATGGCAATGGTCTGCCACCAAAAGAGCCATACTACATCCACCGCGAGATCATCACTTATGACAACTTTCATCACAAACCAACTCATGATGGACGTAACTTCATCCGATATTCTTCCATGGATATCTCAGAAGGTTACGGTAGCCCACTTGCTGAATCAAGCACCATAAAGATAGAAGTAGATCGACTGTCACCTTTTGGTGTTGATCCAAGAGTGATTATAAGATTTGGCACTAATGTCTTAAGTCGTAATTGGAAAATCTCCAATGATACGCGCGACTTAAAGTTTATACCACAAAATGGATATGGTGTTGTAGATATAGATGAACGCTTCCCGCTGCATGAACTTCATGAAGGGTTATATAATATCCATATCGACCCGATCAAAGAAGACGATCAAAAACACACCCTAGCGAGATTAGAACTTCACTATCCTCGGAGATATGAGTTTGATGGAGAAGTAGAGATAGAGTTCATACAACAAGCTTCGATTATCTCTCGATATATAGAGTTAGAAGGATTTGGCGGAAGTCAACCGATACTTTATAATCTCACTGATCAATCTTATGTACTACCAGGGCAAGAAGGTGCTAACATAATGTTTGTAACTCCAAGTGCCTTACAAGAACAGGCATGGCGACTTGTCGACCTTAATCAAGGAGTACATGAAGTTGATAATTTAGAAAAGAAAACTTTTGAAACTATAGAAAGTAGTGCAGACTATGTGATCATCTCACATGATGAACTCATCACTTCTGGAGCTATAGATCAATACGCAGATTATAGATCATCAGAAGTCGGCGGAAGTTACAATACAACAATCTTAGACATCGATGATCTTGTAGAACGATATGCTTATGGTA
The DNA here is from genome assembly GCA_937942435.1 of uncultured Saprospiraceae bacterium. GTDB lineage: Bacteria > Bacteroidota > Bacteroidia > Chitinophagales > Saprospiraceae > JAJRXG01. Next base: position 4,817 of record CALDEM010000021.1, read on the forward strand.
TCGAAGGGCATCCTATCGCTATCAAGTCATACATGAGGCAACTCCGTGATCAATCAAGTCTCCCAGATTATACTTTTCTAATTGGAAAAGGAAGGGAGTATACTGAGATCAAAGAAGAAAAAGAAACCACAGCGCTTGTACCCACATTTGGTATACCTGGTTCTGACAATCTCTTTATGGCGTTTGACGATAAGCGACATCCTCAAAGAGCCATTGGCAGATTAGCAGCACAACAACCAGAAGATGTTACAAACTACTTAGATAAAATAATAACTCATGAGACTCGTACTGATGAGCAACAAACTATAGAAGAGCAGGCTTGGAAAAAAAGTGTCATACATCTCAGCGGTGGCTCTGCTAGTAATCAAGCAACTCTATTTAGATTTCTAAATGATATGGGCGGCGTGATCAGCAACAATACATTTGGTGCAGATGTCACTACTTTTCGTAAGACTTCAGCAGACCCACTACAAAGAGTAACCACAGATCAGATTGTATCGGAGATCGATAAGGGATCAGCGCTTCTAACATTCTTTGGACATTCTGCTGTTGGCACCTTTGACTTTAGTCTTGAAGATCCATCCAAGTATAACAACCAAGGTCGTAACCCGATCATACTTTCTCTAGGATGTCACAGTGGTAACATACATACGGTTGCCGGAGGTATAAGCGAAGATTTTATTTTAGAAAAAGAAAAAGGAGCTATCGCCTTTATAGCATCTTCTGGTACTGCTTATCCGGAACCACAATATTTTACAGGTATCAACCTATACGATCTCATAGGTGGTGAGATGTATGGGCAACCTATCGGGGACATATTACAACAGTCACTTGAAGCCAGAACAGACAACCCTTCTTTATCTGTTCAGACATTGATAGAACAACTCACTTTACATGGTGATCCAGCTTATAGGTTTGGTGCATTTGAAGGACCTGATTATAGTATCAATCAAGAATCAGTAACCATAGCACCAGGCATACTCAATGCTACTACGCCGCAGTTCACTTTACAATTTGAAGTAATCAACTTAGGTGCAACAAGAGATGAAGTACTCGATATCGAGATAGTACATCTACTACCAGATGGCACACCTATTGATACACAGATAGTAGAGATACCGGCACCTGCATTTAGTTCTGAGGTGATCATAGATCTAGATAACCCCGGAGATAGATGGGTCGGCAGCAATAGAATATTGATCAACGTAGATCCTGCTAAAACCATAGAAGAATCACCTAACGCACAAGCAGAGTCCAATAATGAACTCATCGGCCAAGACGGTGAAAAGGGCATTGGCTTTTTTGTTTTTGACAATAGTGCAAAGCCTATCTCCCCACAAGAATTTGGCATCTATGGCGGTGATATAATCTCGCTCAGTGCTGCAGTCAACAATGGGTTAAGTCCTGGTGGACAATTTATAATACAGATCGATACTACACAGAACTATGATAGCCCATTGATGCGCGAAACAACTATCGACAATCAATCCAGCATCATACAATGGACACCTAACATAGATGCTATAGAAGATGCAGTATACTATTGGCGGATCAGTCCAGTGGCTGAAGATGACAGATTAAAAACTGAAAATTGGCAGTCTTCTTCATTTGTATACATACCTGATCATGCACCGGGTTGGAATCAAAGTCATTTTTATCAATGGCAAGAAAACAGTTATTATAAAGTGCAATTAGGAGAAAATCGCAGATTAAATTATTCTAATCGCGAATGGGATATCAGAATAAAAAATGAAATAAGAGATGAGGGGGATTTCTGGGTTTATATAAATAGTACACCTTGGGCTTCTCTTAATCCACGTAGCCTCGGCTCCTTGGTTTCTATCTTTGCATGGGATCCACAGAATGTAATTTTTTCTAATAGTGGAAGTGACTTTGGCAGCATCCCATTTACATCTGATGGTTTTTTATATGACATGACTAAGCCAGATGATATACATAACATCGTCACTTTATTAGATAACATCCCGGATGGCGCAAGGGTGTTCTTTCACACGATGTTGGACAACGATACTACATCACTATTCACACAGTTATGGGATGAACCAACAACATCGGGGCCGTCGATAATGGATAAATTAGAAGAACAGGGAGCCACTAGAGTACGAGAACTTTTAGAAAAAGGAACTGTGCCGTATACATACATCTATGACAAGGGTAACGGCCCAATCGTTGAAGACATCGCCAACAACATATATGAGACTGTAGATCTAACTTCTAAGGCTCAAACCATATGGTCTGAAGGAGTTGTCTCTTCTGTTCCACTGGGTGACAGAGGCAGATGGTTAAGATTACAATGGTCAGAAGAAAAAGAAAACGCAGATCTATCAAGAGTCCTTGTACTTGGTATCAAGCCTGGTGGACAAAAAGATACACTCAAGGTGGTTGAAAACGATTATGATGTCAACTTGACCAGTATCAACCCGGCTATCTATCCAAAATTAGAATTGGCATATGAGACATCTGATGAGGAGGATAAAACAGCGGCTCAATTAAAATTCTGGAGAGTGATCACTAATGAGCTCCCTGATGCTGCATTCTATGCAGAAGCCACAACATTTGAAATTGTAGATACGCTTGACGCGGGAGAGGTCCTCTCTCTTGATTATGACCTTGTCAATCTTACTGAAGAAGACATGGGCCCAGTACTAATCAGATATACTTTAATAGACGAAGACTTCAAAGAAAAAATCATTGTTAAAAGATCTGACGCATTGCCCGGTCAAGATACAATCAACATCCTACAATCACTAAGTACTGACTTGCTTGCCGGTCACTATCAGATCGTTATCGAGATCAACCCAAATGAGGATCAAGCGGAGATGACTGATTGTAATAATCTTGGCTTTGCAAACTTCTATGTTAGACCTGATAAACGTAATCCTTTTTTGGATGTGACATTTGATGGAAGACATATCACCAATGGTGAGGTGATCAACCAGACACCTGAGATCGTGGTGACGTTGAGAGATGAAGATTCTTTTTTGCTACTTGATAATCCAGAAGACTTTGAGATCACACTATTCTATCCGCAGTTATTAGAATGGAAAGCCAAAGTAAATACTGAAAATGTGACCTGGCTCCCTTCTTCTTCGATAGATAGGAACGTTGCCGCTTTTATCTTACATCCAGACCTCAATCAAGAAGGTACATATACGCTTGAAGTACAAGCCAAAGATATAGCTGGCAACAAAGCAGGAAGTCAGAAATATAGAATCTCATTTGAGGTTAACTTTTCATCTGATATACCATCGCTTGTCATCAGTCCAAATCCTATGGATCAGATCGTAGAGTTTAAGTTGTATGTCGATAGCGACCAGTCGCCAGAAGAGTTCAGTCTTAACATATACTCCACTGATGGTAAGTTAGTAAAGCAAGTCGGACGAGAAGGTTTCGGAGGATTAAAAAGAGGGATCAATACTTACTTGTGGAATGGTAGAAGTGATGGTGATACCCCACTTCCATCGGGGCTATACTTCTATCATATTTACAATAGTGGAGTAGCGCGAAAGGAGCAAGACAGAGGAAGTATCTTTAAGCTGTAGAGGAGGTATTTGCCGAAAGGAGAAGATGGAGAGCGAAAATCATATAGTTAATACCATAATTAATTGAAAAACGAGGGATAAGATGAAGTGGAGAGGCTATATTTGCTAACCGTTTTTCTGACAGAATCTGAAGGAAAAATATCAATCTCTGAAGTCGATCTCAAAGCAAAACAAAAGGTGTAGATGATTACAATTACTTTGCCAGATGGTGCAACACGCGAATATGAATCTGGGGTAACGGCAATGGAAGTGGCTACTTCTATCAGTGAGGGGTTAGCGCGAAACGTTTTAGCGGCGTCTGTTAATGGCGAGGTGAGAGACCTCAGTAGACCGATCAATACTGACGCGGAGTTAAAGTTATTCACATGGAGGGATAATGAAGGTAAGACGACATTTTGGCATTCGTCGGCGCACTTGATGGCAGAAGCAATCGAAGCATTGTTCCCAGACACCAAGTTTGGTATAGGACCTGCTATAGACAATGGCTTCTACTACGATATCGATACTGGAGACAAAGTACTCTCATCAGATGACTTCAAAAAGATAGAAGCTAAGTTTAAAGAGTTAGCGAGTCAGAAGAATGACTTCATACGAAGTGAAGTTTCTAAAGCTGATGCTATCACTTACTTTAAAGAAAAGGACGACGAATACAAATTAGAATTGATAGATGGTCTAGAAGATGGTAGCATCTCATTCTATCAGCAAGGAGGATTTACAGATCTATGTAGAGGACCACATATCCCCAATACTGGGAAGATCAAAGCGGTAAAGCTTCTCGCGATAGCAGGTGCGTACTGGAGAGGAGATGAGACGCGCAAACAGATGACGCGGATCTATGGCATCACCTTCCCAAAACAAAAAGAGCTAACTCAGTATCTGGAGATGCTGGAAGAAGCGAAGAAAAGAGATCATAGAAAGTTAGGTCAAGAGTTAGAGCTCTTTATGTTTTCAGAGAAAGTAGGTATGGGCTTACCTATCTGGTTGCCTAAGGGAACAGCACTAAGATCACGCCTTGAGGATTTTCTAAAAAAGGAACAGCTTAAGCGAGGATACCAACCTGTGATCACTCCTCATATCGGCAAGAAAGAACTTTATGTTACTTCAGGTCATTATGAAAAGTATGGAGAAGATTCTTTTCAACCGATCAACACACCGAGAGAAGGAGAAGAGTTTTTACTAAAGCCGATGAACTGTCCTCACCATTGTGAGATCTATGGCAACAAACCTCATTCATATAAAGAATTACCGATTAGAATTGCAGAATTTGGAACGGTTTATAGATACGAACAAAGTGGTGAGCTACACGGCTTAACAAGGGTACGCTCCTTTACTCAAGATGATGCACATATCTTTTGTACAGATGATCAGGTCAAGGCGGAGTTTTTAGACGTACTGGATCTTACTACGCTCGTTTTGAAAAAATTTGGCTTTGATAATGTGACTGCACAGATATCTCTTAGAGATCCAGAAAACAAAGAGAAGTATATCGGCAGTGATGAGAGCTGGGAGAAAGCAGAGCGGGCGATTATAGAAGCTACCCAAGAAGTAGGATTAGAAACTGTAACCGAGTTGGGTGAAGCAGCATTCTACGGACCAAAGCTCGACTTCATGGTCAAGGATGCATTAGGAAGATCATGGCAGCTGGGTACAATCCAAGTTGACTATATACTACCTGAAAGATTTAAATTAGAATATATCGGATCTGACAATGCGCCACACCGACCTGTGATGATACACAGAGCACCTTTTGGATCTATGGAGAGATTCATGGGTGTACTGATAGAGCATTGTGCTGGTAAGTTTCCACTATGGTTGACGCCAGATCAGCTGGCTATCCTTCCGATCAGTGATAACCAATTGGACTGGGCTAAGGAAGTAAAGCAAGCACTTACGCTACATGACATCAGAGGATTTATAGATGATAGAACAGAGTCTATCGGACGTAAGATTAGAGATACAGAATTGAAAAAGATCCCTTACATGTTGATCATCGGGGAGAAGGAAGCGGAGGCTAAAACGGTCTCTATAAGAAAGCAAGGAGAAGGTGATCAAGGGACAATGTCTGTTGATGACTTCGTCAGTTATTTTCAAGAATTATTATCATAGGCCAAACGTAACCGCTACATGTTATATCCACCACAGAGATATCTCGTCACATCGGCATTGCCATATGCTAACGGGCCGCTACACATAGGTCACTTAGCTGGAGCGTATCTGTCTGCTGACATATATGTCCGTTTTTTAAGATTGATGGGCAAGGATGTAGTCTGGGTCTGTGGTAGTGATGAGCATGGTGCTGCTATTACAATTAAGGCCATTAAAGAAAATCGTACACCTCAAGATATCATCGATCAGTATCATGATCTTTTTAAAGTTGCATTTGAAAAGATAGGCATCGACTTTGACATCTATCACCGTACTTCAGCAGAAGTACATCATAAGACTTCGCAAGAGTTTTTCAGAACGCTTCATGCCAAAGGAGAGTTTATAGAAAAAGAATCAGAACAATACTACGATGAGACTGCAAAACAGTTTTTAGCAGATAGATATATAAAAGGGACTTGCCCTAAGTGCAGCAATCCTGGAGCTTACGGCGATCAATGCGAAAACTGTGGATCAACACTGAGTCCTACAGAACTCATCGATCCTACTTCTACTCTATCCGGTAGTACGCCACAATTGAAAAAAACAACGCACTGGTACTTACCGCTGGATAAGTATGAGACTTGGTTAAAAGAGTGGATCAACACTGGCAATCATAATGGTCAACAGCTACATGATCCTAAAGAATGGAAAAACCATGTACTTGGTCAGTGTAAATCTTGGTTAGATGGCGGACTACAACCTCGATCTATGACTCGAGATCTAGACTGGGGTGTAGATGTACCACAAGAGATAGAAGGAGCAGAAGGCAAAAAACTTTATGTCTGGATGGACGCCCCGATCGGTTACATATCTGCAACCAAACAGTGGGCAAAGGACAATGGTAAGGATTGGAAAACATACTGGCAAGATGAAGACACAGCGCTGATCCACTTTATTGGAAAAGACAATATTGTATTTCACTGCTTGATCTTCCCTGCTATACTCAATGCGCATGGAGGATATATACTCCCTAAGAATGTTCCAGCTAATCAATTTGTAAATCTTGAGGGCGATAAAATATCCACTTCAAGAAACTGGGCAGTCTGGGTCAATGAATATGTCGATGAACTGCCAGGCAAAGAGGATGAGCTACGCTACCACATGATCAAGAATATGCCTGAGCAGCGTGATAGCGAGTTTACTTGGAAGGGATATCAAGATAGTGTCAACAACGAGTTGGTTAACAACCTCGCCAACTTCGTTAACAGAGTTGTCGTGTTGACACACAAATATTATGATGGTGTCGTACCCGCCTTCGATGCTAATGAAGTTTTCGTAAGTCCAAGTTCAGAGGACTTTGATGGTTTTCATGAGACCGAAATGTTACAACTTCATGATGATCTGCAAGAAGTCAATGAGTACATTCGCAATTTTGAATTTAGAGCAGCTCTCACTCACTTGATGAAGATCAGTAGTCAAGGAAATCAGCTTTTACAATTTAATGAACCTTGGAAACAGATCAAGGTAGAACCTGAAACTGTAAAAGCAGTGATGAATCTTGGTTTACAAGTTGTAGCAGCGCTTAGTGTTGTGATTTATCCATTCTTGCCATTTACAAGCGCGCGGATGAGATCGCTACTTAATCTCGCCGAGGTAAATGGCAATGGAGAGTTAGAGTCATTGCTGAACAAATTGTCAGAAGGAGAACTAGCTATCCCAACCGGACATCAGATTGACAAAGCTGTACACTTGTTTTCAAGAATAGATGACGAAGTTATAGCAACGCAAAAAGCTAAACTCGGTGCAACAAAGGATAAAGAAACAACAGTTATCGCACCTGTTGTAACTAATGAAAATATAAAAGAGAAAGCAACTATAGAGTACAACGACTTTGTAAAAATGGATATCAAAGTTGCAACGATAACACATGCCGAGGCCGTTCCAAAGACCGACAAGTTGTTGAAGTTGCAATTAGATGTTGCTGGAGAGGAGCGTACTGTTGTTTCAGGTATCGCAGAGCATTATAAGCCTGAGGAGATCGTAGGAAAACAGGTCAGCCTACTGGCTAACCTTGCACCACGTAAGCTACGAGGGGTAGTCTCTCAAGGTATGATCTTAATGGCAGAAGACAGTGATGGTAAGTTGAGCTTTGTTGCGCCAGATATCGCAGTTGCTTCTGGAAGTGTTATTAGTTAAGCCTTCTAGTCTAAACTGGCTGTGATAAAATTTTAAAGCGCTAAGTCGTCTTATCTAACTCATCGACCTCGATATCAATTGTATCGGTCATCTTTTTGGCGATCTCTTCTTTGCGCTTAATCTTCTCTTTGATAGTACTTTTTTCTGCAGCATCGGATGATTTCTTCAGTATCTCGCGATCCTTTTCAATTTTAACCTCGAGCTCTTCAAGTTTTTCCTTTTTCTTCTCAAGTCCTTCTGCTTCTTCCGCTTTATCAAATATCAATGCCTCAGGTGTGTTTTCTTCGAGCACCTCTCTTTTGTTTGTATTATACTTTTCTGCTATAAAGACAGTATCTCCAACTTGTCGTTGATTCATAAAGTTAGGAGAGACAATCTCAATATCTGCTTCATGCAAAGCATCTATTACCGAGGCAGTCAGCCTAGACTTTGCGCTAAGTATAGAGTTGACATTTTCTAAAAGGCCATGTATCCTATAGACAATCGAAAAGTCCCTTAGTGAGATGATATGTACAAATCCTTCTTTTAGTCCTGCCTTCTTTGCCGCTTCTAACAAGGCCTCTTCTACTTTTAATCTATTGACATCATATCCAAGCGAGCACTCTGTGCTGATAAAGGTACCCGAAGACCGAGTTACTCTTAGGGCATTAGAAGCCAATGTCATATTGGGTAGTGATGTGAGATCTCTATCAACGGTTTGAATCTCAGTATGAAACAAGCCTAACTCAGTAACACGACCAAAAATATCATTGACCGTTATAAAGTCTCCTGGTCTATAACTCGCTCTGAGTTTAAGAGCGATACCAGCTAGGGCGTTACCTATAAAAGTGGTCGCACTCAGTCCCAGAACTGCTGAAAGTACGATGCCTATCAAACTGGTGATATCATCTTTTTGATCACCCAATGGCAACGATAAAATAAAGCTTATTAAACCTATCAGAACTATGCTAAAGAGTATAATGGACTTGATGATACCTTTATCAATTTTCCCTTTGGTTTGACGGTTTAGCAATATCCTCGATCCGTGGTAAAGGAGGTAGAACATTATAAAAGTCAGTACGGGAGGATACCAGCTATCGAAAATTGAGTTTAGTATTTCCATTTATAAATCAGATTGAATCACTAAAATAGGATTAAAGAGATAAAGGCCATTCTTACCTATTTAGACCCCCGAATCTGATCAAGTCACTCCAATAAAATCCACCTTCTCGATGTAATAAGACATCTCAACATATAGCAATAAATCATAATGTTTGGCAAGGTTTTGGCTGTATTGAGCAAAACAACCCAACCTATGAAGAACTTTATAACCTCCCTAGTGATGCTACTATGCATCAACATGCTTGGCATCAGCCAGGCTAACCAACAAGCCGTTATCGTTATCTCTTCCTCCAGTACACCTACATATATAGGTGAGATGAAAGAAAGCCTTAAAGAATATGGCTTAGTACTCAACGTAGAAAAAGAAAAATGGAAGAACCAAAGCGAACTCGAAGAATTTGCTTTTACCATTACCAATACAGCAAGTAAGAAGGCGAAGTCATTTGACTTTAAGTACAACGCCATCAATAAGCACCAGATCTTTTTGGTCTACCCTTTAGGAGACAACAAGTACGGTCAAGTGATGACTGATGTGACATATATGTCAGATGTCATCCTCCCTATGGTCGTGACTAATGAAGTAAAGCGCCAGAAGCCTATCCTTCATAGATCATATGGTAAGTCAGGTGGACCTTACAGACAGTCCATAGTGATGACCGACCTCAATAGATTGGAATCAGATATGAAAGAGACTGTAGATATGCATAAAGCCATCAAAGCTGATCAAGTGATAGGCAAGTCTATATCAGGATTAACCTATACATACAATGGAGAATACTTAGAACACCCTGCAGGCATCAACCTACAAAACATGACTGCAGATGTGCTCATCGAAGAACTAGAAGAAGGTATAAAGATCATCAACATATGGTCAGACGAACCAATAAAAGAACTTATGACAGGTACGACTATCGCTGGACAGCGATAAGACATACTTTGAAAATATAAAGGTGGATTATAATGATGAAGCATCAGAGGTGAGATCTCTGGTGCTTTTTTTATTACGATTTATTCAGTTAATTGCTGCAGTAGTGATTACAACAGGAAAGTCACGTGTCTGGCTGATTTAGCAATATTGTCACCCCAGTTATAAGGTGTCTGGCACTATATCAATTAATGGGCGATGTGATAGGCAGGCCGTAGACAAGGATATTTCAACTCAAAATGATTATACTGCCACTTTCATTTAATATGACATACGATTAACAAAGTTTTCTTTATGGTAATTGCACCAAGAATTAGAGGGTTTATTTGTATCAATTCGCATCCGGTTGGTTGTGCTATGAACGTCAAAAAACAGATAGACTTTATCCAGAGACAAAGTTTCTCTACAGATAATGGTCAGCCCAAAAATGTGTTAGTAATAGGCTCATCAACAGGTTACGGTTTGGCTTCGCGAATTACAGCTGCATTTGCTTATAAGGCTAATACTATAGGTGTGTTTCTTGAAAAACCGGCAACTGAACGCAAAACAGGTTCTGCTGGCTATTATAATGCAGCTGCGTTTGACAAAGCTGCAACAGATGCTGGCTTGTACTCAAAGAGTTTTAATGCTGATGCCTTTTCACATGATTGTAAACAACGTGTCATTGATCAAATTAAAGACGATTTGGGACAAGTTGATTTAGTGATCTATAGCTTGGCCTCACCACGTCGTACTGACCCAGATACGAGAGAAACGTTTAATTCAGTATTAAAACCCATAGGCAACGCTTATACCGGGAAAAATTTAAATACGGATTCTAAAAAAATATCAGATATTTCCATCGAGCCTGCTACCGAAGAAGAAATCGCTAATACAGTTAAAGTCATGGGCGGCGAAGATTGGGAACTTTGGATCGATGCCTTACAAGCAGGCGGTGTGTTAACGGATGATTGCAAAACAGTGGCTTACACTTATCTTGGAGACAAAATTACTTGGCCAATCTATGGACAAGCAACTATAGGCAAAGCTAAAGGAGACTTAGATAGAGCAGCAACAGAGCTTCGTAGCAAGATAGATACTGCTCATGTAGCTGTTTTAAAAGCGGTAGTCACTCAAGCCAGTTCTGCTATTCCTTTAATGCCTTTATATTTGTCAACCTTATTCAAAGTAATGGTTGAAGAAGGTACGCATGAAGGCTGTATCGAGCAATTGGCGCGCTTATTTGAAGAGTGTCTTTACTCTACGTCACCGCGATTAGACGATGCTCTTCGATTTCGTGTTGATGACTTAGAATTAAACCCAGAGACACAACGCAAAGTTGAAGCTATTTGGGAACAAGTAAGTGGAGATAATTTAGATGACCTTACGTCATTTAATATGTACCAATCTGAATTTTTACGTTTATTTGGATTTGGCTTAGAAGGCGTTAATTATGACGCTGACTTATCACCTTTAGTGGATGAGTCTTTCTTATAATACCAGATTAAATATCCTAACCCCCGATCGTCGCCATAGACTCACTGATCAAGTCATCAGCTCGGCGTTGCTCTGCCTCTCGACCATCTATTGCTCTTGAGCCAACTGCAGAAAGAAGCGCAGTTTTTAGTTCTTCATCATTTGCGCCAGCACGCATCATGTCTTTGATATTGAAGATGCCT
>CALDEM010000022.1 GCA_937942435.1 uncultured Saprospiraceae bacterium
TTTACGCTCAACGAGGCACTCATAGGAGCCAAATTCTTAACCCTAATAATCTTCGTTGCGGCTTACTATAACTGCAGAAGATATTATATCAATCATGCACAGCATAAAAGAAGGAGTCAAATTCTAAGACCATCAAGTTAATTTAACCAACTGCTAAGTAAAGAAAACATACAATCACTTCACGAATGGGCTAAAATCCAAGGCGTTGAATATTACGATGTGCAATTAGAAATTGCAACCCAACTTGCTACCTCGATAGAAGCTCAGATGTTCAAAGATCTTATTTCCAAGAAATCCATAGAATTATAAATCCAGCAGTATGCTAAACAAAGAAGAAATAGATTTAGTCGAAAGAGCAATTGCCTCAAGAATGAATACTGACATCCCTATTGTAAAATTAGAAATAGCGGATCACATCATCACCGATATTGAAAAGAGAATGACAGAGGATAGCTCCATATCTTTTTACAATTCACTTAAAACATCATTGAGAAACTATGGGGGACAAAAAGAGATTATCAAGACACTTCAATCAAAGTCACGAAGAAGCCAGATTGAAGTTGTCAAGAGAACACTAAAATCCATCAGCTGGATTGAACTCACAATATCAGTTATGCTATTACTTTTTCTTTTACAAAGCGGATTTGCTAAGAACACGAATCTTAGCATATTATATAAAACCTCCATGATTCCGATTGCTTATGTTGTCTACAAGAGATTTGTAAGTAGCAAAAGAAGAGTACACTTATTGACAGATGGAATTCTCTTTAGCACCATTCTTCCCTACTGCTTGGTAATGACTTGTTTTGCTGTGATCAAAGAAAATGACACAATTCTCACTTTAGTATCCTCCTCGATAATTTTTACAATGACATATATTTCAAGCATTTATATGCTTTTAAGACATCGAGTTGTACATAGAATGATGATGGAGGAACTGGAAGTTCTAAATAAATTAACTGCAAGCTCTTCATAAATGGCGGAATTAGTTAACCATCATGTAGTTTGAAACACAAAATGATGTAACACCAATCTTTTATAACGAATCAGTTAGGTGCTCAGCAAAGAAAACATACAATCACTTCACAAATGGACTAAAATCCAAGGCGTTGAATATTACGATGTACAATTAGAAATTGTAGATCATCTTGCGACATCACTTGAAGCTCAGATGTCCAAGAATCCAAACCAAGACCTTCAGGCGGTATTTGATCATGAGATACGGTTCTGGTCAAAAGATAAAATCACTAAGCTCATCAAAGAAAAAAATCATCACCTATATTGGAGCTGGACCAAAAAGATATGGAGGCTTATATCAGAGTATTTTAGGCTTCCAAAGGTTATCATCTGGATTACTTTGAGTGTTGTTATTTACTATTCCGTTTTACTTTATGGTAATTTTGAGGTCACAAGCACTACTTTCTATAAAGTTAATCTATGGACATTTTTAGGTTATAGCATACTACGCGTTTTTAAAATAGAACGAATCTTCTACTTTAGAAAACCCAGGCTTCTCACCGTAAAGGCTTTCTTTGATACTGCAATCTTTGTTTTCTTACCAGTAGATTTTGTTGTAATTTTCTTAAACTCAACTAACTATACTTTCATTGCTGATCACATCAATATGGTCCACAGTGTGGTCATGGGATTCATGCTCATCATCGCTCATGCGATTATAATTGAACTTCCTAAGAAGCTAAGGACAGAAACATCAGAGTACTATAAACACTTAAAACTGTCTTAGATGCCCAACTTAGACACCCACTACATACAAGAGATCCACAAATGGATAAAGTCCCTCAACATCAACTACTATGATGTCGAGCTTGAGTTAGTCGATCACATAGCCAGCGGTGTTGAAGAAGAATTAGCTAAAAACAACCCTCGACAAACTATAGATCTGGTCGTATCAGAATTACAAAAGTGGCCAGTTGAAAAGATCAATGCTCTAATCAAAGAGAAAAAGCATCACCTATATTGGAGTTGGAATAAGAAGTTATGGGGCTACTTGGTTAGTTATTTTAAACTCCCTAAAGTTTTGATTTTACTTGCCCTAACTGGTTGTTTCAGCATAACTCTGTTGAATAGTCAAAATCCAAATCAAATTATTGATTATGGGATTAAAACCACAACCTTACTTTATGTGATATGGCTGATGCATACTTGGTTTTTCTCCTATAAAAAAGGAAATGGCGATCTAACTCTTATCTCATCCGAAGCCTATCACAAAACAATAGGTGGTATCCCTGTGCTTCCATACCTGCTATTTGATATGCATGGCAAGTTCCAGCTAATGGAGCTAACTATTGCTAAGATTGTATTGTTCAGCTTTCTATTATCAATCTGCATTATCATGCTCCATGCTTTCTTTGTTATCTTTCCTAAGCAGCTGAAAGAAGACACTGTAGCTTATTATGATCACCTAAACACTCACTACTTAGGCACTAAGACGGTCTGACCATCACTAGGTCCAACATTTCCATCCAAAGTATTCTTAGTATTAAATCTTCCTACTAGTTCTTTATTCGATCAATAGTACCTGATAAGAAAAAGTTACTCTTGACCTTTCTCAAGAGCATTTTGGCTACTACCCGACAATGATAGAGACTGCCTTCTTTCTCAAACACTTGGGCAAGATTATTGACACTCAAAGCTTATCCCTATACCCCAACTATGTTAAGATTAACCAGTTTATTTATAGCCTCCTTGTGCTGTTATTACTCCGTTAGTTCACAAAGTTCGCTATTCGCGGATCTGTCAGGAGATACACTTTTGGATAAAATAGTGGAAGACTATAGACCCACAAATGTACTTAGGTATAGCACAGCTAAGGACGTTATGTATGCTGAGATATACAATGTAGATGACAGTGTCAGTTGTGTTTATAGTGGACATACGATAGACTTGCCAAGTGGCATAGACCCTTCTGTCTATCTATACACCAATGGTTCTTCAGATGGTATAAACGCAGAACATACTTATCCTAGAAGCAAAGGTGCAGCAGAAGTATACGGTAATGGATATTCGGATCTACATCACCTTTTCCCAACGAGGAGTGCTATCAATACCTCACGAGACAACTTCCCATTTGGAGAGATCGATGATGACAAGGCAACCTCATGGTTCTCTGACAACAAAGCGCTATCCACAATCCCAAGCGATCTCATCGACAACTATAGCGAGCGGATTAATGGGATGTTTGAACCAAGAGAAGATCATAAAGGAAATGTAGCCAGGGCGATATTCTACTTTTATACGATGTACGAAGAGGATGCACTTGATGCAGATCCTGATTTTTTCGAAAATCAAAGAGCTACCTTAAGCAGATGGCACATCCAAGATCCTGCAGATGATCTTGAAATAGAAAGAACACATAAAATAGCAGCCTATCAAGGTGGACTAGCTAATCCATTCGTTATAGATTGCTCTTTATCCAATCGCACCTATTGTCAAGAGTTTGATCTAACCTGCGCTTCACTTACAACTCCAGTTGACGACTTAGAACAAACTACTATTAAGCTTTATCCAAGTCCAGTTGTTGATCGACTTTATGTTGAAGCAGAAGGCCAGTCACAAGTTCGCGTGTTTGATATGACTGGGCGGCAACTCATGAGTAAAGAATTTTTTAATCAAAGAGAACTTGATTTTACCTCAATTCAATCAGGGACTTACATCGTGGTGATCAAAGATCGTACGTTTAAAATAGTAAAGTGACGCTCTTAATTTCTGCTTTGAAGCATTGCCACGTTAACTTATTGCATATTTATCTATCACATAATACTTAATCACTGAGGCTTCAGAATCGTCCGATAATCAGTAACACTTTCCACCTTCTTTCTTGTGTAAAACAATGGAAAGAACTGATCCTTTGCCCACATGTCAAACAAGTTTTTATAATGGGGATGATCTGGGTTTCCATTTTGTCCTGGCGTGTTAGTCGCTAAAGTATGATCCCAATCTCCCACATCACAGATCACTCTAAAGGATGCGCCTGAGGGCTGGTTGTCCTGGCCACCTGTGTTATTGACTGTAAGGCTGTAACCACCTCTTGGCGCAGGGCCAACATCAAGTTTCTTTCTTACCGCTGCAGATACAGCACTACTCATGGGATGTCTTAGCGTAACATGTTTGTAATCAGCTTGCCCATACTGCCAATCTTCCATGTTCTTACCCAACTTGGATGAAAGCGCTGCCACTGTTTTTTGCAAGGCACTCTGTAGAACTGCATCTCTGCCCTTCAATGGATCATCTCCAAAATCACCATCTGGCAAGTACAACCATTCTATGATTCTCTTTATGGGTACACTAACATCAACACCTTGATCAGGTGGTACTTTCAAGTAGGTAATAGCTTTCTTGATTTGTTTTTCTAATTCGTTATAGATACCTGCAGCTTTAGAATCCGGCGTCATGTGATAATCCCAAGATTGTAAAAGTGCTAAAGCCTTCTTATCCATGTCAGTTGAACCTGCGATATTTTTATACAATGGTAGGATCTGGCGAGCTGGTATGGCAAGATAATCAGTCTGCAATGCCGCCATATCGGCCATGCTATGACTTCGACCATTCTTCAAGACTTCTAAAACTCTATCTCCCCGATACGGATCTGACCATTGGTATGATACAGCATCCCAATGTTGATAATCTCTTGGAGTGACATTTTCGTTAGACGTATTGATGATACCTGAGGCTGGGTTATAAGATGAAGGCTTCGCTATGATGGGTAGATATCCCGACCATTCGTACCTGCCATCTCCAGGCACTGGTATCAGCCCACTCCATCCTGACCTTACTGGTGCGATGCCGACTGCTTGCCAACCGATGTTTCCTTCTCGGTCTGCCCAGATCATATTCTCTCCAGGGATATGACTATAGTTACATGCTTCTTTAAATTCTTCCCAGTTCTTCGCTTGATTCATCCTAAGACTGGCGAGATAAGGAGACCCTCCAACTTCTAACCAACCACATCTGATCGCATAAGCGACATCATTGGATTCATCAATCTTAGTGACTGGACCATGTCTTGTATAGGCGTGCTCCACTTCTACATCATCCTGACCTTTCACTTTTATAATGTCTTTGATGATCGTCATCGACTCCCACTGACCTCGATACTTATACTTGTGCGGATCATCGGGATGCAACTCATAGACATAGAGATCTTCAGCATCAGTCCTGTAAACTGTAAGCCCCCAAGCACCATGTTGATTGTGGCCGATAGATATACCCGGTATCTCTGGTTCTCCTCCACCGATCACATCCCAACCTGGAGCAACAAGGTGAGCCATGTACCTTAGCGAAGGTGTAGATTGTCTTCTATGTGGATCATTGGCCATAATTGGAAATCCTGACTCCGTCAGACTCCCATCAATCACCCAATTGTTACTTCCGATATCTTGCAGATCATCACGTACAAAAGCTTCATACGATGCATCCTCAGCTTTCGCCAAATCATAGTAGTTTGATTGGTTACTATGCTCATATGCGATGATGTCACTTGGTTGAAATTGTAATGGTCTACGATAGGCGTTATACAGCTCGATTACATCTTCTTTAAGCAAGTCAGTATTGATCGCCGGATCTATATCAAGATTTGGTTCTTGAGGATGAAACCATCCCAGTTCCTTCACTTTCTCTGCCCCTATAGCAGCAACAGCGCGGACTGTAGCTAACTCTGCGCCGATATTTCCTAACAATCCTTGGTGTCTTGAAATAACGACTGCCGGAGTCCATACTCCAGGCTTGATACCCAAAAGTCCAAACTCCATTGGAAGTTCTTTAGGATTGGCGTTGACATAGCTGATATAAGCATTGACACCTGCTACATAAGACTCGATGATCGACTTGCCATGAGGATGATAGTGATTCATCTCTTGATCCATATCACCGCGAAACTGAAACAAACGAGTACCAATATCTCGTTTAAGTTCTCGCTCTCCCAAGATCTCTGCTACTGTACCAGTTGCTTGTCTCCGCCAGATCTCAAATTGAAATAATCGATCCTTAGCAGCATAATATCCTTGAGCAAAAAAGAGATCTTTTTCATTCTGTGCATAGATATGAGGGACGCCCCATCGATCTGTTATAATCTCTACTTCG
The DNA here is from genome assembly GCA_937942435.1 of uncultured Saprospiraceae bacterium. Lineage (GTDB taxonomy): Bacteria > Bacteroidota > Bacteroidia > Chitinophagales > Saprospiraceae > JAJRXG01. The sequence continues at coordinate 6,100 of CALDEM010000022.1, forward strand.
GCTTGTAAGCCATCTACATTAAAAGTATTTGTTGATTGACCTTGTAGATCAAGGCTAAAGAAAAAGGTGGCTAAAGAAAAAGCGAATAGTCGAATCATCATATCCAAGTTTAGAATCAAAAGATAAGACGATAATCCAGAATAACAATTGCTTCAAATGAAAAAGGCGAAACACCTTGAAGTGCTTCGCCTTTTTTATATCGTCAACGAGTTTAATTACTCTATGGTAAATATCGCTTCGTCAACTTCACCGTTCACTTGTATCTCACTTACTGTCATCTTCATCGCTGCTCCACCTGGAAGCATACCGACTACTGACAAGACATGTGGCATCATGATACCATTGCCAACGTCTTTGTAATCACCTACATCTGTGGTTACAGTTACTGATCCTTGAGGACCTTCTTGTGTTTCGAGGCTTCTAATCAATAATCCTGTAGCTACATTGTAGTACTCAGAGGATGCTTTACCATTAGCATCTGTGACGACTATGCGATATGCCTTCTCTCCATCCACATCCTCGATACCTTTCAGCTCGAGCGTTGCACCTTCTTTAACGTAGTATCTCTGAGGGATCACTCTTGCACTTTCTTTCATCGACTGAAGCTCATCTCCTTCTGTGAATACTTGTGACTGACCCATTTGTGAGACTGACCCTTTCATTCCATCATATTTTTGCTCCATGAAGACCATGGCACCGCTACCCATTTTCATGGCCAGTTTATTGTCATTCATTTGATAAAGCTCTATCGTGATGTCTTGTCCCATCATATTAGCACCACTCTTGGTGTATAAGCTTTTTATACCCGCTAACTTCGCCTCTCCACCTACGGCATTGATATAATCACCAACGATCTGTGCCGCCGTAATATCTGTCGGAAGTGGTACATCATTTATTTTAATTTCATTTGCGAAAGCATCATAGTGAGCGATCTCGCCATCAGCATCAAATACAGAGAGCTTATCCGCAACATCATCTCTGTTACCGACAACTATAATATCAGCCTTGTCTGGATGGATATACTTCTTAGCCATTGACAAGATGTCTTCTCGCGTAACGGCATTGAGTTTTTTAAGATATACCTGATAGTAGTCAGCAGGCAAATTATAACGAGCGATATTATATGCAAATCTTGCAATCGTCTGTGGAGACTCAAGCGATCTTGCAAAACCACCTGTCATAAAATTTTTGATATTTTGAAGATCTTCTTCGTCTACGAGATCTGTTCTGATTCTTTCTAATTCATATAAAAACTGAACGATAGAACTATCTGTAACTTCGCTACGTGTACTTGCTGTCGCAGAGAAAGAGCCAATCAAAGGATCCGTAGAGATAGAAGAACCTGCTCCGTAAGTATATGCTTTATCTTCTCTCAAGTTGAGGTTTAATCTCCCTGAGAAACCCCCACCCAAGATAGTATTCATCACTCTTGCTGGGATGGCATCAACATCACCTGGTTTGATATCCACTGGATTAGCCACTATGATTACACTTTGTACAGCGCCGTCTTTATGCGCAAAGCTGACATTGCGACTATCTGACATAGCAACAGGTCTTCTTGCTGGCTTCTTAGGCATTGAGCCTTTCCAATTTGAAAAGTATTTCTTTGCGACGCCCATCGCTTGATCCTTCGTGATATCACCTACCATAATCAAGTAGGCGTTGGATGGCACGAAGTAATCATTGTAATAAGCTTTCAGATCTGCTAATGTGATGTTATTAACATGATCAGGTATCTGGATCTCTCCATAAGGATGATCGTCTCCATAAAGAACCTTAGCCCTGATATTATTGGCTATGCCATTAGGATCAGTCTTTGCTGATTCTAATCCTGAAAGTACTTGCTTCTTTATCTTATCTAACTCATCTTCTGGAAATGAAGGGTTGTAAAGGACATCTGACATGATAGCTAATAGCTTGTCCTGATGCTTTGTCAACGCACTTGCAAAGATACCACTTGAAGATGATGAAAGGTTGGCGCCCAAATAATCCACCGCTGCATCTATCTCCGCTTTTGTTTTGGTTGTAGTACCTCTAGCTAAGATATCTCCAGCCATTGCTACTTTCCCAACTTTGTCGCCTTCTCTAATTGGATCATTGATCAAGCTCAATTGAAATGATACTTGAGGCACTTTGTGGTTCTCAACTACGATCACTTTCAATCCATTAGGAAGTTCGAAACTCTCTGCTTCTCCAATATTAATTTGTGGAGCCGGCCCGGCCGCAGGCACGGTTTTTCTAAATGCGTTTTTATCCATGTTGGCCATTTCGTCTTTGGCCATTTGCTCTTTCTCCATCATCTCTTTAGCTTGACTCTCTGCTGACGCAGCTGAATCAGACACCTTTGGCGAACATGCCGACGTGATGAATAAAAGCGTAATTATAATGTATGATATATATCTCATGTCTTCGTTTCTATATTAAGAAAGGATAATAATTTTCTAATTAAGGTGTTGTCTGTTTTGGTAGATAGTGGAGTACTACTCTATTATCGACATTGTAATACTTTTGAGCGGCTGCTCTTATATCTTCCTTTGTAACAGCTAAGAATCTATCTAATTCTGTATTGATCAAGTTGGTATTGTCATAATACATATGATAATTAGCCAAACTCTCAGCGATACCCGCGATACGTGCATTGCCAGTTACAAAGTTGCTTTCTACTTGGTTACGAAGTTTTTGAAACTCCTCCTCACTGATTAAGTCTGTTTGCACCTTTTTCAATTCTGCATCAATAGCACTTTGCAGTTTATTGACATCAACGCCCATATTGGCAATCCCAAAAACAATAGCCACACCCGGATCTTCTAATTCAAAAGGAAATCCACCTGAGAAAACTGCCAACTGTTGTTCATCAACGATAGCTTTGTTAAGACGTGAGCTTTGACCCTGAGATAGAAGCGTATTCAACATATTGACTGCATAAAAATCATCTGTTCCTAAAGCAGGTATGCGATATGTTGTGATCGCCGCTGGCAGTTGGATATTATCATAGATCGTATCTATGACTTGTCCGCCCATTGGCTTCTCAACGATCTGCGGTCTATAGATATCCTCTTTCTTTACTGGTATCGTAGAGAAGTACTTGTCTATCAACTTTTTAGTCTCTTCTATATCTATGTCGCCTGCTATAGACAGCACGGCATTATTAGGTGTATAAAAGTCATTATAGAAGTCTACATAATCTTGTTCTGTGGCAGCGTTCAAGTGCTCCATAGAGCCGATCGGTGTCCACTTATATGGATGATCTTTAAATGCAAGCTTCATGGCATTCTCCTGAAACGTACCATATGGTTGGTTTTCAACTCTTTGACGACGCTCTTCTTTCACAACTTCGCGTTGTGTTTCTACGCCTTTGATATCGACCTTGGCATGAAGCATACGCTCACTCTCTAACCATAGACCTAACTCTAACTGATTAGAAGGTAGCAGCTCATAATAGTAGGTCTTGTCTTGAGACGTGTAAGCATTGTTAGATCCTCCAGCATTTGTTATATACTGAAAGAACTCTCCTCGCTCGATATTTTCTGAGCCCTCAAAAAGCAAGTGCTCAAAGAAATGCGCGAAGCCTGTTCTATCTGTTCGTTCATTTTTAGAACCAACATGATACATCACGGATACCACGACAATTGGTGTTGCCTTGTCTTGATGCAAGATCACATGTAGACCGTTGTCCAGATCATACTCTGTGAAGTCTATCTTGTTCAACTGACCACTAAGCCCGATAGAAAAGCAAAGCGCAATAATTAAGGGAATAATATTCTTCATTTAGCTTGGTTTATAGCCACGAATATATCAGTATTCAAAACGTAAAACAGGATATATTTTACAATTTGTCTGGCATACGTAGCCGTTAAAAAGTTTAATCTCGTGTCAACTATATAGGCTGTGCAATTACTCTATTGATTCCGCTTTCCGGCGGTTGTCTTCACTATTGGTATCGATGAGCTTATTATAAGGATCGATACCTACTTCAGAAGGCTCTTTATCAACAACGATCTTGAAGTCATTAGCTATGTCTGTTATCTTATGCTTACGCAAATACAAGACCTCCTCATCTCCTTCATCATCCACTCCAAAGACGCCTACCTCTACATAATCAGCCAATGGATAAGACTGAGTAGGGCGCTTCGCTCCTTCTTTCTGAATCGAGAGACTGTCGCCTACAGCATTCTTATAGATGCGTTTGCCTTTATCATCAGCTCTGTACTTTACAATTTCAGCCGATATATTCACCTCATATTTACCATCAGGTAGTTCCTTGAAGTCATTGTCTATAACTCGGTTATTGTATACCGTTATATATTCAAAATTATCTTCTATAAAGTAATCCAGGCTATCTGGAGTAGCTTCATACAAGAAGTCTAACAATTCTAAACATGTCGTGTAGGGTGCTTCTTGAAATCCTACACTATCTATGTATCTACTCAAAGCCGCATTGAGATTAGACTCTCCTATGTAATCCGACAAAGCATAAAACACCAAAGAGCCCTTATTATAATGTATGTGTTGTTGGTTCTCAACATAGGCAAGTGGTTGTTCTTTCTTACGCTCTACCGTTCTACCTAACAAGTAAGCATCTAGCGCACTCTTTAAGAAGGTACGCATCTGTTCTGGGCCATTGGCTTTTTCAAGTACTTTTAGTGATACATACTCTGAGAGACTCTCACTCATCACAGTTGCACCTTGTACCTTAGCGCCGATCACTTGATGCGCCCACCACTGGTGTGCAACTTCATGTGCGGAGATGGCAAACGGATAATCTACACCATCATCTTCATCATCGACATCTGCGATAAAACCTATCCCTTCTGAAAAAGGCACCGTATTAGCAAATGATTGCGCAAACCCTCCTCCAATAATTGGAAATTCTAATATCCTCAACTGATCATGCTGATAGGGAGAAAACTCCTCAGAACAATAAGCAAGCGCATCTTTTGCACCATCCATCATACGCTCAAGATTATAATCATGCCCTTTATGATAGTAGATGGTGATGGGTATACCATTCCAATTGTCTTCGTAAGTTTCATATCTAGCCGAGATGATCGCATAGAAGTTGAGCATCTTACTTTGCATCTTATAATGGTAATACTTCTGGCCATCTTCTTCCCACTCCTGCTGTAGCTTACCAGGTGTCATAGCAATCTGATCAGGTGACGTACTTACAATTGCCTCAAAGTTGATCCAATCTGCATCTCCAGAGATGTAAGTATTCTGACGGGCTATACTATCTGTGGGTGGTGCAAACCTTTCTTTAGGCTCTAAGTCGTACTTCTTTCTTGTTTTATCATCAGTTAGCTCACCGCCATCTTGATAACCGATTCTTGGAAAAAAGCTGTTGTTGAAAAAAGTACCATTCTCTCTTACTGGGCTATTGTTGTCAAGTATAGTATTGGCTTTGTTTTTAATATCAAATATCAACTGCATCTCCTCACCAGGTAACAATGATTCTTCTAATCCATATAGCTTGATTTGAGCTATGCTATCATGTATAAAGTCAGCCTTTCTATCAAACGATATCTCCTTAGCCAGTCTACTATAATTGATATACACTGTATCAATAGCAGAAGTAGTCTTATTCTTCAAAGTATAGACTCCTTGCCCTTCTATGTTTCTTTCTTTTGTATATAGATCCACATTAAGAGAAACGTCCGTGATCCTTGGTTGCGGCATAGACTCGTATCTCTTGTAAGTTTTCTCTTCATTAACTCTTCGCTCTTCTGACATTTTAGAAGAGACAAATGTATCTTTTACATTGGTCTCATTATAGATAAATCCACCCAACACAAAGAACATCGCTAAGCCAACAAGCATACCGCCTATCACTGGCAACTTCAATCTAGACTTAGCCAGCTTCAATGTTTGCTTAAATGATCGACGCACCCCTCTTCTCCAAAAGAGGAATGAAGCAAATAAGAAAAATATACCCAATCCTGTCCAGTACAACTTATACAAGTAATACCGAGGTAGACTAACGCCATACTCCGACATATCAGAATATCGAGCACCAGGGCCATCATTGTACTTGAATATCGATTGCTCTATGCCGATGAAGTCTAAAAAGTTACTGCCTATCGCAAAGGCAAGCAATACAAACAGGCCTAAATAGAAATTAGGAATAATACTATAGATTATAAATGCCAAGAAGCACCACACCACATAATTAATCAACTTAACCCCATATAGATCAAAGAGATATAGGTCAAACTCGAAATTATAATATCCATTATAAATCTGAATCGCAATACCCGTTAACATTATAACCCCAAGCAGGATCATCTGCATAAACACAACGCTCACAAACTTAGAAAGCATAAAGCTCCAAGTACGACTACTGGATGCATCTTCTAATTGAAACATCCTCGTTGTCTCGGATCGCTGCATCAAGAGACCCGTATATATAAAACTAAGCAAGGCGATAAACATACTAAACACACCTCCTGGCACGGTCAGTATCTCTCTTGTCACAGGGAGTGTCTCTGTCTGAAAGATCTGACCACTAACAGCAATCATAATAATCATAAAAAGTATAGCCAATATTACAACGACTATAAAAGGCCCTCCCTTGACTATATACTTGAGATCTATCTTAGTTAAGGCCCAAGCACTCCGTAGTGATTGTAAAAACCCATGGCTATAATTCACTTTAGGAAGAGATATGCGTTGGATCAAACCACGTTGCAGCTTAGTAGGTGATGGGCCTGCCTTCTTTTTCCAAAACTTAAGATCTATAGGCTCGCTATGAAATGAGAACTTATAGTAAGTAAATGCAAAGATCAGGAGAGCAATGGCTGTCCATAATAGGCGATTGTAAATAACTACTTCTTTGATCGGAAGTAGATTTTCATTTTGCTCTGTGATCGTCCAGTACTTGGCGTAGTAATTGACAGCGTTTAAGCCAAACGGATCTAAGTAGGCACCTACCAAAGTATAATCTTGGTTGGCCAGATAAACATCCGCCATCGATTGTCCAAAAAACAAAACAGCCAACGCTACAAATCCAGCAATGATACTTCTTGAAAATAGAGTCACACTAAATACTATCGCAGAAAACAACAATAGATTGGGTAACACAAACAATCCATAGATCTGCAAGTAAGCCTTACCACTAAATGGTGCAATCAGGTTTTGATCTACACCCGGAAATGAGGTGCCTACTTGAGCACCAAGGCCAATTAGAACCATTAGAAAAAATGAAATCAAAAGCCCTACTAAAAACTTACCAAAGATGTAGTCACTCTTCTTAAATGGAAAAGAGTACATCAACTTATACATGTTACTCTTGAAGTCCTTCTGGACTGTAGCACCTACTATGGATGGCAATAGAAAAAATGCAAAGGCCGTAAGCGACCCCATCGTATAAGCAAGCTGAAGCGGTGAGTTTATAAAAGTCAACCCACTTACAGTCGCTGTGTTACCATCAAAGATTCCTCCAGCCGCTGCCATGAACAGCGCTCCGATACCGAGCAATATCACTGCGTAGATATAGAACAATGGTTTGTTCATCCATCTGTTAAACTCAAATGAAAATATTGTCTTTAACATATCACTTATGATTTAAAACCATTGAGATAAGTAAAGTATACATCTTGGAGTTCTGCTTCTTCTTGTTTAAAATCCGATCCTGGAGAGCCATCTGCAAACACTCTTAAGTTAAGAGAGTTATCAGGATTGTAGGAAGTTGAGAGTACTTGGTATTGGGCAGCTTGCGCTTCGACGTTATCTCTATCTACAATCTTAGACCACACATGACCCTGTAGTGCTGCGACTGATTCATGAGGTGCTGCCCTAAGCAATATCTTTCCTTGGTTCATGATGGCCATATCGTTACATAGCTCTTGTACGTCTTCTACGATGTGGGTACTAAAGATCACGATATGATCACTACCGATCTCTCTTAGTACGTTGAGAAACCTCCTGCGCTCTGCTGGATCAAGTCCTGCAGTTGGCTCATCGACGATGATCAACTTAGGATTATTGAGCAACATCTGAGCGATACCAAATCTCTGCTTCATACCACCAGAGTAACTTGATACTGCCTTCTTCCGGGCATCCATCAAGTTAGTGATCTCAAGTAGGTACTTGACCATCTCTCCTCTTTCTTTTTTAGAGGATATCCCTTTGAGTGTAGCGAAGTAGTTGAGTAACTCCATCGCAGATATGTTGGGATATACACCAAACTCTTGTGGCAAGTACCCTAGCACCTTTCTAAGTTCGGTTGGAGACTCTAAGACATTGATATCATTAAGTTGGATGGATCCTTCATCAGGATCTTGCAATGTAGCGATGGTGCGCATCATTGTGGATTTGCCAGCGCCATTGGGCCCGAGTAGACCAAACATACCTGTTGATATGGATAGGTCTATATTATCGAGGGCTTTTACGCCATTGGCATATGTCTTTTGGAGGTTTTGGATAGTAAGTAGCATTAGATTTTGTTGTATAGCCAACAAGATATATTAACTACTCCGAAGACAACACGATCAAGAAGAAAGAATAGACAAATCTAAGGGGAGAACCGATGAATATGTCTGAAGATTACATTTGCGAAAGCTTAAATCATCTGTAAGGTGAAGACTTAATTTTTATCCTCCTTCTCAGCAGCTACATAACCTTCTTGGTGTACGATATCGCCAACGATCTTCATAGCTTCGGTGATATAGAAGTCCTTGGTTACGACCTCTTCCCACACCTCTGCACGAGCATCTTTTTCTTCTTGACTGATCTCGGATTCAAAATCCATGCGCACTGCATCAATCGTCAGTCCAGCCATATCGTTATCAAAGAGACCGTCGTATTTGTCAGCACGCTTATCCAGCAGATCTTTGTACTCTATGTATTGATCAAGATGAAGCGGGACTTGGGTGTTGTTTTTATTCTCTTCGAGCCATGACGCATACTCCTTGATCATAGCAAACTCTGCACTCTCACCCACTCTCTTCATACTTGAAGTAGATATCTCTTTGAGACCTTCATAGGTCAAGACGTCCTGTCCAAACGGTATATCCTCGATCTTAGACCATGGCAGCGCTCTATCGTTTTCTCTTTCGCCTGTCGGCAAATTCTCATACGTATCAGGCAATCCTATATCAGGCATCACGCCACGCAGTTGTGTGGATTCTCCATTGACTCTGTAGTACTTCTGGATGGTCAGTTTTAGCTCACCAAGCGGCTTCACTTCATCATGGCCTCTGATCGCGCGATCAAGATCTATAAAGTTCTGTACACTTCCCTTTCCAAAAGATTGGCTACCGACGATGATCGCTCTCTCATAGTCTTGTAAGGCACCAGCGACAATCTCAGAAGCAGATGCACTGAAACTGTTGATCAAAACTATCAGCGGCCCATCATAATGCACACCACTATCAGTATCCTTATGGATGTAAGGTCTTCTGTTTTTTGACTTGACTTGTACGACCGGCCCATCCTCAATAAACAATCCGCTAATCTCAATCGCATCTATCAGCGCGCCGCCCAGATTATCACGTAGATCGAGTATCAATCCATCCATGCCTTCACTCTTAAGCGTATCGATAAAAGCAGCCACATCTTTAGCACTACTGTTGCCCTCTGGCCCATCAAAACTATTGTAAAACATAGGTAAGTCGATGTATCCAAACTTATCAGACGAGTCTTCATGCTGCAACATAGCACCTCTGGCACGTGCGATCTCTAAGTTGATCACGTCTCTTTCGATCACTATCTCCACTTGGCTTTCGTCTTTCTTCTGAACTGTCAATGTCACCTTAGTCCCTTTTGGGCCTCTGATCAAAGAGACAACATCGTCGATGCGCATACCCGTAATATCAACCGCTTGTTCTCCTTCTTGCGCTACTTTAAGGAAGTAATCATTGACTTCTATCCGATCATCCTTCCATACAGGACCACCTGGCACGATGGTTACAACTTGCGTTAACTCTCCAACCGTCGATAACTGAGCGCCGATGCCTTCGAGCTTCCCACCCATACGCATGTTAAAGTCCTGCTTTCCTTTTGGGCTAAAGTAAGCTGTATGGGGATCGTACTGACGTGTTATGACATTAAGAAACTGCTCAAATCGATCCGATCGGCGTGTTTTCTCATAGTTCTCATACCACCTGTCGTATGCCTCTTTGACCTCATTGCGCGATTCTTCTTCCATCTCTTCACGGGACATAGGAGCTTCGTCTTCGGTCTCAGGAGCATTGATTCTACTCTCCAGTTCTTGGAGTGTATAGTATTTGAGGCGCTTGCGCCATCGCTCTTTAAGCTGATCAGTGGAGGTTGCATATGGCATATCCTCGTAGTCCATATCGACAGACTCTTCTTGATTAAAGTCAAATGGCTCCGCTAAGAACTCTTGATAATATGTTTGAGTCTCTTTGATCTTAATATCAGTAAGCTCAATGACCTTATCAAAAAAGGTAAGGTCTGATTGCTGAAGCATATCGTCTAAATCAGATCTATGGATGGACAAAGCGTCTATATCCTCTTGGATAAAAAATCGCTTACGACTATCAAGTGCCTCTAAGAACTCATCAAAGACTTTGTTGGAAAAATTATCATCTATATCGACTGGTTGAAGATGGGCCTGACTGAGTGCCAAGAGTACTGACTCGAGTATAACCTGCTCTTTCTCAGGTGTATAAGACTCATCTTGACTCGTAAAAAATGCAGAAGCGCCAGTTAAGACGGCAAGGGCTATCAGGATTCTTATCATCATCTTACTTTTCATATAATCTCCTCAACCATCCATCAGCGATCAGGTCGATACACCAATAGAATGTGACATGAAGATAACGTCATCAGTGATGAATAGTTATAAGTGCTACTGATTTTATCAAATCATACTGGTAAAAACCAGAGATTATGACACTATGAAGGATTAGATCGGTCAAAAGATTGCCTAATCCAAAAAGTAATGATAAATTTACATATTAACATTTTCTCTTATGTGTAAATCGTTTTTTTTCAGACAGTTAGTAATCATCTTAGTAACTGTTGGCGGACTAAACAATCAAGTTGTCAGTCAGCAAGATCTCTATGGGTCAAGGACATTAGAGCTCGATGATCGCATCGCTGAAGGTCTATATCACTTTGCTTTGTCAACAATCGATCCTTATAGCGATATGACAAGTGCCCAAGAGGTAGATCGACACAAGATCATCGGCTTGCTTCATACTCGATATCCAGATCTCACATATGAGTTGGAGCGCACACCTAAGCAGACCATCAGTGGCAAGGAGATATCTCAACTCTTCGTACAGATATTAAAAGAAGAGTCATCTGCGCAAGTCTTAGATACTGAAGATAGTTTTTGGGGCATAGTAGAAGATGCAACGCTTACGTATGATGAGCAAGCAACCTTTAAGTTTTTATACGCCTATGAGCTCTTTAAGCAAAAGAGATTTATAGAAGCGGATAAGATCTTTGATAAGATTATAAAAGAGCGTAAAGGAGAATATGAATATGCATTCTATTACTCAGGCCTCATCGCCATGCTTAACAAACAGTATGATGATGCTCAAGACAAGCTTAAAAAGATAGGCAAAGATGAGAAGTTAAAAAATCAAACTCCATACTACCTGGCAGCGGCTCATTATGGTAACAAAGATTATAACACTGTCGTAAAATACTATGAACCTAGAATACGAGATCATCAACTCCACAATAGCGAAGGGATTATAAAGATCGTAGCATATGCACAGTACAAGTCAGGAGATTATAAAGGAGCGATCGCTTCTCTTGATATGTTACGAAACAAAAGACAATTACTCCCTGAGGAAAATTATGTCTTAGGCATCGCTTATCAGAAAATAGGAAACGACGCCGCTTCGTCAGAATACCTAAGCGATATCGCCTCAGTACAAAGTAACATCTCATCAAAGGCACAATATGAGCATGCTTTAAACCTCGCTAATCAAGGTAATACGACTGAAGCCATTGCAACATTTGAGCGTCTATATACGAATGGAGCTTTTGATAAAGATGAAATTAATTGGAACCTTGCTGTTCTAAATGGCAGAATCAATAAGTACGACAAACTGGCATTTCATGCTGTCAAGTTAATGGACAGCAATAAAAAGAATGAAGCTACTGCCCTACTCTCTCAGGTGATTGACAATATAGACAATGAGACAGTTTATAAAAACATAGTCGGACAACTCAACATAGCGCTTGAAGACAAGTCGATTATAAAGAGCTCTCTTTATAATAAAGCCCTTACATCGCTACAACAGAACAATAAAGACAAAGCCAAATCCTACTTTGACCTAATGGCAGATATTGATCCGCGGGTAGAAGAGAGAGGCAATGTAGCAGCATGGCGAGGCATCATGGCTTACGAAGATGAAAACTATCAAAAAGCCAGTCGACTTCTTTCTAATTACGAATCCACTCGACCAGCAGAGCAGCCGTTATCTAAGCTAGACTTTGATGTGGCTTACTTCTTAGGTTATAGTAACTTCAAATTAAAAAACCATTCAGAAGCACTTGGATACTTTTCTAAATCACTTGACATACTTAAGAGCAAGCCATCTGACCAAAGCATAGCAAGTAAAGAAGATGATATCTTCCTACGCATAGGAGACAGCTACTTCCTCTTAGACGAATACCAAAGCGCACAAAGAGCTTACACACAAATTATAAATAGAAATGGTCCTCGAAAAGATTATGCTTTATGGCAGAACGCTATAATAGCAGAACTTGATGGACGGCCTTATGATCAGATTCTCATTTTGGATGAGATCGTATCTGATTATAAGCAAAGCAAGTATTTTAACAGAGCAAGATTCAATACAGCTAATGCACTCTTTACAATTAAAGAGTATGATAAGGCAGCTAACTTTTATAACGATATCATAAGCTCTGCTGCACCTACACATCTACAAGAAGAGTCAACAGCGCAACTTGGCTTGATCAGTGTCAACGCTGGTGCATATGATAAAGCCGAAGCTTACTTTCAATCACTAATTGACAATTCTTCTAATCAGGATGTCATTCAAAGATCACAACTTGCTCTAAGAGAGATCTATGCGGACTATACGAACAATACGGAAGCATATCTTGACCTGGTAGCGGGTAATGATATGTCTAATAACACGGAGGTCACTAAAGCTTTGTATGATCTGGCATTAGACAATTATGAGAAAGGAGCTGTAGTACCAGCGATAGATCAATGGACCAAGCTCATCAATGAGTACCCTCAAGATCTTGGCATACCACAGACCCACCTCATGCTTGCCAAATCATACGAGATACAGCGAGATTGGGCTAAAGCTCAATCAAGCTATGTTGCAGCAACAAGTCACAAAGACGAAGCTAAATCTAAAGAGGCTTACAAAAGAGCACTGGAGATAACTTTTGATCGACAGCAAGAGTTTACTTCATTCTTAAGCCTCATTAATAAGCGGGAAGCTCAATATCCAAAGCTGGCTATGAGCGAAGATGAGCATTATAGATGGTCTAAAGCTTTGATAGCGACAGATCAGACAACTCAATCCATTGCTTCTGTCCATCAATATATCCTAACGGATACTTACAAGGCAGATAACAAGACGCTGCTCGTGAAAGATTTATCTAATAAAATGGTATCTCAAAAAGATTGGACAGCTCTTATAGATTTTTATAAAAACGATAATGTAGCAACCTTAGTAAAGAAAATGCCTAAGCAGATCTATCAACGAGGATTGGCCAACTTTAACAATAGCAACCTTGATGAGGCATACTCAAACATTACGGATCACTATGACGCACTACTTGAAGAGCCAGCATGGCTCGCAAAAGGCATCATCTTGATTGCAGATATCAGCATCCTTAAAGATGACAAAGACAGTGCGATTGCAGCTCTTGAAGCATTGATAGGTTCAGATACTAACATCCCTCCAAGCCTCAAGGAAACTGCAAAAGAGAAATTAAGATCTTTAGAATTACAAAACTAGAAGCCAAAATATTCTAAACCCCACATTGATGAAAACGACAACAACATTATTATTTAGCATTCTGGCTCTTTCATTATTTGGCCAAAAGCCCTCCCTAGATAATAGAGAGATACTAGTTAAGAAAGAATACAATAATGAGATCTATCAATCTAATCCGGTATTTGATTATGCCTCCATTATGGTTCCAGAGAGATCTCACCTCAACATTAAGAAAGATACACTTTCGACTATATCTGCATTCACGCCAGATATAGATATATCTATCATGCCAGTAGCTTACAAGACCTTACCAGATATATCAGGGCATAAGGGATTTTTAAAATTAGACAAAGGAACTCTTAATCCTATCTATGGCCAAGCTGGGTACGCATATACAGCACCTAATTATTTTAATATCAATGCTGTTGTCAACTATGACAATCGAAATGAAAAAAAAGTAGCTAACAAATCTATAACCAGCAAAGGCCTAGATGTGAGCATGCAGTACTACTTAACAAAGGAGACTAAGACTGACCTTCGCGTGTCGTATGATCGCAACAATTTTGGCCTATACGGTATGGAACTTTTCCCAGTAGGTTCTGATGCACAAAACTTCAATGTCTATGATCGCATATCAGCTAACTTAGGTTTTCAAACATTTAAGTCAGCACCAAGTCATTGGAACTTCAGAGCGCATACCATGCTCTCACAATGGGAATCTATAAGTACTAATCATAACGAGAGAAACATCACTGCACTCGGTACTGTAGAGTACAAAGTCAATGATATTTGGGATTTCTCTATAACACCCCAATATCAAACTTCACTAAGTGATACTTATGGTAATGGACAAATCCTAAAAGGATCAGCAGATCTTGCTTACAACATCAGAAGCTTCTATGCTAAAGTCGGCGTAAGCGCCAATCATTTTAATGACCAGACAAGGATCTGGCCAAGTGCCGATATCCGATGGCAAGTAGGACATGACACAGATATTAAAATCAAGTCGAGTTCTTACGCAACGATATGGGGTGGCGACAATGCATCAAAAATCAACCCATATATCTCAACTGCTTCACTCGAAGGAACTGAAAGAGACTATGCATTTAATAGGCTCTTACAGATGAATGTGGCGTCTGATCTTAATCATGACGTAGCTGTAGACTTTGGCATCAGTTATCTTAATGCTACTGATGATCTTAACTTCATCATGCACAACGTAGACACTCGTCAGTTTGATTATAGTCTCATCAGTTATGAACGCCTAAGACTACAAGTAGATGTAACAAAAAAAGTGGGAGCCGCACTTTACACAGGACTTCAATTACAATATGACAACTTTGCCAAGATGAGCGACATATTGTACAACAGGCCCACGGTTGTAATCGTACCTCATATAGAAACACACCTTCTCAATAACAAATTAATTGCAGAGCTACAAGCAACTATCAACAATCCGCAAGCTTTTCAAGTAGATACACCGCTAAAGAATAGATCAAGTTGGAGAAAAAACTTATCGTTCAATTTTACTTATAAAGTAATGGACCAACTGAATATCAATCTCAATGCAGATAACATATTAGGTGATACCTATCAAGTATGGAATGGATACAATAACTTTAATAGAAACCTCTCTGGAGGGATTCTTTTAAAGTTATAGTTTCTAATTAGGTGCTATATCTATACTAACTTAGAAATTAACGAACAAGAGCGCTCTTCGATTGAAGAGCGCTCTTGTTCGTTAATGGTGTTACCATATACTTGTCACTCCGTCTCACTATCCCTAAACTGATCCAAGTCATCTCGACCGGCCATAAGCTGTTTCGCATGCTTATACCCTATCTCCGATATCTTATGAAATGACTTCCAGTCCATCAATCCAAAATGATAAACTGGAGGGCTAAAAAACAAATCAATTTTATTGAAGTGATCTCTACTTTGATTTTCACTCATGGCAAAAGTTGATTTTGCTATAGTCTCCATCATATTGGGTAGGTTCTCGTACTTATCTTTTCTAAACAACTTAGAAGTCCATCTCTCTAAAAAAGAAGGAAGCTCTGCGACATTGACTTCTTTAATCTCATCGGTATCTAGGTTAACCCCAATGACATTGCCCACTCCCTTTTTTGTGATAATATCAACTGGGATATTATTGAACACGACTCCATCCACCAAAACATGATGTTCATAGATCACGGGAGGAAACACGCCAGGCAAAGAGATACTCGCTCTTATAGACTTCCATAGTGGGCCTGTCTCATGGAGCCTCATCTTTGCACTTGTTAGATCCGATGACACACAGAAGTAAGGCACCCATAGATCTTCTATCTGTATATCTTTAAAAACAGTCTTGAGTAGTTTATTGATTTTCTTACCACTGAGCAGACCATAAAATGGAAACAAATTGAAATCCTTAACCGGTGTAGGATTATTCATAAATACTTCCTCTGACATATCAGAAACTTCTTTGGCCGACATGTCCATCGCAATCAACCCAGCCATGATCGAACCGATACTAGTCCCACATACGTAATCTATCTCGATGTTTTGCTCTTCAAGTGCTTTATAAACACCTACATGCGCCATACCTTTTGCACCACCACCACTCAACACTAATCCATTAGACCGTCCGCACACGATACGCGCTATACGCGATATATCCTTTTTATTATTTGTTCTTACATGGTGATGGCCGTTGATCTTACGGTCATGATACCACTCTATCGTTCGCTCAGGTAGTGATGTGGTCTCTGGGTGTACAAGCATCATCTTTACATTCCATCCATTCTCCGGAGCGTAGTTGTCGAAGATTTTCTCTATTGACCTTTTATGCTTTCCTAAGGAAGTATCTACAATCACCAAACTATAATCAGAGTGCCTCAAGCACAACTCACTCCAGTTGTCGTCTTCTTTATTGCTGATGAGTAAGAGATAATCATGCTGACTTTCTAACTCATTAAGTAATACAGATATACGTTGATGGTCACTTTTGGTTTCACTATCAGAGATACCTCTGATGCCAATCTCTTTTTCTATAAAATCAGAATCTATAACTTTTGCAATGCCAAATTTTTCAATTGACTTGATAAACAAGTCTACTGTATGATTGACCGAAGGTGTATCATCTGCCTTATATACGGAGAATACTACAAAACTATTGGGCTTCTTTTGAAAGCTTAGCTGATTCTTAAGACGACTCACAACGAGGCGTGAGATATGAAGTAAAAAATCAGGGTACTTTCTAATCAACACTTCAAAGTCCGACTTATGGATCTCGCCCAGTACACTATCCCTGATAGCATATATGTCCGCGGACCTTGTAGCCCCATCATTGATGAGAGCCATCTCCCCTACACTTTCTCCACGACTGATCTCACCGACTAAGATGCTCTTACCAACGGCATCAGGAACCAGTGCAACCAACCGCCCACTCATCAATAGATACATACTTTCGCCCTCGTCGCCTCTGCGCATCAAGTATTCTCCCCCCTTTACTTCTCTATAGGCAGTAACCTTAAGGATGTCTTCTAATGATTCATCATCAGAGACGTTGAAAAAATTGGACAAAAACTCAGATAGTATCTGGTTTCTCTTAGGTACAGTGCTTGTATCTTTCATTGAAGATGACAAAATAGAAAAAACTCTACTTAGAGCAGTTAGGTAAAAGTGATAAAGAAAAAAACGCTTAATAAGAGAGTCTGTCAGTTGCCTGATTCGTCACAACCACTGTTATACACTTGAAATGTCTTATTGTTACCTACTTCAAAACCTGGAAAGAACTCTACTGCTGCGCCTGAACTAAATGTATTAAATTCATTTACGTTAGTGGAAGACAAAATCATATCACTCGCTAATACCGCTATTGGGGCGTTTGTTATGGTATCAGCATTAACGATTGGTTCGCATGGTTCAGTGAGGTCGCAGACGTTGTTCATATTATGATCTAATAATACACCGATACAATTACAATCTTCATCTAGCTGATCATTCATAGTGCAGTTATCTCCGTCATCACAAGCTGTCCCTGCGATACAATTGTTACAACTGGCATTATAGATCTTAGTATACATTAGCGCACCCGGTTCTTCACCAAATCCATGATCATAATTAATACCTATATCAGGATTGAGAAAACAATAGCTCATTATAGAACCTCCATCATTTGTAGGTGGGCCTAATGAGCAACTTCCTTCGGGAGCAAAACAATTATCCAAAGAAGAAGCATAGTTAGATCCCCAGACGCAAGCGTGGTTATGAGGAGATCCGACTACATGTCCGAGCTCATGTGCCGTGACATAAGTGCTGAACGAATACGAAGTCGACTGGACTTCCTCTATATCGATACTTGCTGAGAGAGCATAGGGGCCAGAGTGATCAGTTGGATCATAAGAATGACATATCTTATCTAAGTAAGCCTTGCCTCCGCCGATCGATCTTCCTGTAAGTAGCTGTGCAACGTCTCCGATGTAGTCATCTTTAATAGCTTCGCCAAATCCAGTCAATACTTGAGATATATTAGGATATGCAGCATATGGATCTGGGATATCCCAGATGATGATCTCTGAGATCTGAAGATCTATATTGTGTATACTAAATAAAGCTGAAACTTGCGTATATAAAGCATTGACCCAAGCGATGGTTAGATCAACATCAGAATCATTATCAAGAAACAATAGATAATCGATATGAACTGATAGGTCTAAGTCAACTGGCTCAGACGTCTTGTAGTTTTCTCTTAATTTGACGTAAGTATCTGCACCTTCATCCGATGTGGCACATCCGACTTCTATCGGATCATTTTCATGTATCACCATCTGTTTAAGCTCACCAGAAGGCAGCTGCTCTAAGACATAATCGGTAGCGTTGTTATTATAATTGATGCTCATACGCTCACTATTTAAGGTGAGGATACTCATATGTCCAGCGTCAGATCTGTAAGATATAGGCTGATCGATCATGCTAGTAGTCGCGCCGCTTGCCACAGATATCTGCAAGTCATTAGAGAACAAGTTGACTTTGTTAAACGTCGTTGGGACTAATAGCCCTTCCATAGGGACAAGCGTCTGAAAGCTCGATGGCCGAGCGGCATATAGGTCTTTTCTTTTATCGTCATCTATGGAGTACAAACCTTCATTTTTGCTTGACAGCAGGTTTATATAATCGGTAGTTACTACCGCTTGTCCATCTAAAAAGAAGGACGATATAGTAAACAATAAGACGATGTTAATCGCTATTTTCATGAGTATCTACACTATTGAGATACTGTTTTTGGGGTAAAGCAAATATACATATTAAAATTTTATTTAATATGTCTTTTCTATTGCTGATTGTGCGTTACTCTGTAGAATTGACTCGACAAGAGTGCCATGTGTCTATACTCTGATATCTAAAAGTGATCTGATTCTGAGATAATCATTGGGACGAGCTTCTTAATCACTGCTCGCTCTTCTTTATTGAGTTGGTCATAGTCCACGTCATATCGAGCTAAGGCTGCTTGATCCCTAAGGGTATGATAGGCCGACTTGATCTCATCATATACAGTGATATATGTTGCATAAGTAGCACTCGTATCTGTTACCAAAGAGAGTATCGGTTGCTGGTTGATGGAGAGACGTTGACGTATGTGATCACTGACCTTTTCAGAAATACTTTGAACAGAAACACTTGCATGCTCTACAGACACTTCATCATACTTGTTGATCTGAACAGTAAGAACCCGACGCTCATCGATCTCAACCGATGACTCGCTATACTCAGGCAAGACAACTCTTATGCCTATTGGATTTTCGATCGAGGTAGCTACCAAAAAAAACAGCAATAATAAAAACGCGATATCAGCCATAGAGCCAGCATTGATCGTTGGGTTAAGTCTATCTCTCATAACAGAAGTTTACATATAAGATGCACATCGCACTCGATGGGTTGCTTACTGTGTCGGCTCGCATAAGACTTAAGTGAACCTAACTTAGTATCTTGCCAAAAAGCAACAATCGACAGATGTCTTTTGCTAATATCATCCCTGCCCTTAGATATAAAGATGCTCTCAAAGCTATCGAATGGCTCTGTGACACTTTAGGGTTTAAGAGGCATGTAGTATTTGAATCAGATGGCATAGTCCATCATGCAGAGTTGACATTTGGCAACGGTATGATCATGGTCGGTTCATCACGAGAAGGTCCATTTGACGCACTTACTAAGATGCCTGCCGAGATTGGTAATTATAATACGCAAAGCCCTTACCTATTCGTAGATGATCTGGATAGCTTTTATAATCAAGTAAAAAGAAAAGGAGCAGAGATTGTACTTCCATTAAAAGTAGAACCACATGGCTCAGGCTTCACATGTCGCGATCCAGAAGGACACCTCTGGAGTTTTGGAGACATGAATCCATGGAATAACAAACCTAATATATGAATGGAAAAAGGATACATATAAATTGTGATATGGGCGAGTCCTTTGGTCGATATAAACTCGTAGATGACGAAGCACTCATGTCATATATTAGCGCTTGCAATATCGCTTGTGGTTTTCATGCAGGAGATCCAATTGTTATAGACTCCACTATAAAGTTAGCGATCGCACATGGAGTAGAGATAGGCGCACATCCATCCTATCCTGACCTGCAGGGTTTCGGTAGAAGAACGATGGATATAGCAGAAGATCAATTAGAAAAAATCATCCGCTATCAGATAAGTGCCATGCTTGGCATGGTTTCTTCTAATAAGGGTCAACTTAGACATGTCAAGCCACATGGAGCACTTTATAATAAAGCAAGTGCACATCGACCAACAGCAAGAGCTATTGTCAGAGCTATTAAGTCTCTTTCTTCAGACATAGTCCTTTATGCTCCCTATCATTCTGTTATGGCCGAAGAGGCTCAAAACGCTAATCTACAAGTATCCTTTGAAGCCTTTATTGATCGACAGTATAACAATGACCTCACACTTGTCTCCAGGAGTATCGATGGTTCCGTCATAACAGATGCTACCACTGCTAAGAATCATGTGTTGCGTATGCATAATGAAGGACATGTACTTACATTACAAAAAGAAGACGTTACTATCCAAGCTGACACCTATTGCATACACGGTGACAATCCATCTGCTATAGCTATACTTCAATCCATCAAGAATGAATCAGCTGCTTGACGCTTGGACCCAAGGACAGCGGGGCATCAACTACTTTAGATACAGTGCTTATAGTTTGCTTTTAGAGTGGTCGGCCTCGATGAGTAGCAACACGCTTCAGATCATAAACAGCTACATCTCTGCTATAACTTCTATCGACCTCACTGGCGTAAATGAAGTCGTCCCAGGCTATCACAGCATCATGATATATTTTGATGCGGCATTAACAAATCATGAGTCTCTAATAGAGTCCATAGAAAATCTAATTGTTGAAAAAAGTACAAATCAGACGGAATCAGAAACTATAATCATAAACGTATCCTATGAAGCCAATCACGGGCCCGACCTATTATATGTCGCTCAATCATTGGGCATAACAAGT
Organism: uncultured Saprospiraceae bacterium; assembly: GCA_937942435.1. Lineage (GTDB taxonomy): Bacteria > Bacteroidota > Bacteroidia > Chitinophagales > Saprospiraceae > JAJRXG01. Next base: position 27,510 of record CALDEM010000022.1, read on the forward strand.
TCTGAAGTTATAAAACTTCATGCTTCAAAAACCTATGACATTCACTTTATAGGATTCTTGCCTGGATTTCTATACTTGGGAGGATTAGACAAAAAACTAACCTTGCCAAGACGAGATATCCCAAGAACAAAAGTACCTGCAGGTTCTGTCGCTTTGGCAGCAGGTCAGACAGGTATATATCCATGTGACAGTCCTGGCGGATGGCATATCATAGGACAAACTGATCATGAGTTTTTCAACCCTAACCGCAATCCACCTTGTTCATTCTCTTCTGGTATGAAGATTAAGTTTAATCCTATTTAGAATGATAGAGGTACTTAGGTCAGGAAGCCATATATGCGTTGTAGATATCGGAAGAGAAGGATATCAAGCTATGGGCGTGCCTGTATCAGGCGCTATGGATATGGTCAGCTTAGCAAGAGTCAACTCACTCATGGGCAATAAGATGAATAGTGCTGTTCTTGAATTATATTTCTCTGGTCATCAATTACAATTCCATTGTGATACATACATAGCACTCGCTGGAGCTACTACGGATATTAAACTAGGAGAAAGGAAAATTTATAATGATGAAATTATCAAAGTAAACAAAGGAGACATACTCTCTATAGGCGCAATATCCATAGGATGTCGCTTGTACTTGGCTGTACCTTATGGTATAAAAAGTACGCAACTCTTGGGTAGTAGAAGTCCATTAAGAGGTCACTCAAAAAAGCATATTAAAAAAGGGGATAAGATCATGATAGAATCCTCTATAATTTCTCCTCATAGATATGCAACCACTAAAGCGCTTGCCATAGATAGATTAAAAAAAATAGAATGTTACGTTGGTCCAGAATGGAGAAGACTTTCTAATCAACAGCAGCAAGATATCTTATCAACTACTTATACAATCACTCAACAGTCTGATAGAATGGGATATCGGCTCGAGGGACCATCTTTGAAGATAGATAGTTTTCAGATTTTATCATCACCTGTGATGACTGGCACGGTACAATTATTACCCAATGGCAATCCACTTATCTTAATGAGAGACTGCCAGACAACTGGCGGTTACCCAAGGATCTTGCAAGTGACATCAACAGATATTAATCAACTGGCTCAACGAAAACCACTAGATGAGGTCCAGTTTAAAATAGTTAGCAACTTGCGTTATTAGTCATTGTTCATTTTACCCCAAGCCCAGAACAAGATGGCTGAACCGATCAGAGTAGAAACTATAAACATAAGTGCCTGCATAAAATTAGAATAGATAATAGAACCAGTTGCAAAAAGAGCCGAAAACACCGTAGTGATACCAATCACAACGCAGAGTAGTTCTAACCCGAGATAATCAGAAGCTTTTTCTAATTCTACGCCATCTTCTGCTGCATGCTTGATGACCCGATTCCAACCATTTCCTCCCGGGCTAATCTTTTCATAAAAGTTTCGTAATGTTTCCTCATCAGTTGCGGGTGTAACGAATGTTGAGACTACCCATACCACAGTCGTGATGATAGCGCCATATAAGATCTTCTCCCAAGATTCTAAACCCTCACTATAAAAAGTAAAGTATATCGCGACAACAAGAGAGCCAATCATAGCTACTATCTCTGTCCATGCATTGATCCGCCACCAAAACCATCTAAGTATATATATCAATCCAGTACCTGCACCTAATAAAAGTAATAAATCAAATGCCTGTCCCGCACTTGTTAAAACAAGCCCTAAACCCAGTCCTAAGACAGCCGAGATAACTGTAAATAACTGTCCTGCCCTTACTAGTTCTTTCTCGGATGCTTCAGGTTTTAAAAAACGACCATACAAGTCATTGACAAGATATGAAGCACCAAGATTGAGCTGAGTAGACATCGTCGACATAAACGCGGCAATTAATGAAGCAGCCACAAGACCTAACAATCCTGAAGGTAGCATCGTCAACATAGCGGGATATGCAACATCATGTCCCACCTTGTCCTCTGACAAATCGGGAAAGACACTTCTTATAGAATCAAGATCTGGGTATACTACTAATGAAGCAAGTGCAATTAGAATCCATGGCCAAGGCCTTAATGCATAATGTGCAATATTAAAAAGTAAAGTTGCTCCGACTGCATTCTTTTCATCTTTTGCAGAAAACATCCTTTGTGCTATATAACCTCCACCTCCAGGTTCTGAACCTGGATAATAAGATGCCCACCATTGTACCGCTAAAGGTATAAGTAACACTGGCACCCAAACATTAGGATCATCAAAAGATGGGAGTAAACTGGTTTTGTCAACAACATTAGCATGCGCAAGCATATTGGATAACCCACCGATCTCTTCTAATCCTAAAATATAAATACATGCCCATACTGATCCAATCATCGCCAAGATAAACTGGACAAAGTCTGTGATGATCACAGCTTTAAGACCTCCAAGGGTACTATAAGCTAAGGTGATCGAACCTGCGATCAACAAAGTGACCCATCCTTCTAAGCCAAGGACAATCTCGCCAAACTTTATCGCAGCAAGAGAGACAGCTCCCATCACTAAAACATTAAAGATGAGTCCCAAGTACAGTGCTCTAAATCCTCTTAAAAAAGCCGCAGCCTTACCACTATATCTTAATTCGTAAAACTCTACATCTGTCATCACCATGGAGCGTCTCCATAACTTGGCAAACACAAATACAGTTAACATCCCTGTCAATAAAAACGCCCACCAAGCCCAGTTCCCTGATACGCCATTTCTTCTGACGAGGTCCGCTACTAAGTTTGGCGTATCTGCAGAAAAGGTCGTAGCCACCATGGATACGCCCAACAACCACCAAGGCATATTTCTACCCGACAGAAAAAAGTCGGAGACTGAATCATTAGCTCTTCTTGAGACTACTAAGCCCGTGATCAATACGAATAAAAAATATATAGCGACTATCGTCCAGTCAAGTGTACTTAGTGTCATGTTGATTTTTTAGTAATTAGAATGGCAATGAGCTCATTAGATTAAGATAAGAAATCCCATCTCCTAAAAGCTTCCATTGCTTCGTACTCTGCTAAACCGAGTGCTCTATACTTTTGAGCCGTATCTCGGTTTCTATCTTCTGCTCGCTCCCAAAACTCTCTATCATCTTCACCAGGGAAAGGTGCTCTATCTTTTTGAGATTGATGCATGAAGATGGCCCGCCTCTTTCTAAGTAATTCTTTAGGGCTAATGGGTACTGACATTTGGATCTCATCGATCGTCCATTCGTGCCATGCACCTCTATATAACCATAGCCAACAATCTTTCAACCAATCATGTGACTTAAGTTGATCTAAAGCGCCTAGGATGGCATCAAGACAAACCCTATGTGTACCATGAGGATCTGCAAGATCACCCGCTGCATATATCTGATGCGGTTCAACTTCTTGTATGAACTCTTTGAGTATGTCAATGTCTTTCTGGGACACTGGGTTTTTTCTTGTTTTTCCAGTTTCATAAAATGGAAGATTCAAGAAGTGTATGTGGTCATCTTCTAATCCACAATACCTCGCCCCTGCTCTTGCTTCTCCCCTTCTTATTAAGCCTTTTATTTTTCTAACTTCTTGACTATCTACTTGCTTGGCAGTTTTCTTTTCTAAAAATTGATTGATCTTCTTAACAACTTTATCAACTGGCTCGCTATCTACATCTAATGTGTTAGAAAACTCTTTGAAAAACTCCGCATATCTCAACGCATCATGATCATGTACTGCGATGTTGCCAGATGTCTGATATGCCACATGAACATCATGACCTTGGTCAACTAATCTTAAAAAAGTCCCTCCCATGGATATAACGTCGTCATCTGGATGAGGGCTAAATATGATAACTCTCTTTTTTGCAGGATTTGCTCTTTCAGGCCTTGTACTGTCATCAGCTTTGGGTTTGCCCCCAGGCCATCCAGTTATAGTATGTTGTAATCTATTGAAGACTTTAATATTGATATCATAGGCACTTTTGAATTTTAAAATCAATTCACTAAGGCCATTCTCATTGTACTGTTCATCAGTCAATTTTAAAAGAGGCACATTGATTTTTTGTGATAACCATATGACCGCTTTGGCAATCAAGTCATCAGACCATTCGCACATGCCTACGAGCCAAGGGGTATTGACTCTTGTCAGCTGTTCTGACGCAGCTTGATCTACAAAAAACTTTACATTAGGATGTTTTTGAAGATAAGTACAAGGTACACTTGTTGATATCTCTCCCTCGACTGATCGTTTTACAATGTCGGCCTTATGCTGCCCCCAAGCCATTAGATATATTGACTTAGCATTCATGATCGTATCGATACCCATAGTTATCGCTCGATATGGCACATCTTCTTCTCTGAAGAAATCCTTACGTGCATCCCTCATTGTGAGACTATCAAGTCTTACAAGTCTGGTTTTAGAATCTATCCATGAACCTGGTTCATTAAACCCAACATGACCGGTTCTTCCTATACCTAATATTTGGATGTCAATCCCTCCAAAAGATCTTATCTTTTTTTCATACTGAGAACAGTAATCACCCACTTCTTCTAAAGCGAGTGTCCCATCCGGTATATGAATATTCTCCGGTCGTATATCTATATGATCGAACAAGTACTCATGCATGAACTTGACATAACTCTGTGGTGCATCTGCATCCATCGGAAAGTACTCGTCAAGATTAAAAGTGATTACGTTTTGAAAACTAAGATCTTCTTCCTTATGTAACCTGATCAGTTCGCGATATAAGTTAATTGGAGAAGAGCCTGTTGCTAAACCGAGCACTATACTCTCTCCCTCTTGTTGTTTTTGTTTGATGGCAAGAGCTATAGATCGCGCGATATGCTTAGAACAATTGACATCATTATCCCAGATCCGTACAGGTATCTTCTCTACAGACTTAATTAAAAACTTTAGATGCGCACCATTATTCAACTCACTATTCTTTGTCATTAACTCAACATTTATAATACTAATACAGGCTTATGCAGGAACCTTATTACTATGAAGTTAGTCATTGTGAGGTAATTCAAGTCAATGCAATAAGATTATTGAGCTTATCACTTAAGTATTCACATACTTTTAAAAATTTGAAGATGATAATATCCTCTTGTTTACCGCTTTTCTTCCGTAGAAATAGATGTAAAGTTCTTCTATTACAAAAATTTATATGTGTATAATTCACTTATTCGGGATTTTATACATATAATTATACTTTAATATGTAACTAACTACAAGTGTTCTACGAAAAACCACAGCCCATATCCTTTATAGTTATGGGGGCACAGCGAAGTGGACATGCAAGTGTTCAGCATGCTTTGTCTCAACATCCACAACTTAGAGTAATTGCTCAAGAGCAACATGGCTTCTTTGCCAAAGATGAATTATTTGAAAGAGGCAATCCTCCATCATCTGTATATGACGGACTTTGTACTCCTTCTAATGACAAACAAATCTGTGGCGAGGTATCTAATGCCTACCTACATCATCCATCAGCCATCGCAAGAATACATAGATACAACCCATCAATAAAACTAATCGTGATCCTGCGTAACCCTGCAGATAGAGCTTATTCTCATTGGCAAGAAGTGGTAAGCCAAGGTGCTAAAAAACAGACCTTGCCTACTGCTGCGATTCATGAAGAATTATTCTCTTCAGTGACTCCTAAGTACCAATCAACCCAGGACTCTGAGTACATAAGAAAAAGTAGGTATAGTAAACCTATTGGATATTTGCGTCAGTATTTTAGCCCTCATCAATTACTCTTCATAAAATCTGAAGACCTAAGAGATGATACAGAAGTTATGCTATACCAGATTTTTCAATTCTTAAATGTCCCTTACCTTGATGTAGATACATCCGCACAAAACCTGGGTAACTATCATAACTCTATACCTGCAAGATCTTACAACACTATTATAGAGACAGTCCAATCGGACATAAAAGAAACTGAACATCTATTGGGTTGGGATTGCAATGACTGGAAACAGCTAAAGCCCGTCCCTAACAAACGGGCTAAGACCTTATAGCAGTCTCTTTTGTACTCAACCGTACACCATATGAAGCGCGTCCTTATACTAGGTTGTTGTGGTGCAGGAAAATCTACATTCTCAAGAGAGTTAGCCAGATATACTCATCTTCCGATAATACATCTTGATCAACATTACTTTGATCCCAATTGGAAAGAAAAGAACAAGAGTACTTGGAATCAAATCGTGGCAAATCTTGCTCAACAGGAAGAGTGGATTATGGATGGTAATTACGCAAGCTCTCTCAACCTCCGCTTACCACGTGCTGATACAATAGTCTATCTGGACAACGGGACTATATCCAATATCTATAGAGTAATCAAAAGGATAATAAAGTATCATGGTCAAGAAAGACCTGATGCAGCCTCGGGATGTAAAGAACGATTTGATTTGGAGTTTCTTCATTATGTGCTGGTATTCAACTGGGTAAGGAAACCAGGAATAATAAATACGATCTACCAATACGAAGCTCAAAAAGAGATTGCCGTATTACGAAATAACAAGGAACGCGAAGACTGGCTCTCCCTACATTGCAAAGCTAAGCGTTAACTGACGTTAGCCTTTTTCCCTTAAGAATATCGCTGCACTATACAACCAAGCTGCTATGAACAACAAGCCGCCAATGGGTGTTATCGCTCCCATGAACTTTAATCCTGGCTGACCAATCAGATCTGCTATACTCAATATATACAATGAACCACTAAAGAGTATGATCCCTGCAAAGAACAACAAGAAAACACGTCTTAGATCTTTGGGCGTAGCATATTGGTTGAGGATATATATCGATAACGCCATACCTATCCCATGTATAAAATGATATCTATTCGCCGTCTCAAAGACGGTTAAGTAGTGATCTGTAATCTTTCCCTTAAGTCCATGAGCACCAAATGCCCCAATAGTAACTGCGAGTGCCAACAAACCAAAACCAGTCGCGATATATCTTTTGCTTTGACGGTCAATTATCATAGTTGCCAATTTATAGACTCTGAACCCATTTTGTCAAGTAACTCGTTGGTTTTTGAAAAGTGTTTACAATTAAAAAAAGCGTTTCGCGCCAAAGGAGAAGGATGGGCAGCTATCAATACATGGTGCTTGAGCTGATTGATCAATGGCAACTTAGATTGAGCAAACTTGCCCCACAATAAGAAGATGATTCCTTCTTTTTTATCTGAGATCGTTTTTATGACTGCATCTGTAAACTGTTGCCACCCTATCGCTTTATGTGATCCAGCACTTTTATGCCTCACTGTAAGCATGGCATTAAGAAGAAAGATACCTTGTTCTCCCCAACTCGTAAGATCACCATGATCAGGTATCACAAAACCCGTATCAGTTGAGAGCTCCTTATAGACATTTCTCAACGAAGGTGGCACTCTAATGCCTTGTGGAACAGAGAAACAAAGCCCCATAGCTTCTCCTGGGTTATGATATGGGTCTTGTCCTATAATGACAACTTTAACCTTATCTATCGGCGTCAACTCAAATGCCCTAAAGATCTTAGGCCCTGGAGGGTATACTGTATGACCTTGCTCAATTTCATTCTGTAAGTAAGCCTTTATCTCATCGAAATAAGGCTTCTTAAACTCCTCTTCAAGCGCTTCGCGCCAACTACTCTCTATACTGACCTTTGATGGATCCATTGATACGTATGCTATAAATAAGATTTTCTCCAAAATAACTAATCTGTAGTTGTGGTTTTAAGGGAATAGGAATAAATTTGCAGCCGCTTAAGAAAGTTAAGCTCAAAGGTTCCGTAGCTCAGCTGGATAGAGCACCGGATTTCTAATCCGGCGGTCGAAGGTTCGAATCCTTCCGGGATCACAGATGAACAGAATGCCTGATGCAATTTGCATCGGGCATTTTTTATGATATGACAATCAAGCTCGCTTGAAATTGGCAGAGCAGGAAAAATGACAAAGACACGAAGTGTCAGGCATTACATTCTCAACATGGAGCACCCAAGGATCGTGTAACAATCCTTCCGGGATCACAGATGGACCGATAAGCCCGATACATTGTATCGGGTTTTTTTATGCTTGTTGAACAACCAAGCTTGCTTGGTTTGGATGATAAGTATAAAGAAACTATGGACATGTAATGTCCAGCTTAGAGATCTTCAACATGGAACACCCAAGGATCGTGTAACAATCCTTCCGGGATCACAGATGAACGGAATGCCTGATGCAATTTGCATCGGGCATTTTTTATGATATGACAATCAAGCTCGCTTGAAATTGTCAGATAAGGAAAAATGACACAGACACGTAGTGTCAGGCATAACATTATCAACATGGAGCACCCAAGGATCGTATAACAATCATTCCGGGATCACAAAATGTATACAAACGTTGGTATAACCCCACTAGCATGATCTTGCGCCTTAACATCATCTAATCCAGCCCCTCAGGTATAAAGCTAAACTTGAATAGTTTATGTAATCTT
>CALDEM010000023.1 GCA_937942435.1 uncultured Saprospiraceae bacterium
TGCGGCTGATATAACACCACAAGCCAATATCGTATACTGGCTAAAATGCAACATTGTAGTTAACGAATCAATAAGTGGCAAGCAGATCTTCCAAGTTGCGGAAGAACTCGGTAACGACCTTCACGCCTATGACTACATTGAGACATACTCCTTTAATCAGCAAGAAGAGTCCGCACACCAGCGCACAGGCCGGCAAATCGACATTTCAATAATTACTCAGGCTCATCTATAGAAATTAAAAACTCGTTAGCAAATGGCTTTGTGAATTGTGGTGATTTTATTAATCACGGAGGGGCGACGCTTGAAATTCATGATACAGCCTTAATGGGTATGAGATTGCGGGTTGGTTCAACTTTTGAAAATCAGAGTGGTGGATTAATTGATATCTACAATACCGCCAACCCTGAGGACAAGCTTATAATCGATCGTGGGGCCGAAGTATCCTGGGATCAAACGGTCGAAATCAAAAATCCGTAATCAACAATTAATATGCGATAATATTAACAAGCTTTAAAAAGAATCAATATTTACTTAATAGTCCCACCATTTGAGATGACCAAGATCAGGACATCATCTCAATCTGTCCATATTGATTGTTCTTAGGCACTTAGTTCAGCAAATCAACCATTTCAGTTTATGACTGAAAGTAAATCATAGACTATACACTACGATTAAGTTGACGGCTTACCTTAATCCGTGCCTTTTGCGACAATTTGACTTTAAGATTACAGTCCACATATTCGATTATAATAAGTTGCAAACCGGCAGCACAAATTAAAAACACTCCCAAATTCACTAATTCACTAATTCTAATTTACTCCCATTAACAATCATCTGTCTATAAAACCTAATGGCATTTTCAAATTCAGCAACGGATGCTCGCTCATCCACACCATGAAAGCAATTCATATTATTAGGCGTTAGATGAAATGGAGCAAATCGGAAGATGTTATTACTTAAGTCAACGTAGTGCCTTGAGTCAGTCGCTCCTATTACTAAGTTAGGAGCGATGACAACATCAGGATATATCTCATTGATAGATCTACTGATCATCTTATAAGCCTCCCCATCTATAGGAGATATGGGAGATGGGTCAAATCCTTTTCCCTTTAGGTCTACAGCTATTCGATCATCGTTGATAGTAGCTATGATATGTTCCTTCACTGTAGTCACAGTCTCACCCGGTATGATTCTAAAGTTGACAACAGCACGTGAGGCGGTGGGGATTACATTTTCTTTTATACCGGCTTCAAAGATGGTTGGCGAGGTGGTAGTTCTTACACTGGCACTACCCTGCTTAGTTTTTCCATATTGACTTAACAACATAGACTTGAAGAGCCAACGATTAGAAAAAGCCATTTTGCTTTTAAAATCCATGTAAGGACCAACCTTATCCATAAATGACTCTAATACAGGCGTCATTTTTTTCTCGAAAGGATTCTTTTTCAATTTGCTAATAGCTGTAGCTAGCACATCTATTGAGGTTTCCTTAGCCGGTTGAGAGGAGTGGCCTCCCATCATATTTACGGTAAGTTCATAAGTGACATATCCTTTTTCCGCAATACCAACCATAGCTGTTTCTTCCGACACCCCAGGCACTAAGCCACTCGTTATCACCCCACCTTCATCCAATATAAACTCTGCCTTAACTCCTTGCTTCTTCAGGTACTTTACAATCTCAACCGCCCCTCTTGGCCCCGAGACCTCTTCATCATGACCAAAGGCAAAGTATATCGTCCGCTTCGGTTGAAACCCCTCTTCCAGCAGTTGCTCTATAGATTCTAAGATACTGATGACGGCTCCCTTGTCATCGATACAGCCACGTCCGTATATAGTATCATTCTTCACTCCTTCGGTAAATGGATGTACAGACCAGATCGTTGGTGATGCGATGGGCACCACATCATGGTGTCCCATAATGATGATCGGCTTTACAGAAGCATCTGTCCCATCAAGCTTAAACAAATGACTGTATCCACTAAATACAGTATGCTCCGCTCTCTCGTGCAGCAACGGATATGTCACTCCTATAAAGTCATTAAACTTTTGAAATTGTATAGAATCAAAGTCAGCTTCATCTTCAAAAGAGACGGTGCGTATGGAGATAGCTTCGGCCATATGAGATACCGCCTCAGCTGATACCTCAACTTCAGCTATTTTATCTACAGTGTTCGGACTGGGCTTAAAGTTCATCGTATTGAACAATACAATACAGATCACTATCACAAGTAACAAGAGTAAAAACAAGAGGATCTTCTTCATAAAGCTTCAGTCTATCTCACAAGTTAACAATGGTTATCTAAATCTCCTCGTAGCAACTTGGTATCCCTATTCTAAAACTTTGGCTTATGCATGTCATTTGCTCTTTAACCCAATAGCAGATTAATTATCTTCACTGTATAGCATCTAGGAAGGGTTTCATATCGAGTAGCTCGATATCATCTCTTTTTCTAAGTTGTCTGAGGAACCAACCTTTATGACCGGCACCATAGATGATGAGCATTCTCTTTCCTTTGTACCTATGTTTTTCTAAGGCCTTTTCAATATTCCAATAGTGAGCGATATTGATATTTTCCCAACCCCCTAAGCCAAGCTCAACATTAAAGAGTCTATTGTATTCTTGTAGATATATGTCAGTTATGTCGTCGTATTCTTGAGTATGGATAAAATAAGGGTCATTCACCTTACCTGTTGACTTATACATAGAGTCCGAACGTGCTTGAGCAGCCTTGTATGATGCCCATTCTGCCTGTCGTGTAGTATCTATACTTATCGCTCTCAACTTTTTTGAGCGCTCACTGGCCATTGGCTGAGTCCATCCTGCTGTCGGAATAATCTCATAGTTCATGTCTTTCATCATCGGAAAAACGACATCTACATATTCTGGAAACCGCATGACTCTTGGTTCGGATATAGTATCATCTCTCAAAAAGCCATCCATGGCTTCCTTCATTCTATCTGGGGGTATCTCTGCAAGTATGAAGTCTGGGTTGATCTCAACAAGCAGTTCTTCTAAGTAGTCAATATTATAAACACTATCTGTCAGGTGTCCACTATGAATCGTCCCCAACACTAAAACCTCATTCTTAGCTTTTGTACTAGGATCTGTAGACGGACGACAATTAAACATCCAAATGACAACAAGAAGAGAAAGAATAAAATATTGAGGTCTTATAAACATGCTCTTGATTAAGTTGAAGGACTATGACATGGAGTTGTGTATACCACAAAATACTCAAATATTTCATTGGCACGATAGGCCAGTTGAGCAAGAGCTACCACTACCATTCGACAAAAGAGATGATGGAGCGTTACAGCAATAATAGGTTCATGAGGATGGGACTTACATTGATGGAGATATTTCCAGTAGTGTTATTGATCTCACTCATCAGTGCACTGCTCTTTGGTATGATATTAAAAAAGAAAGAACCGCTCATCGCATGATGAGCGCTTTTCTCCTTCTCTTACTGAGTTATACTGACCACAAAAAATTCAAACTGATGATTTCTACCGTTCGTCGTAAAACCTGGGCTAAAGGCATAGCTATACCTCACTCCGAGATCAACTTCCACAAGACGTACTGCTCTTAGATCAAAGCCTAATTCTATGCCAGCCGAGTTGATGTTATCCGTACTTTGCACCAGCTCGGAGTCAAAAGAGACTTGTCCTATATCAAAGAAGACATTGGCTTTGACTCTTTTCACAAAGGCCAATGGCCCAACCGCTATATCTGGGTACCACAGGGGTAAAGCATAATTCAATCCTATTTTAAAAAACTGATCTCTCCTCAGGGAAGCATTATATCCTCTTGGATAACTAAACAGATCACTATATCTATAATTAGAAAAACCATCTTCTTTTTGAAAAGCAGTAGTCACGCTGATAGAATGAGTGCGTGCCACGCCTGGTAAAAACAAGCCTGCATTGATATTCATAACATCTCCCCCATTCAGATTTTGAGAAAGCTGTTTTCTTAATCTCCAATTAAAGAAAGCACCCAATCTTGGATTTAAGTGCATCCTTGCTTGCCGCAAAAATATCGATGAATTAAACCGCAGATCTAAAGTAGATATAGTCGCACTATTGATAGGCACTTCATGGAGCCGCACCACAGCCGGCACAGATCGCAATGTATCTCTGAAGTTGTTTTCTGAGTCGATGTTGCTCGTGACATTTAGCTTAGCATACTGATAGTTTGCTCCTACTCGGATTTGAGCATTTGTATTACCTTTTGAAAGATTAAAAGGTAGCGACAATCCAGCTGTAAGCCTATCCTCACTCCATCCTTGAGAGAATGTTGTCAAGACCGTGGACGTATCAGTTAACGATTGGAAATTAAAAAACTGGGCTGACCTGTTGCCGTGTACATAGCTAACATTGATCTCTGGAAATAACTCAGCATAAGTAAATCCAACAAAGTATGACCACTCATCTTCATTATAATTATAAGTTGCACCAGCACTGCCACGCATCGTTCCAAATACATTGTCAGACAACAAAGTAGCACTTGCAAGAGGATGTGCAAATTGTGGCAGTAGGCTATGCGGCTTTAGGATACCGCTCCACTTGTTAAACTTCTTCACTTCGTTTGTAGTAGGTTCGAGATCACCTAATATACTCTCATGCTCATGTACATAAGCACTACTTGCTTCAGCCTTCTTTGAGGCTATATTTACAGGTTTAACCGAATCTCTTTTTTTCAACTTTATCCCGTCACTTTCCAGTTCAGCATATATCAACTCCTCTTCACTAGTAATCAATGGTTGAAACGCACCCACTGGCACTTCGGTCACTTGATCTACAACTTTACTATCCAAGTGTAGTCTGTAGATATTATTGACTCCACTTTCTGAAGAAGAATAATAGATCGATCCATCATGATAATGTGGGTTAGAAAGTTGAGCTGGCACTCCGTCCGTATAATCTACCCATGTATCCGCTAAAACATTAACAACCACGATGCTTGCCAGCTCATCCTTTGTTGCAGCTATCGCTATCTCGCTATCACTGATCCAAGTGGGATGTGACAACTGTCCATAACTATGATTACTCAACTTTTTTATGATTTCACCATTGCCAGAGGAGATGACGTGTACCTCTTGGTAAAGGTCATCACTAGTATACACAGCCGCTATCTTTCTACCTAATCGAGAAAGTGCTGGTGATGCATACCTTTTTTGATTTGTAACTCTCACCTTTACTCCAGTTGACAGATTATATGTATAGACATCACTATACTGTCTATATCGCCACCTCAGGTCAAAGGCCATCTCAGACCATGCAACAAGATTGCCTCCCACTGAGATCGTCCCAAAGTCACCATCTAGCTGTCTTCCGATATAGCACAACTTTTCTTCATCTCCTTCTGGAGTCCTTCTTACAAGATGATTCAGATCATCAAAAGGCGACTTCATCATGATCAGATCATTCCCATAGATTCTTGGCATTGTATAGTTTGTCACAACTTTACTATCAGGAGCTACTACATACTTTGCATTAGTCAGCTCTTTGGCATCCCGCTTCGCCTTAAAGTCTTCTTCTAATACCTGAAAAGACTTGTGATACATATCCTTAGCAGACATGCCCGTACGTTTTTTTAAACTTCTATTAAAGGGGAACAAGAGTCCTTTGTACCGCACAGCATCCTCAACAACTTTAGGCCATAGATCATCACCATAGTGCTTCTTACCATATGACAAGATGTTATATCCCAGCGGATACCAGTCAGGCACGAAGTCCTTTATAGATCTGGCTGCTGCCTTTTCGTAAGTATAGCGTATGTCTTCATTGAGTAAGGCGTGGTATTCCATGTTGAATGAGGGCAATCTCCCACGGCCACTCGCTGTGTGCTCCGTCTCTGAGATAACACCATCACCCTCAAAGTACCATCTTGGCAATGCCGTCGCCATAAATCCTCCATAAGCCCAAGATCCTAGTACATTCTTAACAGTCTTCGTGATCCCATGCGTTGCATTGGCAAACTGCTGGACGTGTCTGTATTCATGTATAGTAAGGAGATCTAAGTAGTCTGTGGCATTACCAAATTGCCGATTAGCCGGAAAAAACTCAGATCTAAAAGGTCCAACGGTTACAAAACCATTAGAGATCGCCGCATCAGATTGAAGCATGATGCTTACCTTGTTTCTCTTCGGTCCGACACTAGGATCTTCCAGCTCCCAGAGATAATCTATGATACTGGCTACTCTTCTTGCAGCAGGCTCTTTCCCTTCTGGAAATATTACTTGATAACGATCACTCTTGATTTGATTCCACTTTAACGAAGGACTATTATTGCCGATTGGATTAAGCGGAACCTGAGCGAAAATCAGATTACTTAAGATTAGGATAATTATAAAAGTGAGCCAACATCCTCTTGCCATAGATTCATTACGTTATTATAATTAATTAGGTCACCTCTATCCTACACTACTGATTATAAAACCTATCTGATTACTTTAAAAGTAGTACGACGATTGATCTGGTGTTCCTCATCAGAACAATCATCACACTCACATGATATCTCTAAGTTTGTCTCACCATAACCCACAGATGACAATCGATCATCAGAGATCGCACCCTGTGTTTTTATATATGCCAATGCCGAAGCTGCCCTTCTCTCTGATAGATCCAGATTATAATTATCCTCGCCTTGACAATCTGTATGACTGGCCAACTCTATAACTAACTTTGGATTCTCGTCAAGGATTTCTATTATCTTATCAAGTGCTGGTTTAGCATCATCGCGTATATCAGATTTGTCAAGGTCATAGTATATATTGTCAATGACGATCTCGACTCCTTCAAATACTTTATCGATTATAATTTCCTTTTCAAAAACATAGCCATCGGGCCTTTCGGATAGCTGACCTTCGTCTACGACATAAACATCTCGATTATTGAGATATCCTTCTTTCCCAGCTAATAAGCTGTATTGCATGGAGCTATCCATCGTAACGATGATATAACCATTGCCATCAGTCTGATAAATGTCAGAGATTGTCTCAGATTCTATTTTCACAGAAGCTCCACCTATCTTTCGAGACCCAACAACATAGCTGTTTGGATTGTCTGAGATAGCATATAACTTTTCTAACACTTTTATTCTCAAGAAGAACGTCTTCTCTTCTTCTGGTTCTTCTACTTCAACAACTGTGACACTCGTATCCGCAGGCGGTATATAATCCTCAGGGTATTCTTCTACTATAGAGTAGATATCATCATTCCCATAAGCACCTCTCGTCGAAGTAAAAAATGCCTTGGATTTTAATGTAGGGTCCAGATAATCTTCTTCGATAAAGACCAAACCATAGTCATCCTCACTGCTGTTAAATGGAGGCAACAAGTTCTCTGGCTTAGACCAGCTCCCATCATCTTTAAGTGTAGTTTTAAAGATGTCAAGGCCACCAAGTCCGGTAAAGTGATCACTACTATAATACAAGGTTTTAGATTTTTGATCCCATGTTGGAAACCGCTCTTGACCTGTTGTATTAAGATACGTCGGCATCAGTTCAGGCTCACTCCACACACCTTCTTCTATCAAAAACGAGTAATAAAGATCATGCCCTCCCACCCCGATTTGATCATTAGAGGTAAAGATCAACACACTATCATTTTCGATCAGTACGGGGTCTCTATATAAGACCTTAGGCTTCATTCTAAAAGCTTCTTCTGGTTTACCCCATCCGCTTTCATTTAGCTCTGCTCTATATATCTTGCAGTAACTATCTCCTACCTCACTATGGCATCTGGTGAAGTACATCGTCTTACCATCTGCTGTAAAAGATGAAGTTCCTTCATTAGATGGCGTATTGATTCTATTGTCCATTGGGATGGCCTCATATTGATATATATCACTGAAGTAAATGTCTGAGAAAGAGTTTCCCGTCCAAGCATAGGTGTCAGTCCCATTTTCTAATCGATCAGAAGTAAATACAATCTTATTACCTTGCCATATGGAAGGTGCATAATCGGATTCGTCACTATTGAGGACGACAGCCTCTACGATGTATTCGTGCTCACTATTTTCTTGAGCCCACCTCTGTGCTTGTTTACACTTTTCGATTTCAAGAGCGATCTCTCTTCTTCGATCAACCAACCTATCCAGGCGCCTAAAGCTTAAGATAGCATCTTCATATCGTTCATTTTTCTTGAGCGCATAAGCCATCTCCCAGTATGCTTCTGGGCCATATTCGTTCTTAGCAGCTTCGATATACCATTTCATTGATAGCTCCGACTCGTTCAGGTTCTTATATGACTCTCCAAGCAGATAAGCGATCTCAGCATATTCGGGAGTGCCCTCAGTGCGTGCTGCATCATCTTCTAAGTAGCCGACAGCTTTGGCATATTGCTTCTGCTGAAATGCTGTTCTGCCATCCTTTATCTTCTTGGTTGTGCTACAGGCACTAACACAAAGCAAAACAATCATAAGACTGAAGATCTTCTGACTATGTCGACAACTCACCTTAGCAAGTGTTTTAATCACTTTGATATAATGATAGAAGATTGGCTGCATATGTATTCACTGGTCTATGTAAATATATAATGAATTAAAGCATTTCGCAGAAGCGAGATACTTAATCCTATAACGAATGTCTTAAACGATATGCAACAAAAAAGGCTATAGAATTTCTCCTATAGCCTTTATCTAACTTTTTATAGCGCTCTTCTATGAAGTAATCGCCTTAGAGAAGTTTTTCTTTGCTTCCTTCTTTTTACCACCTTTTAACTCCTTAGAGAAGTCTCTTACGATCGGCGTTGCAACGAAGATCGAAGAGTATGTACCCACCACAACACCAATGATCATGGCAAATGCAAAACCTTTGATGTTTCCACCTCCAAATATGAACAAAATCAAAACCACAAATAATGTAGTCAATGATGTTACGATCGTTCTACTGAAAGTACTATTGATAGCAAGGTTAAGTACCTCATCCGTTGACTTGTTCGTATAGATGCCAAGATATTCTCTGATTCTATCAAATACCACCACTGTATCATTGATCGAGTAACCAATCACTGTCAAGAGTGCACCAACAAAGATTTGATCGATCTCAAGCGCTAAGCCTGGGATTCTTCCCCAACAGATAGAAAACAACCCAAGTACTATCAATGAATCGTGGAACAAAGCGGCAACCGCACCAAGGCTAAACTGCCACTTGTTAAATCTTATAAGGATATACAAGAAGATCGCCAACAAGGCAAATATACCTGCATACTTACTGTCACTACTGATGTCATCTGCTATCGTAGGGCCTACCTTACTAGTAGCTGTGATATGCGTACCGCTGATATTGTCTTTGTTGTTGAAGTCATCCAACGACAACCCGCCACCAACCATGCTATTGATGCCTTCATGCAGCTTCGCAAGCACTTTACCTGATGCTTCTTTGTCAGTATCATCGATGAGATATGACGTTACGATCTGGTAAGTATTGGATACATCTACGGATTTAACTACAGGTTCTCCTTCAAAAGGAGCAGTTAATGCTTCTCTAAGCTCTTGAGCTGACACATCAGCACCTTCTTCAAACTGCACGTTGTAAGAGTATCCACCTGTAAAATCTACACCAAGATCAAAACCTCTTGTCGCCATCGAGATAATACCGAGAGCGATGATTGTTCCTGATATGACGTAGGCGATTTTTCTCTTACCAATCCAATCAATATTCAGATTAGCAAAGATATTTTTTGACCAACCTGTCCAGAAGCTGATCTCCTTTCCTTTTGATTGAGTCCACCAATCGATCATTAACTTACCCAGCAATACTGCCGTAAATAATGATGATAACACACCAATAATCAAGACAACTGCAAATCCTTTAATCGGTCCAAGACCAAACCAAGCCAAGATAATAGCGACCAGTATAGTCGTAACGTTGGCATCGATGATCGCGGAGTAAGAATTGTTAAATCCATCTTGTATCGCTTGCAGCATCGACTTACCGGATCGGAGTTCCTCCCTGACCCGCTCAAAGATGATCACATTGGCATCCACCGCCATACCGATTGTCAGTACGATACCTGCAAAACCAGGGATAGTGAGCACAGTTCCAATCGAAGCTAATGCTCCAAATATGAAGAACATATTAGCTATCAAAGCGATGATCGATACAAGTCCAGCACCTCCATAGTAAAGAACCATGAAGACCAAAACAATGATCAATCCAAATATCAATGACTTAAAGCTACGCTCGATATTCTGTTTACCTAGTGAAGGCCCAACAGTATTAGATTGTATAATATCAACACTTGCAGGCAACTTACCTACCTCTAAGATGGAAGCCAAGTCAGTCGCTTCTGCTATCGTGAAGTTACCTGATATAGCCGTTCTGCCACCTGTTATCGGCTCATTAGATCTTGGTGCTGATACAATCTCATCATCAAGTGCTATAGCGAGCTGTCTGTTATTGTCTTGAGAGGCTACTGTTGTCATCTGTGCCCATGCAGCCGCACCTCTTGTATCCATAGCCATGGTTACTTGTATCTGGCCCGTCAGTGGATCAGGTGATTGAGATGCAGATGTGATCACATCTCCTTCTATTTTTGGTTTATCACTACCCGGTACCAACTTAACGAAATATAGCTCATAGTCCGTTGTTTCAAGACGTGTAGTCTGATCTATAATAGGCTTGGCTGACCACAAGAACTTTCCATTCTTTGGGAACAAAGCAGCCACTTCAGGCAGTTTTAATAGCGCTGATATTGTATCTCTTTGGTTCTTATTTGCCGTTCCAACAGTTGCTGTCTGCACAGCTGGACTTGGTGAAAATATTGAAAATAGTGGGCCCACGTTAGCAAGTGGATCCGGAGTTACTTCATTAATCGCTAAGATCTCTTCAGTCTGATTACCTAAGCTATCTACCACATATGTAGTATCAAACTTTGTTTCTTCAACAACATCATTAAGAGCAAACTTTGTCTTTAAGAGTTGGTCTGCTTGTTGAAACGCTGGTGCAACACCAGGATCATTCATATTCCATACATCCCAAAACTCCAACTTAGCACTGGCTGATAAGAAGTTCTTAGCTCTCTCTTCATTATCAACGCCTGGGAGTTCTACAAGAATGATATCTCTCGCTGCATCCAAAGAAACATTTGGTTGAGCTACACCCAACTTATCAATTCTCTGCTTAAGGCGATTAAATGTCAAGTTGACAACACCACTCGTTTGATCTCTAAGTATCCTTGCAACATCTCCATCAGAAGCATCAGCGGTTAGGTTATCTCGTATCTTCGAGTTCTTACCTAAAAATAGGCGAGCCAATTTTTTTCCATTAGCTATCTTTCCGAATTCCTGAGCAAAAAGCGTTACAAAATCCGATTGTGAGCTTTTAAGTGCTACATTGGCATTGTCTAACGCTTGGATAAACGTTGGATCTTTGATATTGCCTGACATCTCTGATATAAGCTCTCTCATGTTCACTTGAAGCGCTACACTCATGCCACCTTTAAGGTCAAGTCCAAGAGCAAGATTTTGCTGCTTTAACTCATCATAGGTAAAGTCCTTAAGTAAAGGGATACTAAATATTTCTTCACTTGACATTGAATCAAGGTATTCAGCGTTGTAAGAACGTTGCTTTGTGATACGCTCCGTACTACCTTCTGGGAGGTTAGAAACGAGAGATTCAGCATGTGCTTCAGCATCTTTCTCTACATTGTAAGTAGGTATCATGTAGATGTACTGCAGCACACAGACTGCCGTCAAGGCTATCAATAAAAACTTGACAAATCCTTTTCCTTGCATTAATATATTATTTAGGTCTTTTTTAAGAGCCGCAAATATACTGCTTTTAGAGTACTTCGTAACCTTTGATTACGCATTACTCTATATAGGATCGGTTCTATTCTATCTATTTGAGCATTAGACAGCTATATATTATCCTTATTTACCATTTAATGACCAGTCATAGTCCTGATAAGTGATCTTTACGTTAGATGGAATCTTGACTGTCGTATACTTGTCAATAAACCCTGCCAAGTCACCAAAATCAGTCTCATACCATTCAAAGATTTTTGAAAGCTCCAATGATGATGATGAGATCGTATTGCTCCGTGCATCGTTGACAAACTGCTTAGTGAGTTGTTCTAATAAGTTATCAGTATTACCTGAAGTAAATGCACGATTACCCAGTGGTGGGCATGATTTAGCTGCACAGTTGACAGCAAAGTGGATGCGAGCGTCCTTCCACATGGGCCTAAGTATGTCATGCTCTATGTTGTTCAACGTGTAGGTATTTGAACCAAGATTGATCCACTTCTTATCCCATGGCTTTCCCCCGGCTATATCTCTGATAGAATTGACTGGATAGTTATCAAGTATCAACTTTACAGTAAATGCATTGTAAGCATTGATCCAAAATGCCTTTGCCTTTTTTGAATTGTCCGAGCGCCCAGGTACCTGATCACTCAAGTCTGAGATGTAGGCGTCTAAGGAGGTTTCATCACCTTTTAACCCTTTATAGTTGACCACCCCACTCGATGATACATGCTTCTGGAGTAATACTTGCCATTGATCGTGAATATTCATCACCTCTCCTTTTTTATCTTGCTCAACGGTTTCTTTTTTTTCTCGAACTATCGGTGTCACAGCATCCGGCTTACGTTCTTCTAAATTCTCTTTCACATTGGTTGTTGATTTATCAGCAGAATTCGTTTTTTGAATCTCAGCATGTTGAGCCACTTTTGTACTTGATTGTACAATGAGCTCTTCTTCTTTTGTTATAAGT
Source organism: uncultured Saprospiraceae bacterium (assembly GCA_937942435.1). Classification (GTDB taxonomy): domain Bacteria; phylum Bacteroidota; class Bacteroidia; order Chitinophagales; family Saprospiraceae; genus JAJRXG01. The sequence goes on from CALDEM010000023.1 coordinate 12,726, forward strand.
ATCTCAGATTTAGTGGCTTCTCTTTCTTTTTGTGTCGACTCGGATTCTGCCTTTGTTTGAGTCTTAGTATTCTGCTTTGATTCTTGTTGCTGGTCAGTTTCTTTGACTGGAGAAGCGCTCTGTTTTTTGGCCACTGCGACTGGAGCATCAATCTGATCAATCACTTCTGAGGAGCTCTTTACCGTTTCAGTGTCCTTTGCCTCAACAGCTGGTTTTTCTAAAGCGACCTTATTAGAATCTATGTTAGCCGAATGATTCTTATTATCACAGGACAATATGCTGATAGACAATGAAAGTATTAAAAGGAGTTTGTTCAAACTCATGGCATTCATTTTTTTCAAGATGTTCTTGAGATGATATTTCCTCAATTAGTCGCTGAGTGATAGAGGGATAGATTAGTCCAGATTCTATGGACTACTATTCTTCCGTCGTCCCTTCTTCCTCTTCTTCAGGCATCTCTAAGATGATAGGATCAAGCATCGGAAGATTGATCCATCGCTTCTCTTCACTACTGATGCTTCCAAACCTTAGAAATCCGCCACTTGCTTTAGCTATATGCTTCGCAAATGATGTAAAGCTCGTATACAGCTGATAAGCTACAGGGTTGGATAGACAATTAAGTATGCCGTTCAGGTCACCTAAGCGACTAGATATTTCCCCTTCTCTCGTAGAGATGTCAGAAGATAACTCACTTAGCATAGACTTGTATCTATCATAAAAATCTGCTTCAACTTCTTTATAAAAATCATTTAGTTCAACTGGCTCCGCATATGTTCTAATGTGCGTCAATTTTTCCGCCCAGTTAAGTTCTTGCTCATCTATAGTCCCATCAGCACCGGCTACAAGTATAGTAATCAATCCAAGTGCGTCTTTGAGTTTAACTCGCTGCACTTCACTTATGCCACTAAAAATATCTTGTTCTATCATAAATAAAATTAATGCCCAAAAATAGAATATTCCTCGATGTGTAAAAGGAGAAATATGAGCAAGCATCATAATAAAAGAAGGGAAACATATCGCTACGCTTCCCTTCTACTAATAATCGGTTGTTAGATCTTTAATTACTTGACCACAATCAAGATCTTAGACTTTTTAGCACCATTTTGTTCTATCAAAGTAACTACATATCTATCATCTGATAAGTTGAGCTCTGGTAAAAGAATAGTACCGGTTTCTTGATCTAAATTCTGAGTATATACAAGTCTGTTATATCCATCATATATCTCCATCTTTCCTGCCTTACCGACAAGATCATAGGAGACAAATGTTGGCGTACCTAATCTCGCTGGATTAGGAGATACACTGAGTTCTCCATCTTCTAATGCACTTGATCTTGGTACCAGAAGTGATCCTAATGTGAATAAAACATAATCATCGAGATCCACATCGGCATTAGTAGTCATTGAGCCAATATTAAAACTCGAAGTAATATCTTCATCAAAGATATTTTGTGAGTTGGCTTGAATCATAAATGTATTAACTGCTGTTGGAATAATATCCCAACCACTGCCATTCCATCCTACAACTGTTAGCTTGTTGATATTTCCACTTGTTAGATCTTCAACATTACTTAACTGATCCCAAGTCAATGTTATCGAAGTAGCATTACTTCCTGACAACGTCCAGTATTCTCTTACACTTACTGCTTCAAGATCTGCATTTGCTATAGTCATAACTCCGGTAACCAATGAAGGATCGTCATTTACATAAGATGCTGCTGAGTTTTCACTACCCGAAACTCCAATCATCCTAAGACTACTCCCATCTCCAACCGGAAATGCAAAAGCATCAGAAGAAAAAGTTCTAACGTAGCCATTAACGTGAGCTGCATCAGTAGCAGAAGACCATGAACCCGTTTGCGTAAAATTGACATAACCAGGATTAGCTCCACGAGCCGTTCCTATTAAGCCAGGAAACATCCCTGCTCCACCTTCATTAAATGAATGACTGGCGAATATTGAAATAAATCCATCGGACGGGATATATGCATTTCCAAAGGATCCAGAGTTACACTCTTGACCTTGTACATGCATTGTAACTAATACAGCAACAATTGATATTATATACTTTTTAATCATAATCGTTTTTTTGATTTAAAGTAGAGGAAGAGCAGTTGCTCTTCCCCTTCAATTGAAATTGTATTATAGTGTTAAGTATACTATGCAGAACTGTTGCGCATTTGACCACGCAGCTTCTTGATCCGCTCTTACTATACTTACTGTTACGCTCGTATCAGTTTGCTGCCCTACAAGGTTGATAGAGAAGTTCTCTTCTGAGTTCAACTCATTTCTCGCTTGAATCAGAGCACATAGTACTTGTGCATTAGTTACATCACTGAATGTATAAGTGATCACCATAGATGCATGGATACCATTTGTTCCTGTAGGATCTTCATTCAAGTCATTGATCACCCAATCAACAGTACCAAAGCGCGTATCTGTAAAGCTATTCGTGCTTCCTACTGCATTGGCTTTGTGAGAAGGTATTACAAAAATACCTGTGATAGCTTGTGTTCCAGCTGCTCCAGCTACCCCTTGTGGACCTTGAGGACCTACTGGACCTACTGGACCTTGCGCTCCGGTTGGACCTGAAGAACCTTGTGGCCCCATTGAACCTTGAGGGCCTACTGGACCTTGCTCACCTGTTGGCCCTTGGGGGCCTACTGAACCTTGTGCACCCGTTTCACCTTGTGGGCCTACTGGTCCTGCTGGACCTTGAGCACCACTCTCTCCTTGAGGACCTTGAGGGCCTTGAGGACCTGCTGAACCAGCAGCACCAGTTGCACCGGTAGCTCCTACTGGGCCTTGTGCACCAGCTGCTCCTGTTGCACCTGAAGGGCCTGCTGGGCCTGAAGGACCTTGTGGGCCTTCAGCTCCTGTAGCGCCTACTGGACCTTGTGCACCTGTTGCGCCCGTAGCTCCTACTGGACCTTGCGGACCAGCAGCACCTTGCGGGCCTTCTGGGCCTACTGGGCCTTGCGCACCTGTTGCGCCGGTAGCTCCTGTTGCGCCTGAAGGTCCTTGCGGGCCTGTTGCGCCAGTTGCTCCTTGACAATCTAAACCATTACCAAAGCCATCACCATTTGTATCCTCACCTGCATCTAATGCTCCATTTCCATTAAGATCCCAACACGCTGTTCCAGTCGCTCCAGTAGCGCCTGTCGCACCAGTAGCGCCGGTTGCTCCAACTGGACCTTGTGGACCGACTGCGCCAGTCGCACCCGTAGCTCCAACTGGGCCTTGTGGGCCAGCTGCTCCTGTAGCACCAGTGGCACCAGTTGCGCCAACTGGTCCTTGTGGACCAACTGCACCTGTAGCACCTGTAGCTCCTACCGCGCCAGTTGCGCCTGTAGCTCCAACTGCACCAGTTGCACCTGTAGCTCCCGTTGCTCCAGTAGCGCCTGTTGCACCTTGACAATCTAAGCCATTTCCAAAGCCATCTCCGTTCGTATCCTCATCGGCATCTAATGCTCCATTTCCGTTAAGATCCCAACATGCTGTTCCAGTCGCTCCAGTTGCGCCTGTCGCACCAGTAGCACCTACTGGTCCTTGTGGGCCAACTGCACCGGTTGCGCCTGTGGCTCCTACTGGCCCCGCAGGACCTGTAGCTCCAGTTAAGCCGGTTGCTCCTGTAGCGCCCGTAGCTCCTGCTGGCCCCATTGCTCCAGTAGCACCTGTTGGACCGGCTGGTCCTGTAGCACCTGTGGCTCCTGTCTCACCAGTTAATCCTGTCGCGCCCGTCGCGCCAACTGGTCCTGCTGGGCCTTGCGCTCCTGTTGCACCAGTAGCTCCTGCTGGGCCCGCTGGGCCTGTAGCTCCTGTAGCGCCTGTATCACCAGTTAATCCTGTTGCACCCGTCGCGCCAACTGGTCCTGCTGGGCCTTGTGCTCCTGTTGCACCAGTAGCTCCTGCTGGGCCCGCTGGGCCTGTAGCACCTGTCGCTCCTGTCAAGCCGGTTGCACCCGTCGCGCCTGCTGGGCCCGCTGGACCTTGTGCGCCTGTTGCCCCAGTAGCACCCGCTGGGCCGGCTGGACCGGTTGCGCCTGCTGGACCAGTTGCTCCTGTTGCGCCTGTAGCTCCTGCTGGGCCTTGACAATCCGCTGCATTAAACAAACCATCTCCGTTTGTATCCTCACTTGCATCATTAACTCCGTCACCATTGGTATC
>CALDEM010000024.1 GCA_937942435.1 uncultured Saprospiraceae bacterium
TGAAAGAGGTGTACCGATGGGGAGCACTTTACAAAAACAAAATTCTAATTACAACACAGCACCGTCGTTTGCCATCTGGGCCATCAAAGATGCCGAAGGCGCTAACTTAGATCGTATCCAAGTCATCAAAGGATGGTTAGATCAAGACGGCAACACTCAAGAAAAGATATACGATGTCAGTTGGTCGGACGAAAGAGTCAAAGATCAAAACGGGCGACTCCCGGTAGTAGGCAGTACTGTCGATATCAAAACTGCTACATACACTAACGACATAGGTGCTATCAAATTAGAAACCATATGGACAGATCCAGACTTTGATGCCAATGCTTCAGCTTTTTATTATGTGCGTGTCTTGGAGATCCCAACTCCACGGTGGACGACTTACGATGCAATAAAGATAGGACTTGCACCGCCAGATGATGTAGCTCCTACGTTACAGGAGCGAGCTTGGAGTTCGCCGATATGGTATCAGGGGGTTGAATTATAATAAAGAAATAATCAAAAAAATCACAACCCCCGTGATTATGGAAGCTATATATCTTTTGTGATAATCGAAGCAGAAAGTAGAATTAGAACAAGTATCCAGAGTAATTTGACCAACCTGTTTATCAAAATATCATGTCGTCCGCTATTAGTATTTAAAATTGGAAACGGGAAAAAAGAACAATAGAAATGCAAATTTTCTGCTTCAGAGAACGAGTAAAATCAGGAGTATCCATAGAAGAAAGGTGTAATCCACACTTTCATTATATAAACGATAAATATTGATATGGTTAATACTATAACAAAACTTTTCATTTCATCTAATTATGCATCCACCATCGCCAGCGCCATGCGCAGGTCTTCTATCAAGTCCTCAACATCCTCCACTCCAATACTCAACCTAATCAACGAATCAGTGAGCCCAACTTTCAACCTATCTTCTTTTGGAATAGAGGCATGTGTCATCGTCGCTGGATGACCAATCAATGACTCAACACCACCAAGTGATTCTGCAAGCGAAAATAGATGAGTGTTACTCAACACCTTCTCTGTCGTTTCAAAAGAGTTAGCATGTAGATCAAAACTCACCATGCCTCCAAACATGCGCATCTGCTTTGCAGCAATATCATGATTAGGATGATCCTTAAATCCCGGATAGTACACTTTAGAAACTGCTGGATGGTCCTTTAAGAAGGAGGCTATCTTTTCAGCATTTTGGCATGACCGCTCTACTCTCAGATGCAATGTTTTAATACCTCGTAAGACCAAAAAGCAGTCCATAGGACCAGGTACTGCACCAGCAGCGTTTTGGATAAACCTAAGACGATCAGCCACGGTATCATCATTAGTGATGACACAACCATTGATGACATCAGAATGGCCATTGATATACTTCGTAGCACTATGCATGACGATATCAGCACCCAAGTCAAGTGGAGTCTGCAGATATGGGGAAGAGAAAGTATTGTCTACACAGACCTTCACTCCTTTGCTATGTGCTATCTCAGAGATGGCTTGTATATCGACTATGCTAAGCATAGGATTGGTAGGTGTCTCTACCCAGATGAGTTTTGTATTTTCAGTTATAGCAGATGTCAGCTCACTGGCATCCGTCATGTTGACAAATGTCCCTTTCAGACCCACTAAACCAAAGATCTTAGTCAGTAGTCTATATGATCCTCCATAGAGATCATTGGTTGCTATAATCTCATCGCCGGGCTTGTATAGCTTTAATATAGCATCCATCGCAGCGAGACCACTTGCGTATGAGATGCAATGCTTCCCATTTTCAAGAGCAGCAAGATTAGTCTCCAGTACCGTTCTCGTAGGGTTTTTTGTCCTTGCATATTCATATCCTTTGTTTATACCTGGAGCTTCTTGTACATAAGTTGACGTCTGATATATAGGAGTCATGATAGCCCCAGTAGATGGATCGGGATCTATCCCGGCGTGGATTGCTTTTGTACCAAACTTCATATGAGTATTTACGCAAGTGATTGAAACGATTAGAGCAAAAAAAAAGCAGCCTAATTAGATTAGGCTGCCCTGAAAATACATTTTATCCGATGATTAGTTCATCGCATCAACAAGAGCTTTTCCTGCTTTAAACTTTACAGCATTCTTAGCTTTGATCTTTATAGTCTTACCTGTTGCTGGGTTTCTTCCGTCACGAGCTGGTCTGTGCTGGATTGAGAAAGTACCAAATCCAACAAAAGCAGCTTTATCACCACTCTGAAGACATCCTTCGATAGAACTGAAGACTGCATTTACTGCTACACCTGCATCCGCTTTAGATACGCCAATCGCCTCAGCTACTACATCGATTAAATCTCCTTTATTCATTTTACAAATTTTAGTTATTAAAAAGAAATTAATGGATCAAAGGTATACGTTCATATTTACACATACAACATATTTTTAATTAATTCGAGAAAACACTTATTTTATTGGTATTTCAGGCCACTAATGAGGGTTTATAATTATTCGAATATTTCTAAATAATAGACAAATACATAATCCATATTAAAAATGTATCAGCATAAGGAAAAGGACGTCAATTGTTCTTTTTTCATCCCCACCAACTGAATTGTGATAACTAATCACAAAACCGAGGGTTTTCCGCGTCATTCTGACCTCATATATTACATGTTTTGGAGACATCTGGGTCATATGCTCAGCCTTCAAGGCCTTATAATCCTTGCTTATTGACCTTAAAGTGGTAAGATAATCTATCCCCAATTGTATTAAAACATAGGATAGTTATAAAGATCAATATGCCAGGTCCGATCGCGAGCCACCAAGCTGGGATATACTGCCGAGCATCACTTAACATTCTGCCCCAACTCACTTCGCCGATAGGCAAACCTATATGAAGAAAAGAAAGTGAAGACTCTATCAAGATGGCAGTGCCCATATTAAGCGCTGTTAGTACAATGATGGGCCGATATACATTAGGTAAGACGTGTCTAAGAAATATGGTCATACTAGACAATCCTAAGATCTCAGCATTCTTGACATAGTTGTCTTGCTTTTGAGCCATGATCTCTGCACGGATGATCCTTGTCAAATTAGGCCACCTGATAAATCCAATAACCCATATTACTGAGGCAACGGAGGGAACTGTAATAATCGAAAAAATAGCCAAGAGCAAAAACAGACGAGGTATCGATCTGAATACTTCAAGCAACTTAACCACGATCGTATCCCAAGGCACCCAAAACTCTTTTAGGCCAGAGATCAAGTTAAGTCGAGAGATATAAGTTAGTACCAAGAGCCCAAGACCTAAGATGATACCATACGTAGTATATGATTTTACATACTCTCCTCTATCGTTCTCGAAAAACGCCAACTCGGAGGCATAATAATAGATCAACAAAGCCCCTAAGATCAGCAAAAACAATTGAAGCAAGTTCATCTTATGCGTACGATCGCCGAGATAACCAGATAACCCACCTAATAACAATGCAATGATAAGAGAGATCATAGAGCTCAGTATCCCGACTTTCATCGCAATAGATATACCATGTATCAGTCGCGACATCACATCTCGCCCTAACTGATCAGTACCCAGTATGTGTTTTCTTAGAGATCCGCCATCACTCATCTCTGAAGTACCGGGCACACTATAAGGGATAGCTTCTTTTGACACTTGGTCTGGGCCAAATGGTATAAGCCCCTCATCATGGGCGATTACACCAGAGAGCATACCGATGAGTATAATCACCACTACCGTAACAACTGCTATGATCAGTCTCTTATCTTTTAGTAACACCGCCATGCTAATTAGAAACATTTTCTAATCCCAGACTGTCACGCGTCTTTGGAAAGAGTTTAACCAATAAGATGTCTCCCACCAGATAGCCTACCATCGTTGCAGATGATATGATGATCACTATTGTAAATACAACAGGCCAATCAGCTTCTTGTACTGCAGAAAGCAACAACCTGCCGATACCAGGTATATTAAATATCACTTCTATAATCACTGACCCGGTAAAAATAGCTGGAATATAACCAGTTAGGATCGTCATAAAGGTAAGCAAGGCATTAGGTAAAGCATGTTGTCGGAGTACTTGCTTATCACTTAATCCTTTGGCTCTTGCCATCAACATGTAAGGCTTGGACAAGGTGTCGATGATATCGCTTCTTAGCTGTATAGTCAGATATGAAACTGACATAATAGTCATACATATGATCGGCAGAATCAGCTGACCAGCATTGTCTTTCAACTCAGATAAAAAAGAACGTGCTACAAAAGATGGCTTAATGCCTATAGAAGGAAATATATCGGTCCAAGCCCCATACTCAGGAGTTGTAAAAAAGATAACCATGAGACTTGCAAACCAAAAAGTCGGAACGGCAAGTAAAACATAAAGCACTGTTGATGACACTTTGTCAAACCATCGGTATCTATAAAAAGCTTTAAAGTATCCCAGCATCAAAGAAAGGATTGCTACTAGTACAAGTGTAATCACCGACATCGATATGGTCCACTTCAACGCCTTCCCTATTTTTTCAATCACTGGACTGCCATCTTGTAGAGATACATTCTCTTCTTTGTTAAAAAGTCTCCCTAACCACCTGTTAAATTGATTGCTCCATCCGTGCCATTGCAAAACTGGATAAGAGAATACAGAACCAGTTTGTAAAGACTCAACTTGAACAAAAAACTGATTCAACTCTTCATTTTCTACATTTGAATCATCAACTATTTTTTTCAAATTCTTAGACCTCGCCTTGATATCCGACAATGATTTTGCTTGCTCGATCTTACTTAACTCGATGCTCACTTTTTTTGAATCACGTTCACCCCCTCTATATTGACTGATAAGTGATTGCAGACTTGATTCATAGGTCGACACTTTTACCCAATCTTTAGTTTGCCTTAATAGAGAAGTGAGAAGTACTTTCTTTTGCTTTGGTATGATCCTATGCAGCGTATCCGGAAAGTAGGATGGTTGAACCCCAAAGAAAAACAATGGCAAGTCTAAACCTCGCTCTTTTTGCAATGTCTGATAAGAGTCCAAGTAGTTAGAACGAGCCATATGATTGCTTTCCCCTTCTAACGAAAGCTGAGCTTCTATTTGATCACCAGGCGCTAAACTTTGCAACCAAAAAGTTAGTAATAAGATGACCAGTACAGTAGGTACGATCAGCAAGATGCGTCTTACTACGTACCTAAACATCCCTACAGGCTTGCGTTAGCGTTAAGAAAGTAACCTGGCCGAGCGTTGCTTGTTACAGGATCAATCTGCTTGTCAATAATCAACCGCACTTGTGGTGAGTACAAAGGTATCGCCGGGGCATCTCGCTCAAACACTTCTTGAAAATCCATATAAGCCTTCAACCGTTCTGCTTCATCTTCCGTCGTCCTGATTAATTCCATATAACGGTCTGCTTCAGAACTGGCATATCTCAAAGAATTGTCTTTTCCTATACCGATGTTAGAAGAATGATAAGATAAAAAGGGATCATCTTTGGTTGGAGTAGCGGTCTTTGCAATTATAGTCATCTCATAGTCGCCAGTATTGAGATTTTCGCTTCTTGTAGCAGGCCATGGTTTTTCCACAATTGCGATCTCAACTCCCGCCTGCGCACATGATTCTTTTATAATTGAAGAAGCACCTGAACTGAATGTAGATCCTGTTATATGAAATCTTAAGCTCAGATTTTCTTTTCTCCCGTTTATAGTTTTGTCTCTTACTCCATCATTATCGGTGTCACTCCATCCCGCACTTTCTAATATTGATATTGCTTTTTTAACGTTATACTCATGCTCTGGTAGATTTTTATTGTATTGCGGTTTAGAATAGTGTATAGGTGAGTTTATCTTTGTTCCATATCCTCCGGCTAATTGTTCTATTATCCGATCAAGATCTACAAGGTGCCTGAAGGCTAGTCTAACATCCCGATCTGATAATTTCACATTCTCATTATTCAACATGAGTATAACATATCTCTGCAGACCTACTGTTTCAAATTTATACTTATTAGAAAAAGATGTATCTGATTTTAAGTCGTTGTATTGCGCCACGGGCATACGAGAAAAATCAACTACATCTATTTCATCATTTTTCAATAGTGTTAGCGCAGTCGTTTCATCTTTTATAAATTGAAAAACGATGCGTTCAGGATAGGTCTTTAATTGATCAACTTCAGAATATTTATCTCCCCAATAATTATCTTTTCTTTTAAGTACTATATACTGTCCTGTCTCAACTGACTCAACGGTATATGGTCCTGCGCCAGATACCTTTGTCTTACTATTCTCTATATCCGAGAATGATTTTGCTATAGCTTGAAAAGCATCGCTTTCTAATAATTTAGATAATGCTTTTTCATCTCTTATATCTTCAAGTCTTATTGATTCAAGCACCCCTGCGGCATCATGCAGATGCCTCGGAAATATCTCAGTGCTTAACATTGCATCTTTGGTTAAAAAGTAATCATCTGTTGCCCTAATCGTAAATTTTTTAGGATCACCATCATCTACAGTTACACTTAGTATTTCACTCAATAGACCTTTCCAATTAGGACTTAGTACATTAGGATGATTTGCTATTTTATAAGTAAATGAGATGTCATGACCTGTTATCGGTACGCCATCAGTCCACACTGCCTCTTCTTTGATACGCATATCATATGCTACAATGCCTTCTTCAACTGATCGACCTTCAGGAATAGACTCAATCAATACTGGCTTCAGTTCAAGCGTCTGATGATCATAATCAGCAAGATTAAGAAACAGATATTGATATATTTCGCGCTCAAGAGAAGAGCCTCCTAAAATAGGATTCAATGATTTGGGTTCAGAGGGCATCCTGACCACGATCTGATCTATCGCAGTCACTGTCTCGACCGGTGCCGATTCTCTGCATCCAGAAGAGATTACTATCGCGACAAGTGCACATAATAGCAGACGACTCACACTCTTATTTATGTTCATGGGTGGTATATTTTATCAATGTGATACGAACAAAGTTAAACTCTAAACGCTTGAATTAATATTATCAATCCATATATCGATGAAAACTGTTGTTATTGCTGGTGGCTCAGGTACTGTTGGACGACGACTTAGTGAGGTCTTATCAGAAGCAGGATACACTGTATCAATCCTTACGCGAAGTAAGGAGAAAGCCAAAAACGACGACCATTTCATCCATTGGGATATAGAGCAAAAGTTAATAGATGATCGGTTTGTCCAAGCGAATATCATCATCAATCTCGCAGGATCTGGGATCGCTGAAGGTCGATGGACCAAAGAACAAAAAAAAGAGATCATGAGTAGCCGTCTTGATACAACGGAGCTTTTAATCAGCGAAGTCGGCAAGAGGAACATGGAGATCGATAGCTACATCTCTGCTTCTGCTATTGGATACTATGGAGATGGCGGAGATAAGCTGCTTACGGAAGAGGATGGTGTCCAGACTGATGAGTTCTTATCTCAAGTATGTGTCGCCTGGGAAGAAGCCGCTCAAAAGGCATCTTCCATAACGGATCAAGTATGCATCCTGCGGATCGGCACTGTCCTATCACGCACTGGAGGTGCTTTAGAAAAAATGGATGTTACCATCCCTTATGGTGTAGCTAACTATCTGGGCAACGGAAAGCAATTGATGAGCTGGATACACTTAGATGACCTCTGCCGTATAATCCATTTTAACATCAAGCAGTCACTAAACGGAATCTACAATGCTGTAGCTCCTGAGGTAGTGTCTAATAAAGCCTTCACTCGCTCACTGCGAGATGTCATCAATACTAAAGCAATGGTATTGCCAGCACCAGCATTTGGTATTAAGTTGATGTTTGGAGAGATGGCACGTGTCGTACTCAACAGCTCTAATGTAAGCGCAGAGAAAATAAAATCAGCAGGGTTCAAGTTCTCATACCCTACTGTAGATCAAGCACTTAGAGCGTTGTATAAGACAGAAGTTTGATAAGCTTAAGGCTTATCAAAAACTTCTATCTCTTTGTTCACTTTTACGAGATCCGTAAAGTGTCCTTTAAATCTTGTAGCACGTACCATGTGGTTATCGATCCAGTGGTAGTTACCTCCACGAGGCTTCTCCATCAATAGGCCGTGATATTTGAATCCATGCTTCTTAAGCCATGTCTCTGACACTCTTCTGTGCTCCTCTGTACGAGAAGTGAAGAAAGTGATGATATGGCCCTCATCATACCACTTGTTAAGTATCTCAAGTGCATCCGGAAATGGCTCGCATGTTACCATTCTTTCGGGTTCTTCGTTAGGCACATCCTCGCATATAGTTCCATCAATATCGATGAGGTAGTTTTTCACATCGTCTGGTAGAACAGGGCTTAATAATTGTCCTGAATCGTCTTTTAATTCCTTAAGTGTATGATCACTCATATAGCTAAAAATTTATAATGTCTTGTGGGTTGATAGGTTGGCCATTATGCCATAATTCAAAATGCAGGTGAGGTCCACTTGACAGTGTACCTGTATTTCCTATGATGGCGACAGCTTCCCCAGCTCGGACAAATGTACCTTTCTCTTTTAACAATAGCGAGTTATGCTTGTAAAATGACAAAATGTTGTTGCTGTGCTGGATGCCCACTGAGTACCCAGTCTCCAAGTCCCATCCAGAGCTAAATACGATGCCATCCATCATCGCCAGTATAGGCGTCTTTGCTGGTGCAAGCACATCAACACCAAAGTGCTTGATGCCTGGATCAAACTCAGAACTTACGATACCTCCAACTGGGTGGTACACTGTCTGATCATTGATCGCTTTAAGCAAATCTATATCACCGATACTGGCTCCATCTTTTTCTCTTATTTCTGCAGGTCGGGCAGCACTGGCTTGGTTGACGATTGTTTCACTCGTGGTAAATGCCTCATTACTCAAGGGCGGAAGAGATCCTATCTCGGAGTCCGTGAGACCTGTGCCGAGTAAAGTTCTCATAGCACCTATGTAGGTAGACTGTGCATCTATCTGCACTGCCAGATCATCTACACCATTGATGAGTTCTAAAAACTGATGATTAGATTCTATCTGCCCGTATCCCGGGACTAATCTCTTTAGGGGTGTAAAAGCTAATAGACTGAATATCAGTCCACAAAGTAACAAGAGGACCACAGAAGTAGCGGCATAGATACTACTCGGGGATAGATTGATAGACCTAACCTCAGAGAAGTCTTCGCTTCTATAGACCACTAATTTGTAGTCATCAGAACCTCCATCTTGATTCTTGGATTTTTGCTCAGGCTTTTGACTCGACACTTATACTGCTCTTATTAAAATATTTGCGGTCCTTTAGGTGTTATTCTTATGCTTATTATAACGGCATAAACGTAGCTTTTAGCGGCCATACATTTAGCGAAAGCAAAATTATACTTTTTATCACTGACATATGGTCACTAGAAGTGTTTACAAATTAGTCTCAAAAAGATGAAGTCTACATTACTCAGATGTACAGTTATATTCTCGTTACTCTTGATGTTATCTGCATGCGTAACTACCAAATCATCCAAGAAAGAGGCAGGATGGCTTAAGACTAAGATGCATGATATGAATGCCCGATACAATGGCATCTTCAATGCAAAAGAGCTCTACAAAGCCAGTATCACGCAACTTGAAGGTGTCCATGAAGACAACTTTAATCAGGTCCTGGATATTTATCCTTATGGTTCTGATAACGACCGAAAGTTAGTAGAAGAAAACATGGATATCGCTATCGAGAAGGTAGTTAAGGTGGCAGCGCTACATGAGCCCAGTAAGTGGGTTGATGATTGCTATGTGATCATGGGCAAAGCACAGTATCTCAAAGGGGACTATGAATCAGCTGAGGAAACCTTAGAGTACTTTGTAGAAGACTTCAACCCAAAAGACCCTACATCAAGGGTATATCAATCTCCTAATAGAAAGACAAGCTCAAAGGATCGCAAAAAGCAGCAGGCCAATGAGAGAAAAATCCAGCAAGAGGAGCGAGAAAAAGAGAAGAAAGAAAAAGAGAAAACGCGCAAACAAATAACTAAGGAGCGTGAGAAAGCAAGAAAACAAGCAGAGAAAGAAAGAAAACAAAGAAATAAGGACCGCAAGAAAGGTGTAAGGACGCCTCGAAAAACTGCTGAAGAAAAAGCGGCCGAAGAAAAAGCTGCTCAAGAAGCTGAAGCTAAGAAACAAGCTACTGTCGTAGCAAGTGTTGATAATGAGGTGCCCCTGGATCCAGATGAGGCTTACCTACAGCAGATAGCAGAAGAACAGAGAAAGAAAAAGAATGAAAAGATAGAGAAAGGAGATGTCGGTAACGGTGGATTTTTAAAACACAAGCCAGCCTATTATGAGGGCATGTTATGGTTGACAAAAACACTTATCGCTCGAGAAAAATGGATAGAAGCGAACTACTTCTTGGACAAACTGGAAAACGAAGTAGGCGTCCTTGATAAAGTAAAAGAAGAACTCCCTACAGTAAGGGCAGACTACTTTCTACAACAAAAAGATTACGCTAATGCTACGTCAGCACTTGTCAATGCCATAGATCAATCGCCAGACAGAAAGCTCAAAGCCAGAATGGCATTCATCTTGGCGCAAGCCTATCAGATGAATGGTCAAGCTGCTGAGGCGCAAAAGGCATTTGCATCGGTAAAGAAGTTTAAGACTGGATATGAGATGGAACTCAATGCCGAGCTTAATCAACTTAAGAATGCATGGGTGGCTGGTACTTCTTCGAGCGCTGATATCACGAAAAAACTCGAAAGAATAGCGAGGCAAGATCGTAATCGCAACTATCTCGGTCCTATCTACTCCTCCATAGCAGAAGTCAAGTTGGTAGATGGTGACAACCCAGGTGCGATGGAGTACTTCCAAAAAGCTCTAGCAAGTAGTGCATCTAACTCAGTCAAGTCTGATATCTACTATAGGTTGGGTACTTTATTCTTTGGACAAGAAGAGTACAAATCAGCTA
The DNA here is from genome assembly GCA_937942435.1 of uncultured Saprospiraceae bacterium. Taxonomy (GTDB): domain Bacteria; phylum Bacteroidota; class Bacteroidia; order Chitinophagales; family Saprospiraceae; genus JAJRXG01. The sequence continues at coordinate 10,912 of CALDEM010000024.1, forward strand.
AGCTGTACTATGACAGTACTCTAGTTGTTATGGATGAAAAAGATCCACGCTTCAAGCCAACAGAGCGATATTCTGCGAGCTTAAAAGACATCGCTAAAAACTTAGATATCATATCCAATCAGGATAGCCTACTACGATTAGGATCCATGTCTGAGGATGAGCTTAACAGATTTGCAGAAAGCAAAGCTGAAAAAGAATGGAAGGCACAAAAAGAACTTGAAAAAGAAAAAGGAGGTGGCTTTGAAGCAACAACTTCCGTATTCTCTGCTGATAGCAAGTTTTTCGCATACAACGAGACGATAAAGCAAAAAGGGAAAAGAGACTTCTTAAAGAGATGGGGCAGCAGACCACTTGAGGATAACTGGCGTCGATCTCAAAAATCTAGTAGTGTCTTTGATCAAGAGGACCTGGATGAAGTGGCTGTAGAAGAAACCATTCCAAATAGTGTTCTTCAGAAAGAGAAAGAGAAGATATTAAGAGGCATACCTCGTGATGCAAAGCAGCAAAAAGCAACCAATGACTTAATCGAGAAGGCAATGTTTGAACTCGGCACAGGGTTCAGGGCTTCGCTTAACAACTATGCTAAGTCTAACGAGTCTTTGCTTAAGTTGATCGAGAGATATCCTGACACTAAGAACAAAGCAGAAGCGATGTACTTCATACATCTCAACTTTGTAGATCTCGGTAAAGATCAGATGGCCGAAAGCTTCAAGACGAGACTGATCAGAGAGTTTCCAGATTCTCCATTTGCGGTATACTTAAAAAATCCAAGTGCTGGGACGGCTCTTATCACAAAGGATCGCGAGATAGAGATCTACTATGAGGATACTTACAAGTTGTTTGAAAGAGGCGCATACCAACAGGCCTCAGATAGATTAGTGGCAGCTAAGAACAAGTTTGGCAGTAAGCATGATCTGGTTGCTAAGTATGAACTGCTCAATGCACTTTGTATCGGTAACCTAAAAGGTCAAAACGAATATATCAATGCCCTTCGAGGCGTCATCTTAAGATTTGATGGTACCGAGGAGCAGACATATGCGCGTGAGATGTTGCGCTTCTTAAGAGGTGATGAGGAGTCATTTAGTGGAGAAGATCTCTCAGAAGAAGCGTTAACTAAGTATACAATCGAAGATAAGAAGCTGCACTATGTAGTTGCAGTAGTCTATGATACCAATGGTGACCAGATCAAAGAGATCAAATCAAGCATCGACGAGTTTAACAAAGAAAGATATAGCGATAAGCGCTTAAGAGTCACTGGACTTGTGCTCAATAGAGAATCTAACTCTTATGTCGTACTGATCAGAAGGTTCTCAGGCAAAGAAGATGCCATGATATACTATCGCGATGCTTCTACAAGGCGTACTGATTTTGTAGATCCAGAGACATTCTCATATGACATCTATGCTGTCAATCAGAAGAACTATCGTAAGATCATAGAAGAGAACAAGGTGGGCGCTTATAGGGCTTTCTTTGATAAGCAATATCTCGGTATCGGGAAGTAGCAAACAATATGCGCAATAGCACGTTGCTATTGTATCTACTGAAAAATTCACTTTTAACTATACAATTCATATTAACATGAAACACTTTATTTTACTTGTATTATTCGCAGGTTTTTCAGCTCTCAGTCTATCAGCTCAAAACATAGCTCCTAGTCCAGCAGGAAAGACTATACAGACTGTAGGACTTACAGAGATCACTGTTGAGTACTCTCGTCCGGGCCTTAAAGGAAGAGCGGCGCTTAGCGATGGTAGCGCTCTAGCACCACTTGGTAAGTTATGGCGTACAGGCGCTAACGCTGCGACTAAGATTACGTTTGACAAAGACGTAAAGGTCGGCGGTCAAGCTGTTGCAGCAGGATCATATGCTATACTTACGATACCAGGAGCATCTGAGTGGACTGTCAATCTTTATCCATATGAGGCAGGCAGCTGGAGATCTTACTCTGAAGCAAAGCCGGCAGTAAGTGCTAAAGCAGGTGCTGCGACTATGGATTCTCCGATTGAGACATTCATGATCACGTTTGATGAGATCAAGGATGATTCTGCCGTACTCATCATGGGATGGTCTAACGTGGTTGCTGGATTACCAATCATGGTCAATAACTAAGATCTAAAACTGCTCTTAGAGCATTTAGAAAGATATAAAGTGATCTATACCAAGGTATAGGTCACTTTTTTTATACCTATTTCCATAGATCGAAATATGACGTTCGTCGAGGATTTGCTTGAAAAATCGATTTGCCCCAAGCATTAGTCTGACTTAGTTGTTGAAGAGGTGACCTTGAGCCCATATTTGTAGTGTACTTACAAAACAAAACAACAATGATTACATCAACTTTAAATATCGAGAATATGAAAACTTCAACTAAAAACAATGTGGATCACTACATCAGATTAGGCTTATTAATCACTGTATGTAGCTCTTATGCACTTATCTTAGTAGCATCATTGATGTCATAAATCATGTGGAATAAGAGAAGAGTAAAGTTTCTTTTAGCCTTACTAGCTGTTGAGATAGTAGTTATATTAATACTTATCGTTACCGAAGTACTGATCTAAAGCTTACTTGTTGAGTATGTTCTCTTTGAGTGAGATCAGCTCCATCTCGCTGAAGTAAAGGACTTCGCGCGGTTTGCTGCCTTGAGCCCCTCCGACAACGCCTAAGGCCTCTAACTGATCCATGATACGTCCAGCCCTGTTATAACCTAACTGTAGCTTACGTTGCAGCATAGACGTTGATCCATGCTGATTAATGACTACGAGATTAGCAGCATCCCAAAACATGTCATCCAGATCAGATGCACTGATGCCCTTAGCGGATCCACCACTATCTTCTCCTACATACTCTGGTAAGAAGAACGGCTCCGCAAATCCTTGCTGCTCTCCGATATGATCGACGATGCGCTCTACTTCTGGTGTATCTACAAATGCACACTGCAATCTCACAATGTTGCCTCCGACTGATAAGAGCATATCTCCACGGCCGATCAGTTGATCCGCACCTCCAGAGTCTAAGATGGTTCTTGAATCAATCTTACTCGTTACCTTAAATGCCAGTCTCGCTGGGAAGTTAGCCTTGATTACACCTGTGATGATATTGACCGAAGGTCTCTGGGTGGCGATAATCAAGTGGATACCGACGGCACGTGCCAACTGAGCGATACGTGCGATCGGTAGTTCTACTTCTTTACCCGCGGTCATGATCAAGTCCGCAAACTCATCAATCACCAATACAATGAACGGCATAAATCTGTGGCCATTCTGTGGGTTGAGCTTACGAGCAATGAACTTGTCGTTATACTCTTTAAGGTTACGTGCTCTTGCTTGCTTGAGCAGGTCATAACGCTCATCCATCTCCATACAGAGAGAGTTAAGCGTATAGATCACTTTAGTGGTCTCTGTTACGATTGGCTCTTCTTCATTAGGCAGGTAAGCAAGGAAGTGTTTATTGATCTGACTATATGGGAAAAGCTCCACCTTCTTTGGATCGATCAATACAAGTTTAACTTGGCTTGGATGCTTCTTATATAGGATTGATGATATGATGGCGTTGATACCCACTGACTTACCTTGCCCCGTTGCACCTGCTATCAACAAGTGGGGCATCTTAGCTAAGTCAGCGACAAATACTTCATTGGATATAGTCTTACCCAAAGCCAATGGAAGGTCCATCTTGGCTGTCTGAAACTTTTCAGACTTGATCACCTCTTTGAAAGAGACAATCTGTTTTTTCTTATTAGGTACTTCTATACCGATGGTTCCCTTACCCGGGATCGGTGCGATAATACGGATACCTAACGCTGAAAGGCTAAGTGCGATGTCATCCTCAAGATTCTTAATCTTGGAGATCTTAACTCCTGGTGCTGGTACGATCTCGTAGAGTGTAACAGTCGGTCCGATCGTTGCTCTGATCTTGGTGATCTCTATCTTAAAGTTAAGGAGTGATCTGATGATCTGATCCTTGTTAGCTTCTAGTTCTTCTCTATCGATCTCTACCTTTTGATCAGCATATGCTTCTAGCAAATCTGCTGATGGCGGCACATACTTGGATAACTCTAATGTCGGATCAAATGGTTGATCATTGTGTTTTTCGTTTTCTTCTTGGATCCTTAATTCAGGCGTTACTTTCTCTCCTTCTGGTGCGATCTCAAGCGCGCTTTCAAGGATGCGTGATTCGATATCTGCTCTTGCTTTACTTGGCTTTACGCCAAATTCTTTAAGCTCTATCTCTTCAAATGGTTTCGCGTGATCATTGGATGGTTCGCCTACCATAGTATCAGGAAGCTCAAGCGTTAAATCGCTCGAACGTTCCTGTACAGGTAAACTTGGCTTAATAGCCAACTCGGTTTGTGGAATGGCCTCATCTTGGGCCAAAAATATGTCCTCGACACTTCTTGGTCTAAGTGTCTTGGAATTTGGGTTGTTGGATGTCTCTTCTTGTGTCTTTGATGCGATTGATGTCTTCGACCTCTTTCTTGGTGCTTCTGTTACCTCATCTCCTTCGTCTCTTTTGAAATATTCTCCTATGTTAAAGCGAGCAAAAGATGGTAGCGAGATTGGTATACTCCCTTGTGGTATAGCCATCGGTAGTGCTTCCACTGATGGGTTAAATCTCCAGATCAACCAAGACACTACGGCGAAGATCAAGAAGATAGTTAATCCTACTTGTCCTACGAAGTTGGATAACCAGTAACATATGTTGTTACCAAATGATCCACCCCAAGGGAATGAAGAGTTTTGAAATAAGAATGCACTCAATACAGCTATAAAACACATGCTCATAAAGGACTTCTGAAAGAAGTCTAATGAGCTCAATAATGATATTCTCTTAATAAGACTATATCCAATCCGTATAAAGACTGGGATCAAAACAAAACTACCCACTCCAAATCCCCAGTAAAAGAAAAAATTAGAAGCTACAGCTCCTAATCTGCCTAACCAGTTGTTAACTGAGATAGAACTATCCATGAGAATGCTCCATGATAAGCTTAATACTTGATCTTGATCAGACTTCCAGGTGAATATGTAGGATATAAAAGCTATAGCCAGATACAAGGCAAAAAAACCAAACATGACACCTATGATCTTAGGTATCCTACGCTCAACCTTAGTCTTCGCTCCTTTCTTCTTCTTTTTCGTCGCCTTACTCTTGGTAGCCATGGTACATATTAAATGAAACGCTAATATATTAACACTTTCAACATATTACAGAATTTTTTAACATATTAATCATTATAAATCAATCAGTTAGTGATCATCAGCAACGAATCCGCTATGATTCCTAAGTTCACTTTAAGGCGTAATGGTGCCTAAAATGACCTTTTGCCATATATGTACAGATCTAAGAATGAGAGAATTGAGCTGGATTTATGACACAGCTCCTCGATCAACGAATAGTAGGTAGAGTGTTTTACGATTGAGATAAGCCAAGATGAGCGAGCCTACAAATACTACTAAGGCAAGGGTAAAAAGTATGCCTCCATCATCTTTTACTACAATGCCCAGCTTTGTAAGGTGAAGGCCAATTGCTCCTACCATCAAGCCAACTCCCATCATCGCGCCAAATGCCGTATATCTGGGCATTAGCATGAGTATGGCAGCTATGAGCTCCATAATACCGATGATGATCCTGCCTGGAGCGCCTATGCCCGCCTGATCGAATATGTAGACACTATCAGGATGTCCAGTAAACTTAAAGTACAAGGTCTGCAGTAATATACCTGCAACAACAATCCTTAAGAACCAATGGAGGTACTTCATCTTAAAATATTAATTGATAAAGCTAAGGATTAAGCTTGAGCCAACCTAAGATACTTTATACTACCCTCTCTAAGCATTTCCTGACAAGAGTAATCATCTGAAGTAACTAACGGACTTATCTTTTATCTACTCTTTGGATGCGGGGACAAGATTGACATTGATAAGGCCCCTACGATGTTATTTTCTCTTTAACTGCTCATTATACACTTGTACAGCTAGTAATAATCTCAGGATTAGGCCATCTCCTCTTAGCGATGGCATCTAAATCAAGTGCTTATTATATAACTATCCTCTCGAGTGAGATACTTTATAGATCCATCATGAGACATACTGAGCATTTTTGTCATTAGCAAGTAACCAAAAAACTCGGATCACTATATTATCTGGGCTGAAAGAAGGTACTTAGTATATATTTATCGTCAGATAAGAGATGGAACAACTCACAGATAGAGAATATCAGCGCTATGCAAGGCATTTTAATCTGCCGGCATTTGGAGTAGAAACTCAACTTAATCTTAAGAACAGTAAGATCTTAGTGGTCGGTGCCGGTGGACTTGGTTCACCCGTCCTTCTCTATCTCGCTGCAGCTGGGGTAGGCACAATAGGTATCATAGATCCTGATGTAGTGAGCTTATCTAACTTGCAAAGACAGGTCTTATATCAGGACCGAGATATAGATAAAAAGAAGGTTACGCTTGCTGCAAATCAAGTACAATCTATCAATCCTCACATAACAGTTAACACCTACGATGACTATCTAAGCAATGACAACGCGTTGGAGATCATCAAAGAGTACGACATCATTGTAGACGGTACTGATAACTTCCCGACTCGTTATCTGGTCAACGATGCATGTGTCTTATTGGGCAAGCCCAATGTCTATGCTTCGATATATCAGTTTGAAGGGCAAGTGTCAGTTTTTAATTATACATATGAAGATGGCTCCAAAGGACCTCATTATAGAGACATCTACCCCGACCCTCCAGCTCCTGGCTTAGTGCCCGATTGTGCTACTGGCGGAGTACTTGGTGTACTAGCAGGTATAGTGGGCACTCAACAAGCCCTTGAAGCTATAAAACTTGCCACAGGTATAGGAGAGCCACTTGTCGCTAGGCTACTTTTGTATGATGCGTTGACTTCTCGTACACGGATCATAAAGCTTAAAGAAAAAAGTCATACAGAAGTTTCAGAATTAGTAAACTATCAGGAGTTTTGCGGCGTTGTACCAATCACAAAAGAGAATAACAGTCAAGACATGAAAGAGATAACAGTACAAGAACTCAAGCAATGGAAAGATGAAGGCAGAGACTTTCAATTAGTAGATGTACGTGAGCAACACGAATATGAATTTGCCAATCTTGGTGGAGAGCTTATACCTCTTGGCGATATTATGTCAAGAGCCGAAGAGATCTCTTCTGATAAGGAAGTTGTACTGATGTGCAGAAGTGGACAAAGAAGCGGAGCTGCTTTAGGCGCTTTGCAACAACAGGGTGATTATAATCTCTTCAATCTAAAAGGAGGATATCTTGCTTGGGCCGCAGAGATAGACACTAGCCTACCGAGATATTAACATCGACTATTACCATATTTTATGCTGGAGCCTTTCTTTAGTGTTAGGCCATTCTGATTTTAAGATACTATAGTAGACAGTATCCCTTCTACGACCATCGCTCATCAATGTGTGGCTCCTTAATAAACCTTCATACTGAGCACCTATGCCTTCCATGGCTGTTCTTGATTGTTTGTTAGCTCCGTCTGCTTTTAGTTCGACACGCTCATACAAGAGATTTTCAAAAGCATAACTCAACATCAACAATTTGTTGTGTCGATTCAGTCCTGTGCGTTGAAACTCCTTACCAATCCAAGTCCAGCCCATCTCTAATCTTTGATTGACAGGAGAGATGTTGGCAAATCGTGTTGTCCCTGCATATTGACTGACAGACTTATCAAATATTATAAAAGGAACCATCTCTCCTGAGTTTAACCCATCAATAGCCTTATTAAAGAAAGCTTCAAATAAAGACACTGTGTAAATGTCAGATGGCGAATAAGTCAATAGATCTGGTTGGTTTAAAGCTATCTCTTGCAGAGGTCGAGCATCTTCTACACTCTTGATTACAGTCAACTTCACTCTATCATCCTCTAAACCGTTGTCTATCAAGTATTGTATATCTTTATCACGCATAAAACAAATCTTTTAACTTACAACAATGTACAATTATCTCCTGTCAGCCATTCTATTTGTTAGTTGTTCTAATCTCGCAACCGCACAGAGTGCGCCACTTGAGATCATACAAAAAAGCATAAACTATCATGACCCTAGTGGCTTAATTAAATCTGGAAAGATCATGTTGGACCTAATTGAGAGCAGACCTAATGGTTCGGATAGAAAAACGATAGTAGAGCTTGATGACGCTAATGGATATGCAAAAATTGTATCCACTTCAGAAGGCATCAAGAAGGAGATGCAACTTAAAAAAGGTAAGCCAAAATTTAAATTAGACGGTAAGCGTAAAATATCTGATACCGCTAAGAAGAAACACAGACTGTCACCTGACCGTCTGTTGTTTATGAAAAACTATTATAGATACCTATGGCTACTACCGATGACGCTTGAAGACAATGGAACAATCATTGGACCAGATTATAATATTGTTGATTTCTTCGGCAAGACGTGTATAGAAATCAAAATAACATATGACCCTCAAGTAGGTAATGATATCTGGTATGTGTACTTTAATCCTGAGACATATGCCATGGAAGGCTATCGCTTCTATCATGACGAGCAAGCCAATGATGGAGAGTATATCTTACTATCTGGATCTACTAATTACAAAACGCTTAACGTCCCTGCAGAAAGGCAATGGTATACGCACAAAGAAGCAAAGCATCTTGGAACAGATAAACTCGTCGGCATAACTATAAAGTAATTATAGTTTGCTTACGATAGCTACCTTAGCACGAGGCTCTTTTCAAACTGCTTTCCTCCTGTTTGTAATTCGATTGTATAATCAGAATCACTTAACTTCTTAGTTCTAATTCTTTTAGTAAAGTATCCCGGGTTACCAACCTTATGACTTAACAAGGAGGCGACGACTACTCCACTTTGGTCAAGTATATTTAAAGAAGCAAATCCTCGTTCACGGACGTGATATCCAATAATAAAATCTTTAGAATCATCTTCTTGTATAATGACCAATGGATTGTCTTCCATTTGTTGTTTAAGGTTACGCACAATCTTTCTTCCTGATACAGCTTGAGTCTCTCTACAATCATCTATCTGAACTGTAAGGATAGCCCCTATGGCTCCTTCAAATCCTTGCATTAACTCAACGGACTCATTAGCCATTAATGAAACATCTGACCCTGATGCAATGGAGCTTTCAGTATTGATGAGCTTTATGGCACTATAGTCCATAAGGTTTAATGTACTATCGCCAAGTATCAAAGTATCCTGACTACAATTAGCATAGGCACCTCCGGTACCTATACAGTTGCAATCACCGTCAAAGATGTCATTAAAGGTAGTGTCATTGCCATCATCACAAGGCATCCCTTGAGATTGGCATGCAAGAGACGAAAAAGTCATCTTACTGATACCCCTGCAAGTTCCTGACTGATCCAAGGAAGTTACTAGAATGTACCGCAATTTTGTTCCCCCAAAATCAGGCCCAACGAACCCAGAATACTCCGAGTCACCTGGTGCTTGATTCCAATTATAATTTCCAAGATTAGTCCAAGTGATGCCATCGATTGAGTAGTCAATTGTTACATCCTGAAAACCTTCAGATGTACTGTTAGCAACATTATAATTCCAAATATGTGATGACCATATCCTATGCTCGCCACCCAGATCATACTGCAACCAATGACGATTACCATATGCAGTGATAGGAGATTGGGAGGTTTGACAAGATAGCCAAGAGGCATCAGCTCGGTTGTCGAGTTGATCCGTAAGGCCACATTCTGGATAAGGCACATAGCTGGATAATGGATCATTACAATCAGGACCAGAACATGGCACACCTGCACAATTACAATTAGTATCAAAAGCATCGTTATTAGTGAAAGGATCACCATCATCACATAGTGTTCCTTCTGCTATACAAGCGATCTCACAATTGTAATCATACAAATAAAACGACGGCAATCTCTTCCAGTGATCATCTACAGCAAAAGGAGTCTTCCAAAACAAGCCAAAATGCTCTGTATAAGAAGACTCTTTATGATTGATCTCATAGTAATAGTACTTTCCTTTTTCCAGATTTAATGGAGCCGTAGATTGATATATGTATTTGTCATGTTCTGTTGGGTCTGTAGTATTGGAGGTAAGGATCTGATGGGTTTGCTTAAGAGCTGGATCGTCATTGCTACTCAAGAAAAAGATACCATCCACATTAGAAGTAATGTTGAACTGGTAATGCCCGGTTACAGGAACCGTTAAGTAACCTTGCACTAGCGTTCCAAAAGAATCTGCTTCTAATCTCTGCTCCATACCCAACATAATCAACCGCTCGTACCGAGAAGGCATAGCTGGATAATCAGGATCCATATAAAGATCAGATAAGTCCCCACCAGGTATATCATCGTAGTAATAAGCCTCTACTAAGGATTTCTCTCCAACGCATGTGTTATCGGTGCTTTTTATACCAACACAATTACAATAGCCATCTTCCTGATCATCTATTGTTGTTGGATCACCATCATCACAAGAAGTCCCTCGTTCTGGGCATAACTCTGGCATACAACCAATGTTGTTGATGTACTGACTGGCAACAAAATTCCAATCGGCCAAACCCGTAAAGCTGGTTTTCCAATGTAGCGCCACATGATCTCCACCGTTGCCTTCGATATGATGCAATTCAAAATAATAAAACTGGCCACTTTGCAATGCAATCGATCGACTGTTTTGCTCTGGGTATTTGTCATGTTCTTCTGTCCCTGTGTGTCCATTGATAAAGGCTTCTAATTGCAGATTATCAACACTTTGATCAGAACTAAGATAGAATCTTATGTCATCATCTCCTGTGATATTAAAAAGAATAGATTCGCTTTCTGGCACGGATATATATCCTCTAATCGTCGAACCAAAATTATTATCAAAGTTGACTGGCGACTTCACTGAATTTATAATTCTTGATCCGTCAGGTCTGTTTGGATAGTATTCATCAACGTAGAGTTCTCCAAACTCGTTATCTGGTAGATTTCTCCAATATGACCACGTTGCTTCACCTGGTGCACCAACACACTGCTGAGCTGCTGCATCAAAGTAAGAAACCAACATAAAAACAGTAATTATATAATGTAGTATAACTTTATTCATCCTTTTCTATTCTAAATTGAATTAAACATGCCTATCGGTGCATAGTCTAATGGTGGACCAGAAGAGCATCCTGGAGAATAAAAATTGCATAAATTAGGCAGCACATAACTTAGGTCGTTAGGACTTACTCCATACCACAAGGCAATCTCCGCATAAAACTCGTCAACTGATGTAGTTGGCAACATTCGACCTCTTTCATTTAGATTAAGCAGGTTGCTTTCTGACAGATTTAATGAAGGATAATCTCCATATATTTCTTTACCCTTGACAGCACCACCCATGATCATTTGGTTACCACCCCAGGCATGGTCGGAGCCATTACCATTGCTCGTTAAGGTTCTTGCAAAATCAGATATTGTAAAAGTTGTCACCTTATCTTGCAAGCCCATCTCTATTAGGGCGTCATTAAGCTCTCCAAGTGCATTGCTCAAGACTGGCAACATCCCGCCTTGGGCGGCAAGTACATCATCGTGATGATCCCAACCACCAAAAGTTGCAAAGAATATTTGTCTTTTGGCACCGAGATGTTGTTGCACATTGATGACTTGAGTCATCATCCTTAGGTCTTCAGAAAGTCTTGAATCAGAAAAAGATGTATTTAATGGACTGCCTTTTCCTAAAGCAGATGCAAATATTTCTATGCTTTCCGTGGCCTGCTTAGTTAGCGATCCATAAGTCTTTTGAAATAGATTAGAATACATGCCTTCAGCCATGCTTTCTATAGCTTCGTTTCTCGTTTGATTGAGAAAACCACTATTGCTAAACCATGAAGGCAGTCCATCGATACCTACATTATCAGGAGTGGAGTTATTCTTTATAGAATACTCTAAAGTTTGTTGACCTGATTGAAATCGGTTTTTACCACTGAGTGATATATTCATTGATATCTCTGGGATAGAATTCATATCTCCCAAGATATCTGCGATACGTCCACCGACTCCAAATGCTGACCTATCCTGGGGTACAGACGTCTGCCATTGCATGATCTGATCATTATGAGAATACAATCCCAAAGGAAGTTTCTTTAAACCTGATTCAAACTCCGATCGATTAGAGATAGGCTCTATGAGGGTACCGATATTAGAGACAAAAGCAAGATCTCCACTATTGAACAAATCCCTTACTCTGGACATTCCGCCATGTACAGCAAACGTCCGCCCAGCATTGCTATAATCTAAAGGAAGTAACTCACCCTGACTAAAGTCGTTGCTCAAGGCTAACGAAGATCTCGTTGTTGCATAATGATTGTACTCGCTTGTTTCTGTGGGAACAAGCACGTTATAAGTATCAGCTCCTCCAGCTAATAGAATACAGATGATGGCCTTATAGTCATCCGAACTCCCGATGATATGTGGCCTAGCCGCAGCCGTATTGATCATGCCAAGATTAAGAGCTGTCGACAAAAAGGTTGTAGAGCCAATTGCAGCACAGCTAGCTTGTCCTAAAAATTGTCTTCTTGACTTTGAGTGTTTATGTCTATGACCCATTATTGGATTCTATTTTTTATTATAAAAAAATCAACTATCTATTAATTAGAAACTCTGGTGATGACATCACGAGATAGATCGCAACCCTTACCCGCTGATCTAATTCTTCTCTATCTCCATCTGGAAACTCTTTGAGTGCATTGATTATAATCTCCTCTGTTCTTTGGGTTAACCGGCCGTGTGCTACTACAAGATTTAGCCGATCTACAAGTTCATGTAATCTGTCATCCGTCGCTATAGCTATCTCATCATCTAATTGAAAAAAGGACTTCTCATTTTCTGGCACCTCTTCATCATTGTACAAGCTCCACTCGTCAGCAGGTCGATCACGTACAATCCATTCATTCAAACCATTGAGATATCCGATTAAGGATTGACTGTTGACAATTTGAAATTCTGGAGCTACCAAATCTTGATCTGCTATATCTCCTATAGGTTGATGATCAGGCTGAAAGAAATTAAATACACTTGGTGAAGAAAGAGGCATTTGATTAATCAGATTATTGATATCATTCATTGCATTGCGAAACTTCCCGCTCTCAGTAGAAAGATTGAAGGCATTGCACAATTGTACATATCTAATAAAGGGTTCTCTCAACATACCAAAACTTGAATCTTCCACTGCATCGCATGACCTTGCTTCTTTATCAAGGATGATAGCCTTGACAACTGCCTGCATATCGCCACGTACTCCACTGCCATTATCATCAAAGGCCGCAGATACTCGACTTACATAACCGGGACTTGGATTAGAAGTAACTAATCTCTGGATCAGCAACTTGCCTATGAACGGTCCGACATTAGGATGTTCAAATAGATTGTCAAGCGCATCTTCTATATCAGCTATCCCATCTACTGGACTTCTGTCAGGAACTACACTACCATTTAAAAGAGTTTTAGGACCTGGCTCATGCATATCATTGAGCATCTGCATCGGTATTGTAAAGCTTAATCTATCTCGGTCGTTTCTAAAAAACTGATTTATAATCGGATCACGATCGCCCCACATCAGACCCGTGAATATTTTAGAAAATTCACTGATATCATCATTATCATAAGTTGGTATCGGAGCCCCACTACCATCTAACTTTCGTGTACCATCAGGGTTTAATTCAAAAAGACCAATGGAGAATAACTGCATCACTTCACGCGCATAGTTCTCATCAGGAAATCGATTTTCCTCAATATCTGTTTTTGGATTGTTGATATACGTGAGATACTCCCCCATAGCAGGATGATAAGTCACCTCTTGCAAGAGGTCTCTATAATTACCAAAAGCATGCCTTAGCAAGATATCGTAGTAATCTGCAAAAGCATAAGGATTATTACCGAAGCCAGAGTTACGTGAGATAACAAGTATTTCGCTTAAAGCAAATGCAACCCGCTGTCTTAAAAAATCAGGCTGTGACATATGATATTGCCACCAGGCATAATCCCAAAACAACATACTACTTCCAGCTTCGGGGTCATTCTCACCTGCTCTTCTAAAATCATGATAAGTAGTAACTTCACCCTCAAGGGAAGTTGCTAAAGGGAGAGACATTTGGGTATCAACCCAATCTTCAAAACCCATCTCAGCGATCTCCTCAATGGTCGAAAGTGTAGCACCAAAAGTGGTTTGCGCGGTTAGCTTGGATGCTGCGTTATGATTAGGCAAAAAACCAGATCGTTCTAAGGTCTCGTTAGGTTGGCTATTAGCATCGCTTGAGGTGATAACTACACCGTCTACGTGACCCATACCGATTATATCCCCCTGCGCTTGACCAGTAACCAGATATAATAAAAGAAATACAACACAACAGTAGAGACGTTGATACATCAATTGATTTTTTTTTGAATAAAAAGGTTATCTATAAGACAGTGAGAATGCTCACCACACTCATAGATATTGAACTTTTCTTCTCAGGAAGGTGATTGACAAGAGCTTTGAGATAACAAAACTCAATTGATAATTCAAAAGTAATAACATGACATCCCTAGGGTTAATGGGATACCCGAACAAATATATTAAGAATAACCCCAATATATTAACATTTTGGCCTATAATTAACTGCGTAGTACTACCAAAAAGAAGGTCGATCGGTAGTAGAATTTTCGAGGACTCGGCAATCATCGTCCAATCTAAAATCTGCAAGAGATCCATCTACTAAAGATCCATCTAAAAAAACAGATTGAGTAGACACATCAGAAGCATAAAAGTAGCCGATTACGGGACTCTCTGGCTCTATGACATTGATCACATTGCCACGGAGCGTAGCAGGTGGAGGATCAAACAAGTTTCCGCTGATTGATAACTGACTCTCCAATACTTGGAAAAATCGAAAAGCTTCTTTAGTCAGCGAGAGTTGCTGTACTGTCATATAGTACTTTTCACTATAGCGCTTGCCATCATCAACGATAAATCCAGCTAGCTGACTAGTCTGATTGCCATTAAATAAATCATCAGAAGTGATTCTCACTTCTGGGTCTCCTCTTTCCTCAGTGATGTAACATTTGTCACAGCAAGCCTTAGGTGCTGGCACATTGCCATCGGGCGTAACCATGACAAATAGTTCTGGATTAGTTTCGACAAAGTAGGTCCCACTATTTTTATAGAGGTAGAAGTTTTGCTCATCTCCTTGATCCTCGAACTCAGCATAAACTTCAACTCCTATATCAAATACAACTTCCGAATTAGAAGCTAGTTTTTTGGGTTCTACTCTTAGAGATTGTATCGGCGCTACAGGCATAACCTTCTCAGGTAAGGATATATACTGCTCGTTATTGGACTCTACAATTAAGGTGTACTCGGACCCCACATTAGCACTGAATGTTGAAGGTGTAGCATAAATACCCGATTCTACTTCTTCTAGTATGACTTGATTGCCCTTTTCATCTCTGATACGTACCAAAGCGCTATTTACCTTTTTAGAAAAATCTTCAAAGATAGATCCATACTTTGCACTCTTTGATAGTCTTATAAAGTGAGGACCTGGCTCAGTTGTTATGTTACCTTCCACTACAAGTACACGCAAGACTCTCTCGATTGTAACATCGAGCTCATCTACACATCCAACTAAAGAAAAAATAATTACAAATAGCGAGATCCTCATCATCAAAATTTCAATTTATAACTAAGTGAAGGAAAATTTAATATAGACTAATGGAAAATTCAATTGATCTACCAAAATAAAGGTCTTTGTGAAGACGACTTAACGATCGTCTTCAAGTTTCCTATATTTAAGTGAGGCAATTCTCGGCAATCATCGGGATAATCGAATGGAATTTTAAGAGACTCTTCTACCAAAGCATTATCTATAAATACAGAGTCAATCGAAACATCTGTGGCATAAAAATAGCCAATTACAGGGCTTGTTGGCTCTATCACATTGATCACATTGCCTCTTAATGTAGCCGGCGGTGGATCAAACAATTCTCCGGTTATAGAAAGCTGACTTTCTAACACTTGAAAAAAACGGAAGGCTTCTTTCGTGAGAGAATGTTGGAGTACTTTTACAAGATATTTATCGGTATATCGCTTTCCATCATCTACGATAAAGGCTGCTAATTCGCTACGCTCGTTCCCATTGAAACGATCATCTGATGTAATTCTTACTGTGGGATCTCCTGCCATTTCAGTGACCCAGCACTCAGCACAACAATCCTTAGGATATGGGATAAACCCACCTGGTACTTTTAATTCAAACCGTTCCGGACTAGTATGTACAACATGTATTCCAATATTTTCAATTAAGTAAAAATTTTGCTCATCACCAGGGTCTTGAAAATCTACATATACTTCAACACCTACCTCAAAGACTACATCAGATAATGAAGCAAGCTTTTTAGGCTCTAACCGCAGGGACTGGATAGGAGCCACAGGCATCACTTTCTCAGGTATAGAAATGTACCGTTCTGTATTAGACTCTACAATTAAAGTATATTCGGATCCAACCTTTGCTTGAAAACTTGGAGATGTGGCATAAACACCTGAGTCCACTTCATCCAATATGACTTGATTACCTTTTTCATCTCTGATCCGAACTAAGGCTCCATTGACCTTTTTTGAAAAGTCCTCGAAGATTGATCCAAACTTAGCACTTTTAGATAGACTCACATAGTGAGGTCCTGGGTTAGTATCTATACTTCCTTCTACCACTAATACCTGCAAGACTCTCTCGGTTGTAACATCGAGCTCATCTACACATCCAACTAAAGAAAAAACAATTACAAATAGCGATATCCTCATCATCAAAATTTCATTTTATAACTAAGTGAAGGAAAAGGAATACCTAATGTAGAAAGACGAAAAGCTTGAGGTGGTTGCCCTTCCAAGTCATCAAAGAATACAGAGAATGCATTTCTTCTGCCATAAATATTGTAGACAGACAAAATCCAATCTCCATTCAACCATTCTTTTTTAGCACCAAAATTAAATGTCATTGCAAAATCCAATCTATGATAATCTGGCACTCTGTTATCATTACGGAGATCAAAGAAAGCGATATTTTGCCCTTGGTAGTCAAACTTGGCTACTGGATATGAAATCGGCCTGCCTTGGCTATAAGTAAAAATTGAAGACAACTTCATCTTTGGGCCCACTTCATATTCTACAACTGCAGTAAGATCATGCGGCTTATCAAAATTAGATGGATACCATGCACCAGCATTTATAGTTTCTTCTTCAAAAAAACCTACAACTCGTCTAAGGCTTCTACTGAACGTATAGCTCAACCACCCGGTCAATTGTCCGTCTGTTTTTTTAATGAGCACTTCTGCTCCATATGCCCTACCTATCCCTGCAAGCAGCTCAGTTTCTATATTTTCATTTAAAATCAGATCAGCACCATCTTTATATTCTGTTACATTGTCAAAGGTCTTATAGTATAGTTCCAGACTTGCTTCATACTGCGACCCTTCTATTCTTTCATTTCCAAAGTTCATAAAGTAACCCAATGAAAACTGGTCCGCAACTAAAGGCTCTATGTGAAAATCTGAAAGCTTCCATATATCTGTGGGTGCGATCGAAGTTGTATTAGATATCAATCCCAGATATTGGGCCATTCTGTTATATCCAAACTTCAAAGAATTACGCTCTCCAACTAAGTATCTCATGGAGACGCGAGGTTCGATATTACTATAAGAAGCTATTGTCTCACCGTCAGATGCGTCTATAGTTGATTCTACATTGACCAGATCCCTAATCAAAAACGGTGTATAAGTATTATAACTTCCTGGCCCTACATTTTTAAAAGTAGAATATCGTGCACCATATGAAAGCGCCAACTTACCAAGAGTAATATCATGCTGTAGAAAAAAGTCGATATGCTGTCCTTGTTCAGAAGATATGACTTCATCATTGACATCAGAGTTATCGTCTAATGGTGCAATCTCCCCAGGATCAATGGTGATTGTCTTTGTGAAAGCGCCGACTGTTATACTGTTCTCAGGAGTAATATAATAATCCATTTGCAGGTTAGCACTCTTATCCTCGATACCTGAAGAGTAATCAAAGTTGCCCCCGAATGATAAGTCCTTAACTGAAAAATCATAGAGACTTGCTGCGAGCCCAGCTTTTATGAACAGCTTTGAGCTTGGAGTATAATTCCAGTTTAGCGTCGCTAATCTATTCTCCCAACCAAACTCATTTTCTCCAAGTAAATTAAAATTATCCTTGCTATTATACAATCCAACTTCAAGATTATTTTTATCAGATGCTCTATAGGTGGCGAGCAGATTGAAATCATAGAAATCAGTAGCACTATTGCTTAGATCTGGAGTGTTCAAACTGCCCAATATCCAGTTGGCATATGAGACTCTACCGCCTACAAGAACTGAGAGCTTTTCTTTAATAATTGGCCCACCAGCTGTAAACTTAGATGCGATAGTACCGAGCGCGGCACTACCAGACCATTTGTTAAAATCTCCAGCTTTATAATCCATACTAATGATCGATGACGCTCGGCCTCCATATTTAGATGGGACCCCGCCTTTGTAGATGGTTACATTATTGATAAGATCAGAATTGAACGCTGAGAAAAAACCAAATAGGTGTGAAGGATTATAAATTGGTGCGCCACCTAACAAAATTAAATTTTCGTCTGCACCACCACCACGAACATTGACTCCCGCAGAAGCCTCACCGACTGATATTACGCCAGGCAACAAAACAAGTGATTTTAATATATCTGTCTCTCCTATAAATGGAGGCAGAGCTTCAATAGCTGCGACTGAAAGCCGAGATACACCCATCCTGACAGCCTCAAAGTTTTGTTTTCGATCAGAAGCTGATATCACTACTTCTTGTAATCTATCAGAAGAGGGCTCTAACGAAAAATCCAATCTTCCTCCACCATTGATATCAAGGATGTATTCTTGAGTTTTGTAACCTATGAATGAGACTCTGATTTTATAAGTACCTACTGGTATCTGTAAAGCATAAGCTCCATTTTTATTTGTTGCTCCTCCTATGTTCACTTTGTAAACAAAGATATTGGCTCCTATAAGTTCTTCCCCTGTGTCACCATCTTTTATTTCACCCGTTAGTTCACATACACTATCATTTCTTGGTCCATCTGCTATACGTAGTGTGTCTTGCGAAAATAGTGATGCACTATATAGGCTAATAAAAAATAGCATCAATAAAAAGGACCTTCCTATATCATATCTCATGCAGCTCATCTTTAAAATTGATCAGGTATAAGTTTCCAAATTATCATAGCCTCGTTTGCATTAAAAGAATTAGACCGAAGCAGATATACATCACTTCCATCTGTCCATGAAAGCGTATTGGAAGCCTTAAAGTCACCTCTGAATATAGTTTTTCGCTTACTAGTAAGCTCTAAGAGATCTAATTCGGCGACAGCTCTTCTTGAATCAAACAAACCAATAAAGGCTTTATCTCCCACCACTTGAACAAACCCTTCTCTTCCAACTGTCCCAGGATATGGCCCTACTTGCGACCAAGACTTTGTTATTGGATCAAACTCTGCAATGACATTATCATCTCCTACAAAATAACCCTTACCATTATAAATGAAAGATATGCTCTCTGATGAACCAAATAAATTTTGACCCTCAATAATCGACCATGTTTTAGTCCGTCGATCATACTCTAGTATACTGGTGTTAGATGAACGATTCGCGTCCCTCCCTCCAAATACAAACAATGATTCTTCAAATGCAAAAGCAAAACTATTGTAAAGAGCAAATGGCAAATCACCCTCTTTTTCAATCACTCCGTTTTCTATTTTATAAAATTCTGTAGCGATGACAATTCTACCGTTTCTATCTACTGCTCCCGATCCAAAGAAAGGCCAAGAAGCAAAACCACCTACTAAGCTTCTTCCTTCAAATGGTAGTCGACTCCATTGATTAGTAGACTTATCTAATAAAAATGTCTCGGAGTTCAGATCCATGCTGAACAATCGATCACCCAAACCAAAAAATGCAAAATCTTCATTCTCCATCATAATGGTTGTGGATACTACATTATCTGTCAGTGGAAACGCCCCTAAGGATTCCCATTTGCCAGATACATATTCAAATGGACGATCAAATGTGTTAGAAGTACCTTGAGAAGAGACCGAAATGTTTTTAAAAGGATCACCACTATTGGAGGGTATCAAAACTGTAATGATCGACTCAGCAACTATTTTTACAATCTCAGCTTCTCTGTCTTCAAAAAAGACTTTGGTGTCATTGGTGAAGTTAGCGCCGATGATCATAAGCTCCTCTCCTATGGCTGCAACAGCGGGAGAAAAATCTGTTATCGCTGGTTTCAATGAAGTAAACAACTGTGGTTCCGAGCGGATCTCTCCATTGCCTGTAAGGACATATGCCACTGCCCAATACCGTGTATCAGGTGTCAGTTGTTCATAGGAGCCTACAAATCTACCTGGTACATCTTGTGCACCAAGACTGATGGTTACGGGATTAGTAAGTGCTTCGTTATCTGCTACGAGAAATCCATGATCTAAAGCATCTATCTGTGTTTGACTGACGATCCTGCCAGTTAAGACAAGTCGTTCGGATGATAGATATACAACATTTTCTTGTAGAACGACTACGTCATCGGATATAGGTTCTTCGCAGCCATAAAGAATCAAAACTATTAAAAGAATAAGCGCTTGCTTGATGTAGTTGGTCGTCATAAATAATCGTATGCTTTATATAACGCGAGGGGTTCCATTGTTGCTGCTTAGTCAAAGAGAGGATATGCTAAGCATCTAATGCTCGTTTTATCTATACACTATACATCACTTAAAGCGAGTAATAAGCCTTGTAGGGAGCATATGACAACTCACTCAAGATCTGATAGATACTCATATCAAGAGATCCTACCCCAGCTCTGACTGCGATGTTTGATCTTATCTAGGTGAGCCTTTGTTTTGATAAACTCAGGAGCAGCAAGATCTGCATCTTCGGACAGTACTTCCATGGCAAAGTGTCGAGCAGTCTGCATGATCTTAGTATCACTTGCGATATTAGCGATCTTCAGATCTAAGACACCACTTTGCTGTGTACCTTCTAAGTCTCCAGGACCTCTCAACTTCATATCGACCTCAGCTATCTCAAATCCATTGTTAGTCCGACACATCGTCTTGATACGCTCTCTGGCATAGTGAGTCAACCCTGTACTCTTGGTCATCAAGATACAATATGATTGCTCCGCACCACGCCCTACTCTACCCCTCAACTGATGTAATTGTGAAAGACCAAACCGAGCTGCATTTTCTATGATCATAATAGAAGCATTGGGTACGTTAACACCTACTTCAATGACTGTAGTGGCCACCATAATCTGAGCTCTCCCAGAAGCAAAGCGTTGCATCTCCATATCCTTATCGGCAGCCTTCATACGACCGTGGACCACTGCTATCTTATACTCCTCTAATGGAAAATAATTAAGCAATTCCTCATATCCCTGCTGTAGGTTTTCAAGATCAAGCGTAGCGGACTCTTCGATCAACGGATAGACGATATAGATCTGATGGCCTGCAACTATCTCTTCCTTCATAAACTTTATAATCCGCATCCGATCTGCCTCTGTCTTATGAAGTGTCTTGATCGCCTTACGACCGGGCGGCAGCTCATCTATTACAGACACATCGAGATCACCATAAGTCGTCATGGCCAAAGTCCTCGGTATAGGAGTAGCCGTCATCACAAGTATGTGTGGAGGCACATCTTTATTTTTCATCCACAACTTGGCCCTTTGCGCCACACCAAATCTATGTTGCTCATCTGTAACCGCTAAGCCTAACTTTTTAAACTGTACGGGATCTTCTAAGATGGCATGCGTCCCAATTAGAATATGGATATGGCCATCTTTTAAAAAACGAAATAGTTCTTTTCTAGTCTTTCCTTTGACTGAGCCTGATAAAAATGCAATATGCAATCCAAGGCCTTTCAAGCTCTGCGTTATCGATTGAAAATGTTGCTGCGCCAATATCTCCGTAGGCGCTAAAAGACAAGCCTGATATCCATTGTCTAAAGCAATCAACATGGACATCAGTGCTACAATCGTCTTACCACTTCCTACATCTCCTTGTAGCAATCTATTCATCTGGATATTGCTACCCATGTCTGCTCTGATCTCTTTGATCACTCTCTTCTGCGCCCCCGTCAACTCGAATGGAAGCTTCTCTTTATAAAACCGATTAAAGTAATTTCCAACTTGAGAAAAGACCAGACCTTTTAATTTTAACTCTCGCTGCTTCTTCACTTGAAGGATCCGCAATTGTAAAAAGAAGAGCTCTTCAAATTTTAATCTGTTGGCAGCGTGGGATCTTTCCGTTTCATTTTGAGGAAAGTGTATCCATCTATATGCTTGATACGAAGTACACAACTTAAGTGTCTCCAACACCTTAGGCGGGAGTACTTCTGGAAAGTGATCTGACCTAACAATATTAAATATATTCTGCACGATATTACGTCTTGCACGCATCCCAATGTTCTTTTTGGTCAGTGCTTCTGTTGAGGCATAAACTGGTAAGAAAGCGCTTTGTTTTTCTGCTTTAGAAGCCAACTCCATCTCTGGATGTGGGATGCTCCGCTTACCTCGATACACATTGACTTTACCAAAGAGGATATACTCGTGATTGAGCTTTAAAGTATCCGCGATCCACTTTGCTCCTTGAAACCATGTCAACTCTATAAGCCCCGATGGGTCTTTAAACATGCCTGTAAGCCTCGTACGTCCTCTTCCTTTTACTTTATTGAGTGATATCAAGGTACCTTTCAGTTGTACACTGTCACCACCTCTCACATCCTTAAGCAAGACAAAGACTGAGCGGTCATCATATCTAAAGGGAAATATATTGATTAGATCTTCTACCGAGCCAACGCCAAGTTCCTTCTTGAGCAGTGCTGCACGCGCTTCGCCAACGCCTTTGACGAATTCTATCTTTTGCTTCAGTGGATTATTAGATACTGGCACACCTCAAATGTAAATCATGAGAACATATCAAGAGGCAGACCTTATCAATTTTATTGTTTTATCAGCATCTAAGAACTTATAATAGCCAATTGGGGTTACTATCATCTAATCGTTAACTTTGAGACATGGAGAGTAAAAGACAAAGACAAGTTGGGTCATTGATACAACGCAACTTTAGCGTAGTCTTGCAGCAAGAAGGCTCATACTTATATGGTACAGAAGCTCTTGTATCTATTACTCATGTGTTGATGTCTCCAGATCTTGGTCTAGCAAAGATTTACGTAAGTGTATGGAATACTGAAAACAAACAAGCAGTCGTCTTGCAAATGGAACATGGGAAAGCGCGATTAAAAAAGCTATTATCTGAGCGTATCAGAAAACATGTACGACGTATACCGTATATTGATTTTTATCTGGATGAGACCTTAGACGAGATAGAAAAAGTTGAGAACCTATTTGATCGTATGAAAGACGAAAAGGACCAAAGCTAAACCACCCCTTATCTTAGTGCCTTCAACTGATCCACTTGCGACGGATCGATAGACGCCATGACATTATACACTTGACGTTGCTCTGACTTGATGCTATTCTTAAATACTTCGAGTATCTCCTGTCTTTTAGAATTACTAAACATCTGTATCACCATAGCATTGCGATAAGTATCACTTACCCTTCCAACATCCTTGATAGCAGAAAGCATGACAGCTTTGCTCACGTTGATATCCTTGTGCATCTTGTCGAGACCATTGCGATGATAATCATATGCTGATTGCCTAAATCTCTTTACTCGGGGATCCAAGAGGTTTTCAATCATCCAATATCTGTTGCGATCACTTCCATTAGCAGTCCAGCTTGCATCACCCGTACTTGCAGGGACATTATTAATAATATTCTCCGCTATCTTAAAATATTGGTCCCCACCCATCGGACTAAAGGTATCATAGTCAAATCCTAAGATGACGTAAGCGTAGAATGTTAGAATCGAAGAAAGGTTATCCGTAAAGTTAGCAGCGTTAGTAAGTATAGGTCGATCTTCTTCATAAGCGAATGAAACATCCTTGTCTACATGATTAAGCAGTTGACTCGTATAATTACTCTGGTAGATAGGTCTGCCGGAGCTGATGTATATATCAGCGATAAAAGTGTTGGCACTGGGATCTCTTTTGATGTTGATCTGCATCGAGCACTCTATGCGCTCCTCAGTTGTAAACTGATCTTCAGTCCAAGGTGTGTTGTTATAAAAGTCTCTAATTTCATTTTCTAATTTCTGAAGTGTACTCTCTGAAGCTGTTGCCAAGGCTGGGTACTTAACTTGTACGTCCATTGAGAGTTCTTGACTCTGAGTCAATGAAACTACACATAGAATCAAGATTAGTACTAAGAGTGATCTCTTCATTATCGTCATTTTTATGTCAGTAGTAGCGGCACGATGGCATCTATGATATCACCAGCTACAGCACGCTTACTTTTTAGGGGATAAGACTTTGGTTGTGCATGTTGTTGATAGATCGTAATCTTGTTAGTATCATGCTTAAAGCCAGCCCCCTTCTCTTTCAATGAGTTAAGAACGATCAAATCAAAGTTTTTCTTGTCCAGTTTACGTTGCGCGTTGGCAGCTTCGTTGTCTGTCTCAAGTGCAAACCCACAATTGATCTGATCTTTACGTTTTATTTTACCAAGTGAAGCAGCGATATCTACGGTCCTCTTGAGTGGTATACTCATCTCGCCTTCTTTCTTCTTAATCTTTTTATCACTTATCTGCTCTGGTGTATAATCAGCTACCGCTGCCGCAAATATGGATATCGTACAACCTTCATACACAGCTCGACAAGCATCATACATATCTGCTGCGCTTTGTACATCAATCACTTGTATATCTTTATCTAAGGGCCTTAGTGTCGTAGGACCAAGCACCAAATGAACCTTAGCACCTCGGGCGGCGCACTCTTCAGCAAGAGCGATGCCCATACGTCCGGTGCTATGATTACTGATATATCTTACTGGGTCTAACGACTCTCGAGTTGGACCCGCTGTGATGAGAACAGTTGAACCTGCTAAGTCAGCTTTTTTTTTTGAATGAGCCTCTAAGAAACTAACAATATCTTCTGGCTCAGCCATCCGACCTGCACCGACGAGGCCACTGGCCAACTCTCCATGCCCGACTGGGATCAAGTGGTTACCATAGGATATAAGCTGTGCGATATTAGCTTTGGTTGCGGGATGTTTCCACATATCAAGATCCATAGCGGGCGCAAAAAATACCGGACACTTCGCACTTAAGTAGGTGGCTACCAACATGTTGTCCGACTGTCCTGATGCCATCTTAGAAAGCGTCGTCGCTGTCGCTGGTGCTACAACAAATGCATCCGCCCACAATCCAAGATCTACATGATTATTCCAATTATCTCCATCTATTATATCTACTGAAACTGGCTGCTTTGATAAAGTAGAAAAGCTAAGCGGAGAAACGAATGCTGTAGCTGATGGCGTCATGATCACCTTAACTTCCTTACCCGACTTGATAAGTAGACGCACAAGTGCTAACGATTTGTAAGCCGCTATGCTACCTGATACGCCGAGGATGATCTTTTCCATCTTGTGGAGACCTCTATTACGGAACTATGCTTCGTCTATTTCCGCTTGATCTTGACCGATATATTCGACATCAAGTCTTTCTCCGATATACTCTTCCGTCGCAATCAGAGTAGGGTTAGGAAGCTTCTCGTAGAACTTTGATATCTCGATCTGCTCCTTGTTTTCTTGTATCTCCTCGATGCGGTCAGTTACGATGGCAAACTCTTCTAACTTAGCGTGTAGCTCATGCTTGATATCAACGTTAAGCTTACTTGCTCTAATTTCTATGATAGAGATAGCTTCATAGATGTTGCCAGTGGTAGCAGCTAGTGCTACAAGATCCCTCGCTTTAACATTAGGATCTAAACCTTGTACACGTGTTTTAATATCAGCCATTTTGTATTGATTTAAGTTCTTGTTCGCACTTTGTTTTTAAAGATATAATCTGATCTGCTCGTTCTGTCTCGCTATGTCTTTTGAGATAGGCCTCGCATCTTTCTACTGTCTTCTTGTATCTTTCTTCCTTTCTTGTATACACACTTTGATCTGCCCAATCCTTGCTCGCCTGAACAATAATGTATCTCGCCTCTTCAGAATGTTGGGTATCTGGAAAATCCTTCAACATATTCTCAAGACTTTGTATTGCTGAGCTATAACTCCTTGTGTTATAGTACATCTTACCTGAGTCAAAAGCTTTAAGCTCCATCTTCAACCTCAACTTATCTATGTACTGGTTACACTCTTCTATCTTATCACTCTCTGGGTAAGAGTTGATAAATCTTTGAAAGGCATCAATGGCTTGCTGACTATCCGATTGGTCCAAGTTATACCGAGGACTTAACTTATAGTGAGAGAGTGCACTTAGATATAAAGCTTCTTCTTTGCGCGGGCTCGCGCTATATGTATCCGCAAAGTTCTTAAAATAGTGGGCACTAAGTATATGACTATTGCTATAGTAGTGACCTTGTGCAAACTTATAAGCTATGCTTTCTGCTTCTGACTTACCTCTATATGCAGGGATGAGCATCTCATACAAGGTATTGGCTCTGGAGTATTCTTCTGTCTCGAAGTACTCGTTGGCTTTCTCCAGCATAAGAGCAGGATCTCCTGAGATTCTGATCTTCTCAAACTCGGATCTACAGTTAGTCAGCAACAAGATCGCTACTAATAAAATGATGTGAGAAAGAGTTGTTCGCATAGGGCCGCAAAATTAGGTTATTTCAAGTGAGGATACAATTATTTTTAATGAACGGCTATTGTGGCCTTAAACCCCAACAATCACTGACTTTTAGGAGGTTCTTAACACTCATGCCTGTAGTGATGGGCTGTTAGATAATCATCCCTTTAAGACAGGTACGATGTATGGATCATGAATATCCAAGTCTCGAAGTTTTGAAATCACACACTTAACTAAACATCGCTCTACCTCGGCACTACTGATCGACTTGTCATCCGTATTGAGCCAATATAGAATCTTCAGATCTATGCGTCCTTTATCTAAGGCGCCTATGACAATATTAGGCGACTTGCCTCCTTGTAAGACACCTTTTTGTTCTCCGAGTATCTTCTTAATCTCCGATATGGCAAGGTCCTGATCCGCGTCATACTTGATACTCACAGAGAAGTCCTTTCTGATAAAACCATCAATTGTATAATTGACGAGTGGGTTTTTGATAACATTTCCATTAGGGATATAGACATCCTTACCATCAAATGTTTTGATGTGCGTGTTACGCAGGTTGAGGCCGACTACCGTCCCCATATACCCAGACATCTCTACGGTATCACCTACTCCAAATGGACGGTTGAAGGCCAGTATGAATCCAGCGAGGAAGTGCTCACCTATATCTTTGAATGCAAAACCAATGATAAAAGCTCCGATCCCTGCTGTCCCCCAAAGCCCTGCAGCAATCTTACCCAGGCCAACGATATTGAGAAAAGCTAAGATGGCAAATCCAATAATCACAATCCTCATCAACTTCAAGATGAACCGAAGAACCAACTTATCATCTAATCTTGGCTCTAATGCCCGCTGTAGTAGATTAACAACATACTTGGATATAAACCAAGTCAACATCAAAACAAGCAACCCAATGATCACCTTGGGGCCGATAGTCGCTAAGTCTTCATACATCTGTCTAAAGGAATCGATCAAGTTTTCTCCAAATGAGCCCATAAATCAAAAGTAATTGTATATCTAAGTTTTATAGATCTGGTTGTATAAAAAAAGGACCCTTGGTTAGACCAAGGATCCTTCTATATCAAATAAGGTGATGTCTCTGATTACATCATACCACCCATACCACCACCTGGAGGCATAGGAGGCATGGCAGGACCATCCTCTTTCTTATCGTTTATAACCGCTTCAGTAGTTAAGACCATACCAGCGATAGACGCCGCGTTCTCCATAGCGATACGAGTCACTTTAGTTGGATCGATAACACCCGCTCTTTTAAGATCTTGGTACTTATCTGTCTTAGCATTGTATCCGTTAGATCCTTTGCTTGTCATAACAGCTTGTAGCACCACTGATCCGTCAACACCTGCGTTATCAGCAATCGTACGAAGTGGAGCCTCTAGAGCTTTCTTCACGATCTGAATACCCATGTTTTCGTCTTCGTTGTCTCCCTTGAGCTTAGCTAGAACATCCATAGTTCTAACCAGTGCAACTCCACCGCCAGTTACGATACCTTCTTCAACTGCTGCTCTTGTAGCATGAAGTGCATCATCAACTCTATCCTTCTTCTCCTTCATCTCTACTTCTGTAGAAGCACCTACATAAAGTACCGCTACACCTCCTGACAACTTAGCAAGACGCTCTTGTAGCTTCTCTCTATCATAGTCAGAAGTAGTTGTTTCTATCTGTTGCTTGATTTGGTTGATTCTCGCTTTGATGGCGTTCTTTTTACCAGCACCATCGACAACAGTCGTGTTGTCTTTGTCTACTGTGATCTTTTCTGCTGTACCTAGGTGCTCTAATTCTACACCGTCAAGCTTATATCCTTTCTCCTCTGAGATAACAGTACCTCCAGTTAGGATAGCGATATCTTCAAGCATTGCTTTTCTTCTGTCACCAAATCCTGGTGCCTTAACAGCGACAACTTTCAGACCACCTCTTAATCTATTAACAACAAGAAGACCAAGGGCTTGGCTTTCTACATCTTCTGCGATGATCAAAAGTGGACGACCTGCTCCTGCTGCTTTCTCCAAGATAGGGATGATATCAGCTGTGTTAGAGATCTTCTTGTCATGGATCAATACAAGAGGACTCTCATATTCAGTCTTCATGTCTTCTGCGTTAGTCACAAAGTATGGAGATAGATATCCTCTATCAAACTGCATACCCATCACCTCCTCAACATAAGTCTCTGTCCCTTTTGCTTCTTCAACAGTGATCACACCGTCTTTGCTTACACGCTTCATTGCATCAGCGATCAATGCACCTATCTCCTCATCATTGTTAGCTGAGATAGATCCTACTTGCTTAATCTTGCTGAAATCGTTACCGATGATCGTGCTTTGCTTCTTAAGATTAGCAATTACTGCGTCCTTAGCCTTATCTATACCTCTCTTAAGGTCCATTGGATTGGCGCCAGCTGCTACGTACTTCATACCAGCGTTTACCATACCTTGAGCAAGTACAGTTGCCGTTGTAGTACCGTCACCTGCTGCATCAGCTGTCTTAGAAGCAACTTCTTTTACAAGCTGTGCACCCATGTTTTCTACTGGATCATCAAGCTCGATTTCTTTGGCTACTGTTACACCATCTTTGGTCACTTGAGGAGCGCCGAAGCTCTTCTGGATAACTACATTTCTTCCTTTCGGTCCAAGTGTTACTTTGACTGCATTAGCGAGCTGGTCGATACCAGACTTCATTTTCGCTCTTGCTTCAGTATCAAATAATATTTGCTTTGCCATTTATATCTATATTTTGAATCTTTAGTTAATAGGTCAATTAGCCGATGACTACGAGTATGTCATCTTCTCTCATGATTAAATACTCCTTGCCTTCATATTCTAGCTCTTGGCCAGCATATTTTCCGTAAAGGACTGTATCTCCTTTTTTCACAGTCAGTTTGTTACCGTCTTTTCCTGGTCCAACTGCTACAATCTTTCCTTTCTGTGGTTTTTCCTTAGCAGTATCAGGTATAATGATACCTCCACTGGTCTTAGCGTCAGCAGGAGCTGGCTTCACCACAACACGATCATTGATTGGTTTTAAACTCATAGTTATTGATTTGTATAAAAATGCTTGATTAGTTATTGAATATTACTTTGACATAGCTCCTACAACAGTTCTTGTGCCAATTGTAAAATATCTGTCAATTTAGCAGGATATCTGACAAGAGTGTCACATATCATTTATCACCTACTGTACATCAGCAAGTTTGTCAGTACATACTTACCGCGGAGGAAGAGAATCCAACGGAATGCCACTACCACCGAGACCGGCAGAGTTCTTCACGATAACTGCAGTGATGATACATAGCACAAAGAGTGTTATCGCTAACCCCCAAGTGATTTTTTCTATTAGGTCTGTAGATTTGGCTGCACCAAACATTTGGCTCGCACCGCCTCCTCCGAAGGTAGAATCAAGTCCTCCTCCTTTTGGATTTTGTATCAAGACAACGACTATGAGTAGTACACAGACGAGGGCAATAGCAACAGTTAGGAAAGTGATCATAAAGCTTTTACCTTTTCGATTTGAGCGGCAAAGAAAGAACTTTTTTGTGGATTTTTCAACATGAGTACCTGGTACATCTCGATTGCTCTGGCATAATGACCTTGTGACACCAGTAGCTCGGCAAGCGCTGTGGAAGCTAAGGCTTTCTCTTTTAACTCTATCTCAGTCTCTTCTTCTTGATCTATATCTAAAGATTTCAACCCAGAAAGCCATTGTGTAAACTCAGACTCTTGAACATCATCTAAAGCGATACTATCTGATGATAACTCGTCGAGTTCACTCTGGTTTAGCTTTTCATATTCATCAGAGGCAGTAGCCTCAACATCACTTGCATCATCAGATTCTATATCCACAAGCTCTTGGTCCTTATCAGATATACCATGTCCGATGGGCATATCATTATTATCTATTGGTACATCAGAGATAGGTTCAGATATAGAAGCCATATGCGACTCTTGAGTATGCAACTCTTCACCTGATAATAACATATCCTTGAAGTCCTCTATGGTCTTAATCGTGTGCTCCGGGTTGGCATTGGAGATGATAGCCATGGTTTGAGCCTTATCGGCAAATACTCCTTCAGTTCCTTCTAACGCCAACTTCTGAGCTAGCAATCTTTGTACTAATCCAGCGTATGGCACTTCTTCTGCCCACGCTTGCATCTCCTCCACGCTAATAGAATGAAGCAAAGTCGGATCATTAAGATATTCTATGAGCTTAAGTCTTGCCATTAGTTACCAGTTAGTGAATGACTTGTTGAAGATATCAGTTGTAAGTTGATCAAAGATATTCTCTATGAGTTGATCTTGTACATCACTAAGTATTTCGGTCGCCTCAAAATCTTCAAAAAAAGAAAAATTCTGCGACCAAGACGCTTCGTCATCTTGGTTATCTATATAGTCCACTTGAACTGATATGTTGAGACGGTTGAGCGTACTACCAAATTCAGTGAGCTCGGAACCACTATCTAATCGTTCTGGAGCAACTGCTGATACTGAAAAACTAGTAATTGTCCCGGAGAACTCAATGTCTGGAATATCTTCACTATAGTTCAATCTAGAGTTTCGAGTAACTCTGTCTTTTAAAACATCACTAAATCGTTGCCCTATATCAGGAGGTGCATTTCCCGCCCCATTTTGAAATTGATCGACAAAGTAAGTATTGACTGTAGGAGGTATCGATATACCTTTAAAACCAAAAGAACAACTAGATATCGCGCAGGATATCAGCACCGACATCAAAGCAACCCTACATCCCATAATTCTTGATTTTGCGATACAGTGTTCTTTCTGAAATACCTAACTCCAGTGCTGCTTCTTTTCTTCTACCTCCATGCTTCTTTAATGCTTTGGATATCATACTGCGCTCCATACTTTCTAAAGAAAGGTTGTCTTCGACTATCTCACTCTCATCATATGCTCCTTTATTGATCAGTAGCGGCGACTCTTGAGCCACTTCTCCTTGAAAGAATCCTACATCAGGAGCTCTACCTGACTCTTCGGTAATCTTTGTTAGTGTTGGTGCTTCTTCATAAACCTCTTGAGGTGCTGGTCTACCACCTGTACTCAAGGTCATTGGCTTTAAGCTTTGCATGCTTGACACCTCAAGGTCATTGTTACGTATCAACTCAAAGATTAATGCCTTGAGATCATTGAGATCATTTTTCATAT
Source organism: uncultured Saprospiraceae bacterium (assembly GCA_937942435.1). GTDB lineage: Bacteria > Bacteroidota > Bacteroidia > Chitinophagales > Saprospiraceae > JAJRXG01. The sequence continues at coordinate 42,832 of CALDEM010000024.1, forward strand.
CAAAGAGCACCTTGTACAAGATCTCACGCTCGTGATAGTCATTATCGCTACCATTTCTAATCTGTGGCAAGTTTCTACTTGTTATAGATGGCAACACTTCAATAAGTCGCTGAGGCGTAATCAATCTATCTTCTGAAAGGATGGACAGTTGCTCTGCTACATTTCTAAGTTCTCTGATATTACCTGGCCAGGCATAGTTAACAAGAAGTTCTTTTGCTTGAGCATCTAACATCACGGGGTCATTGCGATATTTATCTGCTATGTCCAATGTAAACTTTCTAAATAACATATAGACATCCTCCCTTCTTTCTTTCAAGGAAGGGACAGTGATGGGCACTGTGTTTAATCTATAATAAAGATCTTCTCTAAATTTTCCTTGTCTTACTTTTTCTAAAAGATCAACATTAGTTGCAGCGATAACTCTTACATCAGTTTTTTGCACCACTGAAGATCCTACTCTTATAAACTCTCCAGATTCTAGAACACGCAGCAGATATGCTTGCGTATCAAGAGGCATCTCCCCTATCTCATCTAAGAAAATCGTCCCCCCTCCGGCTGTTTCAAAATATCCTTTTCTATCACCGGTAGCCCCCGTAAACGCACCTTTGTCATGACCGAAGAGTTCAGAGTTGATCGTTCCTTCTGGCAAGGCCCCAGTGTTGATAGCTATAAAAGTGTTGTGCTTACGAGCACTCAACTGATGGATGATCTTAGATATCACTTCTTTTCCTACTCCACTCTCCCCTTGCACCAACACACTAAGATCAGTATTGGCTACACGAATAGCCTTACTGAGGGCTCGATCTAATTTTTCTGATCGACCTATAATACCAAATCGTTGTTTTACACTTTGTATTTTCAAATTAGAATTTGTAGTTCTTTATTTTTTAAATTACAACTCGACTATCTCTCCTATCAAAGTAGCCCTCGTCACCTCACTTACTTTAACATGACAATAGCCACCTGGTTTATAATCCCCGACCTTTGGAAAGATGACCATTTTATTTTGACTATTTCTACCTTTGAAGTGTTGATTGGATTTTTTAGAATCTCCTTCTATTAATACTTTGAAAGTCTTGCCAATGTCTCTTTTGTTATGGATATGAGACATATCCATCTGACGATCGACCACTTCCGTCAGTCTTCTTTTCTTTACTTCGAGTGGTATATCATCTTCATACTTTCGAGCAGCTAGGGTACCAGGACGTTCTGAATAAAAGAACATATAAGACATGCTGTACTCTGCAAAGTCGATCATCTCTAAAGTCTCTTGGTGCTCTTCCTCTGTCTCTGTACAAAAACCACAAATGATATCACTTGAGATGGCGCAATCAGGGATGATGCGATATATACTTTCTACTCTTTCTTTATACCACTCCTTGTCATACGTACGATTCATCAGATCCAAGACTCTTGAGCTACCTGATTGTACCGGCAGATGGATATAGTTGCAGATGTTTTCATACTTCGCCATAGCATGCAATACGTCATCTGTCATATCTTTTGGATGCGAGGTTGAGAACCTTACTCTGAGATCAGGGTGAACATCTGCAACCATCATCAAGAGCTCGGCAAAGGTGACTTGATTTTCAATTTCTGGGTTTTTCCATTTGTAAGAGTCTACGTTTTGACCCAACAAGGTCACTTCTCGATATCCACGATCATATAAATCTTGGGCTTCCGCTACTATTGTAAAAGCTGATCTACTTCGTTCTCTTCCTCTTGTGAAAGGGACGACACAAAAAGAACACATGTTATCGCATCCTCTCATGATTGAGATGAAAGCGGTGATGCCATTAGTATCTAATCTCAGCGGTGAGATATCTGCATAAGTCTCTTCTCTTGACAAGAGCACATTGACTCCTTTTTGACCTCCTTCTGCACCTGCTACAAGGCCAGGCAAATCTCTATATGCGTCTGGGCCCACAACGATATCTACGATCTTCTCCTCTTCTAAAAACTTAGCTTTCAGTCGCTCTGCCATACAACCTAAGACGCCTACAACAAGGTCTGGTTTAGTAGACTTTAACTTGTTGAATATCGATAATCGCTGTCTAACCGTATGCTCCGCTTTCTCTCTGATAGAGCAAGTATTGATCAAGATGAGATCTGATTCTTCCATGATCCGAGTAGATGCATAGCCATGCTTAGAAAGCACCGATGCTACAATCTCACTATCACTGAAGTTCATCGCACAGCCATAGCTCTCTATGTAAAACCGCTTGGATGCTTCTCCAGCGTCTGCAGGCATCTCAAGTACTTCGCCCTGCCTTTCTTCCGCCAAAGGTGTATGGTGACCAGTCTTAAGCTCGTCTTTTATATTGTTTATCGTCGGGTTATCATTATACATACTCCGTCTTCTTCTTCGTTTTAGCGGTTCTCTTGTTTTGGATGAGCGAAGATAAGACAATCCGAATTGTGATGTGACATTATGTCAGGCATTAATCCATAACCCCCTGATTCAGAATTGTTACCTAATTGAGAAACTTATACCTTTAGGATTGTATCGATGAAAGATTCAAATTTATCGCACCACAGGAGGCTAAAGACTTCTTAGATAGCTTGAAGCACAAAACAAGAAAGAAGGTTTTATATAACATTTGGAAAGCCAAAAGCATAAATAACAAAGAGCTCTTTAAGCCATTGCAAGACGAAATATGGGAGTTCAGAGCTAAGTTCAATCAGAGATTCTTAGAAGAGAAAATGATTTTGGCTTAAACCCATCAAACAAAGATCTGTTACTTTATCTACCATGCCTAAAACAACAAAAGATCGCTTAAATATCCGTCCAGTTATATCGACAATCGATATGGACAAGGAGATGACACTGGAAGAACAGTTTCAAAATGTTACACTTAGGCCAATATTGAAGATGCAGCATGATTTGTTCATTGCGTTTGTAAACTCGGAGATAACCAAAAAGAAGAATCAGTATCATCAAATTAGAAAAGAAGAAAGGGAGTCTTACTTATCACAACTGCTATTTCGCAATACAAAAAATGCCGAACTACTCAGAGGAATGGTCTTAGGTCAAATGGCGCTGAGCGAATATAAATACTATCTACAGCATGAAAAACCAATGAATAAGCGGATCGCCAGCATGCTTAAGAAACGCATAATGGATAGCCAAGCAGAATTAGTCTAATCATAGAGTCATCCATGTCGGGTCATCGTCACTTTATAATACACAAGCCTTTTGGTTATCTGAGTCAATTTAAGCTTGAGGATAATCGCAAGAAGAAGCTCTTGGGCGAGTTAGGAGATTTTCCAAATGGGACCATGTCTATCGGGCGATTAGATAAGGACTCCGAAGGTCTGCTATTATTAACGACCGATGGTAAGGTCAGTTACGCTATCTGCAGTAGCAAGGTGGAAAAAGAGTACTACGCCCAACTCGATGGCATCATAACAGAGGAAGCCATTGAACAAATTAGAAATGGTGTCGAGATTGGATTTGAAGGTGTAAAATATATAACCAAGCAGTGTAAGGCCTCCCTACTTGATCCTAAACCTACCTTTCTCCCAAGAATCAAAAAGATACGCGATGATAGACATGGACCTACTTGTTGGGTATCTATTACTTTGACAGAAGGCAAGTTTCGTCAAGTTAGAAAGATGACTGCCGCTGCCGGTTTCCCAACTTTGAGACTGATACGTGTGCGAATTGGAAATATACCCCTTGGAGACATGGAGGCAGGAGCTGTAAAAGAAGTATCAACATTAGAATATCATCAAGAGGTAGAATAGTCTGTGGAAGTTATATTTGCGAAAGCGATATCATGGTAATAGAAGTACAAGACATATCATCCCTGGGCAAAGTAACAAAGCATCTCATCTCGCTGATGGACAGGTATAAGATCTTTTTATTACAAGGTGATCTGGGTGCTGGTAAAACAACACTCGTAAAGCAATGGATGAAAGATCTGAGGATCGATGACCATGTGAGCAGTCCCACCTTCTCAATCATCAACGAATATCGTAGTGCCGATCTCTCGGTCTTTCATATGGATATGTATCGACTCGAAGATATTGACGAAGCACTAAACATAGGTATCGAAGAGTACATATACGGAAGTGAAAGTTATAACATCATCGAATGGCCAGGTCTCATCATGAATCTCTTAGACGACAACTACGTGCTGATCAACATCAACGTGACGGATGAGCTAAGGACCTTTAGCATAACTACACATCAAGATGAGGTATCAGCGCAGTTGAGATAATTAATATATCTTCACTCAATAGAGAATCCATATCATGTCAGGAAGCGACAAGTATAAATTTTCATCATTTTTTGCTAAAGGTCAATACGAAACCCAAGTCGAAACACTCGAGGTAAGGACCAAAGGAGAAGGTTTATCCATTGGAGTGCCTAAAGAAAATCACTATGGAGAATGTCGCGTAGCGCTCGTACCTAACTCTATAAGATCACTCGTCGGTTATGGACATAAGGTCATCGTCGAGAGTAAGGCCGGAGATAACAGTTTGTTTACAGATGATCACTTTACTTCTGCAGGAGCTGAGGTAAGTAGTGATACTAAGCACGTTTTTAGCGCTGGCATCATCATCAAGAGTGCACCGCCAACGCTAGACGAACTCGATCTGATGTCAGAGGGTCAGATACTCATCACCCCTTTGCAGCTGCCATTGATCTCTGGGCCATATATGGAGAAACTTAAGAAAAAGAGGATCATAGCTATCGCCATGGAGCACCTGAGGTATGAAGATGGATCGTTCCCAGTGATCAGAATCATGAGTGAGATCGCTGGTAGGATGGCCATCATGATTGCATCTAACTTACTTACCAACACTTCTGGTGGTCGTGGTGTGATGTTAGGTGGAGTATCGGGTGTTCCGCCAGCTAAAGTTGTTATACTCGGTGCAGGCGTCGTGGGAGAGCATGCTACTCGAACGGCACTAGGATTGGGTGCATCTGTCAGGATATTTGACAATGACATCTATAAAATCATAAGACTTCAAAACAAAATCGGCCGACAGCTACATACATCTTCTATCAATCCAGAATATGTCGCTTATCAACTAACCAGTGCTGATGTCGTAGTAGGAGCGATCCATTCTAAAACGGGCCGTTGTCCCATCATCGTCACTGAAGAGATGGTCAATAACATGAAGAAAGGTTCTGTGATCATGGATGTCAGTATCGATCAAGGTGGATGCTTTGAGACCTCCGAGATCACGAGCCATGACAAGCCGACTTTCGTCAAATATGGAGTAACTCACTACTGTGTGCCCAACATAGCTTCTAATGTTGCACGGACCAGCTCTATGGCCATCAGCAATATCCTAACGCCACTCATACTGAGAATCGGAAATGGACAAAAGTTATCTGATATCCTATACCACTATGAAGGTATCCGCAATGGCGTATACACTTACCAAGGCCATGTCACTAATGAATACTTAGCGAAGAGATTTCAATTAAAATTTGCAGCATTGGAGTTGCTGTTGACTTCTGCGCATTAGGTAGCTAAATGAATCCCGCACCCTTAATCCCAGAAGGGTGGCTTACTTACAACTAAAAGTTAAAAAGTACATTTTGAAAAAGCGCGCGGATTCCCTTTAGGGTTAGGGTGCATCGTGGGCCATGCGTTTTAAAAAAAAAATCTTCTGCCATCCTGCGCCCTTGATCCCTGAAGGGTGGCTCGCGCACATCTAAAATCAAAAAAAACTAAAAAAAGTAATTTCTGAAAAGCGGGTGGATTCTTTTTAGGGTTAGGGCGCAGCGCGGATCTCTATTATTATTAAAAATAACAAACTCATGTCATCTCGCGCCCTTGATCCCTGAAGGGTGGCTCACACACATCTAAAATCAAAAAAAACTAAAAAGTACTTTCTGAAAAATCGGGTGGATTCCCTTTAGGGTTAGGGCGCAGCGTGGGCCTTTATTATTTATAAAAAAACAAACTCATGCCATCCCGCGCCCTTGATCCCTGAAGGGTGGCTCACGCACAACTAAAATCAAAAAAAACTAAAAAG
>CALDEM010000025.1 GCA_937942435.1 uncultured Saprospiraceae bacterium
CCGTTAGGGTCAGACAGATCTAGAAAATAGTCATTAATGACATTTTCACACGGTTCTGGTGGCAGGCATTCTATTGCCTCCTTAATAATATCTTCCGTAGGGCATGTAAGTCCAGACATTGAACTAGTGTAAACAACTTGATCGGAGCTGCCTCCTGGATCGGAACCATTGTACAATTGTCCTTCAATTGTTATTGTATTATTATCTGCAAAGAATGTATCCGCAGCATCTTGATCGGCATTGTTATTGCCCTCATCAAATGTAAAAGTGATGGTATTACCATCAATACATGTAATAGTAACAGGACATTGACTGAATCCACTCTGAGGTAAGCATAATAGGATTAAAAAAATAGTAGCTGCTAAGCTTTTTGAGAAAAGAGGAATCAAATAACTTGATCCTTTTGATTTTAAAATCCGACACATAACACAAGTTTTAGTTGATAAACAGTTTACCTATATCCATCTTTGGATATGGCAGTCCAATAGTCAACAATTGTGTCGTTTAGGGCATAAACATCCCTGCAGAAAACTTGTATTTTCTTCAGCGAAGGATCTTGGTATTAATGAAAAGTGGGGGTACACTATTCTTATACCAATATTTGCAATTGGAAAGTACTTGGGGTGGGTTGTTAATAAACTTATGAGTGCGAAGCTTCTCTGAATCGAGAATGATTATTTTTTGGTTATATCAAACAATCGTTGATGCAACAAATAGGTCGTTCACTTCATCAATGTAATAAGAACCACTACAGAAAAAAGAATTTTTAATGATAAAATCAAGTAGAAACCCTTGTAAATAGGCGTTTTTACTTGTTTGCTGGTAGTCGATACAAATATTAAATCCTTATAACTCCTACGAAATATGTAACCTTCTTGGTGTACGACTTACTATAGACTTATGTAATATGTGTATCAAGTTGTTGTGCTAAGCCAGATCTAAAAAAGCCTTCTTGACAAGCCTTTTTGATTAAGCTGGCGACATTTCGGGCATTAAATTTTTGTAATAGTGATTTTCGATGAACGTTGATGGTTGCCCCAGAAAGTCCCAGTTGCTTGCCTATTTCAGAAGTTGTGAAGCCATCTGAAAGCAAGACCAGTACTTGATGCTGGCGCTCGGTTAGCGTAGTCATGGTGATTAATGCAGTTGTGCAAGCCAAATATATAAACTTTTCTAATATCACCTATTTTGGGGAGTCCCATGCAATTAACAGTGAGATTCACAGAGCCTATATTCTGAAAAATCACTACTATTTGTTTAACAAATTTGCTTTATAATTAAACAAACATCCCATTGTCGGATTACATAGTTAATAATATGGCGTATTAGATATGGGCCAGCTATAAAACTGATTGCACTCTGACAGTCTAGTATTCAGAGCATTTGATTTAAGTTAAGCTTCAGATGAAAAATATCCTGCCATGCACGCCTTCTTCATTAGGCCTGCCACATTTTTTGCATTCATCTTTTTGAAAAGGGCTTTTCTGTGTACTTCAACAGTCCCTATCGCTAAACCTAATTTGGAAGCAATCTCCCCTGTCGTAAATTCTTCAGATATGAGCATAAGTATCTCATGTTGCCGAGGTGTAAGTCTCGTCATGTTAGTATATCGTCGTACGTTAGTTCTTTAAAGATAGCCTGATTTTTAGGCCTGCAAAAACCTCCGATCTTTGTAACGTTTGCGTTTATTCTAATTTCCTTAAATCGCGTCAATTTGTAATATGAGAGACAAATCAACTTAGGATATAAAGTAAGTTAAGATTTTAAAAAACGTATAACATTTATAATTATATAATTCGAAAGCGCTTGTGTCTGTTTTGAATATTTAGAGAATCTTGAGATATTTGGGATACACGTGAATTATAAAATGTACTCAAAAAGTACAGATATTTGCCAATTTTAATAAAAGTTAAAGTTTGAGTTGAGTTATAAACAAGAAGGTAGTACTAATCTAAACCCCTATAGTTTTGCGTTACTTTGTTATCTCATTAACCAGACGATCAAAAGAAGATTGGAATGCCTCATACTGTGAAGTAGCGGGGCCATTGAATCCGGTGTGTACCTTAACTACTTCATTATTCTTATTTACAAACAATAAAGTAGGATAGGATAAGATCTCATCGATAAATCCTAACTTCTTTGTAGCTTCTGCTTTATCATAATATCCCGCCATTAAAATTTCATAAGGAATGGATAGGCGTTCTTTATAATTTTTAATTTTAGAAATAGCAGTTTCTTTATCTCTATACTTTTCAAAAGCTAAAGCGATAACTTCTAGGTTGTCATTTGGATGCTTTTCTAAATAGTCAATTATAAACTTTGATTCATCCAAACAGTTAGGGCACCATGTCCCCATGATTGTCACTAGCTTGGCTTTCTCTTCGTATTTGCTGTCTGTTAGTGAGATGAGCTGCCCTTCAGAATTAGGTAATTTAAAATCAATTTTTTTATCTGGAGTAGTTATCTGTGATAATCCATAGACATCAGTAAGTTGTGCATCATCATCTCTTTTTGCGATCCAGTTAGTCACATAATGAGTACCACTTACGAATGATCCAGATAATATCTCAGTATCAGATATCGAACCTTCAAAAAGAAATGCATGGCTTCCATCAAAACAAGACAAAGAAAACTTGTCCCCTTGCACAGTGCCTTCTAAATATCTGTAATCACCCGTCTCCGTAAGAAATGTGCCCGTGAGGTTATTTCCTTTTTGGACGAACTCTCCAATCGCTGGATATTCGTCTTCTGTCTCAAGCTCAAAGGTAGCAGCCCACTTACCTGTTAGATCAGCATCAGGTTCTGTTATATTTGTTGTAAATCGATGAGCTTGCCCATGATAAGCGACAAAAGGGACTTCATAGTCTTCTCTATTATTAACATGCCAAGTCCCTTCTATTACATTTTCTCTGTACTCTCCAGATATGTATGTATCCAATAGTGGAAAGCCGATGACTATAGTATCCTTTAGCAACTTAGTTGTACCAAATGATATCTCTTCTATTTTGATTCTTTCTTCAGCATTGAGAATGAAGATGTTTAACCTACCGTCTTCGTCATATGATGACTCCATATTGAAGGGGAGCTTAACATCTTTATCAAGAGTGAGCTCCGCTCTCCAGATGCCCGGAGGGATCTGATCATATGGTTTAGCTACTTCTACACAAGAGGATATCATCCCTATACCTATGAGTAGGATTAGTCCTGACATTATTCTGTATTGCTTCAATGCGTAAGCTGACATATTACCTTGTTTTCTCTCCAGAGAAGTGATCTTCTTTATATTTGAATAAGACATTGAAGGTGGTCAGGCTACCATATATCCTTGTTATATACTGCTGTAGATTGACCTTTTCTTCATCAGATAGTTTACTACTATTGATGCGTTGTTCCATGACTCTGATCCTATCACGTACCATAACAATTTTATGAAAGAATGTTTCAATGGGGATCTCTTTCCCTTTTAAGGATTGATCATGCGGTTGCAGGATCATAGTCCCTCCATCCCACTTGTCACCCAGTCCTACGACTTCTGTTATATCTGACCAATTACTCAGTATCTTGATGAGTGATTTTTCTAAGTTGTTGAATGTCAACTCTTTATCCGCACTTACTTCTTCGATGATTTCCCAACTGCTGTATTCTCTTCCCAGCGGTTTGATACCGTATTGGATAAAACAAACTTGATAGACATTGCTATTCATGCCAATGATGACGCCATCTCCATAAGCAGGATGCTTAACTCGTGATCCTACACCTAAATTATCTGACATAGTATAAGGTTATATAGTTATTGTTATTTACAAATGTATCGCGCGGGTCTTCTTACTTGACTGCTTCATAGTTATCATCCCAGTTTTTGGGATTGGGCGTTCCAAGTTTACCCATAGACTTACCAACGATCATGGATACTGTTGCATCGCCTGTTATATTGGCTACAGTACGACACATATCAAGAGGTCGATCTACTGCAAATATCAAAGCAAGTCCTGCTTCTGGGATGCCAGCTTGTCCGAGGATGATCACTAGCATCACTAAGCCTGCACTTGGCACTGCCGCTGTCCCTATTGAGGCGAGCGTGGCAGTAGCTACGATACCCAGTTGTTGACCTAAAGAAAGATCGAGCCCATATGCCTGCGCGATAAAAACTGCCGCAATGGCTTGATAGCAGCTGGTCCCATCCATATTGATGGTAGCGCCTATCGGTAGTACAAACGAAGTAACCTCTTTATCTACGCCAAGATGTTCTTCTACTCTTTCCATTGTAACGGGCAACGTAGCTGCACTACTACTGGTTGAAAAAGCTAATAACTGTGCAGGCGCTATACCTTCAAAAAAGCCCTTAATACCTCTACCAGTGAACGTCTTAACGAGGAGTGGATAGAAGAACAATATCAATATGCCCAATCCAAGTAAGACGGTTGCTGCATATCCAAGTAGGGCTTTAAAGATGTCTACAGAAGGAGATTCTGCAACCAAAGATGCCATCAATGCAAAAACACCCACAGGTGCGCAAAGCATGATCAGATCTATCAGCTTTAAGATGATATCATTGAGTCCATCAAAAAATGCCTTGACGGGGGCGGCTTGCTTCGGATCTACCAAGATCATCGCTACCCCAAAGAACAGCACAAAGAAGATCACTTGAAGCATGCTACTGTTATTGGTCAATGCTTCGAATATGTTGCCCGGTACGAGATCAACCAATGCTTGCAATGGACCTGCATTCTTTTGACCTTCTGCCATGGCGATCTTTCCTGATGCATCTGTCTGAAAGTCTCCTACAAGTTGCTCTCTGGTCTCTTCTGAGATAAGGTTTCCTGGCTTTATAATATTTACGGCAAGTAGTCCTATTGTTACAGCGAATAGGGTAGTAACTAAATAGATACCTATGGTCCGTCCTCCCATGGATGAGAGCTTAGATATATCCTTGAGGTCCGATACACCTTTGATGAGTGATGTCACTACGAGAGGCACTGCGATTAACTTTAGCGCATTGATGAAGATCGTACCAAACGGTTTGATCCAATCAACTATAAAGCCTGCACCTCCACTTGCTTGTAAAGAAGCGATACCGAAGATGATACCTATAATCATCCCAAGTATGATCTGCCAATGAAGTGCTAGTTTGCGCATAGTGTTATCTGATGTCCGTCGCTAAGATACACAATGAGATGAGATCAGGAGGCTACTGCAACACTTCCTTATGACTGAACTGTCCGGTTGAGTGTACCGCGTGTCATCTCCCTTTTACCGGGAGGTCCAGGGACTCGCTCGACAGTCATATTGAGTGATTTGAGTACGCGCTTAAATGCCCCTTGGGCGCAAAAAGTGATGAGTATACCTTGGTCATTGAGTGATTGTACAGCTGTCGTAAGTATATCAGATGTCCAGAGATGAGGTTGAGCGCTTGGCGCAAATGCATCAAAATAGATGATGTCATATTTACGGTCAGTGGTGAAGTCCTCAAAGAGCGTGTTCTCTTTCTTAAGCTTAAAGTGATTTGATATCGATAGGTCTTCTCCCCAAGGTTGCTGATGCAAGTTGAGAAGTCGGGTGTCGTAAGAGTTGTCTATGTAGGAAAGTTTTTGATATACAGCTTCCTTAACTGGATAGCCTTCGATGCTGTGCATGTGGACGTGACATTTATGGGTGTCGGCATATAGTTGGGTCAAGAGAACATTAAGCGCTGTTCCCATGCCATACTCAAGTATGCTTACATCTGTCGATTGATGAAGCTTTCTATAGTAGTCGATGCCTTCTTGTATGAAGACATGTCTACTCTCTTGAAGAGCACCATGTTGGCTATGATAATGGGCCTGAAATTGTTCAGAAAACAAGGTCTGAGAGCCGTCGGCTGTGATCTCTACCGAAAGCGGATCAAGCATAAGCGGTCTATAATCCTAAGATGTCTAAGATAGGTCTTACGTCGTTGTATCCGATCGGGCATCCTTCTCCTACTCCTCTATTACAAGACGAAAGTAGTGCAGATGCAAGGACTAATCCTACGTAGAAGAGTTTGTTGTTGCTTTTTTTAGATTTCATGGTATTAGTTATTGTTGGGATATCACTTCCGTAAATATCATCGTATAAACGCAAGTCTTTGCTTACTTATTACAACAAAGAAGCCACAAATCATCATATTAAATAAAAACATAATATATTAACACTTTTTTTTATCCTAAAGCCAAGTATGTGACAATAGTAAAGACATAGTACCACGGCTCTGTTGTACTTCAAGGGTAGTCGACAAACAAGAATTCTACTCGTAAGCGTGATTGCTCTCGTTTCTCTACTTCGCTCGAAGGGCTTGATGTAAAGTCTAAAGGTGTGAGGACTATACGTGTTTAGAGATATCGATACCTGTTGTCTTACGATAAAACTCAGTCGCATATGCATCAGTCATCCCAGAGATATAGTCCACAACGGATAGTGCCTTGAGATATGGACGATCTGTTATTTCGTATTCTGTAAATTGGAAAGGTATGAGTCTAAGTGCCATCTTATCTGTCCCTTTTTTATTCTTTCTCAGTACTGCAGGAACGAATAAGGATAGTAGATGAGACATGACATGATAACCGGTTATTTCAATTTCAATAACGGAGTGATGCCTATAGATCTCATTAACAGACAGTGTTGCTACTTCTTTGAGAGAGGGCGCTCGTTTTTCAATTTCATCGATCAGAGTGTCATTGTAAATACCCTCAAGGATCTGCTCTTTATGCTTAATAAAAGTCGTCGCAGACAGTTCTGTTAAAGCATTGATAGTTTTAGCTCTTAGGTATGCGATCGAGTCATTGGCATCGCGGATATCTGAGTATGTCTTTGAGATCCGATCCACTTCTTTGCTATCGTCAGAAAGATCTCTGAGTATACCAAGAAAAGCTTCGGACGTTCTCTCTTTAGAGACGATACCCAATCGTTGAGCATCTTCCATGTCTATGATGCGATAGCAGATATCATCTGCTGCTTCTACCAGATACACAAAAGGATGACGTTTATATATGATTTTGTCACTGTCCTCCCTATGCATATGCAACTCATTGGCTATGTCTATGAAGGTTTCCCTCTCAGTCTGGAAAAAGCCATATTTTTTTCTGTGCTTGAACTCTTTATCTACTGCAGTGGCTTCGCATGGATACTTGAGGATAGAAGCTAGTGTTGAGTAGGTTAGTCCCATACCAGTGACAGGTTTGTCTCGATAAGGGTGGGTGAGAACTCTTAGTGCGTTGGCATTACCTTCAAATGTGACAAGGTCTTCCCATTCTTTATCATCAAAGAATGATCTCAATGACTGACCTTCTATAAGGGTGTCAGCGTTTTCTATAAAGTAGTTGGATATGGCCTTCTCTCCGCTATGCCCAAAGGCTGGATTGCCGATATCATGAGCCAAGCAAGCCGCTGCAATAACACTTGCTAAGTCGATCATATAGAAGAGCTGTGACTCTTCATCTTCACTCTTGATCTCCGCGATAGCGATGTGATTGCCGACGATAGAGCCTAAAGATCTGCCGACACTGGCTACCTCAAGCGAGTGGGTTAAACGGTTATGTACAAAAGTAGAACCAGGAAGTGGAAATACCTGGGTTTTGTTCTGTAGCCTTCTGAATGATGAAGCAAATATGAGTCTATCAAAGTCACGTTGATACTCGGTCCTTGGTACAAGTGTCTTATGCTTCGTACCTGTCCGCTTATTAGAATAACAATTGTCCCATCGCATCATGCTACAAACTTAGCTAACAGATCACAAAAGAAAGGTTCATCTGGTCTAAGGAAATATGCCAATGGATCCTCGGCACCATTCTTTTAGGTGACACCTGACAAGTGCCCCCTGCTCTTTTCAGACATTAGGCTATCGCTACTTTATGATTGTCATACTCGATGACATCCCCCTTTCTGAGTTTGTTTCTTTTGCGGCGCTCTATTTTTCCGTTCACTTGGACTTCACCCTCATCGATTACGATCTTAGCATGACCGCCAGTCTGCACCCAACCTTTGACCTTAAGTAGTTTGAGTAGTTCTATAAAGTCTTGGCCTTCTCTTAACTCAAATTCTTCCATGGTGCCAACTTACTTAATAATTGTGGAACTTATAAAGTCATTGGATAGTTCTAAACGTTATGGGAACAGGCATTCATGCAGGAGGATATCACCAAGACCGCCAGAGGCAGCAACGGAAGCTATTTAAGAATTTAGCCCAGATAGCTCAAGACAAAAGCCAATCTTCTTTGAAAAAAGCCAAAGCAAGACTCCAGGCGATCGATCGCTATGTGCAGTCTAAGAAAGAATCACTTACTAAGCTTTATTAAGCGATTAGGACCTCTGTTAGTTGCAAGAGGTTTGCAACCTCGCGCGGTTATTACTTAACCTATTTCGTTATAAAAAGCCTTCTCAGCACCTTCGCTCCATTGAGCTATATCATGCTTAAAGTTTCTAAACGATTCATAGACTTTAGCACTTTGAGCGTCTGATTGGGCCAGGTCATCGTAGATACGCAGTGCTATTTCTTCCATACCTTTCATTACTTCAGTAGGGTAAGCGAGTATCTCAGTGCTACTTTCAGCTTTTATCTTTTTGAGATAGAGATTGTTCTTCGCTTCAAACTCTGATAGCATCCTTTGGTTGCTTCTATAACAAGCAGATCGTACAATCTCTTGCAGATCAAGCGGTAGTGCTTCAAAGTCTCTTTTATTGATGATCACTTCAAGTACTGATCCCGGTTCATGCCATCCAGGATAGTAGTAGTACTTAGCGATATTGTGAAAGCCCATCAAATAGTCATGATATGGCCCGATCCATTCTGTCGCATCGATAACGCCCCTTTCTAAGTTGGTATAGAGCTCACTTCCCGGAGACAGAACTGCTGAGGCACCTGCTTCCGAGATGACTTTCCCACCGAGTCCTGGCATCCTCATCTTTAAGCCTTTCCAGCTGTCCATGGACTCGATCTTTCGATTGAACCAACCACCCATCTGCACACCTGTATTTCCTGCAAAGAAGGGTAGGATGTTGAATCGCTCATATGTCTCTTCCCACAATTCTTGACCTCCGCCAAACTCCATCCAAGCATTCATCTGCTGGGCATTCATGCCAAACGGTATACTTGTAAAAAACGCAAACGCAGGCTCTATACCAGTCCAATAATATGACGCACCATGACCCATCTCAACTGATCCACCACTGACAGCTTCAAATACTTGTAGTGGTGGGACTAACTCATTGCCTCCATAGACTTTTATCTCCAACCTTCCTCCTGACATTGTCTTTATCCACTTTGCGAGATCATTACAACCAGTACCTACTACTGGAAAGTTAGGTGGCCAAGTGGTGACCATCTTCCATTGATACTTTTTGTTAGTGATGATATTAGGCGCCGTTACATCTGAAACTTCTTTATTGTTGCAAGCTGAGGACAATACTGATCCAGCAATCCCAACGATTGCTCCTTTCTTTAAAAATTCCTTCCGTTTCATATTGCGCTTATTCGTAATAAATGGTTAATTGTGGCGTCCAAGGACTTTCACAATATCGGAAAAGATAATCAGCATGAGTAAAAAGTATGACGAGCCACAAGGGCTCAATGATGTAGCACTGTTTCACGAGACATTTGATCTACCCATAGTCGATGAACCCGTGATACCAGCGACAGAGCGATGTGTTCTCAGGGTTAACCTCTTGCAGGAAGAGCTGAACGAGCTGAAAGATGCTATCGCGGACAATGATTTGGTTGAAGTGGCGGATGCCCTCTGTGACATACAGTACGTTTTATCAGGAGCTATTTTAGAATTTGGTTTGGCGGATAAGTTTAAGATGCTCTTTGATGAAGTACAGCGCTCTAACATGAGTAAGACGTGTAAGTCTATGGATGTAGCCAAGCGAACCCAAGCATATTACAAATCGGAAAAAGGAACCGAGTCACACATCGTACAGAAAGGAGATGAGTACCTAGTCTACAGAGACGGAGACAACAAAGTATTAAAGTCTGTAGAATACAGTCCAGCAGATATAGCTGGCAAATTATAATCCAACTTGTATAAATGAAGGTTCTTATAGCCACTGACAAATTCAAAGGAACATTATCCGCATCAGATGCTTGTGACGCGGTTGCACAAGGTATTCATGAGATTGATCCTCTGATCAAGACCATCTCGATACCGTTGGCTGATGGAGGGGAAGGTTCGATCGCTACACTACGGCGTTATCTCGATCTCCTTGAGCAATCTGTTCTTGTCAAGGGCCCTTTGGGTAGATCTATCATGACTAAGTATAGCATCTCTAAGGATGGTGATAGCGCGTATATCGAATCTGCAGCCGCTTCAGGTTTGGGGTTGTTGACTACTGAAGAGTACAATCCACTTTATACTTCTACCTATGGTACTGGAGAGATGATCTTGGATGCTATCTCTCATGGCGTCAGGGATGTCTATATTTTCCTTGGAGGTAGCTCGACCAATGATATGGGCATCGGTATGGCTGAGGCTTTAGGTTATGAGTTTAGAGATGTAGATGGCGATGAGGTACCGCCTGTAGGATTGAGTTTGGCATTTATCATGGAGATCAGCAAGGTGCTTAAATATAGAAAAGGTGATGTGCGCTTCTATGGTGTCAGTGATGTTTCCAATCCTTTGTATGGCAAGAATGGAGCGGCACAAGTCTATGCTTCTCAAAAAGGCGCAGACAAGTATGCCATTCAAATCTTGGATAAAGGCTTACGCAAAATGGCGAAGAGATGTCGGAAGTTTCTAAAAAAGGATATAGCTAAAATACCTGGAGCTGGTGCTGCCGGTGGTTTAGGAGCAGGGGTTATGGCTTTTTTAGATGGAGATATAATTTCTGGTATTGATTTTATAAAAGGTAAAGCCAATTTTGACGCTGTCGCAAATGGTGTAGATCTGATCATAACTGGAGAGGGTAGAATCGACAAGCAGTCGCTGCAAGGTAAAGTATATAGCGGTGTGATTGCTTCTGCTGAAAAGTTGAATATTCCAGTTGTAGCAGTTTGCGGGCAAAATAGACTTAGAGCCAAGGATCAAAAATCTGTTAGAGCCATCTATGATTTAGAGAGGTTTGTAAGTTTAGATCAAGCTATGAAAAACCCTGCACTTCAATTGAAGCAAATGGTTGAATCTCAATTGCCTAAATATTTGAAATAAAGAGTGCTAACGTTGCTCTTGAAGTAGAATCATTCATTTAACTCTTCTAATTAATTTTTCACTGCTTGAGTATCTTCTGAATGCTAATTTGATTATTAACTGTATTTATTATTTCAAGGAAGAAGAGGCCTGGAGGCAATGATGTTATATCAATCGTATGGCTTGATTCTGAAATTATAATCTGCTGATGCAAATCGCCATTTATATCTAATATTTTGACTGTGTAATTTTCAGAGTTTGACGTTATGTGCAAATCGTTTTCTGAGATATTTGGGAAGAAGCTAATGCAATCATCTTCTAATAAAATCTCAATGTCCGATGATGAAGAACAGGTGCCGCAAGAGGAGCCTCCACAATCTACATCTTCTTCTGTGCCGTTAAGAATATCGTCATTGCATGACCAGGATTGGAAGATGCTATCTGCCTCCATTACTAATTCATCCCTTATCAAAACTTGCACTGAGGATAGTTGACTTATCGTTAATGGTGATTCTTCTAGGGGATCTGAAAGTAGATCATAGAATTCTTGATTGCCGTTACTTCTAATGATTAACTTATATTGATCATTTCGGATGGCCCTGTCAATTCCGCCATCTTCAATTTCTGAATAATTGTATTTACGAGTTGCGGCAGTTGGGTCAGAAAGTAGTGGATAAAAACTAAAACTATTGTTCACTCCTCCAGGCAAATCCGTTCCAAGTAACTCCGTCACTGTAGCGAACAAATCAGTAAAACTTACGAGTGCATTTTCTCTTTCATTTATACGATCTACCCCATAACCAGTGACAAACATTGGTACTCTAATCCCGCCTTCATATATACTTCCTTTACCATGTCCATTGGGGTATCCTTGAAGTTTAGAGTTTGGTGTTCCATTGTCACCCACAAAAATTACAAAGGTACTGTCTTTCTCCTCTTGTGTTAATGACGCATATAGCCTTCCAGCTTCATGATCCACTGATTCGATCATACACATGTAATGGTCAAAATTACTGCTTGTCTGCGTCCGAGTATATAAGGAGTCAGGAGGCAGATGAAAAGGTGCATGTGGTGCATTATAGGCCATCCAAAGTAGCCATGGTTTAGTCTGATTGTCGACCCAGTTGATTGCTTCATTGGTGATATATGTTGTGACGTACGAATTAGAGGTATCCGTAGCTCCGTTAACAGTCCGTTCCCACCTGAAGTAATCAGCAACACCAGAAGAGATATGTCCATTATAATGTTCAACACCATTGTTATTGGGATGCCTTGCATTACCTAGATGCCATTTGCCGAAGACTGCATTGGCGTAAGCATTATCTGTTAATGTATCTATATGTTCAAATAGAGTATTCTCAGAATTAGGTAGATTAGGTCCTGATCTCATAAGGCCAGTCTTGTTTCCATATCTTCCTGTAATAAGCGAAGCGCGACTAGGAGCACATGTTGGATAAGCCCAAGCGTTCGTAAATAAGAGGCCTTGACTAGCTAAAGAATTTAGGTTAGGTGTATTGGGCAGGTCTGTACCAATGTTATAAGGCGCAAAAGCGTCAGTTCCCATATCATCGGCAATGATGATTAAAATATTGGGCCTGTTTTGAGATGTGGTCTGGGTGATATTTGTAAAAAAAATACAAAGGAGTATTGTAAAGTGGAGAATAATCTTGGTCATTCTATTTATATATAATTGCAAGATAGATATATTAAAACTATCTATAATGTCTTAATTATAAGTAGGCTGTAAGCAGTCCTTTGTTTGTTGTGACCATCTACTTCTATCAGATGCAATTAAAATATTAAAAGTAGGTGAAAGGAGTTTATATTTTCGGCTGAACCTACTTATTAATTAATACACCTGGATTCAATATCCACTTTGGATCCAATTTGTCCTTCACAGCTTTTAGTGCCGTACCAAAGATGTCTGATTGTTGTTGCTCGTAGTGAGCTTGATGATCCTTGCCAACTGCATGGTGGTGTGTTATCGTTCCTCCCAGTTTTATAATCTGGTCAGAGACTATTTTTTTAATCTGATTCCACTGTTCGATCTCGTTTCCAGTTTGACCTTTTGCGATGATGGTATAGTAGGGTGCTGGTCCATCAGGATATAGATGAGTAAATCTACAAGTGATGAACCCGCCACCGCCAATATCTTTTATGGCCTCATTGGCTGATGAGATAATACCATTATGAAAGGCTTCGAATTGATCCCAAGTAACCGCTGTTTCGAAAGTCTCCATGATACAACCCATCCTCACAAAGTGATCTCTTAGATATGGTGCTCTTAAGAAGGCAGCTTTCCAATTGTCAGCAGCCTTATCTCTTTTGTTATCTTTTTTTACTTGATCCTCCTTCCAAGAACCATTGTGCTTCTTGCATATAGAAAGTCCCTTTTCCATCTGATGAGATACATCATGATGTGCTGATTCAAACCCTAAGATGATCATAGTAGATTGGCCATCTCCGAGACCATTAGACATGGCTTCCATGGGATCTACTAACCTTGCGTTTGTAGGGAACAATCCTGATTGAGATATTTCGCGACAGCAATCAACTGCTTCTTGCCATTGTGCAAATGAAACTGCCTTAGATACTTTATACATTGGTATATGTTGTAAGCGCATCCATGCTTCAGTGATGATACCCAATATACCTTCTGATCCAGCTACTAATCGCTCTTCACTTGGGCCTGCTCCTGACCCTGGGAGTCTCCGTGATTGCAAGATGCCATGTGGCGTGACCATACGCACGGCTTGGACAAACTCATCTATATGGGTGTAAAGAGTAGCGTAGTGTCCACCTGATCTTGTAGCTATCCAACCGCCTAAAGTGGAAAACTCAAAGCTCTGAGGGAAGTGGCGAAGTGTCAAGCCATGAGGTTTAAGCTGACTTTCTAACTCTGGTCCAAATATACCTCCTTGTATTCTTGCAGTTCTACTGACTTGATCTATCTCCAGCACCCTGTTAAAGTGCTTCATGTCGACAGTGATTACCCCGTTATAGTGGTTGTCCTTTGTTGGTTCTACACCACCAGACACTGAAGATCCCCCGCCATATGGTATAATCGATATACGAGCATGTTCTGCAAACTCATACAGACGGATGATCTCTTCTTCGGTGCTTGGATAGGCGATATAATCAGGTGGATTATCAAACCAACCTTTAGCTCCTCTCCAGACATCCCTGAATGACTTACCATATGTATGCCGTGCTCTTTCTAAAGGATCATCTGTACAGATATTAGAAATCGCTTCTGATATTTCAAATCTTGATTTTCTAATGGCGCACTGCTCGATACTCGGTATAGGTGTGATGCTAAAGTCACTTATGCCCAAAGCCGTTGCTAACAAAGCTTTATATCCCTCAACTGCCTGTTGGTCGAGTTGATAGTCTTCATAGCCCCAACCCCAGAAGGATCTTGGTCTTACCATTAAGTTAATGCGTCTCCATCAATAGCATCTCCGGCCTCATTGATTAGGTCTCCTGCTTTATCCTTTGCAATATTAGCAAGGTCACCTGCTCCGTCTACTACATCTCCAGCAGCATCTTTGGCGGAAGCCAAAGCATCTCCAGCCAGATTAGTAGCACCAGAAGCGGCATCTGCTACTTTGTCTTTGGCTGCATTGGCCAAGTCGCCTGCACCTTCTACAAGGCCTCCCGCTGCGTCTTTAGCAGAAGCTAAAGCGTCTCCAGCCAGATTAGTAGCACCTGAAGCGGCATCTGCTACTTTGTCTTTGGCCGCACTAGCCAAGTCACCAGCACCTTCTACAAGGCCTCCCGCTGCGTCTTTGGCAGAAGCTAAAGCATCACCTGCCAGATTAGTAGCACCATCTGCAACATCGCCAGCCTTATCCATAAGTGCACCACCTATGGCAGCGGCTCCTGCCACCATACTTCCTACTTTACCAAACATACCAGAGGCACCTTCTTTTATTTTATCGACTGCATCATCTGCTACATTAGCAACGACATCTTTAGTATCGCTCATAGCATCTGCTGCTTGGTCCATCATATCTCCCATCTCAGAGACCATCGTATCATTTCGTTCATCCACCACGATCATCGCATCATCAACTAACTCGTTGCCATCGCCATCGTGATCTACAAAACCACCTGCCTTAGCCACCTTTTTTTCTACATCATGTGTTTGCTCGTCTATTGTGATCATTCCTTCTTGAGCTCCTGCATAATCTCCATCAGCAAACTTCTCCGCTTTCGCAAAAAAGTCATCTGTCCCATCTAACAATGAATCCTCTTTTTCCTTCCTTATTTTTTCATGAAATGGTTCTGGTGGTGGAGCCGCAGCTTCTGCGGCTTCTTCTGCCTTTGCTTTGTCTACGGTTTCATCTATCTTATCATTGATATCTTCAAATATATCTTGTGCTTTCTCAACGATACTATCTTTTGTTTCCATGACCTTGCTCCCGACTTTTTCAGTAAAATCTTTTGCCTTATCAAGGTTTTCATGATTGTCACCAAGGATTTTACTGCCAAGCGCTTCGACTGCATCACCTCCTTTGCTGATGAGGTCTTCTCCCGTGCTCAGTACTTTTTCTCCGATGCGTTCTGTGGTAGCAGCCACATTCTTCAAAGTCTCACTTTTGTTAACCATGTTGATAGTTCCTTCTGCGGAGTGCAATATGGCATCTCTAAGTCCTTCTGTTTTATTGGCTAGCGTACCACCTAAGTCACCTGCTTTGTCCATGAGGTCGCCGCCGAGCTCTGCAGCTTTTGAGCCAGCAGTGTCAGCTATGTCTCCTGCAAGATCACCTGCTTTATCCATTAAATCGCCACCTGCATCTTTGGCCATATCAAATCCTTTTCCTGCAGCAGATTTGCCGACTGACTTGGTAACAAAAAAGAGTTTTTTGATCTCACTGAATATTCCCATTGTTGTACTTAATTTAAAAAGATGTTAGCTTAATGATTGGACATGCACATGAGTTACAATAATACTAAAAATGACGGATACATATAAATTTCTCTATATGTCGGCTTATGGGAACTACTTTGATAGAAGTATCTTTAGTTTGCTACATTTGATAAAAGCAAGAGTTAGGCTACATGTTAACGCAGATACAACAGAATATACAGGATACGATCAAGGAGATTGTCCACCTTGAGCGAGTAGAGGAACAAGTAAAGGTCACGAAGCAAGAATTAAAAGAATCCGTTGCTGCGTTTAAGGGCCTTGGCAATAAGCTGAACAAAGAGCTCCGTGATATTGAGAAGTTAGAAGGGCTATCGACAAAGGCTATCTTTTATAAGGTGTTAGGTAGCAAAGAAAAGCAGTTAGAAAAAGAAAGACAAGAGTACCTTGAGCTTTCGCTTAAAGAAGAAGACCTAAAAAATACAATCGACCTACTTGAGTATGAACTCAATATTTTAGAAGCAAAAGTGTCCTCTCGAGCTGATCTCAACAATCGATTGAAAAAACTAAAGAACGAGCGAGAAGAGGAAATAATAAAATCAGATCCTAATCTGAGGATGGAGCTACTCACCTTGAGTAACAAATTAGAAGATACTTATAGGTTCAAAATAGAAGTTGAAGAGGCACTTGAAGCTGGGAAGCTTTGTCATAACCTGATGCAACAAATCGTAAGTCTACTCGGCAAGGTCAAGAACTGGGGACAATGGCCCACTCATCAATCTAATCATCATGGGCGAAGAAGGATGCGCAGAGATGCTATAGATAGGGCACGTAACTTGGCATATCAAGTAAAGCACCATCTCAATATATTTCAAAATGAACTGAAGGATATCGGCAAGGAAATCACCTTTAATATCAATCCGCAAGAGTTGACTGAGTTTTCGGATTTTTTCTTTGGCAATCTAATTACAGATTGGATCATGCAGCAACAGTTAACACGCGCATCACAATCAGCCAACTTGCTTTATCGCCACCTCAACAACTGTGTTCTTGAGTTGATGACGATGAAAGAGTCATCAGAAAAGAAGATCACTGACTTCAATAATCGAAAAGATAAGATTCTAATTTCTTAAAAGATAGAATCTGCTTACAGCTTTTTTGATTCTATTATCGCTGAAAGTTCGTCACGATAGTTTTTGCCGATAGGTATCATCTTAGTCTGTCCTTTTTCAACTAACTCGACCATGTTGCCTTCGATCGCTTTCAACTTGTTAAGATTGAGTATGTATGATCTGTGTATCCTCTGGAAGATGTCACTTGGCAACTTAACAACAAGACTCTTCATCGTCTGTAATGTAATCACTCTACCAGTCTCGGTTCTGATGATGACATAATCTTTAAGTCCTTCGATATATAAGATGTCTTTGTAGTACACCTTCATCATCTTCTTATCACTCTTCACAAAGAAGAAATCATCCTCAGAGTCGCTACTCATTGTTGCTGTCCGCTCTGATTTAAACTTGTCAATGGCTTTGTTGGACGCTTTCAAGAAACGCTCAAAGCTGATAGGTTTTAAAAGATAATCCAGTGCTTCGAGATTAAACCCTTCAACGGCGTACTCGGCATACGCTGTTGTAAATATAGCTATAGGTGGATTGGACAATGATCTAAGGAACTCTACACCGGTTAGTTGTGGCATCTGAATATCTAAAAACATAAGGTCAACCTCATGATCTCTAAGAGCTTGATTGGCTTCCATAGCGTTGCTGCACTTAGCCACGAGGTTAAGCTCTGGTATATTGCTTATATGCGCTTCTAGTATCTCAAGTGCAAGCGGTTCATCATCGACGATTATAGTGTTGATCATTTACTAGTGTTTGTTGATTTATTGATCTGTAGATCTAAGTTTACTTGAAACTCTTTATCTGTCTTGTTTACTTCTAACTTATGTCTTTTCGGGTATAATATATTCAATCTTCGACGAACGTTAGTAAGTCCTATACCACCTACCTTTTTTTCTTCTTTAGCGATGGTGATTTCTTCTTGTGGAAGACTGTTGATCACGTTGAGGTGAAGAGATTTGGTTTTTATATCGAGATGGATCGATACATAACCAGATTTTAGTTCATGATCTATACCATGTTTGAAACTATTTTCAAGAAATGGGATGAACAATAGTGGTGCTATCTTATGACCTGCTGGATCTCCCTTGATGTTCATCTCTATCTTGAAGTTCTCTCCATGTCTGAGCTTTTCGAGGTCAAGGTAGTTCTCGATGTAGCTGATTTCTTGATCCAGTGATAGCATGCGCTCATTGCTTTCATAAAGCATATATCGCATCATGTCTGATAACTTCAGTACAATCTCAGGAGCGCGATCAGACTTTTTGAGTGTTAGCGCATATAAACTATTGAGTGTATTAAAGAAGAAGTGGGGATTGATCTGAGTCTTTAGATATTTTAGTTCTGAGGTAAGGTTCTGACGTTGCAGGTCCATTCGTTCTCTCTGATGCTCCATCCAATCATTGATGATCTTATAGATAGAAGAAGAGAATCCGACAAAGAAGGTACCTAAGAAGACTGCGCTGTTTCTGCTAAAAGTGAATTCTTCAGCTAAAGGGATATGCTTAGCCGAGAACAAAAAGTGATGAAGCAAAACTTCGATTGGTGTGGCGATTGCCACGAGAATGATCAATAACGAAAGATAGGTGAACAGTTTATTGAGCTTTAGATATCGAGGGAAGAGGTAGTAAAGGTTGACATATACGATGATGATATAGAATATGACCCTGATGGACTGACGGACCATATTGGCCCCAAGGCTAACACTCTCAGGCCTATTGATAACCATGAAGAGAAAAAATATGACCCAAAAGAATATATGATAGAGAAGACCTTTCTGGACGCCTCTTTCGATCAACTCATAAAACTTGTGGTCGTTATCAGTGGTGATAAACATAGGGCTAAGCTAAGACCTATAATTAGATAGCTCTTTTATTTTAGGACAAATGTCGATTTTAACTCGATGAATTATGACAATCTCCTTTTCTTGCGCTCAGATAAACAAGTAGACGATTATAGCGTTTGATTTCTTTATCGCAATAGTTAGATTACAATATATATGGGTTATCAAAAAAAGGAGATTTATTCTGGGGCTGTAACAGAGTCGTTAAAGGAGAATTATACAGAAGTGTTGAAGTTGGTTAATGAGGACCCTGAACGTGAAGGTCTGTTGAAGACGCCTGAGCGAGCTGCTAAAGCTATGCAGTTTTTGACGCATGGCTATGACTTGAGTCCAGAGGAGATATTGAAAGGTGCTCTATTTCAAGAGGATTATAGTGAGATGGTCATCGTCAAGGACATTGAGGTGTACTCTCTTTGTGAGCATCACATCTTGCCCTTTTTTGGCAAGGCACATATCGCTTATATACCCAACGGATATGTAGTAGGATTAAGTAAGTTGCCAAGAGTTGTGGATGCATTTGCCAGAAGGCTACAAGTCCAAGAACGTCTTACGGATCAAATCCTTAATTGTATCCAAGATACGCTGAATCCGCTCGGAGTTGCTGTGGTTATCGAAGCAGCGCATATGTGCATGATGATGCGAGGCGTACAGAAGCAAAATTCATCGACAACGACTTCCGCTTTCACTGGAGAATTTAGAAATGTGGAGACCAGAGGTGAATTTTTAAATCTCATAGGATCTCACTTAAGATAACTAAAGGATGAAGACGGCATTACTATTTCCAGGACAAGCGGCACAATTTGTAGGTATGGGTGCTAAGATCTCAGCGAGCTCCGAGACTGCTCAAACTATGATGACTCATGCTGATAATATCTTAGGCTATAAGCTCAGTGAGATCATGGCAGAAGGGCCAGCAGAAAAATTGACTGAGACCATTTATACACAGCCTGCGGTCTATGTGCATAGCATGTTAGTCTATGAGCAGCTCAAAGGATCCGCAGAACCCACAGCAGTAGCTGGTCATTCTTTAGGAGAGATCACAGCTTGTGTAGCTGCTGGCGTTATGACGTTTGAGGATGGGCTCTTGTTGGTTCGCAAAAGAGCAGAAGCGATGCAAAGTGCATGCGAACTTAATCCTAGTACGATGGCGGCTGTCTTGGGTATGGATGATGCGAAAGTAGAAGAAATATGCGCGGGTATCGATGATGTTGTGCCTGCTAACTATAACTGCCCTGGACAACTTGTTATATCAGGATCAAAAGAAGGGATCACCAAGGCCATAGAAAAATGTAAAGAAGCTGGCGCTAAAAGAGCGTTGGAGATAGCTGTAGGCGGTGCCTTTCATAGTCCATATATGCAGCCCGCAATGGATGACTTTAAAGAAGCAATATTATCTGTTGAGATGAAAGATGCATCTATACCTGTTTATCAGAATGTGGATACAAAACCACATACAGCAGCAGGTGAGATAAGAGAGAACCTGATCAGTCAAGTGATCAGTCCAGTCAGGTGGACTGGTTCTATCAATCGCATGATCACAGATGGTATAGAAAACTTTATAGAAGTAGGGGGTAAGGGAAAAATCTTACTCGGTATGCTTCGTAAAATATCAAGAGAAGTAGGTTCAGAACTTTGGCAAGAAGAATGAATAGAACACCTATCCGTAAAGGGCAAGTCTTATTAGCGGAGCCTTATATGATGGACCCTCACTTCAAGAGGGCGGTTATACTCATCACAGAACACACGCAAGCAGAAGGGACAGTTGGTTTTATCCTCAATAAACCGATTAAAGTCATGATGAATGATTTAATCCATGATTTTCCTGAGATAGAGTCCACTGTTTACTTTGGGGGGCCTGTTGCCAAAGAAACACTCCATTATATACATGACGTAGGAGACATCTTAGATGACAGTGTAAAGATTGGTCCAGGTATATACTGGGGAGGGGATTTTGAAAAACTCAAGTTTTTAATCGGATCTAAGTTGGTTCAGCCTCAGAATATTAAGTTCTTTCTGGGTTACAGTGGCTGGTCTCCTGATCAATTAAAAGATGAGATGGACTATGGCTCATGGGTCAAGGCGCACATGGATATAAACTATGCCTTTAAGACAAAGCACAGCGAGCTGTGGGGACAAGTGATGAAAAATAAGGGAGGAAATTTTAAAGTGATAGGAGGGATGCCGGATAGTGCCTTTCTTAATTAAAAGACATCTCAAGGGCGAAGATCTTTGTTAATAAGCTGATACTCTTTAAGTTAAACATCTCTTGGAGAGGAAATGATAGATTGATCTATGCCCGAAGATCAGGTTTATAAGTAGAATGAATAAATGAGTAGCATTTAAGGATGGCTTTGGATATTAGATGGGTGAGATTGAGCATTGGATGAGAGCAAACTGAAGATCTAATTTACGTCCTCAAGCAAGTCTAGGAAAAAGAAGACACATGATGATTTTATTTATGTATTAATCTCGGTAAAAAGCCGCATGTTTCGTGAAGAAGTGTATATTTGTTCCTGTTAAAACGATCAAACGTACCAAAGATATACTTGGGACTTTAAAGTCCTTTTTATGACTTAGACTAAAGTTGGATACTTATCCTTAAGAATGGCCCTCCTTACAAAGGGCTTTTCTTATGCCCGAGACGCTCGTTTTTTTCTGCATTCGCAAAATAGTTTAACCCTTAATCATCTCTTCCTACAAGTTTCTAATAGGCAATCCTCGTAAGAGAAGATAAGTCTGATTAGAAAGACGATATGTCCTCATTTTTTGAAGATCTTACTTCTTCTTAAACTCATAACCATACAGGCTAAAAGAGATCTCTCCACTAGCATCTCGATCAAAGTCAACAAGATCGCCGGTGTCTTGCTTGTACTCTTCGATCTTCCCCATATAAGTGTTGTAATGCCAGTGAGACAGCGTAATATGTCGATCCTGGCGGCAGTTGATCCTAAGTATGTCCGACATCTCAATTATTAAGTCACCTAAGAAGTCATTGGTATAGACTCCTTGAAGCTCGTCTATAGATATATCGGCAGGAGCGTTAGCTACTCGTTCGGTAGACCTGCGCTTTCTTCTTTTTTTACTCGTAACCGCAAAGCCATCATAGATACTCTTTATGTCTGTACTCCAGTCTCGATCTCCAAGTCCTAATATGTGATCAAAGACTTTGTACATGAGTGCATGTCTTACCTCAGCACTTTCTAAGTTGACCATGACGTACACGCCTAAGTTGTGGTCGGGGACTAGTCCTATGATTGCACCTGATCCATTAAGACTTCCTGTATGAAACTGTACATACTCACCCTTGTAATCATGCAAAAACCAGCCTAGGCTATAGGCAGTGAAGTGCGGCTTTGTTAATTGGGCTGTAGGGTAGAAGCTTGATTTTGGGATGATAATGTGAGGACTGTGCAGGATCTCAAAATTCTCTTTGCTGATCAATCTTTGACCGTCAACCACTGCGGTGTCTAAAACGAACTTCATCCACTTCTGTATATCTGCTGAAGAAGACCAAGCTGACCCTGCTGAACCAATGCTATCGGCATTAGAATCTATGATCTGTATAATGTCGTCGTCTGACTTATAATGAGGCGTAGCTCTATTCTTATTTTTAAAAGCACAAGATCTTAATGCACAAGTGCTATCCATGCCTAAGGGTTGATATATACGTTTATGAATAAACGCTGACCACTCCTGACCACTTACTTCTTCTATGATCAACCCAGCAGTCGCATACATGATGTTCTGATAAGTATATCCTCCTCTGAGACTATAACTCAATGGCTTTTTAGAGATTCTCCTGACTATCTCTTCTGTGCTATAATCCCATAGCGTCCAGAGCATGTCTGTATTGCCAAGTCCGCTATTATGTGTAAACAGGTCTTTAACTGTTAGTTCTCTAGTGACATAAGGATCATGTAGTTGGAACCAAGGAAGGTGGGTGGTGACTCGATCTGTCCAGTTCACTTTGCCCTCGTCTACTAACAAGGCCATAGCCGCAGCTGTCATAGCCTTTGTAGTAGAACCTAACATGAACAACGTGTTTTCGTCTACGACTGCTCCACTCTCTACAGAGGCTACTCCATATCCCTTAGAAAGAAGTGTGACGCCATCCTTTACAATAGTGACCGTCATGCCAGGTACTTGCCATTGTTGTCTTGAAGACTCGATGTATCGATCTAATTCTTCTAATTGGGAAGAGATATCTTGTGACCAAGAATATATTGTCAAAAAAGAGAACAGCGCAATCAATACATATCTTACCATCATATCTTATATTGTCATTGAGATATATCTTATACCTTGTAAATATAAGTTTTGATATACGGATATATCGTACAATCAAAGTTTACTAACTAATGAGAAGAAGTGATGACTAGATTTATATTATTCTTAATCGTATTGCTTTCGTGTTATACAGGGACGAGCCAGGATCCACTTCGATTTCAAGAAGAAGTAGAAGGTATCATCTCAAGTAGAGAGGTGAGCATGGAAGAAGATGTCTATCTATTTACAGGAAGTAGTAGTGTTAGATTTTGGAAAACGCTGTCAGCAGACTTTTCAAAATATAATG
This sequence comes from uncultured Saprospiraceae bacterium, assembly GCA_937942435.1. Classification (GTDB taxonomy): domain Bacteria; phylum Bacteroidota; class Bacteroidia; order Chitinophagales; family Saprospiraceae; genus JAJRXG01. The sequence goes on from CALDEM010000025.1 coordinate 23,539, forward strand.
TCGTCAACACAGGTTTTGGTGGATCTACTTTTCCAGATCTGATTCATTATCAGGATGAATTGATCTTTAGATATAATCCGAAGAAGATATTTATTTACGAAGGTGACAATGACATCTTCATAGAGCATACGCCTATGATGGTCCTTAAGAATGCTCAAAAGTTAGCGGCAACAATCAAGCAACGTCTACCTGAGAGCACGATATATTTTATAGCTGCCAAGCCGAGTGTAGCAAGATGGGAGCTGCGCGAAAACTATAAAGAGTTTAATTACTCGCTACAATCTTGGGCCTCTTTTCAAGATGGTATTGAGTTTATCGATGTTTGGACACCGATGTGTGATGGTCAAGGAGAAGTAATGAAAGATCTCTTTATCATGGATAATCTGCACATGAATAATAAAGGATATGAGATATGGGCAAGGGTAGTAGCCCCTTTTGTATCAGGAGAGTAGGATCTCAAATCTTCCGAAGTATGAGCTCTGAAAAAAAACTTCATATAAATTAGTTTTAGAGCTAATATGTTTTAAATTTCCGTAGAATTTGGCTTTATGCTGAGTTGATTGCACATCAATCATCAAAAATAAATCCCTAAAAATAGGGAGGTGTTTAAAAGAAAAGGTTTGTTAATTGTTTTCAATTATAGATTAGCTGTCCTTAATTAAACATTGAATGATAAACTCATAAAAAATAAAGATGAGTAAACCCCGAGTTGTTAAAGACTATGAGAAATTAGAAACTGAAATCAAAGAGCAAGTCAAACTCAACTTTCAAAATGGTTTTGACAAGCACCTTATTACTTTTAAAAATCACAAGAACAAGTTTGTAAGTGCTTTGCCATTTGAAACAGAAGATCGATATTTTCTGATCAGGATGAGTCAAGAGTTAGCCCGTAAGATTATAAAAGAGGATGAAGATTATGATGAGCTAGGTCATATGAAAACTGAGATTAGAGCTGCCTATACGGACAAGTATAAGGTAGTAGAAAAGGGATAATACAACTACTTATATCGTTACAATCAATCAAAGCTTAACACTTCCCCGCGACCCCAGATCTATCGCCTTTAGATCTTTTATCTCGCCATCTATAATGTCAAACTTGAGTAAGGTTCTAAACTTGTGAAAACCCTTATACCCGCATGCGCCGGGATTCATATGTAAGAGATTGTTTTCTTTATCTCTCATAACTTTTAGAATGTGAGAGTGTCCACAAATGTAAAGCCCTGGTTTTTCTTCTTTTATGATCTTGAGCGGATTTTTATAATATCGCCCTGGGTAGCCACCGATATGGGTCATGAAGACCTTTAAGCCTTCAATCTCCCAGATCAGATCTTTTTTATAATTAACTCTTAGTTCTCCACCGTCGATGTTGCCCCAGACCATTCTAACGGGAGGGCCTACCGCTTCTATAGCATCAGCTGTAGCCAGATCTCCGATATCACCACCATGCCAGATCTCATCACAGTCTTTGATGTGCTTAATCACATCAGCTCCAAGGTAGCTATGGGTATCTGAGATAAGACCGATGGTCATCACTTCTTTATTAAACTTTATAATGCTGTAATAGCGACATATGTCTAGCTAACAACTTGTTTGACAGTGTTACGGCCTAACTGATGCATGTGCACTTCATCAGGTCCATCTGCCAATCTAATTGTTCTTGCATAAGTGAAATAACCTGCTAATGGAGTGTCACCACTTACACCCATACCTCCATGTGCTTGGATCGCTCTATCGATTACTTTACACGCCATCTTAGGTGCAACGATCTTGATCATAGCGATGAGATCTTTTGCGCCGGCAGAACCTGTTTTATCGATCTTGTCCGCAGCTGACAATGTCAGTAGTCTTGCTTGCTCTATATCACATCTTGACTTAGCGATGTCTTGTCTTATGCTACTAAAGTCTTTGATATATCTACCAAATGCTTCTCTCTCATTAACTCGCTTGCACATCAACTCTAACGATCGCTCAGCACAGCCGATCAGACGCATACAGTGATGGATACGACCTGGTCCTAGTCTACCTTGTGCAATCTCAAATCCTCTTCCTTCTCCCAATAGAAGATTAGCAGCAGGTACTCGGACATTACTCAAGTCTATCTCACAATGCCCGTAAGGAGAGTCCACATGACCAAACACAGATAACGGCCTCATCACATTGATACCTGGCGTGTCAGCCGGCACTACAATCATACTTTGTTGCACATGTCTGGGGGCAGATGGATCTGTCTTACCCATAACGATGTACACGTTACATCTAGGGTGCATCGCTCCAGATGACCACCACTTGCGACCATTGATGACATACTCATCACCATCTCTTACGATGGATGTCTCTATGTTAGTAGCATCAGAAGAAGCTACTCGAGGTTCAGTCATTAAGAAGGCAGATCTGATCTCACCATTCATCAATGGTTTCAACCATTTATCTTTTAGTTTATCTGTGCCATATTTGGCAAATACTTCCATATTGCCAGTATCTGGAGCAGCACAATTAAAGATCTCAGACGACCAAGGTAACTTACCCATCTCTTGAGCAAGGGGGGCATACTCAAGATTAGTCAGACCTGGACTTAAGTCTCCATATGCTCTAGGCAAGAAGAGATTCCAAAGACCTTCAGCGCGTGCAAGCTTTTTCCATTCTTCCATTTTTGGATGCTCCTTCCACAAGTTTTCGTGTTGCTCAAAGTAGTGTTGTACTTCTTTCTCAATTGGATAAAGGTGCTTATCCATGAAGTTTTTCAACTTGTCTTGTAATTCTATCGCCTTGTCTGTGAAATCAAAATTCATATAGTTGTTTTAATAGCTATTCAATATTTAAAATACGACGATGTGGCCGTCTTTTGCGTTTATATCCCCATTGGTCATTTTGAGATGTAGATCACTAAGAGCGGCTGCTCCTTTGTGATTTTTAATCTCTATCCATGAGCTGGCGTCATGTAAGAATGAACCAAACTTTGTAGATAGTCTAAGTCCAAACTCTTGAAGCCCAAGCTCCTTGATTCTTTGTGCAGCATATGTCGGAGCAAAGAAGAACTTACCTTCTTTTGGTAATGGCTCTTGCCCTTTTTGGTCCTCCCAATGTACGATACCTACTTTACAAAAATACTGAAGTTCTGCTCCAAGATGCCTTTGTAGTCTCAACTGCATATTATGATTGCCAGCAAAGTCGACATAAGATGATGGAACGCTTTGTATGTCGTCGATATGATCATAGTCATATACTTCATCATAGTATCCACTCGCTTTGACCATCTCTACGTTGCGTGCTGAGGTAAGTCCTATGGTTTTCACTGACTCGTCTTTTAGACAACTTGCTAATCCCAATGCTGTCTTGCTTGAAGCACTTGTAAGAATGATCTGTTTAGAATCGTAAAAGTCATGATGAGCAAACTGATCATGGATCAAAAAAGAAGTAGTGAACAATGGCCTAAAGATAGATAAGAACTCCTCCATCTCTGGGCGATACATAGGGTCATTATCTGTTTCTATGTATTGGTTATAGATCACAGGAAGCTCTGTCCTATGACTTGCCACATCTGTAAATCCCCGCTCGCTAACTTTGCCAGGTGTTGCTATAAGGTGAGAAGCCATAGGGTAGTAACCATAGTATGTACTGCCCTCTGCGATACCTTCACACTTAGAAGAGATCACAGTTGCAAATCCCCAACAAGGGATGATGCCATGACCTTCTTCTGGTACGGGGAAAAACTTCCAGTATCCTACCAAATCACCTGCTACGGCATAAGTAGTATTGTTAGAGGTATAGGCGAACTTGTTGATCTCCAAGATCACATCTCCATCTTTGAGATCAGCTGGTGTCGGTGAGTCGCTCCGAGCTATTTTAGTTGATCTATAATCAGATCTATCTACAATCAGTCTTGTACCATAATCAATCATAACTAAGAGTTGGCTTTGATAAATGAGATAATATGTTCTGCCAACAGAGGTCCCTGATCTTCTTGGATAAAGTGACCACCTCCCTCAATGATCTTGTGTGCTTGTCCTTTTGCACCGGGCACTAACTTTTGAAATACCTTATCTCCACCCTTTGTAACAGGGTCATTATCACCAAATAGAGTAATTAGAGGTTTTGTCCATTTCATAAAAATGTTCTTCCATGCTTGTCGGTTATTTTCTGATTCTGGATCATCTGATGTCGTGGGTACCAATGCTGGAAATATTTTGGCTCCAGCCGTATAGTCCTCATTAGGGAAAGGAGCGCTATATGCCTTAAGCACATCGTCTGTCAGTTCTACATGCGTAGCACCTTGGATCACAAACTCAGTAGGAAATGTCTCCACCTTCTGACTGAACGCTTGCCACTTTAAGAAGGCCTCTGATGGCGTACGGTCTCCCGTTGGAAGTCCAGTGTTAGATACCGCGATACGTGCAAATCTATCAGGGTCATTAGCAACTAATCTCAATCCAATCAGACCGCCCCAATCTTGACAGAACAAAGTGATGCCTTGTGCATCCATCTGATCTATCCACTCTTGCATCCAAGCTAAGTGAGACGCATATGTATAATCGCTCTGCTCAGTTGGCTTAGACGATCTACCAAAACCAATCAAGTCAGGAGCCAAGACACGATAACCTGCCGCTGCTAAAGGAGTGATCATCTTACGATATAAGAATGACCAACTGGGTTCACCATGCATCAACAGTATCGTCTCTTTTGCATCTTTTGGCCCTTCGTCTACATAATGCACCTTCATGCCATGAGCAATGGTTACGAAGTTAGGTGTGAAGTTATATCCGGGCAGATTATCAAATCTCTCTTCGGGCGTATCGATATAATTCATAAGGGTGGTTTGATAAGTGATACAAATTAGAAGGATTGTCAGTAAGAACAAAATAGATATTTCCCGAAAGGAGAATAGGCTTAAGATAGGGTCTTGTATGAGTACTTAGCTCTTTGATTAACAAGAGTTTAGTTCGATATGCTTTCGCCAATAATAATGTCAGGCCAATACCTTACTTTCGAGCTTTTGATATTTCTTCGAGTAAACGTTTGACATATGGACAGTGATATAATCATCCTTCAGAAAGAAGATAAAATAGCGACGATCACGCTTAACCGCCCTGCGGTATACAATGCACTCAATCAGGACATCAAATACAAACTACTTGATGCTCTTGATGATTGTAAGAACGATGATGCGATCAGAGCGATTATCATCACTGGTGCTGGCAAAGGTTTTTGTGCAGGAGCAGATATGAGTGACTTCTCTAAGCGCCCATCTCCAAGAGATGTTCGTGATGATCTTAACTCACTCTACGGAGGGATTGTCAGACGCATCACGGAGATGCATAAGCCTGTGATCTGTGCGATCAATGGCCCGATGGCTGGAGCAGGGATCGGCATAGGTCTAAGTTGTGATTATAAGATAATGGCTGATCATGCTAATATGAGATTTGCCTTTGTCAATATAGGCTTGGTATCGGATGCTGGATCGACTTGGTTTCTAACAAGAGCAGTGGGATATACTAAAGCACTAGAAGTCATCTATGGAGGAGAGAAGATACCAGCAAGCGAATGTCTGGAGCTGGGTATCATCAACAGTGTAGTCCCAGCAGATGAACTCATGTCTTCAGCTCGAACACTGGCAGCAGATTTAGTTGAGAAATCACCACTGGCATTTGAAGCTACCAAGCGTCTCATTAGTCAGTCGTTGACACAAGGACTATTTGAAACGATATCCTCTGAGGCTAACGAACAGATGTCTTTGATAGCCAGTGAAGATCATATGGAAGGAGTGATGGCATTTGTACAGAAGAGGAAACCATCTTTTAAAGGAAAGTAACTATGTCTAGACTCCTATACTTTAGACATGCGCAGGCTTCTTATGGTAAGGCTGATTATGATCAGTTATCTCCAATGGGATATGAACAATCTGAAATACTAGGCGAGAGCTTAGCAAAAGAAAAAGTTCACTTTGATCATATCTATATTGGTCCGCTCAAGCGCCACTATCAGACCTTGTCAAAGGTGCAAGAAGCTTACGCCAAATATAATCTCCCATTGCCTCAACCAATTGAAATGGTTGAATTAGAAGAACACAGAGGCCCTGAAATATTGAAAACCTCCATGACTCAGATCAAAAACGAAGATGAGCAAATTAGGAAATGGGATGACGAGCGGAAAGCTGACACTTCTCTTTTTACAAAAAATGGGTTACTGATATTTGAAAGAGCGATGACCTTATGGGCAACTGGAGCATTATCTCATGTGCAACCTGCAGAGTATCTTGATTGGCGGGCATTTAGAGCGCAAGTCGCCTATGGGTATGATAAAGTTTATAATAATCATAAGGATCAGAAAGCAAAGACGATAGGATTATTTACAAGTGGAGGGACGATCAGCGCAACGCTTGGTCATGTGTTGGGTATGAAGGATAACGCAGATATCATCGGGCTCAATGGAGTAGTACAGAACACCTCCGTGAGCGAGTTCTTGTTCTCTGGAGAAAGGGTAACGATGAAGAGATTTAATGATGTCTCACATCTACCGAAGGATATGAAGACTTATGTTTGATAACACGATATATAACTATTTTGTAAAAGACAATTACTTTTAGAAGATGAATATAGATGAGGCTAAGGATATCCGAAAGGGAGAAGATCTTGATGCTGCTGCGGTATTGCGTTATTTGCAAAAGCATGTAGAAGGAGTAGGAGATGAGATTGAGATCAAACAGTTTCCAGGAGGTGCTTCTAATCTGACTTATCTGCTCAGGTCAGGCGACCGAGAGATGGTATTGAGGCGTCCTCCATTTGGTGCTAAGATAAAGTCTGCTCATGATATGGGAAGAGAGCATCGCGTTTTAGATGCCTTGTCTAAGGGGTATAATAAAGTGCCTCAACCATTGGTCCATTGTGAAGACGAATCCGTGATAGGTGCGCCATTCTATGTGATGGAGCGAGTAGAAGGAGTGATCATCCGCCATGACATGGGTAAGGAACTTCACGCCGAGACGGTCAAAGGCATCGCTGATAGCCTGATCGACACTTTTGTAGATCTTCATAAATTAGATTATAAAGCTATAGGACTTGGAGAGTTAGGTCGACCAGAAGGTTATATCAAAAGACAGGTTGATGGCTGGTCTAAACGATATATCAAATCTCAAACAGAAGAACAAAAAGAATTAGAGTATGTCGGTCGCTGGTTAGATGATCATCAACCTAAAGAGTCAGGTCACTCTCTCATCCACAATGATTATAAACATGACAACGTCATCCTTGACGCAGATGACTTAACGCAAGTCAAAGCCATCTTGGACTGGGAGATGTGTACACTTGGAGATCCTCTCATGGATCTTGGTACTACCTTAGGGTATTGGATGAATCCTGATGATCCAGGCATCTTTGTTAAGAGTTTTGAAAACCCATCCGTATTAGAAGGTAATCCATCCAGAGAAGAGTTCCTGCATGTATATTCTTTAAAGAGTGGTAAGGAAGTGTCTCACCCAGTTTTCTATTATGCTTTTGGCCTATGGAAGACTGGTGTTGTTTTGCAACAGATCTATTATAGATTTAAACAAGGCCATACGCAAGATCAGAGATTTGCAATGTTTAACCATGTTGTAAAAGCATTTGGTTCTATGGCATATCGAGCGATAGAATTGAATCGGATTGATAGGTTGGGGTGAGTTAATGTGCTAGTGAGATGATGTGCTAATGAGATGATGTGCTAGTGAGATAGTGCGGTAAGGGGTCAATACGCTAATTAGAAAATCGGTGAATTAGCCAATGCTTAAGTAGCTGGTTTGTAAATTAAAAACCTTGGGATTGAAAACTTGGGCTACTGAGGCGCATCTTAGTCTATCCTGTCTATGTTTTTTCTAAACAGTATTATAGTTCTCTCTTTCCTTCTAAATCATAAGAGTCAAAAAATGCCCAGATTAATTCTGATGCATTGACATCGTAGTTTGTACCTGAAGAGCGAATAGAGGTACCAGGCCAAGTATGACTACCGCCGATTACTTTATAATGAATCACAGTGGAGGCGTCACTCTCATCGCCATATTGAAAGCGTTCTAGCGTACTGCTATCTGTCTCGTCGATGTCATGAATGAGTGTGGTCGTGCTTATGTTTTCAAGTTCATTGGCTGTAACCCAGTAATCAATAACGTGGTTAATATGTTCGGTCCAAGTTGTACCAGCATAAGGGACCACTACATCATTAGTGCCGTGAAATTGTAAGATCGGCACCGGCTTACTCGGGTCGCAGTCTGCTAGTGTCTCAGGTGTCATAGAACCTGTAACAGAAGCTATAGCAGCTATCTTATGGCTGAGTTGACAAGCCAACTCAAAGCTAAAAAAACCACCATTGGACATGCCCGTGGAGTATATCCGTTTTTGATCGATATTATAATCTGTTGATATCTGTTGGATCATGGCTTCCGTATAACCAATATCATCAGCCGTACTGCCCAGTGTCCAACCACCTACATTCCAGTGCGTACTTCCATTCAGTTCTAAGCCTTCAGGATGTGCTATGATAAATCCCTCTCTCTTAGCGATGTCTCTAAAATCCCCATACTGCATCTGTTCTGTAGCATTGGAGGTATAACCATGAAAATTAAAAACGAGAGGAACCTCCTCGCTTCCATCATAACCTTCTGGCACATAGAGTACATAAGATCGATTTAACCCTTTGTGATTCAGAGATAAGGATAAGGTGCCTGTGACAATGATATCCGATAGAGGCTCTGGTTCTGGAAGAACCGGGGCGGTAGCAATTGCCGTATCATCATTGCTGCATGACACAGAAAAAGTGAGTAGAAGAAAGAGTAGATATAACTTGGGATTCATCATGACATGTTAAACATGTAAATAGTAAGAGGCGCCAAGCCTAAGATAAGGTTAATCGTGGAGAAATAGAAGTGAAGTAATGTTTTGGTTGATGATGCAGGACTATACCTAAGTATGATGGGGTGTGATCATTTGCACTCATCTTTGAGTCGGTATAAAAATCATATTAACCAAACAAGAAAAAATGAAACGATTAATCGTTGTTGGAGTAGCACTAATCATAACGCAATTACTAAGTGCACAAGCTCAAGAAATAGAAACAGAGAATGGGGCTAAATTAATCATTGCTGAGAAAGACGGTACCCCACAACAATTACCGAGAAGTCTCGAGCTAAGGGCTACACTAAACAATGGGGATACTTACTTCAGTGTAGATGGAGTTAATGGATTGCAGATGTTTTCACTTGACCCTCAGGATCCACAGGCATTTAGTTTCAAATTAACAAATCAAGGAATGCAATATTTTGATGCTTTAGGCAACGAGCGTATGGCTGTTAAGCTTATAGCTGGTAAAACAAGAGTAAGCACGCAAGAAGTAGAAATCTTAGGAGGGTCTGACCTATCTGAATACTTCGATGTAAAAAGTAAATCTTCAGTCAAGCCAGGTATGTTGGTATCAATAGCAGGAGAAAATGGAAGCTTGGCGATTACCAATGAAAAAAGAGATAAGAAAGTCGTCGGAATTGTATCAGGTGCCAATGGCATTGAAACAGGTTTAATGATGGGACAAAGAGGAAGTATAGCAGATGGAGATACTCCTATTGCTTTGACTGGTAGGACATATGTCTATGCGACTACAGAAAACGGTCCGATTGAAGCAGGGGACTTTTTGACGTCTTCATCTACGCCTGGTTATGCCATGAAGGTCAAGAAACACAGAAAGTCAAAAGGGGCGATTGTTGGAAAGGCGATGACTTCTTTGAAGGAAGGAAATGGTTTTGTTTTAGTATTGGTCAACTTACAATAAGAGATCATGATAAAGCGAATAATCATTGTTTGCTTGTCTGTTGTTCTGGTAGTCATAGGATTACAATATGAGCCACAGCAAGAAACACAAGAAATGCCAAAGCCATCATATTTTGACGATGCACAATGGCATAGAATACAAATGCGTGGCGGAGAAATTGATCCACATAAATTACAAGCCGCGCGAAATGTTGTCGTGCAAAAAACAGATAAATTTTTAAAATCAGAAAATCGAAAAGATGCAGGCTTAAGGTCTTGGTCAACTATTGGTCCTTGTAATATTAGTGGCCGAGTTAGGGCAATTGCCTTACAGCCTACGCCTCAAGGAGGTGAGATAATATATGCTGGAGCTGCAAGTGGTGGACTATGGCGGAGTACAGACGTTGGGGCGAGTTATACAGTAATTGATGACATAGACTTATCCTTAGCCATTACAAGCATTTCAGTTGATCCTTTGGATCCTGATGTGATTTACGTGGCGACTGGAGAAGGATATATTAAAAATACAACTGGTCTTCCGGGTGTAGGAATTTTTAAAAGTTCGGATGGAGGGGATTCATTTCAATTACTTCAATCAACAGCTAATGAAGATTTTTACTGGGTTAATCGCGTGGTAGCGGATCCACATGTTGCGAAACATGTATACGCTATTGTTTTAGATTATAACAGGGATGGAAATGTGGTCTCTGGTCAGCCATTTAATGGTGGAGGTATATTGAAGGAATCTTTTGATGGTGGATTGACTTGGATCGACGCCTTTACTTCAACCACAGTACTTACAGATATTGATATACATCCTACCAATCCCAATATTCAAGTGGTTTCTGGGCATCGGACGGTACGTAAGAAAAATGGAAAGAATTGGGATGAACAAGTTGGAATAGGAGCCAGTAACATCGATACCTTTCCTGGTAGAATTGAAGTGGCCATAAATGCTATGGACGACCAAGTTATGTATGCTTTACAAAATCAAAAAGATGAACTCGGTACTGCCAGGGTATATCGTAGTGATGATGGAGGATTTAATTGGAGTTTACAAGGAACGAATACGGAAATATTTAGTAAGTCTTTCTTTGGAGATTATGCAAATACAATTTGGGTGGATCCGAATGATCTTAATAGTAATACTATTTATTTGGGAGGAGTAGATATGTGGCGGTCAACAGATGGGGGCGTATCTTTTACAAAGATTAGTACTTGGCAAGATCATAGACTATTTATAAATGGAAATGTAGAGCAAGATATTCAATTACATGCAGATCAGCATATTATAGTTCCGTCTTTATCGTATAGTAAAGATAAACCCAAAGTATATATAGGGAATGACGGAGGTGTCCAAAAAGCCGATGATATAGGAGTGACTAGGGATATGTTTGGACCGGGCTCTGGTTGGGACAACCTTACAGGAAATATGTGTACAGTACAGTTTTATAACGGGGCAGTCTCGAGTGGCGGACAGTTTGCAGGAGGTACTCAAGATAATGGCATCTTATTGAAAGACAATAACAACTATGGTGTTGCAAATGATTGGACCCATCCCATATCTGGAGATGGTGCGGAAGTTTATTTTCAAACTGAAGATATAATTTTTGCTGTTTCTAATTTTGGAAGCCTCAGAAAGAGTATAGATGGTGGAGCAACTTTTGCCTTGGTTGCAGATATAGAACCTTTTGATGATCCATTCTTAATTACACCTACAGCATATGATAAAAATAATCATCCTGATATCATTCTATTAGGGGGAGAACGATTATGGCGATATGATGACAGTAATGGAAGTTTATCACTGATTAAAGATTCGTTGAGTGTGGCAAGACGTATATCGGCAGTTAGCCTTGAAGATAACATCGTTTTATTGGGGTATCAAAATGGAGTTGTAGAATATTCTCCTAATGGAGGAGCAAGTTGGTCAGGAGATATCACCTTTGTTGGACAAGGGAGCCCGCCGAATGTTGCTATTACAGATATTCATCTTGTAAGTGCGAATAGTTCAGCATTAAAAGCTTACGTAACTTTTGGGGGTTATCGAGATGATCACATTTTTGAATTGAATGTTAATCTGTCAACGGGAGTTTTTGAATGGGATGATTTATCCTTGGGATTTGATATGCAAGTAAATACAGTGACAACGCACCCATTTAATAAGGATTGGTTATATGTAGGAACGGATGTGGGGATATTTGCTTCGGAAGATGGAGGCCAAAATTGGTCAGTCACTCCATTATTGGAAAATTCAAATCCGCTTTATAATAACGATAGTCCGTTTTATGTAGAAGTCCAAGAGTTATTTTGGGATTTTGAAAATGTAACTGGTGCATATCATTTATGTGCGGCGACTTATGGTCGAGGGATTATTCGATCTGACTATGCCTTGGCAAGAGGTGCTTATATAGATCGAACTTTTGGAGGTAATGAAGTGGGTACAGAAGCTAGGCCATTTAAGACATTTTTAAATGCACTTGGAGTCGCAGAAAACGTTGGCACACCAGTTATCTTTTTAGAAGGTGGAGATTATGACGAGTTTAGCTCTAATAAAATTTTGAATGAACGAGCATTGATAATTTCGGAAGCAAAACAATCTGTAATTATCAAGTAAGTAATGTCTTGATAGGAAGAAAAGTGAAAGGCTGGGGTATATACTCCAGCCTTTTTGTTTTTCAAAATCTTATTATCCCTAATTCTTCTTATCATACTCAATCACACCCATCACTGTTTGTTGGTTGATCCTGCTGGCAACCGGGTAGGCGTATATCTTCTCGTAGATAGCTTCGATGGGTAGTTCTGCTTCCATGGCGAGTGTTAGTTCTTGTATGAGTTCGCCTGCATTAGGTGCAATGATAGAGCCACCTAGTATCTTGCGTTGCTTGTTCCAAAAAGTCTTTTGAGTGAGGTATAGCGTTACCTTGCCATAGGTGTATTCATCAACTATCGCTCTATCGTCACGACCAAAATCTTGGTCTTGCTGCCAGAAGTCTATGTTATGCTTTTTCATAAACTCAGGTGACATACCAAAAGTTGCAATCTCTGGTTGTGTAAAGGTAACCCATGATAGATGACGAGCGTCGTGCTTTTTGTCGAAGTTGCTTTTAAAGTTGTGTGTAAGTAGTCTTGTATGCAGCTCCGCTCCATGTGAGAACTGATACATACCTGCTGCATCGCCTGAAGCAAATACACATTTGTTAGTTGTTCTGAGGTAATCGTCTAAGATTAGCTTGCCTCTTTCATCTCTTTCTATACCTGCTTTTTCTAATTGTAAATCTTCCAGATTTAGTACTCTCCCGATGGCCATAAGCGCAACATCAAACTCTATAGTTTCTGAAGTGCCATCTTTAAGCTCTATAAGTGCAGATGTACTAGATACAAATTCTTTTAGACTAGCATAGTTGACAACTCGGATGCCTTCTTTTTCTAATTGTGCCGTTAAGATAGCGCTATAGGTCGGTAGTTCTTTCCCAAGGATTCGCTCACCTCTGTCGATGATCGTCACCTCTGAACCAAATCTTCTAAACGTCTGAGCCATCTCGCATCCGATGGGTCCACCACCAACAACGAGCAGATGTTCTGGCAGTTCACTCATCTCGTAGAAGAGACTCTCATTGGTGTGCGTCTTAACCTGATCTATCCCTTTAAAAGGTATGTGGCGGGGCCTTGATCCTGTTGCGATGATGATCTTATCCGCTGTATACTGATCTTCTCCAACTTGGATTGTGTTTTCATTGACAAAGGAGGCAGTACCGATAGCAAGGTCGACTCCTTGCGCTCTAAGATAATCTGCACTTTCATGAGCGCGGATGACAGCCTGCTTGCTATGTACATAATCAAGGATGGCTTGCATGTCCGCTTTTCCAGTCATATCCAATCCAAACTGGCTGGTCTTCTTGGCGCCGTGAAACTGCTTAGCAAGGTGGATTAAGGCCTTACTGGGTACACATCCAAAGTTGAGGCAGTCGCCTCCGATGTGTGCTTCTTCTTTATCTATCAATAAGGGCTTCCAACCAAACTTCTGAGCCATGCCCAATGCCCCTAAACCGGCAGAGCCTCCGCCGATGATGATGATATCGTATTGTTTTGCTGCCATGATCTTGTATAATCCTGTAAACTACTAATCCTATAATTATTATGTGTTTGTCGGATAGGGCTAGTTGTTGATTTGTCTTAGAGGTGGCAGTATATGTGGCGATTGGTTCTCAGATCGCTGTCTTTTATAATGATCTGTTAGCCTCTAAGTCCTAAGCGTTATGCTCAATTCAATAGCTAAAAGTTATGGACAGTGGAGGAGTGATAGTTTGTGCCTAGGCAATGTATAAAACTATGATATAGCTCTTTGATTGTAAGCTACTTATGTAAAATCTATGCTCCTTAGATAGCGTAGCAAATTATTTATTTGATTCGCCTAGTGAAGGTGTTATAAATATCTTTAATGGAATTAGTTTGAAGATGAAGAAAAAGCACTACCCCTCTTGTAATGGGCTATTTGCTTAAAGCAAAGAGGAAAATATGAAGAGATCCAGTATAAAAAAGTACAAACCATTTCAACCGATTAACTTAAAGGATCGTCAATGGCCCAATCGACAGTTAACTAAAGCGCCGATATGGTGCAGCGTGGACTTGAGAGATGGTAATCAGGCACTTCCAGTGCCGATGAATATTGCTCAAAAAGTAGAATTGTTTAAGCAGTTAGTGGCTATTGGGTTTAAGGAGATTGAAGTCGGTTTTCCATCTGCATCTGATACGGAGTTTAACTTTTTACGCAAGTTGGTAGATGATGAGCTTATCCCAGATGATGTTACGGTACAGGTACTTGTGCAAGCGCGCGAACCACTGATCCGCCGCACTTTCGAATCTTTAAGTGGAGTAAAGAAAGCGATTGTACATCTGTACAACTCAACCTCTGCACTTCAGCGAAGGATCACTTTTAATAATGCAAGCAAAGAAGATATAAAACAGATTGCGGTCAATGGTACAAAACTTATTAAGTCATTATTGAATGAAGTGCCTGATACCGAGATAACATTTCAATATTCGCCGGAGAGCTTTTCTGATACAGAAGAGGATTATGCAGTGGCAGTCTGTGAAGCGGTCATGGATAATTGGGGCCCAACACCTGATCATAAGATGATACTCAATCTGCCATCGACTGTTGAATGGAATCTGCCCAATACTTACGCTGATCAAGTAGAATGGTTCTGTCGCACCATAAAGAATAGAGACTCAGTCATCGTCTGCCTACACACGCACAATGATAGAGGCACCGGTACTGCAGCAACAGAACTTGGATTACTCGCAGGAGCAGATCGAGTAGAAGGCACCTTGTTTGGCAATGGAGAACGTACTGGCAACTTGGACTTAACGACAGTTGCACTCAACTTGAATAGTCACGGCATACAAACGGGTCTCGATTTTTCTAATATAGAAGAGGTCAAACGAGTCTATGAGAAAACTACAGGGATGAATGTCCATCAACGCCATCCTTATGCTGGAGAGCTAGTGTTTACCGCTTTCAGTGGGAGTCATCAAGATGCTATCAAAAAGGGCATGGACCTAAGGAGTGATGCAGATGTCAAATGGGCAGTCCCATATCTTACGATTGACCCTGTGGATATCGGTCGTAGCTATGAGGCGATCATTAGAATCAATAGTCAAAGTGGAAAAGGAGGAGTGGCATATATTCTAAAAAGAGAGTTTGATTATGACTTGCCCAAGAAGATGCATCCTGAAGTTGGATTGTATATCAATGGGCTTGCAGATCAGTATGGCAGAGAGTTGTCTTTTCAAGAAATACAATCTGAGTTTCAAAAAGAGTTTGTCAATCGCAAGGACATCATCAACTTGAAAAGGTACCATATCAAGAAGATGACAGAGGAAGAGGTGCATTCTATTGTAACACTTTCTTATAAAGGTGAAGACATGGAACTGGAAGGCAAAGGTAACGGACCCATCAACTCAGTCGTGTATGCCATGAAGCAACAAGGTTGGAAGGACTTTGACCTGGAGCAATATCGCTCGCATTCCATCGGCAATAGCTCAGCGTCTATCTCGATATCATACATCCAGATATCACTAAAGTCTGATCCAACCATCAAATACTGGGGTTGTGGAGAGCACACAAGTATCCGTAGATCAGGCGTCAATGCTTTGATCTCTGCTTACAACAGGGCTCAGATATTGATGAATAAGTAGCCCAATTTTACAATTATGACATTTTCAAAATCCACCTCAGATGAGTAAATATTGTTTTGTAATCAGTATCATATTCTTGTACGCTTGTCAGACAGAAACAGCAACACCTGTTGTAGATACTAAGATAGATGTCGAAGCAAATATCAAGACAGTTGTCGAAGGTGAGACCCATGCTTACATGGAGAAGGACTATCAGAAGTGGGCATCCTATTGGGATCATAGCAAAGATGTCTTGCGTTTAGATGTAGCTGATGGGGCCTTCGCGCAGCAAAGCGGTTGGGATAAAAATGGTGGAAAGTTAGAATCATTTTTTATAGAACATCCAGAGCCCATCACTTCTACTTTTGAAAACTCTAACTATCTAATCTTTCATGATGCTAACTTAGCTTGGGTGGCCTTTGACCAAACTTGGACCACTGAGGAAGGAGAAGTGTCTGTTGCTAAGGCGACCATCACCTTATTGAAGAAAGAAGGTGATTGGAAGATGATATCTTATACGGCCATTCAGTATGATACGGAGGAGGATGGTGTTGATACATTGGGACGGGAGTAGGGGTTCATCCTGTCGGATGACCTTGCAGGTCTTGTTGCCGACTGAGTATCTTGGATGTTGCTGGTATTTTGCACGATGTAAATGAAACATATCCGGTATTACAATTAGTCACATTGGAATAGAAAGGAATGTTTACGTAGTTTCATTTTTAAATATCGGTATGAAAAAAATGCTAATTATTGGATTGATTCTATTCTTTCAGAATCAGTTGATCTATGCTCAAACAGACTCATTAAAATACGGTCTTAAAGGCAAAATTATCAGGGCCTTAGGACAAAGCCCTGTTTCAACTTCTGTATGCTATGCCGGTTTAAAAGGAAATTATTTAGGAACAGGGCTTGTTTATAAAAGTGAAGATGCAGGAATCACTTGGTATCAATTGAATAATGGAAAGCCTGTCAGCGATTATGTGGCAGATATACAGGCGATTGAAAAAGCTAATGACCCAGAAAAAACGCTATATGTGGGGACTTGGAAAAGTGGGCTATTCAAAAGTGAAGATGATGGCGAGACATGGCAAAAAGATGTAAATTTTCCATCTGCCGATATCAGAAGTATAAAGACTGGTATCCAAACACCTCTTTTGGTTTATGCAGCTACTTCCTCTTATGGGGTTGTAAAGAGCATAGATGGCGGCAAAACCTGGAAAAGAAATAGTGCTACTTCGATCAATAAGACGTTTCAATTTGCTTGGTCGATTGAGATAGATAAAAATAACGATAGCATCGTTTTTGCTCAGACCTTTAGTAATGGTATATGGAAGTCAAGTGATCAAGGCGAGACATGGACAAAAGTATTAGATACAAGTGGCAAAGTATGTTGGGATATGAAAGTATCTGATAGCTCTAAAGAGCTTTGGGTAGCTTCAAGCCAAAGAGGAGATACTTTAAGTTCAGTTTACTATAGTCCTGATCATGGAGCGACATGGAATGAACTTCCGGATGTCCCACAAGTTGGAGTCAGTCAGATTAATGTAATTGATAAAAGTAATGAACGTGTTATAATTATCGGCAGCTGGCAAGATGGGGTATATGTCCATAAGGATGAAAAATGGAAGAAAGAAGATTCTGTTGACTTTGAAACCATATCCGAAATATTAATCGCGGATGATGAATTATTGATAGGTAGTTGGGGTAATGGGACTTTTAATATAAAACTGTAGAAGTATAGCGAAGTTTGGGCATAACTGTCTGGATTAGGATTATTGTGATCAAAGGATCAAAGGATTAAAATGAAAGCTAAATTAATCAGTGTATAAGTCATTCCAACATGAAAACCCTCAAAACAAATAACTCAGGCCAACTATCAGTTAAGGATATGATGCACTGAGGTTGCTTCTTATAGTCATTTGTTAGAGCTGTTATAGATAGAGTGGTCTTAGGCTTCTTTGATGAATTGCTCACTCGTATGAGTGACATTGATTTCAGCATTGGAATAGCTGGAAAGGTCATGGGTTTCATTGAGCACTTATGAATATTATTTACGCCACACTCTAAAACCGCCACCTGACCTGAGCCTTCACCCGACTGATCGTACTCCCTTCAATAAGATTGTCTTTAGAGCTGACAAAGTCAGCACCAAAGAAGTTGGTTTGCTCCCAGCGGACTTCGGCCATGATACTTCTACTTAGATTATAACGTGCCAGTGCATAATATCTAAATCCATGTCCTGAGAAGGAAGGGATAAAGTACTCAAACAACAGATCATTTTCATAAGTGTAGATACGAGCATCAAAGTCTGAGATATTAAAGTAGGCCACACGTGCACTGACCATGAGTGGACTTTCTAATTTTCTACTGATGATGTCTTGATAGATGAGGATACCTTTTTCAGTTTCATTCTCTTTGTGGTATAGAGAGCCTTCTATGCGGCTTCTAAGTTCTATGCCATTGCCGATCTGATGGCTGGCATGTAGTCGGAGTCTTTGGATCTTTCTGGCTACTGGTATATCGATGAGTAAGTCTTCATTGCTATTTTCATCTTTTACTTCATAGCGATATTGGAGATAGAGATGTCGCTTTCTTCTTTCTTTATAATCTAATCGTAGGAGATATTCTTTACCTGAAGATGGTCCATCTACTCTAAATCGTAACCAATCATTTTTCCAATTGTCAACAAAGCCACGGATGCTCCATTTCTTTGCAGGTCTATATTCAAAACCTATGTATAGCCCTCTTTCATTATTTGCAGAAGTGCTCTCCCCAAATGCATTAGCGTAGAGAGATTGGTATCTCTGCCCATAATCTCTATAGACCATGGCCACATCAAATGACGGATCCAATGTCTTCACTAAGCCATGCATATGTGCCCAGCCGTTGGTGGAGCTGCGCGCTACTTCTCCATAAAGATTCCAACCTCCAAGTAGTGCATTATAATCTACACTCATATTGGTTAAGCGATCACCTTGCCATCGAAATATTTGATAAGGTTGTAGTCTACTTGCAAAGGATTTGTCAAAGCTGTGATGGATCAAGTTAAAGCCTAATTCTAAATTGTCATATACCTTGACATCAGTGGCACAACCAACAGTTAGTTCATATACCCCATCTTGATCGGACCGCTCACCAGTTGTACGATGTAAGCCACCTAATGGTAACGAGGAGAATTCTGTAACTGGTAGGGTGTCCTGAAGGAGATTAGCATCTCTCGGTATATAAGATGCAAAGAGTATACTCTGCCAAGCATTACTTTGTGGTGCTATGTCCAGTGCAACACCACGGAATGCGAGATTCTCCGCAACACTATTATAAGCTCTGATGCCTTGACGACCTTTTTTAATAGAAGTACTCAGCGAACTCTTACCCGTCCCAAATGCACTATGCGCCACGAGTCCTTGACCCATGCTGATATTATAATCACCAATGTTGATCTGTCTGATCCATGGCGACACGTCCTTCTTCTGATAGTGCAGCGAGAGATAGTCCAGACCAGTCTCCGCATATTGGTTAGTGAGCAGCTCTCCTGCATCCTTCTCGATAATCAAGCCATATCGCTCTGTAGAAGAGTTGTGGTTATACCGCAGATAGAGATGGTTCTTATCACCTATAAACTTTGGTTCTGCTCCATTGACTGATTGAAAGCCTCTGGCAGTTTCTATATTATATCTCCACTTAAAGTAAATGTTGTTATTCTGATTTTCTAAAGAAGTAATCCTTAGATCCTGATTAGAAGTTTTAGGCGCGCTGACTGTCACAAATAACCTCAACGAGTTGAGCTTATCAAATGTCAGACCTGGTACAGACTGTAGTTCATATATAGTGATGAAGTCTCCATATGTGCCTCTGTAGGAGATGATGTTTTGTACATCAGCATCTGAGAGGAAGACCAGCTGAGACAAAGTCGCCTCATCCGCTTTGTTGATATCGAGTTTGTCATTATAAAAAGTAAGGAGCTCCTCATAGAGTGTGTTAAAGTCAAAATCTTCGCCTCCATTATTGAATTCTGTGAAGTCTTCTATCAGCGTTTGGATGGTCTGTTGGATATCAGAAGCTGGAGCTGAAGCTTGACTAAAAAGTGCAGCACATGAAAATGTAAAAAAAGTGGTCAGAAGGGCAATTTTTAGGTCCATTTGGGCAAAATAAGAGCTCAAAAACTGGTTTGAAGCCGTTTTTTGGGATAAAATGTCATTTTTATCAGTTTTCACACTCATTTTAGCCATAACAAGCTATTTGTACTTAAGTATCTGATAACCAGATAGATACATATGAAAGGCTGTTTTTGGCAATAACAAAAGTTATTCTTACTCAATCTATAGTTCACCGTCCTCTCTTTACTTTCGTTTCATTGTTAAATCATAAAGAAAAGAAATACTATGGCAAAGACTAAATTAGAGTACATATGGTTGGATGGATATCAGCCATCTCAAAACATGAGAAGTAAGACCAAGGTCGTTAATGACTTTGACGGTAAGCTCTCATCATGTCCTGTTTGGTCATTTGACGGAAGTTCTACTAAGCAAGCAGAAGGTGGCTCATCTGATTGTCTACTGAAGCCAGTAGCGATCTTCCCAGATCCAGCGAGAGAAAATGGTTACTTAGTCATGACTGAAGTGCTTAACCCAGATGGTACTCCGCATGTCTCTAACTCAAGAGCATTGATCCAAGATGATGACAATGACTTCTGGTTTGGATTTGAGCAAGAGTACTTCCTTATGGATGTGAAGACTCAGTTGCCACTTGGATTTCCGATCGGCGGTTACCCAGGCCCACAAGGGATGTACTACTGCTCTGTAGGAGGTAAGAATACTTGGGGGAGAGACTTCGTAGAGACACACGCTGACTTATGTATAGACGCTGGACTTAACTTTGAAGGTATCAACCAAGAGGTTGCAGCTGGACAGTGGGAGTTCCAATTATTTGCCAAAGGAGCAAAGAAAGCAGGAGATGAGATATGGGTTGCAAGATACCTATTGGATAGATTGACAGAGGACTATGGTTACTATATCGAGTACCACCCGAAGCCGATCAAAGGAGATTGGAATGGTTCAGGTATGCATGCTAACTTCTCTAACACAGTTCTACGGACTTGTGGTAGCCAAGAGAAGTACGAAGAGATCTGTAGCAAGTTTAAGCCAAAGCAAAGAATCAAAGATGCAATCGCAGCTTACGGAGCATACAACGATCAGAGACTAACGGGTCTGCATGAGACGCAGTCTATCAAGAAGTTCTCGTTTGGTATATCTGATAGAGGAGCGTCTATCCGTATCCCTATCGCAACAGTAGAAGGCGGTTGGAAAGGATGGTTAGAGGACAGAAGACCTGCTTCTAATGCCGATCCATACAAAGTAGCTAATAACATCATCAACACGGTGAAGGATTTATAAGATAGTCATCATGAAAGTGAAGAGGGAAGCTGAGTAATTAGCTTCCCTTTTTTGTTGGACAGCTAAACTTGTTTGGCTGCATGTATAAGTTTTTCGTGATTTTGGCTGTCATTGATCTTTTGATTGAAAGCCTACTCCAACGCCTCCCATGCTTCCATCGTCCCCTTTGATATCTGATACTCCATTAATGATAACCAACCGTCTTCTGTTTTAATCAGCAGCATCTCAAGGTGTATGACACTATTAGCTAAAACATTGCCATCACTATCCTCTGAGGTAAATAGAAAAAGTCCTGTTTCATGAGCGCTTGTCTCATCTCCGATCCTTTGAGAAAATCGAAACTGCACATTGTCATTGCGCTTACCCTCCTTTGTTTCTTTGAAGCCTTGCTTCCAACCAGCCAATGCCTTCGCTATGGGTATAGAAGTTTTGTTTTCTCCGACTGCAAATACTACAACTGCATCGTCATGATATAGAGCTTCATAACCTTCAAAATCACCCTCCCGTACTGTCTTAGATAATTGAGCCCAGTAGGCATCAAGTTCTGCCAGTCGCGTAGAATCTTGAGCGGTGAGCACTACAGGCGACGCACTTTGACTAGTGTGGTTTGCCTCAGTTGATACGATGCTTAATGTGAGTAGTGAAACCAATAATAGGAGTATTTTATACATGACTTGGTATTTTGATTAAAGTACGACTGAGTTATAAATATAACAATTGGATCCATGCGGACATCTAAACTTGTTTGACTGATGGTATGAACTTTCTTTTGATTTTAATTTTGATTGATGTTTTGATTAAACGTCCGTTCTGATGCGTATCTCAAGAATTCTTAAATTACACTTCTAATGATAGCTCGATTATGACTAATGATATTATAGTAGTTGGCGCAGGTGTATTTGGAGTTTTTACAGCTATAGAGCTCGCTAAAAGAAATTATAAAGTCACGCTCTTAGAATCAGGACAAATCCCAAACCCCAAGGCCGCTTCAACAGATATCTCTAAAGTAGTCCGTGTAGAGTATGGTGCTGATCACGAATACTTTAAGATGGCAGCAGCCAGTATGGCCCAGTGGCGTAATTGGAATGAAGTGCTAAATGAAGCGGTGTTTCAAGAGATCGGCTTTTTAATGCTTTCATCATCTAATATCACAAAGGATCAGGACACTTATGAAGCACATAGTTTAAAGATCCTGTTATCGGAAGGATATGAAGTGGAGCAGCTCAATAGGGATGAACTTGCCATGAGATTTCCAAGCATAGCGCAAGGTCGATACGAGTCTGGTATCTACAATCCACAAGGAGGTTTTGTTAGATCGGGTACGGCGATCGAATTGTTGTGTCGTTATGCAAGGAGTAGAGGTGTTATCATTTTAGAAAATACTGGAGTATCTACATTGATTAAAGAAGGTGATCAAGTAAATGGAGTGGAAAGTGTACATGGCGACAAGTACTTTGCAGATCAAATAGTCGCAACAACTGGAGCGCATACGCCATATCTTATACCAGAGTTACAACCATATTTTACAATTACAGGACATCCCATTTTTTGGTTGCGGCCAGAACATTCTGAAACATTTAGCTCAAACAAGTTACCAGTCTTTATGGCTGATATAGCGAACACCGGTTATTACGGATTTCCTTACAATGAGATAGAAGGTGTAGTCAAGATATCAAAGCACGCAGCAGGTGTGGCTCAACATCCTGATGCAGATAGGATCGTCTCAGAAGCTGATGCTGCAGACATGAGAGCCTTCGTAAAAACATCATTTCCATCTCTCGCAGATGCTCCATTAAAGTATACCAGGAGGTGTTTGTACACAGATACTTTGGATGGACATTATTGGATCGATAGACATCCAACACTCAAAGGACTAACTGTATCCAGTGGCGGTTCTGGACATGGCATGAAGATGGGGCCAGAGTTAGGACGGATGACTGCAGATGTTGTAGAGGGGCGCAGTCATGGATATTCTAATAGATATGATTGGCGCCATATATCATCGGATAAGATTAGAAAAGAAGAGGCGCGGTTGAGTGAGTGAAACCACTGATTAAATCTTGCTTATAAACATCGGCAGATCATCAGTAGGGTTCTTTAAGGGCACATCTTTAATGGGGACCTGATATCCTTCTGGGACAGATAATTTGTAATCCTTGAGCAACATGGTCATCGCAAGTTTGATCAGCATCTCAGCGAATGAATAACCGATGCAATGATGCTTTCCGGCACCAAATGGCGCATATGCAAAAGGGCACTTTGATTGTTCGTTACGTTCTTTACCAAATCGTTCTGGATCAAAGTCATGTGGGTTAGTTGCCCAGTTTCGTTTGTCATGATGAGTGAGCTCATAGACAACGTTGACAACAGTATTCTTAGGTAGGTGATGACCATCGACTTCTATGTCTTTTTCTAATTTTCTGACAGAAGTAGTGAGTGGTGGCTGTTTTCTTAATGTCTCCTTCATGAAGAGTCCTATGTTTTCTAATTGTCTTAAGTGTTTGACTTGTAGATCACCTTTTAAATCAAATGACAATGCTTCTTCCCTTAGGCGCTCTTGCCAACTCGGATCTTTGGCCATAAAATAACTCATCATGGAGAGTGTGATCGCAGTCGTATCATGAGCTGCCATCAATACAAAGATGAGATGATCGATGATCTCGATATCTGTAAACTGGTTACCTTCTTCGCTTTTGGCAAGACAGAGTCTACTGAAGAGATCTTTGTCAGGGTTAGCTCTTTTATCACTGATGATAGACTTGAAGTAATTGACCAAATATTTGCGTCCAGCGATACCCTTGCCATAAGCAGTCCATGGCAGTCTGATAGGTAAAGTAGAAGCAGCGTTAACAATATCAGATATGGCCTTGTTGATGTTTTTTAAATCATCTTTTAATGTAATCCCAAAGAAGATCTTGGCAGCTATTTGCAAGGTGAGCTCTTTAAAAAACGGAAAAAACAAAACCCTCTTCTTTCCCTCTAATTTTTCTAATTCTCGAGCGATGATCTCTGGCATTTGGTCAAGATAACCTTGCATTGGTTCTTTTTTAAATGCTTCATTCATGATACTGCGATGATATTGATGTTGATCGCCATCCATCAGCATCAAACCGTTAGGGAAGAGGTCAGATAGACTTAACTCCCAGGCTTCTTTGTTGGAGGTAAACTTGGCTCCTTCAACAAGTATCAACTTGTTAGCAGCGGGTCCACAAAGAACCACAGATGTCCCAAGAGGTGTGTTATACTTAAACACGTCACCATATTTATCTCTGCGGTCTGTCCAAAACTTTGAAGCATTGCGTACAAATGGAAAGAAGTGACCAAAGAAAGGTAAGCCCTTGTCGCCTGGGATGTGCGCTAATGCTTTAGGAGATATTATGCTCATAAACTGTCTTGATATAGGATGGAAGTTAATGGAAAAATTTTGAGAGCTAAGATTTCTTCGTACTATTAAATCCAACTTTGATTATGTTAGACAAAACACTGTTAGGTTATAAGATGGCAGGCGTGTTTAGTGTGCTACTATTTAGTTTTTTTCAAACAGTAAGTCTTGCAGCATCTGGCCCAAGTGCTTACTTTAAGTTTTATGAAGGAGAAGGAGGTCTTAGAGTACCATCGATCGTATCTGGCCCTGGCATACCGCAAGGTAACAAAGAGTCAGCCCAACGAAGATCACTGATGTCTCACATACTTTACTCGAAATTGCAGGAATAGTACATAATGAACCCATGGATAGTCGAAGTTTGATGCCTGTGTTCTCTGATGAGCAAGAAAGAGTATATCAGCCCGATGAGTCCATCGGTATGGAAGCTGTTAGTCAACGTGCGCTTTTTAAGGGAGATTACAAATTGTCACGAAGTGGTAAGCCGTATGGTGATGATATATGGCGATTGTATCACCTCGCTTCTGATCCAGGTGACACTAATGACCTAGCTGAGGCGCAGCCAGACCTCTGTATAGAGATGCTTCAAGATTATCACGATTATACTGTAAGATACAATGTCAAGGAAATGCCTGTAGGCTATGAAGCAGTAAGAGAGGTAACTATGAAGTTAGTTAGAAAACTGAGTGTGCCAGTGATTATATTTGGTGGTTTTCTAATTGCACTTTTTATAATTTTGATTGGAAAGAGGAGAATAAAAAAAGTAGTATTATCGTGATCAAGTGGGGTTTAAGACTTTTTCTGTTTTTTGTTCTTGTACTTCTAATAGTATTCGTTAGGCATTTTTATTTGCCTGCCTGTCATGAACCACAATACCCAACTTATAATGATTGGGATAGCGGTAAATTAAACCATATACTTCCCTCTGCTAATCATAGTGAGTTTTTGATCAAGACGTCTTTTGCTAAAACGTTAGAAGAAGCTCCGTTACTCATTGTATCCGATAGTATGGTTATACGAGGCGAGTCATCGGAGTCGTCAAGAAGGTATTGGTCCTTTCATGCTACAGATCTTCAACCTAACACAGAATATAAATTAATACTGGTCGATGATGATCACAATCCACTCGCTGATGGTTGGCCTCTCTCGACCTATCCTCACCCTGATAGCACAGCAGAGAAGCTTACGATACTGGCTTATACATGTGCAGGTGGGGTGGAAGACGAAGTATTGGGTAGAGAGATATTTATAAAAACAGCTTATCGACAACAGTTGCTGTCTCGTGGCTTATCATTTGATCCTGATATTGTGATCGCCAATGGAGATCACATCTATTGGGATAGAAAGTCATTGGATAACACCTTTATAAAAAGACTGTTTAAACTTAGGCTCGATAACATATACGGACATCTTGATCTGGATCAGCCTATGACTAGTCAAGCTAACTTAGAAACCTTAAGCAATATCGCAGATGCGCAGATAGCAGAACTATATGGTTGTTTGCTGAGGTCTAAGCCAGTTTACTTCCTGACAGACGATCATGACTTATTTGAAAATGATGAAGCACGAGAGGACATTGTTACTTTTCCACCGCAACCTTATATGATGGATGGAGCAGTATCAACACAATCCATGTACTATCCTGAATTTTTAACTGATCGTAATCGTCCTCAAAGGCTTACAGGTCAAGAAGGATCATTTAATCGCAATTATGGTACAATTAGATATGGTAATCTTTTAGAAGGATTGCTGTACGACGCAAAGCGGTATTCGACATTAACTGATGATACTTCTGCTGTGATGGTAGCGAGAGATGCAGAAGCTTGGATAGCAGACCGCACTGTAGCTGATGATACGAAGCACTTGTTACATATACCTTCGTCTCCAATCGCATGGACTGCTGGTAAGTGGAGTGAGTGGTACCCCGATGTTCTTCAAGCAGATGGTTCTATAGCAACATCTCCTATGCAAAAACATCTCTGGCAAAGTGGATGGTGGTCACAGCATCAACGTCTATTGAACTATCTTAAGCAGTCAAGCCGGACGCCTATTATATTACAAGGTGATCTACACAACTTGAGTTATGCGCTGATCCGGCAGAGTGGCGACATCTCTTTTGAAGATGATCCCATCCATGTGGTCGGTACGGGGCCTCTTGGATCAGGAGCGTTTGGTTTTCCAAGTTCGTTCAGAGGGACAGGAGCAGTTGTACCAGAAGATATGCAGATTAAAAAACTATTAGATCAAACTGAAAAGAATGGTTTTTCAATTATAGAAGTAACTGTAGATCAAATCACGATATCTATGTATGCTTGGCGACCCGACGATGGGGTGGAGGTCATTGCTGATATGGAGCCATTGTTTAGATATACAATTCGTAATTAGATTTAGAGAGTTATATTGTAGTCCATGTAGCTTAAATCAGATTTATAATGTTTCTTATTTAACAAAGATCACTTAATTTGCGAAAGCATGGTAGAGAAGAAATACAGAACATTCAACCCCAAAGTAGACGATGCCAACTGGCAAGCGCTATTTGAAAAACACTTTCAGGATCTTCAGTCCCTGAGTGCTATCTCAACACTTTGGATATCTGGATTTTCTAAGTTGGGTATAGATAACAGTAAGCGACCGACTGCTCGACAGCTGACCCAAGCCATCAAGCCTTACACAGGCTATACCTTCATACAAACAGAGGAGAATATAATCTTAGAGCAGATTGATTGGTATACCATGATTTCTAATTACGAGATGCCCATGACCAATTTTGTACGGACACCTGAGGAGTTGGGATATTGTGATGAACCAGATATTTGGCATGACATTATGGGACATATCCCTTTTTTAGCAGAGCAAGATTATTCTGAGATGTACCAACAACTCGCTGCGACATACATCCTAGCCTACAATTCTAATCGAGAGGACCTGTTACCTGAGTTGGACTTTGTTGGTGGGATGCTGATTGAGTTGGGTTTAATCAGAGAGCCATCTGGGATCAAAGCGCTAGGTTCGACCTTTTATTCTTCTTCGGAAGTGTTTGAAGCCTATAAGCCTGAAAACCAGATAGATTTCACAATGGATGCTTTAAGGTCTGGCGAATCATATGATCGGCATAGCTTTCAAGGAAAGTACTATATCATCGATTCTATGGATCAGCTAGGTGCCATCATCGACTCGATATCGCGTAGGCTATAATTGAGTGTGCCTTAGTTGATAGGCGATTGGCTTACGTCTTCCTATATTAGCAACATGACGAAAGGAGACGGTTATCGTTGGGTTTCTATATTATTGGGTCCAGTATTGTTTCTATTGATATTGCTGTCGCCAGCACCTGAAGGCCTTGGAGAGACTGGTCAGCGTGTATTGGCATGTACGATATGGGTAGTGATCTGGTGGCTGACTGATATAGTACCGATGGCGATAACCTCATTGATGCCTTTGGTCTTGTTTCCCATATTGGGTGTGCTGCCTATCAAAGCAGTGTCTGATTATTACGCTAACCCTATCATCTTTCTATTTATAGGAGGCTTCATCATTGCTTTAGCGATGGAGAAGTGGGATCTACATAAGCGAATTGCACTCAATATTATAAAGTTTGCAGGCACTAACGAACGTCAGATCTTACTGGGTTTTATAATTGCAACTGGAGGCTTGTCTATGTGGATCTCCAATACAGCTACTACAATGATGATGCTACCTATCGGCATATCAATCATCAGTCAACTAACTACAATTATAAAAACACAAGGGGCTGCCGATACAAAAGTGGACAATGGTTTTGGAAAAGCATTGATATTGAGCATAGCATTTTCAGCTTCTATCGGTGGGATGGCAACCATAGTCGGTACACCTACTAACTTGATCTTGGTAGAAGGGGTAAAGCAACTTTATAATTACGATATACCTTTTGACCAATGGTTTTTCTTTGGACTACCGCTTGTCTTAGTTTTACTCGGCGTGTTATGGTGGCATCTGGGTCATAACGCCTTTAAGCTAAGTAGGACGCAAGTACCTGGTGCGAAAGCAGTCATCCAAACAGAGTTGGATGAGCTTGGTCCTATGTCAAAAGAAGAACGTTGGGTGGCAATTATATTTTCAATCGTAGCCATTGCATGGATACTTCGACAGCCCTTGTTGCAACCCATATTTCCTAATGCCAATGATACAACGATAGCATTGATCGGAGCTGTGACCCTCTTTCTTATACCAACGAGTAAAGGTGACGGATCTTTCTTGATGGACTGGGCATATGCCAAGCGATTACCTTGGGCAGTGATTTTATTATTTGGAGGAGCATTTGCTGTAGCGGGGAGTTTCTCATCCTCTGGACTTACAGAATGGTTAGGTGGTAAGATGGCAGGATTGAACTCACTACCATTTTGGCTGATTCTTTTGGCGGTTGTTGCATTGGTTAACTACTTGACTGAGTTGACACAAAACATGGCTACATGTACGCTCATGATACCAGTGTTGGCAGCATTGTCCTTGACTATAGATGTGCATCCCTTAGGTCTGATGACAGCCATGACGATCGCAGCGTCCTGCGCATTCATGATGCCCATTGCTACTGCGCCCAACGCTATCATATTTGGATCTGGTGAGTTGCAGATTAAGGATATGATCAAAGCAGGATTCTTACTTAATATCTTATCGATCATTCTAATTACAACATTTGTGTACTTCTTGCTTCCAGTGATATGGGATATTGATTTGACAGTATTTCCGGAAGGGTGGATAGCCAGATGATAAAACAGGCTTCACTTCATACTGTCCTTCTTTTTTGATACTTTGACATCCTATGTCGATACATTGGAAGGTGCTCATAGGGATTGTGCTTGGTTTGATGGTTGGATATGCAGCCACTTATAGTGATCTCGGTACAGAGATAGTGCTTGATTATATAAAGCCTATTGGTGTTGTTTTTATTAAAGTCTTAAAGTTGATCGCGGTGCCATTGGTATTTGTGTCATTGACAAAAGGCATCACAGAGTTAAAGGATATCAAGCGTTTATCGGCGTTAGGTGGGCGTACTATCTTTTGGTTTTTGGCGACCACGTTTGGAGCGGTGTTACTGGGGCTTTTATTGGTCAATGTTTTTAAGCCAGGAGTCGGTCTAGATATAGCTGCACTACAGTCATTGTCTTCAGACACTATGTCCATCAATGCCAATGCGGCAACTGAACGCGGACCTTTGGACTTCTTTGTGCGCATGGTGCCAGACAATCTCTTCTCGGCACTGAGCGACAATGGGAGACTCTTACAGGTTATATTCTTTACTGTACTATTCAGTGTAGCGCTATTGCTGATCCCTTATGAAGATCAACAACCGATTGTTAGGTTGATTTCTTCGCTCAACAAGGTCTTGGTTAAGATCGTAGATATCATCATCGCTTGTTCGCCTTATGCCGTGTTTGCCCTCATGGCAACTTTGATTGTAGAGATTAAAGATCCGGCGATATTTAAAGCATTGGTCAACTATTCTGCTCTTTTACTCTTAGGGATGCTGATTATCTTGCTCATCTATCCCGTCTTGGTGAAGTGGCAGACTGGCATGCCGATGTCTACTTTTGTCAAAGGTATCTTACCTGCTCAGTTAGTAGCACTGACTACGAGCTCAAGCATGGCGACGCTACCTGTCACTATGGAGAGCCTCCAAGAGAACCTAGGTGTTGATGAAGAAGTGGTCAGCTTCGTATGTCCAGTAGGTGCTACGATCAATATGGATGCAACCAGCTTGATGCAAAGCTTAGCAGCGGTATTCGTCTGTCAGATCATCGGTATGGAGTTAAGCATCGGTGATCAGATGACTATCATGTTGACTGCTTCTATGGCATCTATTGGAGCTGCTGCAGCGCCAAGTGCAGGTATCGTTATGTTGGTGATGGTCTTGGAGTCAGTGGGTTTTCCCTCAGAGCAATTACCGATTGCATTGACCCTGATTTTAGCTGTAGATCGACCTTTGGATATGTGTCGTACTGTCGTAAATATATCAGGTGATAGCTGCATCAGCACAATCGTCGGAGCAAGCTCAAAATTAAAATCTTAAGTATCTACAGAGGGTAGAGCTCTATCTGATTTATTTTAACACTCTTGGCATCATTTTAGCATAAGTATGATCAGTAGCTGGGCTTTTATACAAAGCTTAGCTCGCAGTGATCCTTTTAATAGGAACAAGCTGCAGCTGTGACTTCCAACTTGAGATTTTTTAGTCCGCATATTTTAACTGTTTATGCGGGCCTATGACATAGGACATATCATATGCTTAGTAAGATAAGCTTAAGGTATGTCCTTCTGTCATTATACCTAATAGACCATCATACGCGCTTATCTGGTATATTTCGTATGTTCACCTGATCATTATTGAACTATGAAGTACAGCGACTATCTGATTATTTTATTTGCCGTTTGTTCTTTTGCTCTGACTGGGCAGGAAGTGGCTTATGATATCCGTGGTACTTGGGGTAAACCGATCCCGCAAGAGCAACTGGCCCATGCCGAGACGATGATAGACATCAATCCGGGTTACCCTTCTTCATGGATCGATCAAGACGATTATATATCAGCTGAAGTGAGAAGAGTTTATGATGGTCAAGAACTTATCGCTCAAGGCAAAAATGATATACTTAACGAAGCTCAAAAGAAACTTATCCACACTGCAGACATAGGAAGTGACATAAGGATAGAAGTCAAGTACCATGAGCGTGATTTTCTAAAAAAGAAATTAGAAGTTAAAACCCTAAGCTTTGCACTAACTGTAGTTCCAACTGTCCAAGCAGAATATAAAGGGGGGCAAGAAGCCTTGATAGAATATCTAAGAGTTAACACTGCAGATCTCTTACCTCCATCAAAAGAAGAAAACCTAAAGGTAGCAATGGTTAAGTTTACAATTGATGAACACGGCAGAGTAACTCAACCCATTATATCAGAGACGTCTAAAGACAAGGATATCGATAGTATCATCCTCAAGGCTATCCAGCAAATGCCAAATTGGAAACCTGCTCAAGATGCTGCTGGTGCTTATGTGCCACAGAGTTTTGAATTTATAATCGGCAACTCTCTCGGCTGCTAAAGTTACACATACACATTGAAGAAGATTAGAAACATCTTAATAGGGATCATCCTATTGTTTGTTATATTATGGTTTGGTATCATCTCATATCTCAATAGTGGTAGTACGAGTCCCGACAATACGGTGTGGCAGTCGTACTTAGGAAGAGATACAACAGTTGGCATCTTGCCAGATCAGTACGCAAACTATTTTACTTACACTATGGTTCGAACCAATGCGGACATTGGATTTAGAATCAAGGGAAAGTTTCCGGATACGAGATACTTTAGCTTTAATGTTTATAGTCTTGGGGATAATGCCACTCAAGGATCTCTTGTTGATCATGAGATCGTTACAGATAGTGGTAAGCCCAATCCCTTTCTAAATGATCGAGATAGTGTGGATGTGGGATCGGACTTTACAGTTCATGTGATTCCTTCTAAGTATAAAAATAAAAAACTCAATAATGCACTTCCTTTTCAAGATGACGCCAAGTTATTGACGATGGTCATCCGGTTATATGATTATAATATCGATGATTTTGGTGGAGTAGAGTTTCCAACAGTAGAGGCATTTACGATGAGTGAAGATGAGGCAGATATCGTCCTTCAGCCCGTTAACCTTCCTAAGAAACTGGACCTCAGGTGGATCGTAAGAAGGCGAAGCTTGCCTGGTATGGTAGAACGACTCAGTCTGCTTTATAAAACGGAACAAGTCGAAGCTCTTGATGTAGGTGATGCAGAACAGAGATTTACATCTGTTCCTTTTCATGCGATCGATACCAAGGGGTATATAGAGAATAATGACAACAGATATCTACTTGCGGGCATCACGAAGAAGGAAGATGAGGTTTATGTGTTTCGATTTAAAGCTCCTACTTATACAACTGGACCAAGTGATATCAACAAGACTGAGGTACGCTACTGGTCATTTAATCTGGGTAATGCCGCCACTTACAACTTCAACGCACTCAAGGATGAAGACGCCATCTTAGACGAAGATGGCTATGTCAACATTATCTTAGCAAGTAAAGATGCAGAAGTAGAAAGCTTAGCACGATCACTTAACTATAACTTCTTAGAGTGGAAC
Source organism: uncultured Saprospiraceae bacterium (assembly GCA_937942435.1). Lineage (GTDB taxonomy): Bacteria > Bacteroidota > Bacteroidia > Chitinophagales > Saprospiraceae > JAJRXG01. The sequence goes on from CALDEM010000025.1 coordinate 56,395, forward strand.
ATGCCTTGGGAAAAAGCGCTCTTGCTCTTTAGACACATGCTGGCTAACCCAAGCTTTGAAGCTCAGATAGATGATGTACCTCCTATCTACGACGACATGACAGAGTTTAGTGATCAAGAAGGACAAAAGTATATGGGCGACTATGCACCACAAGGACGTCGGATGTCTAAGGAGGAGTTTTTAGCGAGTTATAGTTTAGAGAGTCACGAGTCTCTATAGGTTGAGTACTTTTTTCTAATAAGTAGTAGTCATATCCTCATCTACACAGATGATAAAATCAGCAACCCGCTTATTGTCTTTTTCTAATTTGTTGACATTGGCTTGTGATACAGTTGTGATCGTCATATACTTGAGACTAGGCTTAGTTTGCTTGAGATACCATACGATGCCCTCATAATCATCTGAGTGATAAGCGCCATTGTAGTGAATGAACAAATGCCCACTCGTATAATTAGAAAGTATGAAGTGCGCCATCGTCGCATCTTTTATGGCCTGTGCTTTGACTAACTCAGGTGTACCGTGGTCGCCCATCATCTCGAGGATCTCTTGATACTTGGGTAGCGTAGGATCAAATGTGATCGGTAGTGGGGCTATCCAAGATTTTTCTTCTTCTGTCAGTTCATCTAATGCTTCGAAACCTTGTTTGTAAACTAGGTTAGCAAAGCGGCGAGGGATGTTGGTCCCTATGAAGTCGATTCCTTTTTCTTTTGCAAAATCTACAAGAGGTGCATAGTCCGTGTTATGATTAGGCCACAACCGAGCTAATGTGTCGAATGCCTCTTGATCTATCTCATCATTAAGATAGCTCACCAAAGTCTGATGATCATCGGCCTCAATCATCTCAGCGCCGAGAATCAGTGACTTTTTTTTGCTAAGATCACTTGTTACCTCATACTGCAACCAATGCGAGATCGGGTTGTTGTGTAGCTCTCCAAACATGAGGATGTCACTCTTTGTAATCTTCTTCATCATCTTTTTGTAAGACACCTTTTTTCCTTTTGCATTGTAGATCACATATGCTTTAGTTTGCGCAGTTATGATGTTTGAGATTAGAAGAAACGAGATTGCAATTGACATGTATCTTTTCATGAAGTAGACTTTGAGTCTTTATAGAAGCTGCTGATATGTGATACCCACTCTTTAGGACTGCCCAGTTGACAAAAGTGGCCTAAGCCTGTCATGATAGTGAGGGTCGCTTGAGGGCAGATGTTCTTTTTTAGATAATGAGCCATCTCTACCCGAGCGACAGCATCTTCATCTCCCCAACAGATGTGTATGGGTAGGTCTACCTTGCTGAGCGCTGGCAACCACCTCGTTTTTTCAAATCGCTTACGGTCGTTTAAGTATTTTATAGTTAGATAGGTCTTGCGGTGACCATCGTTTAGCGTATTGAGTTCCCAGAGTCTTTCTATCTCTTCAGATGATAGTTTGTTGTTGCCATGTGCACTTCGTACTTGCTGATCGAAGATCTTGAAGGTGGTTACATTTTTAAGGAGATGTCCATAAGAAGAAAGCAAGATCTTTTGAGTGATCCTCAACTCAGCCAACTCTAGCACCATACTACCATTGGTAAAAGTGAGGCTCTGTAATCCTTCGCTAAACCAACTAGGCATGATGCCGTTCTGATGCCTTGCTACAATCTCGGTTGCTACACTATCTCCCATATCATGAGAGAGCATATGACCACCGCTAACACCAAGATGTTTCCAAACAGCCAAAGCTGTATCTGCTTGTTCGAACAGAGAGTAGGTGTATCCTTCTGTGGGTTTATCGCTTAATCCATACCCTAACATATCAAACATCACGATCCTGTCAAACATGGCCGTCATTCCGTCTATGACTGCGTGATACGAGTAAGAGGACTCCGGAAATCCATGGATCAGCAGTAAGGTATTATTTGCGTTAGCGCCCTTGTCTCCCATATCCTTGATAAAGATCTTATGACCAAAAGGCCCGTACGCCATGTATGAGCCTGATGACTGCCAAGAAACGAGATGAGCATGCATGTCGATGTGTTGTCTACGTTGATTTTATAGAGAACAAGTTACCAAAGGATATGTCAATAGATGTACTGGTGATAAAAACTTAGGGTAAAATTGCCAACCTCTTAGGGAAAATAGCATACTAGCTGCCCTCAAAGCGCCCATATCTTTGGGTTATAATTACTTAAAGACACAATCAGATTATAATGACCACATCAAAAAACCTTACAAGAATCTTCTCTATAGTAGTTCTTCTCTTAGTATTTGTTAATGCTGGATCGGCACAAAAAATCGGTAATCAATTTTTTAAAGATGTCGATGCTCTTCTAAAGGATCGCGTTTCTAATGGCCTCGTAAACTACAAAGCTCTTAAGAGTGATGCAAGGCTTACTTCATTGATCAAACAGATCGGAACAGCTGACATATCGTCATCTGATGCTAAGACTAAGCAAGCATTTTATATCAATGCATATAACTTACATGTAATCAATAATGTCTTAAAAAGTTATCCTACGATGTCTGTACTTGATGAAGCTGGATTCTTTGATGCAAAAAAAGTCAAAGTAGCAAACAGCAGCATAACGCTTAATGAATTAGAAAAGGGTAGACTGCTGAGCAAGTACAATGATGCGAGATATCACTTTGTATTGGTTTGTGGAGCTGTAGGGTGTCCGCCCATCACGAACTTTGCATATACACCAGCTAATTTAGAAGCACAATTAGAAAAGCAAACGAAAATAGCACTTAACAATCCTTCGTTTATCAAGCATAAGCACGGAGGTGTTGAGTTGTCAGAGATCTTCAAGTGGTATGCTAAAGACTTCGGTACGTCTGATGCCAATGTGATCAAGTATATCAACAAGTACAGTAACAAAAAAATATCATCAACAGCAGCTGTGTCATACTATGGATACAATTGGAAGTTGAATGATAGCTCCAGTAGTTTATAATTAACCTTAGACCAATAATAGCCTCTAACCAATAATGGGACTCTTATCCTCCGTAGACCTTTGCTCCTTCCATAAGGAGTAAAGGTTTTTTTAGTTTTGATATAGATTAAAGCGTTATCTTAGAATCAACTTCTAATGTTGATAAAAGGTGGAGATAGGACATGTGCGATTTATAAAACCGAAGCATCCACTATTGGTGGATTTAATTAAAGGTTACTACGTCCATATAGCAACTGCACCAGATTTCTACTCAAAGGTTACGTTTTATCAAAACATCACCACAACAATAAGTATATATAAGGACTCTGACTCTACCATAAAAGATAGGCATAGAAAAGAACATCATCGCAAAGGTGTTGGCTTTAAGTCTATCCTTGTTGGGTTAGTTGATAGTTATCAAGAAGTGGAGTTCTTTGGACCAGTAGATCGATTGGCCATTGTGTTTTATCCTGGTTGCTTGAATCATTTTGTCGATGTCCCTTTAGGTGATTTACTTGAAGTGCCATCCTCTTTTTTTCATCATTATGATGATTCATTTGATTCTTTTTTGCCAATTGTTTATACAGTGGATAGCATAGAAGAGAAGCGGGATTTGCTTGATAGCTTCTTCTTAGAGAAGTATAAGTTGTTAGAAGAACCCAAGCTTTTAGAAGCTATCAAGGTGCTTACTCGTCCAAGCGATATGATCAAAGTAGAAGAGCTAGCTCAACAGCTTGAAATCAGCAGACGGACCTTACTTAGAAAGTTTAAGAAACACTTAGGATATTCGATAGAAGATTACATCTCGGTGATCAAGTTTAGACGAGCTCTTCTTAATTTTCAAAAGTTGGATAAAGGAGTTTCGCTAAACGAGATCGCACTGGATAGCAATTATTATGATCAGGCGGACTTCAATCACCAATTAAAATTCAGAACTAGCCTTACTCCTAAGGAGCTTTTTAGTCAGCTTAATATCGTAGATGACGTCTTGTTCTGGAAAACATAGGTCTTCTTAATCACTTGTCCCAATTATACAATATTCAGAGTAGCATTGGGTTTATGTTTGCGGGATGAGAGAGATATTGATCCTTCTTGTTTCCTTAAGTATGAGTGCTTGTGTTAGTAGTCAACATGAACCTTTGGATAAAACCTTGGTTTACACCCAACCTTTGCTTGTAGCAGATGATGACTGGCAGTTTGAGGGTAGGGAGCATCTTGCATTTGTCCCGGAGAACCGATTGGATCCCGACAGTCGGATGATAGCGTTGAGCTTTCTTACATTTCCCGTGAAGGAACCTTCGTTATTGCCACCTGTCGCCTTTCTTGGTGCAGGTCCAGGAGAGCCTTACTCTGCTAAGGTATTCTTTAAAGGAAGAAGAGCAGAGGCTTGGAGATGGGAGCTGGAGATGGTCAATCAAAAGAGAGACGTGATCCTAATCAATCAGCGAGGCAACTCTGAGTCACCAGGGCTTCCTCTGCACAACTTTAGATATAAATGGAACAATGGGGGAGCGCTAGACGAACCGTTCAGTAGAAACAAGAGAGATAGCTTACGACGTGATGCTTATCAAGAGGCGATTCAGTCATATACTGAAATGGGGATCGATCTTAGGGGTTAAAACTTCACACATGTTGTAGATGATATAGAAGCGGTTAGAAAGATCTTGGGCCATGAGAAGTTGGCATTGATAGCCAATAGCTTTGGATCACAATGGGGGCTTGGTTATATCCAAAAGTATCCTGAGCATGTCGATCGAGCTCTGTTTTCAGGAGTCGAACCTTTGGATCATAATTATGATGACCCTCAGGAGATATGGAAAGTGTTAGAACGTATAGAGCAGGAAGCCTTAGAAGATCCTGATTTTACCAAAGAGTTGCCAGAGATAGGATTGGTCAATGCCTTTAAGGAGGTAATAGAAAGATTGGAAGCAAGTCCTCAAA
>CALDEM010000026.1 GCA_937942435.1 uncultured Saprospiraceae bacterium
GCGGACCGCAATGAGCGGTTCGCCCTTATCCAAAATGAAGTACAAGAGATGAAAGAAGATATACTGGATGATCTAACTCAGATATCTGACAGAATCAGTAAATATTTAAGCTCATAATCGCTTTACAAGCAAAGAGGGATTATCTTAAAGTTCACATCATGCATCCATACCATCTATGAAGAAAGTCCTTTCTATCTTTCTATTACTAGCTTCATATCATCTAAGCAGTCAAACAAACGTTGATAGTCTTCTAGGAGCATTGCCTGAAGCGAAAGATACGCTTAGACTTCAAGCTATTGATGAGATCTTAACAATAGTCAGAGGTACAGATAAAGAATTAGCACAAAGACTCATCAATGAAGAGTACGAACTTGCTGCAATTATTGATGATGAAAGATTCACGGCCGGAGTGCATAATTCGAATGCCATTTTCAAGTATTTTCAAAGTGATCTCGATAGTGCCATTTTCTACTTTGAAAAATCACTTATCTCTTTTCAAAATATAGGTGCCAAAGAAAAAGTAGCTTCTCTAAATAACAATATCGGTATCTTATATGAAACTAAGGGAGATTTTGAGAAATCTATACAATCGCATTTGGCATCTTTAAAAATCAAAGAAGAGTTAGGCAACAGAAAAGGAGTAGCTATTTCAAAATTCAATATTGGAAATTTATGGACTGAACTGGGTAATTATAAACTGGCTAAAGAGTCTTACAATGAAGCATATGAAATTTATAATGACCTAGCCCTTCCTGATGAACTTAATGATGTGGTATTCAATCTCGCGAATATCGCTTCCAATGAGGACAGCACTCAACTAGCACTATCTTATTATAAACAGTCTCTTGCACATTATGAAAAAATAGGAGATCAATATAGCTCAATGATGACTTTGGCCAATATTGGCCAAGCATATAACAAACTTGATAAAATAGACAGCGCACTATACTTCTTTGACCTAAGTTTACCACTGGCAAAAGAGTTTGAAGATATTGAACAGGAAGCATCGTTGAGCAGAAGCATAGGTGTAGTCCATAGCAAGCAAGGAAATCACAGCAGAGCCATTCCACTATTGAAAAGGTCGGTAGAGCTTTTTACATCTATAGACTATAAAGATCAGCTCTCAGATAGTTATCAATATTTATTCGAAGCCCAAGAAAATGCTGGTCAATATGAAGACGCATATAACAACCTTCACAATTATGCCATCCTAAGAGACTCGATTGCCTCTAAGCAAATGCAAACAGATCTAATCGAGCTTCAAACAAAATATGAAACAGAAAAAAAAGAAAAAGAACTCATATTAACTAAGGCCGAAAACGATAAAAAACAAGCGCGGATCATATTATTGACATCTGGATTGGGCGCCCTACTTCTTTTATTAGTGACTGGATACTTAGCCATGCGCGAAAAAATAAAGCGCAATAGATTAGAAAAAGAAAAAGTTGATTTGGAGCTTAGCCAGGCTGAACAACAATTGGAATATAAAAAGAAAGAACTCATAGCCAAGGTCTTACAACTTTCTAAAAAGAGTGAATTCCTGCACAGCTTAGAACAAGAATTAAATGAACTTAAAACAAGTGTCGGTAGCTCCATTACAAAATCAACAAGCCGTATCGATCGAATGATCACAAACGATGCAATAGACGAAGAAGAATGGGATCAATTTTCAAAAGAATTCAGCAGCGTTCATGAAGGCTTCATAAAAAGTATCACCGAAAAGTATGGCACCTTTTCACAAAGTGAGATGAGATTGATCTCTCTTTTGAAAATGAACTTAACTTCTAAGGAGATTGCCAACATCCTGAGGATATCAGATGAAGGGATAAAGAAAGCAAGATATAGGTTAAGAAAGAAGATGAAGTTAGAGACAGGAAATGATCTTCAAGGGATAATTTTGACATTATAGCTCAAACAAATTATAATAATGAAGCAGTTTAACGCACTATTACTCTTGCTTGCAGCAGTATTCTTTTTAATTCTATCATTCGACACCCCAATCAAGGCTCAATCGACCATAAACATAGATAGTCTTTTGTTGGTGCACAATCAAATACCTGATGACACAGTAAAAGTAAATGTACAGGATAAAATTGTAGCTTATTACCTAAAAGAAGATGTATCCAACGCTTTAGAATATATTGAAGAAATGCATGCTTTATCCGATAAAATAAATTTCAAGACGGGTGTTGCAAAATCTACCTTCAACAAAGCTCTGTACTTTGAAACAACTAAAGACCTTGACGCTGCAACAAGGCACATGACAGATGCAATAGAGATTTATGAAGCTGCAAAGGATATCCCAGGTCAAATATTAGCCAGGGAAAGCTTAGTGAAGATTGTTAGATATTTAGAAAATGGCCCCGGAAGGGCCATAAGTCAAATGAATGACAATATCGACTTCTACAGGAAGATTGGAGATTCTTCTCGACTCTATAATGCCTACCACCGACAAGCTTGGCAGTATGTCAGCAAGAATGATTTAAAACTTGCTGTACAAAAAGGTCTGATCGCTACTCGATATTACGAAAGCATCAATGATACTGTTTCACTGTCTAATTGCTACTTTCAAATGTCGGCTGCCGAATGCGAGTTAAAAAATAATGAAAGTGCAATTGAATATGCCCATAAAAGTCTGCGTGTTGCCGCTTCTAATAATAAGCCAAATTTTGTGGGGGGCGTTCTCAACACCTTGAGTATTGTTTATGACAATATGCGCAATTGGGAAATGGTCGATAGCACAATCAATGAGGTATATAGAATATGCAAGGAGAACGACTATATTTTCCTTCAAAAATTGGCCTTAGTTAATCATGGAAGAAGCTATGAAGCACGCGGAAATTATAGAAAGATGATGACATTGGCGTCAGAGTATATGGAGTTAGAAGAGAAATCGCCGAACAGAAATAGAAGATCACTTGCTCCATTAGGAATGGGCACGGCATTGCTAAAAAACAACCAACCGGTTAATGCACTACCCTATCTAAATAAAGCACTTGACCTAGCCTTAGAAGAACAAGTCAAGTCCAGGATTGTCCTTTCGTATCAAAATCGAGCAGAGGCAAACGCATTATTAAATAATCATGCCGCCGCATTTGAAGATCACAAAATGTATAAGTTGTGGCAAGATTCTATCTACAATGAAACAAAATCTCAACAGATTGCAGAAATGCATGCCCTATTTAATCTTGAGAAAAAAGAACAAGAGATTTTGCATCAGGATACCGAGATTTCTCTTCTGAATGAAAGAGAAAAAGTAAGCACACTTCAAAAATGGCTATTATTCTCCGCCCTTATTCTTTCAGGTTTAGCATTGGGATTTGGGTATTACGGGTTTCGACAGAGATTAAAGAGGTCGTTACTTGAGAAGGAAAAAGTTACAAAAGAATTAGAATATAAAAAGAAAGAACTCTTGACCAAAGTGTTACAGCTTTCCAAAAAGAATGAATTCTTATATACATTAGAACAAGAGGTCTTACAATTAAAAACGTCAATAGGAAGCTCTGTCAAGAAAACTACAGATCGCATCGATAGGATGATCACTAATGACACCATCGATCAAGAAGAATGGGAACAGTTCTCAAAAGAATTCAGCAGTGTCCATGAAGGCTTCATACAAAAAATAACAAAGCAGTTTGGCATGTTCTCACAAAGTGAGATGAGATTGATATCCCTACTAAAAATGAATCTTACATCTAAGGAGATTGCTAACATCCTTCGCATATCCGATGAAGGAATCAAGAAAGCTAGGTATCGACTGAGAAAGAAGATGGGATTGACAAGCGGTCAAGATCTACAAGGAATTATACTTGCCTTATAATTTTTCTAGTGTGGTTTCAACCTTGAATGAAAACTGCGTATAACGCTTTGTTTGCTGAAGGCTTCCTCGCCTCAGCATAATCAGTACATCATGGCCCACGACTTCTGATAACTTTAAGTTTGATGGCGAATACAACAAAAATATGGAAGGCAAAGAGAGCAGCTGATGCTGGGAGCCTACAGCAACACTGGGTCTAATGATTCTGCAGTCGATTATCAACCGACTAATTAACATCTAATTTATTCGTTAAACAACAGTTGCTGTAACAACTAATTTATTATATTTGGATATACAACATCTTGTTATGCATCCAGATATCACCTCCAATCCTATCATAGACCGACTACCAGCCAAGCTTAAGCAGTATATCAAGCCCCAAGATTACGAGCGCTATACTGCACAAGATCATGCACTATGGAGATATGTGATGCGCAAAAACATAAAGCATCTTCAGCATGTCGCCCATGAGTCTTATCTCGAGGGACTCGACAAAACAGGCATAACCATCGAACGCATTCCCAGTATGTATGGCATGAATCGCATCTTGCAAGACATTGGTTGGGCGGCAGTGGCTGTTGATGGGTTGATACCATCTGATGCCTTCATGGAGTTTCAAGCATACAACACCTTAGTAATCGCATCTGATATCAGACAACTCGATCATATAGAATATACACCCACGCCTGACATCATCCATGAGTCAGCAGGACATGCGCCTATATTGGCCAATCGAGAGTATGCAGAATACCTCCGTAGATTTGGTCAGATCGGAAGCAAGGCCATCTCATCGGCTTTGGATGATGAACTTTATGAAGCAGTAAGAACACTGTCCATCCTCAAAGAGCATCCGAGCTCTTCTAGGTCCTCCATCATCGAAGCAGAAGAAAAAGTGACAGCACTCCAAGGGCAGATCACTACCCTTTCGGAAATGACACAGATGCGCAACCTCCATTGGTGGACTGTAGAGTATGGTCTTATCGGAACCATACAAGATTATAAACAATATGGTGCAGGGCTACTTTCTTCCATCGGAGAGAGCAAATGGTGCATGACAGACGAGGTGACCAAGATACCTTACACCATAGAGGCAGCTCAACAAAACTTTGATGTGACCAAGCCTCAACCCCAACTGTTCGTCACACCTGACTTTGCTCATCTTAATCTTGTCTTAGAAGAATTTGCAGAAAGTCTATCACTTAGAAAAGGTGGACTTAGCGGTCTAAAAAAACTGATCGCATCAAAAGGTCTTGGAACTATAGAGTTGAGCACAGGTCTCCAGATATCTGGGACATTTACAAAAGTGATAGAAGACGATAACAGTAGAAACGGTATCGCTTACTTCCAGACTTCTGGTGAGACAGTACTGGCATATCGAGATCAACAAATGACAGGACATGGCCGATTGGACCATCCCAATGGCATAGGATCTCCATTGGGTTATCTCAAGGGATACAACCTCGCCATAGAGGACATGTCTCCCAAGGATCTGGCTGCGTATGATATACATGAAGGTAAGCGGATACTTTTAGAATTTGAAAGTGGTGTCAAAGTAGAAGGTCGCGTCATCACTGGAGCACGCAATATCTTTGGTAAGATCCAAGCTGTATATTTTGAAGAGTGCTTAGTCACCTATCAGAGAGAATTGCTCTTCACTCCTGACATGGGTGTCTATTGTATGGCAGTGTGCAAGGACATCACTTCTGCTTATGCGGGCCCTGCAGACGATGAGTCGTTTGACTTGATCCATCATCAGGTATCGGATGATTCACCTATCACAGTATCAGATCAAGAGGCTAAGGCTTTAGAACTTTTCGGTCGAGCCAAATCTTACATTAAGAAAGACAACATAACTGACGACGAACTTAGCAAATTAGAAAAAGATTATTTATCCACTGAACCAACTAACTGGTTACTCGGACTTGAGATCATAGAGGTTGCCATAAAGTTCAATAATTATAGTACCATTATTAGATTAAAGGACCATCTCAACCTTCTTGCAAATGATAACAAAGAAATCTCCCACCTCATAAACGAAGGTTTAGAGATGATAGAGGGAGAAGCGCTACTTGCAACGAGTCTCGATTAGAAGCTCCGCTTCATACGCCGCAACCATCTCATCCAGGCAGGAAGATGATCTCTAATGACGTGATGATATGTCCTTACTTCAGGCCCATACCCTCTAAAAAACTCAGCAACACTGGGGATCTCTGATCCTTCAAAGTCAAAAATTAGACCACTACTACTATACTTTTCAATAACTCTATCAATTAGATAGTGCATGGCGTACAGACTCTTGCCCTCCTTTGTAGCACTCCCTAATAATTGAATCAGCCGCTTTTGGTTTTTTAGAAAAAAGACACTAGCTAAGACCTTACCGCTATCATCGTGCACACTATAGATATCTCCCTTTTTTTTACGGATAGCAATTGATATCAGATCAATAACATTACCATAATCTCTATCACTCAAATAAACCTTATCATTCAACTCATTTTTATACAATACGACAACTTCACTTGGGCTAACAACTCCAGTTTTAAAGACCAATGAACCACTACCCTTTTTTATTCTTTTTTTAAGTGATCTTCTATAGTTTTTTCTAATCTCTTCATAAGATCGATGAAGATCTAATGTCATATTAGTTCTTGGAAGAGCCCTATATCCAAGTACATCATCTATCGGATTTGTCTCATTGCAACTGTATGCTACATATTTGAATTTTGAAGGTATAGCAGAAAGAAAACTCTTGAGTTGTGCTTCACTAACACTTCCAACTCCAAAGACGCCTAGCTGCTGCGTAAAGTGCGGTTGAAAGATCTGTTTTAGTCCCAACAGCTTAGTGTTATATGGTAGCGGCATCACATAGTCATCATCACCACTGATTAAAGCGTCCCACCCCTTTGCCATCGTATCAAGATACCAGCTATAGGCGTATGGTAAGCCATTAGAAGCTTGATCGATGGCATCATCCCATCGCGACTTATCTATATCGGCATGCTTGACATATCTTATAGTTAAGTCGGTCGTCATCTCCTAATTGAAAAAGCTAAATCTTGACTGCCCGTATTTTCGTGACTCAGTACAGCGCGAATGGCTTTCATAATCAACATCACTACCATGCTCGATCACTAACAGTCCATCTTCAGTCAAAAGAGAATTGTCTAACACCATACTGGCTAATTGTGGCAACCATGGCAAGGCATATGGAGGGTCTGCAAATATGAAGTTGAAAGACGATGAGTCTTCTGAAGCCCCATGTCTTTTTATAAACTTGGCAACATCCATTTTTATAATCTGAGCCTCTTTTTCTAAGTCTAAAGACTTAATCTGTTGCTTCACCCAAGATACACACTTAGGAAACATATCTACGTAAGTTACATCCGTGCAACCTCTTGATAAAAACTCAAACACATGTGCGCCTGTGCCACCAAAAAGGTCCAACATCACGGCATCCTCAAAATCAATTCTGTTTGCTAGGATATTATAAAGTGCTTCTTTAGCGATATCAGTAGTAGGTCTTGTGGGCCACTTCTTCATAGGTGGCTGCAGCACTCGTCCACCTAATGTCCCGCTGATTATCCGCATAGGTATACGCTTTGCAATGGGTAATAAAGTGAAGAGTTTTCTAATAACTGATCATCCAGCTTGAGTGATGAAGAACGGTAACTTAGGTTATTATAATATCTGCTCAGTAATCGCTCTGTCTCATCTCCTCGGATGAAGGCTCCAGAAAACTCGATGTCAACATCTCGTTTTTTTACACCTATATTTTTCTGGATCAAACTGATGTAATATAGCGTTGTGATAGGGCTAAGACTGACAAAAGTGTTAGCAATATGAAGTCGTCCATTAACAAAAGCAATGATGATGATGAGATCTTGGTATCGGCTTACATGAATCACTGATCTTGTATCTTCAGGCTTGACTAGAGGAAGCAAGGTGCCTACTTGGTGATAGATGATCGGTATGGAGGGCAGCTTAAAACAATACTGGTACAACGACTTTGGTATCGCGTAGCAGACGTATAAACCAGCGGCTTGGACGTGATCGGCTTGGAAGACATATTGATGTCGTGGCGATGATCCGAGTACTTGATAAACATAGTCCTCTAATGAACGCTCGTTGTAATCCGCTTCAGGTATGAGGGTGTAATACCTATTAGCAAGGGCTATTTTGGTTGACCTTAATTTAGGGTATTTTTTAAGATCAATCTCTTCACTCTGTTGAATGAGATGCACTTCTTCTAATTGACCTTCATCATTAGTGATGGCATAAAAAAAACTGTCCACATCTATTAATGCGGACAGTTTGTATGTCTTTTCAGAATCTGGAGTATGTAGAGAAGTTAAGCTCTTTTTTACTTCCAATTACCTTCAAGGTTAGGTGAAGACATGCTACCAAAACCAATTCTTGCCATAGGGCTATAATCTTTCTGATACATGCTGAACTTTGGATCATTATAGTCGCCCATGAATGTTCCCCACTTAGTCATCACTTCTACTACAGGTACGAGAGTAGACTGATATGTCATTGTATCTGCTTGAATCTCAAACTTCGATCCTTTGTTAGTATACGGCACATATGATAGCTCATCTAAGTTGATCCCCAACGCTCTAATAGAATCAATCGCACTGTAATTGATGATATTAACCAAGAACTTGTCTGGATTTTCTGGATCCTCCGGATCTGCAATCAACTGGCGAAATGGTATACTATCTGTCTTTAGAACACTTGATAGTTGCTCGAAAGAAGGAGCAAACTCTCCTTTGATTTCACGATATAACTCTTGGGCTGTACGTATTTTCTGGAGCTTATCAGTGACTACGATCTTACGCTCGTCTAACTCAGCTCTAAACTTGATAGGCTCATTAATACCGCTATATAGCAAATAAGCAAAAAGAGCTACGGCACCTACAATGAGTAAATTGATAAGATACTTCATTCAATCTCATGTTTTGATGTCACTTTTCATCATTCGATCAGCGACTATTGGTTAAATTAACTGGATGCTAAAGTCAATATTACTAATGTCTCATCATCCGAAACACCCTACCTTAGCAGTTAGGATGAACTCCACAATAATACTATTTTTTAAAAAAATACCGTCTCATTACATTTAAAAAGATGGCTCACTCTGACAATTCTGTGGTTATACTGGCAATCGAATCTTCCTGCGATGACACATCAGCCGCTGTGATCAAAGATGGACAGCTGTTAAGCAACCATATCGCCAATCAAACGGTTCACCAAAAATACGGAGGTGTCGTCCCTGAGCTGGCCTCAAGACAGCATCATCTACAAATCGTCCCTGTAATAGATGCAGCCATTAAGGATGCTGGTGTGACACTCCCTCAAGTTTCTGCTATAGCTTTTACCCAAGGGCCTGGTTTACTAGGTAGTTTATTGGTTGGATGCTCATTTGCCAAGGGTCTAGCACTTAGCTTAGACAAGCCGTTGATAGCGGTCAATCACATGGAAGCGCATGTTCTAGCTCACTTTGTAGAAGAGCCTCGGCCTACTTTCCCTTTCTTATGTCTTACCGTATCTGGAGGGCATACACAGATCGTCAGAGTAGATAGTGTAGATCAACTCACAGTCTTAGGCACAACGAGAGATGATGCAGCTGGAGAAGCATTTGATAAGATCGGCAAATACCTCGAACTGGACTATCCCGCAGGGCCGATCATTGATAAGTTAGCAAAGGAAGGCAAACCAGTGTTCTCGTTTAACAAGCCCAGGATAGAGGGATTGGGTTTTAGCTTCAGCGGCTTAAAGACATCAGTCTTATACTTCTTAAGAGATCGACTTAAGGAAGATAAGGACTTTATTAAGAACAATCTTCATGATATCTGCGCTTCTGTCCAAGCGACTATCGTAGAGATCTTGATGGATAAGCTGATCAAAGCAAGTAAGCAAGAAGGCATATCACATATCGGTATCGCAGGAGGCGTATCAGCTAATAGTGCTTTGCGCAAAGCACTACAAGATCAGGCAGCTGTCCACAATTGGCATACTTATGTGCCTGCGATCCAATATTGCACAGATAACGCTGGCATGATCGCCATGGCTGCACACTACAAGTATCTTAATAAGGTGTTCGTAGATCAAAACGTAACACCTGAGCCACGACTTAAGATGAAGAGTGTAGTCTAACATCCAAAAGGTAAACAATGGCATACGACGAACATCTCGCAGATAGAGTAAGACAAATCTTTAAAGATCAAAAAGCAGACTTCTACGAAAAGAAAATGTTCGGCGGCTTATGTTTTATGATTGATGAAAAGATGTGCTGTGGCATTCTCTTCAATAAAAAGAAAAACACTGACCTCTTGATGGCAAGAATAGGAGAAGACGCTTCATCCTCAGCCATGTCTAAAGAAGGATGCCAGCCTATGGACTTCACAAGGCGACCCATGAAGGGCTTTGTCTTTGTTACTCCCGATGGATATGACATGGACGATCAGTTATTGTATTGGGTGAAATTATGTCTTGATTTTAATCCATTTGCGAAAGCGAGTAAAAAGAGAAAAACCAACAAATAGCTCCTAATCATCTACTTGGCCTTACTAGCACTAACCCATAGGATCGCTTTATCTTTCAGACATAATATATATCTTACATCACCCAGTATTTTTTAAAAGTATAAATGGATACCGAGTCTAATGAAGTTAACTAATATCAGATTAGAGGTGATGCAGACCATTGAAAAGTCAATGGATGAGATGCTTGAGAAATATTTGAAGCCAATAGAAACCAATTGGCAACCATCAGACTTTCTTCCAGACTCAAAGGATGATGACTTTTTTGATAAGATCAGAGAGTTACAAGGACAGGCGCAAGAGATGAGCTATGATCTACTGGCTGTGCTGATCGGCGATACAATAACAGAAGAGGCACTGCCAACTTATGAAGCATGGCTCATGAGTGTAGAAGGTGTAGACAATGATGGGCGCAATGGCTGGTCTCAATGGGTAAGGTCATGGACGGCAGAAGAAAACCGTCACGGCGATCTACTCAATAAATATCTATACCTATGCGGTCGCGTGGATATGAGAGAGATGGAGATATCTACTCAGTATCTCATTAGTGATGGATTTGACATAGGTACTGGGAGAGATCCATATAAGAACTTCGTCTATACGAGCTTTCAAGAGCTCGCCACTAATGTCTCACATAGAAGAGTGGCTACTTTGGCTCGCAAGGCCAACAATCCAGAGCTCGCTAAGATGTGTGCATTTATAGCCGCTGATGAGGCAAGACATGCTAGCGCATACATCCACTTTGTCAATAAAATCATGGAGCTTGATGCCGATCAGATGATGCTCGCATTTGAAGATATGATGCGTAAGAAGATCGTGATGCCCGCTCATCTCATGAGACAATCAGGAAGTGATCTCGGTCTTGGAGAATTGTTTGATCACTTTTCAGATGCGGCGCAACGCATCCAAGTATATACAACACATGACTACATAGACATCTTGCGATCCCTGATTGATCAATGGAACATCGGTAATATATCTGGCCTCACAGATATAGGTAACAAAGCACGTGATTATATCATGGCTCTGCCGGATAGACTACAACGCATCTCAGAACGAGTGAAGATCCCTGAGAAGCAATATGAGTTTAATTGGATCGGCAAGATCGCATAAGACTCACTAAGAAGCTTAAAGAATCATAAGTTATAATCCACTTAAAGATATTCGCTGCGTCCTAACAAATTAATGTTCTGCATCAGCTATTCATAGTACCAACTAAACAACTTAAAATTAGAAAAGGGTCTTGGCGTTATAGCCAAGACCCTTTGTCATTTCAATTAAACTGTAATTAGAAATTTCTAATCACAGAAGAACATATAGTTTCCACAAGTTTTCATAAAGTGAACATCACAACCATTGGCTGATTTGATTTTAAAGGCTTGTCTATCGCGATCATTAGTATTGAGCGCTGAGTACTCATAGTGGTGTTGCTCTCCAAGTCCCAAGAGTCCCTTCTGTCCTCTGTCTAAAGTGACATTGGAGAAGAGTCCTGCACTTGCACCGGCAAATCCATTGCTATATCCCATCGATCTAAATACGTAATCCAAGTACTGCTGATCTCCTTGATTAGTACTATGTCTATCAGATAGCTTCTGATAAAACTGAGCTGGAGTTAAGCTATGACTATTACCAAACTCTGGATATGTACCCAAGCGAGCAACGCTCTTGGCTGGACCAGACGGAATCGTAAAGATTGCAACATTCCCTTTTTCTCCACAGTTACATCCCGCTACAGCAACTGGCGCTGGCTTAGGTGCTGGAGGGGGTGGCGTTGCCTTTACAGGTTCTGGTACCGGAGCTGGTTTAGGCGCTGGCGCTGGTGTCTCAACCTTTACTGGAGGCGGTGGTGGAGGTGTTGTCTCTCCTCCACATCCTTTCATGCCTAGTAACCACCAAGCCAATAGTAACAACAGTGGTATTAATAACCACCACCATTTGAACCATCCTCCTCCTGATTCGGCAGCAGTCGCAACAGCTGCTGCTTTCTTCACTGGTGCTGCAGCCACCTTCTTTTTCACTGGCGCTGGCTCAACCTTCTTAGGTTCTACTTTCTTAGGCTCAGGCTTCTTAGCAACTACTGTAGCTGCTGTCGCAACCGCTGCAGCCGCAGTTGCAACCGGAGCTACTTTCTTTTCTTTCTTCTGTAAGCAAGATCTACCCACCTCGCGGCCTGTTTTATCAAAGAGGATATCCATGAAGTACTTGCCTTTCTCCTTGCGCTTGTACATGGATTCGTCATTGTGATACTTCAACACTCCTGAGAGTTCTTCATCTCTTTCTTTACCCGTTCTAAAGCCTTCACTTCTGAGCTTGACATCTCCATCTTTGTCATAAAGGGCAAAGTAGAACTGTCCATCACTATCATGCTTAAATAGTGCTACGTTGTTCTGCTTATCGTTGACCTTACGACCTTCGTACTCCTTACATGCTAAGTAATCGTCCTCTTTGTCTTTAGGAGGCGCTGGCTTAGGCGTTGGCGGTTCTGGCACTGCAGCCTTAGGCACCTCTGATACCAAAGGCGCAGCAACAGCAGCAGAGGCCGCAGCAACAGCAGCTCCTGGGAACCATGCTCTTGCAGCAGATTTTTCCTTATGAGGACAACTTCTTGCTATCTCCTGATGGTTACCTGCCTTGAGTACTGTAAAGAAGTATCCTGCCTTTTCATCTATGCTAAATCGCTCTTCGAGCTCTCTATTTTTTATGACCGAAGCGATACCATTATCTCTGGCCTTTTCAGTTGTATAACCTTCACTACGCATCACAATCTTACCGTCATCTACCCAAGCAAAGTAGTGTTCTCCTTCATGTGCAAACGTTATAAAGTCTTTATGATCTGCGCTAACGTCACTCATATGAGACTCATACACTCTGCATGCTAAGTAGTCATCTGATTTAGCCTTCGTCGCAGCAGCAGCCGTAACTGCAGCAGCGGCAGCCGCCGCCGCCTTCTCTTCTTCTGCCTTAGCAGCAGCTCTACTACTGATCGAACTTGGATACCAATACATCGCAGCTGCCTTATCTTTGTATGGGCAACTTCTGGCTATTTCTTGGTGATTGCCGGCTTTAAGAACCGTAAAGAAATGTCCTGCCTTCTCGTCTAAGCTAAAACGCTCTTCTACCTCTCTATTTTTTATAACCGAAGCTATACCATTATCTCTGGCACTTTCAGACCCGTATCCTTCACTTCTCATGACAACCTTTCCTTCGGCAATCCAAGCAAAGTAGTGTTCACCATCGTGTGTAAATGTTATAAAGTCGTCATGCTCTTTAGTAACATCTCCCAGATGAGACTCATACACTCTACATGCTAGGTAATCATCTGACTTTGCTTTCGCTTTTGCTGCAGCGGCAGCAGCAGCGGCCGCAGTTGCAGCTGCAGCCTCTTCTTCTGCTTTCCTTTTTGCCGCAGCTTCCTCTTCTGCCTTTCTTTTGGCAGCAGCTTCTTCCTCTGCTTTCTTAGCAGCCAATGCTGCTGCAGCAGCTGCCGCCCTTTTACCTATCTCTCCTGGATGCCAATACATAGCACCCGCATGATCTCCATTAGGGCAACCTCTTCCAATCTCTTGGTGGTTACCTGCCTTAAGGATTAGAAAATGAGAACCATCCTCTTCAATCACGCTATAGCGCTCCTCTAGATCTCGATTTTTAAGTACTGATTGGATACCATTGTCTCTTGACTTCTCGGTAGTATATCCTTCACTTCGTAAGATGACTTTACCTTCCCCTACCATAGCGAAGTAAAACTCACCTTCTTCAGAAAAAATGATGAAGTCATCACTATCAGGGCTCTTACTGCTCATGTGCCCTTCGTATGCACTGCAAGCGAGATATTCATCTTGACCAGCCTTTTTGGCAGCACCAGCACCACCTGTCGCTAACAGCAGAGAGCCGATAGCCACTTCCATTTCTTCCTCAGTGTTGAAGAAGAAACTCTTAGCTATGTTCTTACCATCTCCATCTTTGAGATAGTAGTAGAACTTATCATTTTTAGTAGTTTTCGATTCATAGTTGCCTCGGTCGGGGCCAAATTCTAATACCCTCTCTATCTTTGCTTGGCCCTGCTCTTGCGTCTCAAAACCTCTTACATCACTATTGAGAAGAATCGTCTTCTCTTCTGCATTTCTAAATGTAAAATAGTGTTTGCCATTGCCACTTCTAAATAACTGATATGTGATATCCGTATCGTGGTATTTGCCATCAGCGAGATATACTTTATCGGCCTTTGGTTTTTTAGGTCCTGTTCTTTTCTTTCTTTTCTTCTTAGGTGCTTCACCACCCGCTGTGGCTCCTGCACTTGCCGTCGTAGTCGCAGCAGTGGCCGTTGAGGTTGAAGCTATACCTTGTGCAGTTGTAGAACCAGCTCCACTACCTCCTCCTCTGCCACTCCCGCCGATTAGCGTAGAGATCGCAGCATCTCTTTCAGCTTCGCTATCAAACCAAGCACTTGTTGCTATTTCTTGATGGTTACCTGCTTTTAGGTTAAAGAAGTACTTACCGTTAGGATGTTGCTTGCGCTCGTATCTTGCTTCAAGGACCATATTTTTAGTAACAGAGTTGACCCCATTGTCACGAGAGGTGTCACTAGAATAGCCTTCACTGATCATGTATATACTTCCATCTACTCGATATGAGAAGTAGGATTCTCCCGCTGCCGCAAATGAATCAAATCCATCTTTGACATCATCAGAACCATTAGTTACATAAAAGTTCAGCGGCTTGTAGTCATCTCCCTTACCGTCAGTATCATACGCTTCTCCACCATCGGGCTGTGCAGCAGGAGTTGTACTCGCTGAGGATGTCGACTTAGTTGAAGAGGTGCTTGATGATTTGCTACTGGATGAAGATCTACTTCTTTGGGCATAGTCCTTTGCTTTCTTAAGTGCCACAGCATCAGTATATCCTACCGATCTGGCTATCTCTTGATTGTTGCCTGCTTTTAAGATAAAGAATGTCTCTCCTCCTTCAGTTACTTCGCTGTAGCGTTCGACCTTACTGATATTCGTCTTGACGGATTCGATTCCATTGTCCCTTGCATCTTTACCAGTGTAAGCTTGACTTTCAAGGATCGTGTTCCCATCCTCGTCAAGTATCTGGAAGTAGTAATTTTCTCCTCTTATGAACTTCCTTAGTTTCATAGTACTTGTGGTTTTAACGTTTAAATAATTAGCCGGCATCCCATAAATCGTCCGACGTAATAAAAATGATTTCACCCTATATAAACAAGCTTATAATATTGGGCTCAAATCCCCTTTGAACGGAAAAAATAGGGAAAATATGAATGGATGAAGAATCTTTGGATCACTTTAGAACTTTAACTAATAAGTTCTCGATAAAAAGCCCTAATTCCTTCGGGGAGGAAATGTTAAAAACTCGACTATTTGACTCTAATATATCGCCTATAATATCACTAATCTGAAGTCAAGAGCCAGTGTCGCACTTAAAAATCAAGCCTAAGAAACAACAAAGGTGCACAAGCACATAAACACTTAATCATATGGGACACTTTACCCCCTCGACAAGGTCTCAGAAATATCTGTATTGGAGGCTTGGATAGCTGGGAGTAGAGATGCAAAGAAACCAAGTAAAATAGCTGCGAGAAGAAGCCACCATTCATTGGGCAGCATATATCCTCCTGTGAAGTCATATCGATAGTCTTCCTTCATGACTTTACCGATGATGTACATCCCTGTATGGCTCAAGATGATGCCTATGATGTATCCAAGAATCGCTAAGATGATGCCCTCTAAAATAATCAAACTAAACAGGGTTGACTTACTTCCGCCCATCACCCGCATCAAGGCAAGTTCATACTTGCGATCTTTTAAAGAACTGTAGAGTGATATAAATATGCTTAGGCCCGAGACGAATATGATGACCATAGCTAAGATCCTTAATGCATACTCGGCGCTACTCATCATACTAAACAATCGATTGATCTCTATAGCTGGTGTTGCCGCTTGCATCTCGGTATTCTCATTGATGCTTCGGCCCATGTTAAGCGCTTGAAAGTTGTTGCCCTTAAACCGAAGTAATAACGAAGTGATGGATCCTTCATCATCTTCTAAACTCAACGCCTTGGGTGTCTCAGCATGACTATGTCCATGCGCGTCTTGGTGATCATCATGATCATGAGCGGAGTGATCGTGTCCAGCATGATCATGCCCTTCACGATCTCGACCATCATTGTCATCACTTTGTTCGATGGATTGTTCGTCTTCAGCAACAGCTTCTGCGCCATGATCATGGTCATGTACATGCCAATAGGTCTGGGGAGTAGTTAGGATCAACTGATCAACTATCGTCCCTGATGATGCTAAGATGCCAACTACGATAAAGTCAGGTGTCTCATCATGCTCAAGGCCATCATCATCGACCAATCCATGAGAACTCTTAAAGTGATCACCTACTTTGAGTTGAAGGTCGCGAGCAGCAGATGCACCAAGCGTCACATCATAGTTATGAATGAACATTTCGCCTTGAGCGAGCTGAAGGTTGTACCAATCAGTTATATCTGTAGTCGTACCAACGATACGATATCCTTTGTAAGAATCACCCATCGACAATGGTAATGCTGACTTAATCAGAGGATGCTTAGGATTAAGAAAAGGGCGGATCTCTCCAAGTGTTATGTTGCCTGTAGGCGCATCTATGTGATACATACTGCTCAAGATCAACTGAAGCGGACTTCCTTTAGATCCAATGACCAAGTCCACCTCGGCTAAGTTCTTCTCAAAGTTTTTCTGAATCTGATCCTCTAACAAAAACAGCATAGATATCAATCCAACGCCTAATCCAAATAGCAAGAGGCTAAGCGTCGTATTGAGTGGCTTACTCAGTAGATTCTTCCATGATAACTTCAATAGATTCATAAGCTGATCATATTCTTGAAGTTATCCTTTAGGCGTTGATCATGTGTGACAACTATCAGCGTAGCGTCATACTTATCAGCTTGCGTTTTAAGCAGCTCGATGACTTGTTCAGTATTAGTATCATCAAGTGCAGATGTTGGCTCGTCGGCAAATATGATTTTTGGCTCATTGACCATCGCTCTCAAGATGGCTACTCTTTGTTGTTCGCCAAGGCTTAATTGATTGGTCCTTTTGTTGCCCTTGCCATCCAAGTTAAGATCAGAAAGTAATCCTTTTACCTTATCGCGTTGAGCAACACCTCCTGAAAGAGTCTGAGCCAATGTGATGTTATCAATTACATCAAGTGATCTTAAAAAGTGAGGCACTTGAAAAATCATACCCATATTGCTACCTCTGAACTTATCGATATCAGAAGATGTCATGGCTGTGATCTCTTTATCAAGAATAGTTATGGAACCAGAAGTTGGCTTTCTTAATCCAGCTAATAGATGAAGCAACGTAGTCTTGCCACAACCTGAAGCTCCTATAATCAATGTGTGCACTCCTTGTTGTATCTCAATATCCTCAAAAGACAGATTTTGCCCTCCTTCATAAGTATATGAAAGTTGTGAAGTACGAATCATGAAGTGAAGGTAATCTTCTATTGCGATTTTCTTGGAGATAAAAGTCTCCAATTAAACCAGTGGCCCATCAACAAGACAAATCCACCTATCGCCATCAACGGATGTCCTATGGCTGGCACCAAAAGGCCAAAGACAATAACCAAAGCTCCGCCACCGATCATCAATTGAGGTATAAGCTTACCATGACCTCTTAATCCGTTGTATATGGACCACAAACCTAAGATGGCAGAAGTTAAGATAACGGCTGCTTCAATGACGCCGTGTGTACCTTCTTGGATAGATCCAAGTAAGCCTAAGGAGATCATTAAGGGAAGTGCTGCACAATGCACAGCGCAAAGACCTGAGGTAATTATACCCAATTGATCAATCTTACTTTGATTCGTTCTACTCATGCTTATGCAACAATGCTGCAAATATATAGTTTTTGTCAATAAAGTAAAATTACAATTAGCAACAGTTTATGTAAGCTATCTATATACTTTGATTTAAAATCACCACTTGATATCTGCGCTTGTTTTGCATGTAGGCCATGACATGTTAACCTAACTCATGCTTCTTTATCTTATTTGAGGGCATTCTTTAGTCTTTGATTTAGCATAGTCCGTCGATTTACTTGGAAAAGATAATTTTTTACTGGAAACTTTGAAACCAATTAGAGTTTCCAACGTTCTTATAACCATTATGATAACGACAACAGATACTGATCTCTATCAAATCTTAGACTTCTCGACAGCTCAATTCATGATGTTTGGCATCAAGTCTGTGAGCATGGATGACCTAGCAACCAAACTCGGTATATCCAAAAAGACGCTATACCAGCATTTTACCAACAAACAAGACTTGGTTAAGAAATCACTCTCGAGGCACGTTAGACTTGAAGAGAATGTCATTGAAGAGATTTCCCATACGGCCAATGATGCCATTGATGAGATGGCTCAAATAGCTGAACATACGGTGATTCACTTTAGACAGATCAAACCCATCTTAATCCATGATCTTCAAAAGTACTATCGCGGCATATGGCAGTCTGTAGTCTTACAACAGTCACAGTTCATAAAAACCAAGATCGAGACCAACATCAAAAGAGGCATAACTGAAGGATATTATAGACCGGAGCTCAACTCTGATATCATAGCAAAACTCTATGTCGCTAAGTCTTTTAGCCTTGTAGATGAAAATCTATTCTCACTGGTCGACTATCCTCGAGATGTTCTTGTTAGACAACACATTCTATATCATCTCAATGGCATTCTTTCAGATAAAGGAAGAAAGCATGTATCTGACTTTAACGCACTAAACTTATAACATGAGAATCATCGCAACTATACTTCTCATATGCACACTTTATACTGGATATAGTCAGCAATTTTACAGCTTGACTGATGCCATTGACTATGCACTTACTCATCATCAATCACTAAGGGTATCAGACTTAGATTCAGAGTTTGCAAAATGGCAGTACAGAGAGGCCAAGTCTATTGGATTGCCCAATATAAGAGGTAATGCTAACTACACTTTCTATTATAAAAGACCAGTGCAACCTACTGAAGACTTTATATCACCAGCAGTCTATGGAGTACTCTTCCAAGAAGAAGTACTGCAGCCTAGAGAATTAGGTGATCCAGAAGTTTTCGAATTTTCATTTGTTAGAAAAAATGATTTGTCCTTATCAGTAAGCGGTGAGGTGCTGGTATTTGATGGTAACTTTCTAAAAGGCCTCAAGGCCGCTCGTTTGTTTATGGACTTAGCTGTAAAGCAAAAAGAGCTAACGCAGCAAGACATTATCCATAACGTCACTCGAGCTTATCAGTCAGTCTTAGTTGCTGAGCGTAACAAGAGTATCATTCAAGACAACATCAACAACGTCAATACTGCCTTAAGAGGAGCAACCATCACTTATGAAAACGGATTTATAGAAGAGCTGGATGTCGACAGATTAAAACTCTCTCTTGAAAACCTAAAAATTGAAATGGAGAAGTTGAAGCAGGTCATCGACATAAGCTACAATGTTTTAAAATTTCAAATGGCTTATCCTGTTGAGGATGGTATAATAGTCTCAGAGGAATTAGAATCCACAGTAGAAAAGCTCATCATGGATCCCGAAGAATACATAGCAGAGATAGATCCATCACAGAGACCTGAGCATAATCTTCTAATTGATGCTATATCTCTTGATCATGCCGATCTGGTAAGGATCAAACAAGGATACTTGCCAAGTGTATCAGCTATAGCAAGTTATGGTCAGTCGCTCCAACGTGATGGATTATTTGATGGAAATGAAGCTGGTTTTCTTGCTAATGGCACGGTGGGATTGAGAGCCCGCATACCTATCTACGATGGAGGATTTACAAAGAGCAAGATCGAACAAAAGATGATCGATATAGAAAAGAAAAACATAGAGCTTTCTGAGTTTGATAGAGCTATGAAACTGCAAGTGATCAATGCGCAAGGAAATTTTGAAAATGCTAAAAGATCTCTTGAGGCATCTAAAAAAGTACTTGAGCTCAATCAAAAAATATACGACAAATCGCTAATCAAATATCAAGAAGGTGTCGGCAGTAGTGTTGAAGTCGTACAAGCCGAAAGCTCGCTGTATCAGTCTCAAGGACAATACATCAGCGCTTTGTATGATCTCTTAACTACAAAGACAGAGATCGATATAGCCACTGGAGAAATCCTTAAGAATTACAATTAATTAGAAACTCACTATCCTTTATAAATAGAGTAAATGAAAAAGTTATTAGCCCTACTTCTTAGTATCACATTACTCAGTGCATGTGAACTTTCTCACACAACGACATCAAGTGAAGAGCCAGAGACTTTGGAAGAATTAAAAGCAGCACTTACGAAAAAGAAACAATCGCTCAATGAACTTGAAGTAGAGATGCAAGCGCTCACTGATAAAATCGCAGTACTTGACCCAAGCTTACAAGAGAAGTCAAAACTTGTCGATACTTCTATGATGAAAACAGAAGACTTCGTACGGTACATCAATATCCAAGGAGCAGTCAAAGCTGATGATCCTGTCAATGCTGTAAGTGACATGGGTGGAAGAATCAGTAGGCTCTTTGTAAAAGAAGGAGACTTCATACGAAAGGGAGCTATGATCGCAAAACTTGATGTTGCCACTATAGAAAGTCAAATCAATGAGATTAACTCATCCTTAGGTTTAGCCAAGGATGTGTATGAAAGACAAGAAAGGTTATGGAGTAAAAAAATAGGAAGTGAAGTACAATACCTTCAAGCTAAAAACAATGTAGAAAGATTAGAAAAATCACTCGAGACTATTAATCTTCAACTTACGAAGGCTAATATCTATGCTCCGATCTCTGGGACTGTAGATATGGTGATGACTAACCAAGGAGAAGTAGCATCACCGGGCATGCCTATTGTTCAATTACTCAATACAAGCAAACTTAAGATCGGAACTGATCTACCTGAAAACTATCTCAAGATTGTAAAAAAAGGGATGACGGTTGATCTCGATTTTCCAAGTATAGACTTCTCAACTTCAGGCAGAGTTTCCTTGTTGGGCAGACAAATCGATCCAGCCAACAGAACCTTAGAGTTAGAGATCCAACCTAAAAAATCATCTGATCTACTAAAACCAAATCTTTTAGCTGAGATCAAAATCAAAGAGTACAGTACAAAAGATGCTGTCTTCATGCCTCTTGAGTATATACTGCAAGAAGTGGATGGGACAGAGTTTGTATATGTAGCCGAAACAGATGAAGAGGGAGCGATGCGCGCAAAGAAAAGATATGTTCAGATCGGTGAGGCAGCTGAAGGTAACGTTATTATAACTGAAGGGCTTGCTACAGGAGAAGCGGTCATCTTTAGAGGTTCGAGAAATGTGAGTGATGGTGAATTAATCAATTTTTCTAAATAGAAAATATGGATTTAGAAAATATAAAAAAGAACCTTAGAAGCTTTAGTCTTACTAACTTTGCTGTTCACAACGGGACCAGTATTATCATCTTGGCATTGATGATCCTAATCTTTGGATTAAGATCTTATACGACGATGCCTAAAGAGTCTTATCCAGAAGCAAGTTTTCCAACGGTATATATCAATACACCTTATTTTGGTAACTCGGCAGCTGATATAGAAAACCTCATCGCTCGTCCCATAGAAAAGGAAATATCCACAGTCAGTGGTGTTAAGAGGATGAACTCTACGTCCATCCAAGATTTCTCAGTCATCCTTGTAGAGTTTGATCCAGACCAAGACCAAGATGCAGCCGTTAGGAAAGTAAAGGATGCAGTTGATATGGCGAAGTCAGAACTGCCAACAGACTTGGATACAGATCCTACTATTCTGGAAGTCAACTTCTCTGAGTTTCCAATTATGACAGTCAATGTCTCTGGAAATTATGGAATGGATGAACTGAGAGAAATTGCAGAATATCTACAAGACAAAATAGAAGGCCTCCGAGAGATTAACAAAGTCACCTTAAAGGGAGCGCTTGACCGCGAGGTAAAAGTAGACATCGATGTAATCAAAATGCAATCGCTTAAAGTATCATTTAATGATGTCGAAGGCGCTATAGCTCAAGAGAACATGTCTATGTCAGCCGGCGAGATTGTGAGCAATGATTTTAGAAGATCGATCCGTGTAGTTGGCGAATTCACTAATGTAAATGAAATCAAAAATGTAATTGTAAAAAGTGAACGCAATCGACCTATCTATCTTAGAGACTTCGCTACAGTCAAGTATGGATATGAAGAGCGTACGAGTTATGCGCGATCTAATAGTCTTCCGGTTATAGCACTCGATGTTGTAAAAAGAAGGGGTGGCAATGTTATAGATGTAGCAGCTAAAATCAAAAATCTAATCGCTGAAGAACAGTCTAATCTACCACCAGACATCAACATAGCCATATTCAACGATACCTCTAAGTATACGAAAGAGTCTGTTTCTACCCTTGAGAATAGTGTGATCTCAGGGGTAATCCTTGTCATTGTCGTACTACTTTTCTTCTTAGGTTTAAGAAATTCATTGTTTGTCGGTATAGCAATACCTCTTTCGATGTTGATGGGTATACTCTTCTTGGATATCACTGGGACTACTATCAATATGATCGTTCTATTTGGATTGATCTTAGCACTTGGTCTCCTTGTAGATAATGCCATCGTAGTGGTAGAGAACATTTATCGATATCGACAAAATGGATATAGTGCTAAAGACTCTGCAAAATATGGAGCAGGGGAAGTCGCCTGGCCAATCATAGCTTCAACAGCTACAACACTTGCCGCCTTTATTCCACTTGCCCTATGGCCCGGCATCATGGGTGAGTTCATGAGATATTTTCCAATTACATTAATCGCTGTATTGACCGCTTCTTTATTCGTTGCGTTAGTGATCAATCCTGTATTGACATCCTACTTAATGAAAGTAGATGTGAAGGCAGAAACTAAGGAAGGAAGAAACCGTAATAGACGTAATGTTCTAATTGGAGCGCTTATCATGACAGGTATTGCGATTGCTGGACACTTTGGAGGAAAAGAATGGGTTCGCAATTTATTTGGAATAGCAACCATAGTATCACTTGTCAACTTCTTCCTATTCAGACCAGGTACGTTCTTCTTTCAAAATAGAGGCTTACCGTTTTTAGAAAGATTGTATAATAGATTTATAAATGTTGTGCTTTCTGGATTTGGTCCAGGTGTTACTTTTATAGGAACTTTATTTTTGTTGATCGCCTCATTCGTGATATTTAGCATCAACACACCAAAAATCGAATACTTTCCTTCGAGTGACCCTCAATATGTCAATGTCTTTGTAGATCTTCCACTAGGATCTGATATCGAATCTACCAATCGAATCGTTAAAGAGATTGAAGAGGATGTCAAGAAAGGAGTATCAGAATATAACGATATTGTAGAAGAAATTTTAACCCAAATCGGCGAGGAAACCTCAGATCCAAACACTCCGCCTGAACCAGGAGTAACACCACACAAAGGAAGAATCACAGTTTCTTTTGTTGGATATCAAGACCGTAACGATGTTTCTTCAGCAGACGCGATGATAGCCATTAGAGAAGCAGTTAAAGATAGAGCAGGTGTTTCTGTTGTGATTGATAAAGACAATGACGGCCCACCTACTGGTCTCCCTATTAACATAGAAATTGTTGGGGATGATATAGATGAACTGTCAGAGTTATCTACTGACATCAAAACTTACTTAAATGGGCTTAAAGTACCTGGAGTAGAAGGATTAAAAACTGATGTTATCCTGGCAAAACCAGAACTTGAGGTAATTATAGATCGTGAGTCGGCAAGGAGATATGGATTATCTACAGCTCAGATAGCTTTGGCGCTAAGGACTTCAGTCTATGGAAAAGAGGTTTCTAAGTTTAAAGTCGGAGAGGATGAGTATCCAATCATGATTAGACTTAATGAAGACTACAGATACAACACTTCTGCACTTATGAATCAGGAGATCACTTTTAGAGACCCTGGATCTGGGCGCATCATTCAGATACCGATCAGTGCCGTAACTGATTATAAGTACTCTACTAGTTATAATGCGATCAAACGTAAGGATGAAAAACGCATGATCACTATCTACTCCAATGTACTTGAAGGATACAATGCCAACGAGATCGTTGCTGACTTTAAGGATGCTATGCGCAGATACGAGATGCCAAGAGATTATACTTACTCTTTTACTGGAGAGCAAGAGCAGCAAGCCGAAGACATGGCCTTTTTGAATGGCGCCTTTATGATTGCACTCTTTTCAATATTTATCATTTTGGTATTACAGTTTAACTCGATCTACAGTCCATTCATCATCATCTTATCTGTTCTCTTTAGTACCATCGGCGTACTCTTAGGTTATTCTATAACAGGCAGAACGATAGGCGTTGTTTTTACTGGCGTTGGGATCATATCGCTAGCAGGTATCGTTGTTAACAATGCCATCGTTCTTGTGGATTATATCAATCTACTGATCCAACGTAAGAGAGAAAGCCTTGACATCTCTACTATATTTCATATGGATAAAGATGATGTCCGTCAAGCCATCATCCAAGGTGGAGCTACGAGATTACGACCAGTACTATTGACGGCGATTACAACTGTACTTGGGTTGATACCCTTGGCAACAGGTTTTAACATCAATTTTTTTACAATTATCTCTGACTTAGATCCTCAGTTTTACATCGGTGGAAACACCACTGCACTGTGGGGTTCTCTTGCATGGACAGTTATCTACGGTTTAGTCTTTGCAACTTTCCTAACTTTGGTCGTAGTACCAGCAATGTATTGGTTGGCATATAGATTTAGATATTGGTCTGAAGGATGGAAGAACAAGCAGCCAGAATCATTACGGCCTATCGCTGTAGAACGAGATATCATTGACAACTTTGAATAATAAATAAATGGAGCGAGAGGAACTGCAGAATATGAGAATGACATATCTAAAGGGAACTTTAGAACGCGAACGTTTAAATAATGATCCTCTCGCCATGTCCAAAGAATGGTTTCAAATAGCTGTCGACCAAGAGATATATGAAGCTAATGCCATGTCGCTCGCCACTGTCAATGCTGATAAACAACCGACACTAAGAACAGTATTGTTAAAAGGAATCGACGATGCTGGATTTATATTCTATTCTAATTATCATAGTCGCAAGGGACGTGAGTTAGAACAAAATCCGCGTGCCTCTATCCTACTCTTTTGGAAAGAGTTAGAAAGACAGATTAGAATAGAAGGAAAAATAGAAAAGATAACTGATCAAGAGTCTAAAGCGTACTTCAAAAGTAGACCTAAAGGAAGCCAACTGGGTGCTTGGGCTTCTCCGCAGAGTAAGGTAATCACCGATAGAGCTGAGTTAGATGACCGTTTATTGGAGTTACAAGACATCTACAAAGATCAAGCTCGCTTACCTAAACCCGCCCATTGGGGTGGATATAGACTCATACCTCACTACTATGAGTTCTGGCAAGGACGAGACAATCGACTACATGATCGATTTGAATATAAACGAGAAGATGACGGTTGGACCATCAATCGATTAGCTCCTTAGAAAGGTAGGTCGTCAAAATCTTCTGTCGCTGGGGTCTTCACTTCATCTTTAGGTGATGGCCAAGAAGAAGGGTCTGATGGAGCGGCTGGTGCAGCAGCTTGAGCTTGCTCTTTCACTACTTTCCAAGCTTTGATGTTAGTGTACCACTTACCGTTGTATTCTCTACTTTCGATATCGATGCTGGCAGTTACTTCTTCTCCTTCTTTGATTGCGAAGGCATCAATAGTATCTCCCCAAGCGTAAAAGCATACTTTCTTTGGGTATTGGCCTGGGATCTCGATTACAAATTCTTGTTTTCTCCAAGTTCCATTTTTCCCTTCGCCTGACTGAACTGGCAGTATCTGAACGATCTTTCCTTTGAGCTCCATAGTTGGTTATTGAGCTGCAAACATATAGATAAAAGAATTACTATGAAAACGCAGGAGCGTAATCATTGATCTCAAGGAGTAATCTACGCTGATGCGATTGTACTATGATAATTTATTGAAGTACACCTTAGCCCTTTCTATCACCTTTGGGGCTAATAGCAAAGTTGCAATCATAGTTGGAAATGCCATCAAAGCATAAAAACCATCTATAAGATTGATCATCATCGATAGAGAGGTTAATGCTCCAAGCAATATACTGATCAGATAGAAGTAATTGTAAATGTGAGCCTTATCAGCGCCAAACAAAAAGGATGTACACTTTGTCCCATAATAGGAAAAAGAGAAAAGCGACGAGATACTAAAGATCGCTATACATACCAAAAGCAAATACTTACCAACACCTGGGATAGACGATCCAAAAGCATTGGCCGTAAGGGTAACGCCATTGGCTTCAGTGGTCTCCCACACACCTGTAACAAGGATCGCTAGTGCTGTTAGTGTACATACAACTATAGTATCTATAAAAGGCCCCATCATCGCTACAAGTCCTTCTCTGATAGGCTCTGATGTCTTAGACGCACCATGTGCCATCGGCGCTGTACCGATACCCGCTTCATTAGAGAATGCTCCTCTTCTAACCCCTAAAAGGATCATGGCGCCTAGAGCGCCGCCCAGAAGAGAATCACCTTCTATATAATCAGCCGCAAAGGCATCTGAAAATATCAATCCTAAATAATGCGGTACTTGATCGATATGTACCATCAAGATCCCCACAACGCTTATAAAATATAGAACCACCATCGCAGGTACTAATCTTGATGCTGTCTGAGCGATCCTACTGAGTCCACCCAGAATAACTACTGAGGTAATGATCAATAGCACGATGCCGATCATCAGCTCAGAATAACCTGAGCTATACAGTCCTTGTGGTTTGAGCAAAATATCTCTGATCGCTTGGGTCAATTGATTAACGTTAAAAACTGGTAATGCCCCGATCAATCCTGCAAGACTGAAGAAGACAGCAAGTGGCTTCCATTTGGCGCCAAGCCCCTCAGTTATAAAATACATAGGTCCGCCCTGTACCTCTCCTCGACTATCCTTGCCTCGATACATAATCGCTAGTGCACAAGTGAAAAACTTGGTAGACATACCTATGATCCCACTCACCCACATCCAGAATATAGCTCCTGGCCCTCCTATAGAAATAGCTACAGCTACACCTGCGATATTGCCCATACCAACCGTGGATGCCAAAGCGGTTGATAAAGCTTGAAAGTGAGATATCTGACCTTTAGCATCAGCTTCATCGTATTTGCCTCTGAGCAAATCAATCGTATGGCCTAGATATCTAAAAGGTAAGAATCTCACTCTGAGCAATAAATACAAACCACCTCCGATCAATAATATCAACAGCGGCAGACCCCAAGCAAATGATGCAAACTCAGATATAAATCCGTCTACCTGTCCAAAAATGTCACTCATAGTCAGGGGAAAGATAGAACAGAAAAATTGCATCTCTGTGTAATTGATCGATGAATCAAAGTGTTTAATAATAGACACTTGGTTTATCGGGAGATTTGCCTAACAACCAAGAAAAGCTCACTTTTGCATCTTTTTTGAAAAGAACACATGAAGTATATAATCTTTAGCATCATTAGTATCACTCTTTTTGCTTGCGGAAACAGCAGCACGAAGAGCAAAAAAATGATTGACGATCTACCCTTTCATAAAGCAGAAGACGCTAAGGCTTACGCTGATCTCATATTAAAAGCGATCAAGACCAATCGTCATCTTCCAGTCTTTCATGAGTTCTCTGATAAGACCCAGGATGTAGACAGTGTAGACTACTTCGTAAGCATGTATAGCACAGGTATCGGAGGAAGAGATGACTGGGACTTTATCGACGTATATGGCAATAGTGAAAAAAAGCCAGATACTAATGAGTTCGAATATGCATGGTTAGACCCAAATGGTCGACTGGGTATACAAGTAAAGATCATCCCAGAGGGGACATCTAACGGGTTCAATCTCAAGAAGATCGAGTTCAGAAGCCGCCTTAACGTGATGCAGAGTCGTTCATTTCCAGGAGGTGAGATATCTAACTACGAAAAGATAGAGTATGATTGGGAGGCAGAGATGAAAAGAAAAGTCGAAGCTGCCAAGAAGGGGTAACCTTTTACGCTCTACATCGTCTCAACATTATACATCAATTGAAAACGATGAAGGGGCTAATCTCAATTTTACTACTTACCATAGCACTTACTATCTCGACAAGCACAACTCATGCCCAAGATGAGGGGATACCTAAGTTGGCCCCTGACTTTGCTATGACTATGGAAGATGGCTCTACTAAGATGCTCTCTGATTTTAGAGGAGAGGTTATATACATCAGTTTTTGGGCCTCTTGGTGCGGGCCGTGTATTTCTAATTTCAAAAAATATGAGGCGATGCGATCACAACTCAGTGACATTGGGATCACTTTGCTCAATGTATCGATAGACGAGACCTCAGAGGCTTGGACAACATCGATGGACAAGCAGCAACTATCAGGAGTCAATGCTTTATCTACCAAAGGTGACCTATACCCAGACTATCAGATCAGTTCTATCCCACTCTACGAGATCATTGGTAAGAACGGCTACTTCAAGTATCTGTCGGATGATATGGATAGAGATATTATAGAAGAGTTTAGATCTTTTCTTAAAGAATAAGTCCAACTTCAGAAAGAGAGGATTGACCCAAATTTCAATTATCTTGCCTAAAGTAAGTCATTCAATCAATCGCTTCATACCATACAAATAGACTAAAACATGGCAAATAATAATGATCAAACGGCATCATTCATGGTGCGCTTCTCACAGAAGATATATGAAGATGGCCAAGGTGATGCGCAAGTACAATGGCGAGGCAAGATCTCTCATGTACAAGGAGGAGATAGTGAGAACTTTTCAGAATTTTCAGATGCTATCCAGTTTATACAATCCAAGTTATCAGAGTTAACAAAACAAGCTACAGTTGATAAGACACCAGAAGAACAAGAAGGTATACTAACCAGAAGTTTTGATATCTGGAAGAAGCTATCGACTACAGGAGCTAAGATGGCCATAGAAACTATAAAAGATCCAAGGAAAGGAGTTGCACAACTCCAAGAACAGATCAGCCAAGTAGGCGAAGATATCGGACAGCGTCTTGAGATAGATGAGTGGCGTGGCGCAAAAAAAGCTGACTATAATGACCTCAAGGACACACTCCAACAAGTCACTAGCCAGCTTGCTAGTCTCCATGATAAAGTGGATAAACTAAGCAAGAATAAAAAGTAAGACTTTCGATAAATGTCTACGCTCAGTGACCGCCTCTTACAACTTGAAGAAAAGCTGACTAACGCTTCTCTGCAGATTAGAACTTTAGGTTCTTTTGGTGCTGTAGTTGATGGAGATACTGTCACATCCAAAGCTTGGGGTAGAGATAAGACATTACAGTTATTTCAGTTTCTAATTACGGCTAGATCGAGAAGTAGTCTGCATAGAGAAAAGATCATCGATCGACTATGGGAAGATGCAGAAAAGGATGAAGGTGATCGCAACTTTAAGGTAGCACTACACGGCATCAACAAAGCACTCGAACCCAATCGCCCACCACGGACAGATCCAAAGTATATCAACAGACAAGGCATCACATATCAACTCAATCAAGAAGAGATGTGGATCGATGCACAGGCGATTGAAGATTATATCGCTATAGCAAATGAAGCTCGCGGTACCGACCATACCACAGCGATCAGCGCGTATCGATCTGCCTTAGAATGCCACAACGGTCTCTATCTACCTAATCGCATATATGAAGATTGGAGTAGCGAAGAGCGAGAAAGACTCCAAGTATTGATACTCAGCGCATACATCTCACTTGCAGAGTTGATGCTGGATCAACAACCTTTAGAAACTGTAAGGCTGGCTCAAAAAGCAATCTCGATCGACAGCACTTGGGAGGATGCCTATCAACTACAGATGAAAGCATACCTCGCACAAGGCAATCGTCCTGCGGCTATAAAGTCATATCAGCAGTGCATCAAAGTACTCGATAAGGAGTTCGGATTAGATCCACTTCCTGAGACTCAGAAGATCTATGATTCTATAATATAGCGTATCGTGTAGCGAGATCAACTCAGTTAATCTCTTTTAATCCCTAATCCCCTAAGCATAGCTGGATCCATCTCTTTATAATCACCTTTTGGATGTACAAATATGGAAGGATCAACATCTTTGCTGAAGCTTGTTGCTTCATAAGTCATCTTCATCAACCCTGCATCTATAGACATAAACAAGGGTGTACCTTGAAATTCTAATCCTTTGAATTCTTTCATTTCAAAATTGTACATCTTGATATCATCTGTCAGATAAGCCGTCATCTTAGTCTTTTCCATTCCTTCTTGCATCGAGGGACTATTAGCGAACGCCGACATATCCATGATTATCTCAGCTTTGTAACAGCTGTGTCCTAAAATTTCTTTGGTATCGGATTTGTCATAAGTCACCTTGAATGCTTCAGCTAACTTATCTAACTCAATCCCATTATGAGTTGTGTCCTCCATATCGACTGACGTCTTTATTTTTTGTCCCATCATGTCCATATATGAGGTATTCATATTACCCTCGAGGTAATTGCGAGTTATCATATCCATACCCATCATTTTCATAGTCATTACAGTTACTTGCTTTTCAGGAGTAAAGTGCATCGACATCTCAGAACCTTTCATCATTTCGACCATTTGCTCGCCTCCGGGCATAGTGGAACTCACATCAGTTATTTCCATGACTAAGGATCCTGTAGTAATCTGAGCGGTCAAGCCAAATGCTAAAAACAGAATAAATACAGTGTTTAAGTATTTCATAGTTGTAGATTTTATAAGATTAAGTTAAACATGGATGATTATGGGTGAGCATCTTTATAGATCAACACTATTATACTTTAGACAAATGACCCCATAGAAGGTTATAACAATAGCACTTAGAAGTTCTGTATCTGATCTGT
Source organism: uncultured Saprospiraceae bacterium (assembly GCA_937942435.1). GTDB lineage: Bacteria > Bacteroidota > Bacteroidia > Chitinophagales > Saprospiraceae > JAJRXG01. The sequence goes on from CALDEM010000026.1 coordinate 31,277, forward strand.
AACTCATCTGTAACTCGCTTAATTCATCTTTGTATCATAATTATTAAGAACACTTATAAATCATAATATCCATGGCTACAGCAACAGCAACAAAAAGAAGAAAAGCAGCTAAGAAAGTAAATGTAAAGAACACGCTTAACGATCTTAACAGCGCTCTTATCAACGGTTCAGAAGAACTTATCGACGCAGCAGTAATAACTGGTGAGAAATACCAGAAATTATTTGCTAAAAGCGTAAAAAAATCTACTCCATTAGTAGAGAAACAAGTAGATATCGTATTTGAAACGATCGAAAGCTTAAAAGATCAGTTTGACTTCGGTACTGTAAGGTTTAAGAAGTTGATCGGATGGAATGACAAAACAATCGCAAAGTTCAGAAAGAACGCTACTAAAAGAGTAGAGACGCTTAAAAAGAACGCTGAGGAAATCATCGATGACGTTCAGACAGAACTCAATGAGCGTATACCTGCAATCCCAGCACCAACAAAAGCAGTCAAAGAAGTTGAAGTAATAGCTAAAAAGGCTGTTGTAAAAACTAGAAAAGTTGCAGCAAGAAAGACTAAGGAAGTGGCAAAAACTGCTAAAGCGGTTGTATCTAACACTGATCTTAAAGTAATCGATGGTATCGGACCAAAAATGGAGAAAGTCCTTAAGGCTGGTGGCATCAAGACTATCAAAGCACTTTCAAGAGCGTCAGCAACTACAGTTGAGAACGCAATAGAAAAGTCAGGAGCTTCACTAAGAGGAGCAAATGTTAAGTCTTGGATCTCTCAAGCAAAGAAGATCAACAAGTAAGACTACTCATTAATTAACAACTTGAAAAAAGAATATCATGGCTAAAAAAGCAAATAGAATAAACATCAACGATCAGATCAATAAAGGCATAGCTCAAGTAAAAGAGACTGCCAAAAACACTAACGATTTTGTCTACGAGACTTCAGAAGAAGTAGTTGACTTCTCAATCAAAAGAGGAGCAGAATGGCAAAATGTTGCGGATAAGGCAATCAAAGGTGGTCTTAAGTTAGCTGCTAATCAGCAAGATCTAATGTTTGATACACTGGAAGTAGTTAAGAAGCAAATTACTAAAAGCGGAAAGCGCTTTTCAGGTCTTTTTAGCAAGAACTAAGATAAAAGACAGGTTAGATTATAAACGGTGGCGCATCTCATGTGTCACCGTTTTTTCTATTTGACGAAAGTCAAAATATTAAGTGATAATAAGGGTGTATAGCTGACAAAAGTGTCTTTCAAGTAGATGACAATTGAACTTAAATAGGCAACAAGCCATTATTATCATAACAAAACATAGTTAACAAAGGTATTTATAGCTATAAGATTATGTTTGGTTAGCAGTTAATTTCTGCTACATTTATATTGCTTAGCGTACATATCTCAGTTTTGTACATATAAGCGAAAAGTTGAACAATCTATGGTAGAAACAGAAGAAATATCTTCTAGTGAGATAAGCAAACCTTCCTTGTTTTGGTTGGCGACTGAGGGTCATAGAGCACTCTTTGAACTAAGCACATTCCTTCCTTATAAACTCTTCAGAAATAGCGATAAAAGTGGCGATGGCCATCCTGTTCTCGTATTACCAGGATTTATGGCGACGGACGTCTCAACCGCACCATTGAGGTCATTCTTAAAGAACTTAGGCTATACGCCATATGGTTGGGGTGCTGGACGTAACTATGCTAATGAAGAGTATCTCGATCTCTTACTCGAACGGGTTGAAGATATATTTCTTACTCATCGAACAAAGGTGAGCATCATAGGATGGAGCCTGGGGGGTGTATTTGCCAGAGAAATAGGCAAGCGTAAGGCCAATCTCATCAGACAGATCATCACTTTGGGATCTCCATTTGCAGGAGTTAATGAACCCAACAATGCCATGTGGCTGTACGAGCTGTTGACAGATGGTCGAGGTACCGAGGATGTAGACCCCGAGTTGTTAAGGGGCATACCAGATCCGGCACCAGTCCCGACGACGGCGATATATAGTAAGCAAGATGGCGTTGTGCCTTGGGAGACTTGCATGGAGGCGGTAGAGGATGAGATACATCAAAACATACAAGTCAGAGGTAGTCATCTCGGTCTTGGTGTTAATCCAGCTGTACTCGAGATCATAAAAGATCGTCTACAGCTTGATGAGCACAATTGGACTCACTTTGAACCTGCTAACAAATTAGAGGACAAGCTCTTTTATCCTTCTTTATAATTATCACAGGAGTTTAGACTTCCTTCATATCAATTACTATCTTGATTGTTTTAAGCATGGGCGATTGTCCGCTGCAACAACATCGTAATATCAATAAAAAGATATGATAGAAAAGTTACTTGATCCATTAGACAATAAGAATATCACGCCGATAAGTGGGATGGATGCGGCGTTCTTATATGCAGAGACAGATACAAGTCCGATGCACGTAGGAAGCGTTGCTATCATAGAAGGCTCTTTAGAATTTGATACGTTTAGAAAGGTTTTACTGTCGCGGATCCATCAGATGCCAGCGTTACGCAAGAGATTGATGTTTGTGCCGATGAGCATCGACTACCCATATTGGGTGGATGATCCAAACTTTAATATAGACCTGCACTTACAGCATGTTGCACTACCTCAACCTGGTGCGTGGAAGCAACTTAGAGCACTTGCTTCAAGCGTATTTACAGAACCGCTTGACCGGTCGAGGCCCTTATGGTCATTTACCTTTGTTGAAGGGCTTGATGAGATTCCTCAAGTACCTAAAGGATCAGTCGCGATTATCTCTAAAGTCCATCATGTTGCAATAGATGGGATGGCAGGGGCTGGCATGATGAGTTTGATATTTGACATGTTCCCCAAAGCAAAAGAGATACCTACCCCCAAGCCATTCAAACCAAAAAAACTACCAAATGAAATAAACCTTGTTGTCAAGAGTGCCATAGATTTTGCAAAAAATCCTCTTAAACTTCCAACAATAGTAGGCAACACAATAGCAGCTTCGGTTAAAACGGGCGTCATCACAAGATCACAGAGCTTAGATCTTCCTACTGCTCCATTTTCTGCTCCTGCTACTCCACTTAATGGAATCATCTCAGCGCAACGCAAGTGGAACTCTGCCATCCTAGATCTCGCAAGGGTAAAAGCACTTAAGAATGCCATGGGCACCACTCTCAATGATGTGATACTCGCGATATGTGCAGGTGCGCTCAGAAAGTATCTCAATGATAAAGATCAACTACCCAAGAAACCTCTGGTCGCTATGGTTCCAGTATCAACTAGAGCCTCCACCGACACATCTAATAGCGGCAATCAGATATCAGCCATGTTGGTACAGCTACCTACTAACATAGAAGATCCAATAGAGAGGTTAGAAACCATCCATGATAACACAACGTTGGGGAAGACATATCAAGGAGCTGCGGGGGCAAAGACGCTTTCTAATCTTGCAGAAGCTGTTCCATTTGGTGTTGCTAATCTAGCATCACGCATGTACAGCAGGTTCAACATGTCTAAGATGCACAAGCCCGTTTTCAATGTTGTTATTACAAATGTACCGGGCCCTACAATCCCTATCTATCTGCAAGGTCACAAGCTACTCTCTGTGATGGGCACAGCCCCAATCTTAGATGGTATGGGCCTCATCATAACGATACTGAGTTATGATGGCCACATCACTATAAGCCCCACATCTGATGTCAAGTCGATGCCTGATATAGATACATTTACTAAGTATATACTTCAATCAGCAAACTACTTGGAGAAGCACGTACTTGAGCATCAGAAAACTAAAACTGTAAAAAAGAAAAAAATTGAAAAACCCAAGTCTGATAAGCTCTTTAATCATATCAAAAAATACTTAAAGGACAACCCTGATTTTCTAAAACCTAATGCTGGCCTATTTCAGATTAATATAACTGGAAAAGCAAAGTCTGCATGGCAATTGAACTTAAACAAACCTCCAGGCACAATTAAAAAAGGGACTATGAAAAGTCCAGATGTTACTTTAACAGTAAATGATGAACACCTTTATAAAATCGGTACGGGAGAATTAAACTTTCAAACAGCTTTCATACAAGGGAGATTAAAAATACAGGGAGATATGAAAACAGGTATGAAGCTGGCAAAGATCTTGTCTCTAATACCTAAGATGAAAGCATAGAGATGTAAATCTGAACTTGTTCGGATCATAGTAGTACTTCTTTCTATGGCTATGCAGCCAAACAAGTTTAGCTGCCCTTTACTACTTCGCTTTTGTTTTGGATTTTGGTGCGGGTAGTTTTTTAACTTCTTGACCAAGCTCTTTTAGATACAGATTTCTTACTGCCTCTATCTTTTTATCCATATTACGTTTTGTCCATCCTTCTGTAGAGATGGGAGGAAGTATGACTACTTCAACTTGTCCAGGTTGTATCATAGCTGATCCTCTCGCCATAATATCATGAGCGTTCTTAATAACCAAAGGAACAACAGGCACACCTGCTTCCATCGCTAAATGAAAGGCACCCTTTTTAAATGAACCCAAATTGTAATCATGGCTTCGTGTTCCCTCAGGAGCTATAGCCACTGAGGTACCACTCTTGAGCGTATCAACTGCAGGCTTCATGGCCGCTATAGCTTTGTCTTTGTTCTTGCGGTCTATAAAAATGACACCGGCTGCTTTGAAGAATGGTCCAATGGGCGTTTTTTCTAACTCCTTCTTCGCTACCGCAACTACATCTTTTTTCAAAAGTTTAGCTACAATTAGAAAATCAGAGTTGCTCTGATGATTAAACAGAAAGACTGCTGGGCGCTGAGACCAGATATGCTCTTCTCCTTTAACAACGACATTCATCCCCGCAATCTTAGTACCAATATCGCCTACTGTACCAATCATGGAGTTAACACCATCACGCCATGACATAGACGAAGCACCTGAGAGTGCGCCAATCATAGCTGCTGGTATGATACTACCAAAAGCAAGTACCGTTCTTGCTATATTAGAAATGACAGGTCGCTTCTCATCATTAAATCTATAGACTGGCCAGTTGTTTTTATAAGCTAATGACGATAGTTCATTGTCAGGGTTAACTGGTCTTGGATGGCCCACTATCTCCAGTAACGGTAAGTCTTCGGCACTATCTGTATAAAAGTAACTTTTGTCAAGATCAAGATTATGCTTTTCAGCAAGCTCCTTAGCTGCCATAGACTTGCCTTCTCCCCAGCATGCTGGCTCTATAATGTCTCCTGTGAATTTTCCATTTTTGACTTCCATCCGAGTGCACATGACGTGCTCCACTCCGAGATCTCGCGCTATCGGATTCACCTGATAGGGTGTGGCTGCAGAGATGATTGCTACCGTATGTCCCTTAGCAAGATGGGCATCAACGAGTGCTCTCGACTCCGGAAATATCTCTTTAGCTAGGTGTTTATAATAAACCTCCTCTCCTACCTCTATGAACACTTGTTCATTGGTGCCTTTAACTCCTTTTGCACTGATCGCAGCAAGTCCAGCAAAGTTTTTGTTACCTATAGCGTACACCATTACACCACTAAACTGCGCAACCACTTCTTTAGTGGACATCTTCCCACTCAGTAATCTTGATTGGAAAAACTGTTTAGCAGAAAAACCTTTGATCAATGTTCGATCCAAATCAAAGAAAGCGCCAATATGGGCGCCAGACTCTCCCTCCACGACCATCGAGGTCATGGCCTCAGTCTTGGATCCGGGTACGAGCTTCTTTTCTATAGGAATAACCTTGGCACCAGTATTTTTTGAAATTATAATTTCTTGTAGCTCTTGTATGCTTCTTGAGAGGTTTCTTAGTCTTTCTATAAATGCCTCTATTTCTTCTGCTTTATCATTCTCCTCTGTTGGTATCAGATTCAAGTTTTTAACTAATCTTATACCATTTAAGATAAGCGGTTTGGATACAGATTCTATCCTATGGATCCTACCTTGCCAATGAAGCTCATCTCCTAAGAACATACAAGCATGAAGTAGATTTTGCTTAGTGATCTCAACATCTTTGTCTATAGATTGTAATGCCCTTCCAACAACTTGATATGCTTCTAAGTAAATCGACAAAACTGCCTGGGCGACTAGGACACCTTGATCAGAAAGTAATCTTGTAACTTCTGATTCTGATCCTTCCAATATTTTACGCCAGTTGGGATTGAGATAATCTAAGTCTTGTTCTATCTCATCACTAAAAACAGCTTTTTTAGAAAAGAAAAATTCAAATTTGAAAAGATCTCTTAATGACATCATTTCCTCCCAGAACTTTAATGTTCTCTCTGTTTTGGGAAGACTCCTAACATTGATCAATGCTAACTCTATAAAGGCTCCCCTATACAGGTGATGAGCGGCCATATTAGCATAGTACGTAGCAGATAAGAAGTTACGTGTTACTATGGCATACTTTGCTTTGACACCTTCTCCAAGTTGTTGGATCAACTCGGCATTTTTCAACAGGTTGACTGCTTGCTGTACAGAAGAACCTATCTGCTTACCTCTATCGACAAGTATATCTGGCTTATGGTTTTCAATAAGATGCATGAGTGCTACAACATCACGTTCTAACTCTCTCTTTGTCAGTGCAAACTTGCTGAGCAACGTTGTACAAATCAGAGATGCAGTAGTAACAGGCGTCACTTGGTTGATGCCGTGGATTAACTCAAATGCGAAATGAGGAAGCTTATACTTTACATCAGGGTTATTGTCTTCGTCATCCGGTATTTGCGCTTGACGCTCATCGTTCATCTTGATCGGGTCACCGAAACGGATAGATATCTTCCCAAAGTTATCTCCCATCTTTCTGATGTAGTTTAAAAACCATAGTAAGTTCTCCGGTTTCTTATCCTTACCACGACCCTCACTTGTCATGTCCTCTACATCAGGTATGAGATCATAGACCACAGAAACTGGGACATACTTTACTTCATCTTTTGATTGCTTTTCTGCCTCCACTATATACTTCAATATGCCCATCTTAGGCCATACCAACTTACCGGTGCGAGATCGAGTACCTTCTATCGCCCACATAAAGTGTGCTTTCTCATTAACTCGAGAAGAGATAAAATGTCTCAGCGCTGCTTTATAGATAACATTGTCTTTGAAAGATCTTCTGATAAATATAACTCCCGCTTTACGGCCTATGTCTCCAACACCTAAAAAGGCCATATTGATACCTGCGAATATGTGTGGTATAGGTAAGCCATGACGAGCTAATACTAAGCCCAAAACCATCATGTCGATATAAGTCTTATGAGTCATGACAAAGGCCACCGAATGTCGTCGCATCAGCTTGGCCAACGCCTTCATCTCATTAGGATTGACATCTATTGTTTTGTCATAAGCCCGACCTAATATATACTGAGAAGCTTCAACAACCATGGCATCAATGAGCGGTGTCTGTGTAGTATATAATTCCTTTATATACTTCTCAGCATCCTCTCTGACCTCATCAATAGAAAGGTGTAGTTGATCTGCGATCTCGACTAACTTATTCTGAAAGTCATCATCATTGACTATGTGATCCATATAACTGGTACTTATGGCTTTAAGATAATCAGATGCAATAGATTATACCAGCAAAGACTCAGGATATTCTGAATAGCAGTAGGCATGCATCAAGTGACTCGTCCGTAATAGACGTGCTGACCTTACAATTTGAACCTTCAAATTAGTAGACTTGCATTTTTCATTGTGTATGAGTACATTAGTACACTAATTTTCTATAGATGATAGATATCAACGGATTGTCATTTGGGTATAGCCATAGTGGAAATCTCTTCAAAAGTCTAGACCTCAGCATTGTACCTGGAAAGATCCATGGCCTATTGGGTCTGAATGGTGCAGGAAAATCTTCTCTCCTTCATCTGATCCAAGGATTGCGATTCGCAAATGAGGGAAGCATCAAAGTGTTTGGCCTCTCTCCTATGCAGAGAGATATAAAGCATTTGCAACAATCTTTTTTATTGCCCGAGGAAGTGTATACACCGGACATCGCCTTGAAGCAATACATAGATATGTATAGTCCCTTCTACCCTTTGTTTTCATTAGAGTCATTTTTACAATTTCTCAACGAATTTGAATTAGAAGGATCAGCACATCTCGGACAGATGTCGATGGGTCAAAAGAAGAAAGCAATCATTGCATTTGCACTTGCAACTAATACTAAGATTTTGTTGATGGATGAGCCGACTAATGGACTCGATATACCCTCTAAAAAACAGTTTAGAAAGATTCTCTCTCACATCATTGCTGATGATCGCACTTTTCTAATATCTACTCATCAGATCAGAGACTTACATAGTCTCATAGACAATGTTATAGCCATCAGTGACGGGCGGATCATATTTAATCAGAGTATCAATGAGATTGTAGATAAACTACAATTTTCCTTGGACGGCCAGCCCAGTACTGAAGAAGATCTTATCTATCACGAGCGGGTACCTGGAGGATATCTCAACATTAGGCCTTCAACAGGCGTACCGTCGTTTGAACCTGACTTAGAAGTTCTTTTTAATGCTATCATGACCAACAACACTGCTATAAACCAAGTATTCTAACTCTGCCAAGATTATGACCTACAGTATAAAGCGCGTACAGTTTCTTATAAAAAATGAGATAAAACAAAAATGGAGAATATTCTTGATTGTAATTGCTATATCTTTTGCAATCGCGATGTTTTATTATTTCAATAAAGGCTTTAGTATTGCTTCACTCATAAGCTCACCTTCATTCCCTACGTTTGGTAATTCAGGATTTTCTTTATCAGATTCTACTGGATTCAAATTTCACTTGAACTGGCTCCCACAGGTCATGCTATATGCTGCATCCATACTAACGAGTTTGGCATTCTCAGAATATCATGAAAGAGAAAGTGCCACGTTCAACTTAGTTACGCCCGCTACGCAGATAGAAAAGTGGTCTGCTAAAGCTTTCTTATTTATAATTATATTCCCTATTCTACTAATCGTTTTCTATCAGGTCTTTATATGGTTCACTAATATCTGGGGTACTCCTGATGGTATGACGCAAGTGAGCGTCAATATCTTTGACCCTTATTTCTATGGCTTTTATAAAGACACTATACTCATGCAGTGCTTGATTTTTGCCGGAGCGATCCTCTACAAAAAATACAGCATCCTAAAAATATTGCTCTCATTGATGGGGCTATATATGCTTTATAATTTCTTCACGATCGTGAGCTTGGCTGTTATCAACGATAAGATTGACCTATTTGGAGATGGCAGTGTCTTAGACCTCTTTTCATTAGAAAAAGCCATCACGAATAGTAAGTTTCGAATTAATAATGATGAGTCGACGTTCATGGGTATACCATATCAATTATTCATGTATCTAATGGCCTTCATTAGTATTGTATTTAGTTATCTGAGATTCAAAGAGATAGAAGCTTAACCATGAATTTTAGAGCTCCGATACCCATATTTCTTCAGATTGCTGAGCACATCATCCAGCTCATTATATCTGAAAACTGGAAAGAAGGTGATAGGATACCATCTGTCAGAGACTTTGCCGCAGATGTAGAAGTCAACCCCAATACTGTCGTACGCACATACAACCTACTTAGTCAAGAAGGTATCATCAGTAATAAAAGAGGTGTAGGATATTTTCTAAATAAGAATGCCAAAAAACTATCAACGGTATATCTTAAAAAACAATTTGTAAACAAAGAGCTGCCGTATCTTATCAAAATGATGAAGACACTGGATATTAATTTTGAAGACCTTAAAAAGAAATACAATGAGAAAATATAAGCCTAGTCACATACTCATTGCACTTATATCTTGCTTAGCATTGATCATGACTGTGTCATATGCATTTACGCTAAGTGATCAACTAAGAGAGCCTCGCCCATTTCAAGGCAACAAGTGGCTTCTTGGTTCAGGCCCTTACTTTAAGGATACGCTCGTGGAGCCTTTTCATCATCTGGCATCAGATTTTACACTTTTAGAACTGGAACCAAGGCTAGAAAACATTGTGATTGTAGAGGGTTATGAAAACTCGAAAAAATACTTAGACCTAACTATACGAAATGATACGTTATACGTAAGTCTCACCAAGCCAGATTCTGACACAACACTTGTAGCCGCCAATGGCGACTATCCCATCTTGGTATCTGTTGGCTCAAGTCAATTAGAATCTATAAAGATGCATGGTCCTGGAAGAATAGATATCCCTGCAAAACCATATGGCTCTAATCCTGATGGAGAACAAGTGTACAAACCTGAAGATTGGGAACGCTTTGTAACAAGAACTAACAAACTTGATCTATATCTAATCAATGGAGGGAGTGCAGAACTATTCGTCGAAGTTGATACACTTAACATCATTAGTAAAAATTGGGCTAAGGCATCCAATTACTCAACTTCAGTATCCTCATTTAATGGTATCACGAACACTACTATCTCAGGCGCTACAAGCCAAACATATATCAAGGGTAAGGTAAAAAAAGTGAAGTTGCTTGATCCATTAGGAGGAGTCAATATCAATGGAACCAATCTCTATACAGATACCCTCATTGTAAAGTCTAGCAACAAAGCAGATAGCGAAGACTTCGGCTCCATCATCGCTAACTGCAATGATTACCTAGAAGCAGATCTCAGATACTTGCTCGATGTAAAATATCTGGGTGAACCCAAAGTTGTAAAAAAAGAACGCGACTACGGACGGGTCATCAACTTTAATACGGCTTTTACAACTAAAATATAGAGTGATCAACCCTTACGCCGAAGTTGAGCATAATCTTTAGCAAAATAACTGATGAGCACATCCGCTCCTGCTCTTTTGATAGACAACAAAGTCTCTGGCATGATCTGATTATAATCTAACCATCCTTTCTGGCTAGCCGCAAGGACCATCGCGCACTCACCGCTGACATGATAAGCAGCTATCGGGAGATTATAATTGTCTTTTAAAAGATGGATTATATCAAGATAGTGTAATGCTGGCTTAACCATTAAAAAATCAGCTCCTTCAACCATATCAAGTTCTGCTTCGCGCAGCGCCTCTGTTTTGTTGGCGGGGTCCATCTGATATGTCTTTTTATCCTTAGGCACATCACTACGATCGACAGGTGCACTATCAAGCGCATCTCTAAATGGTCCGTATAAGGCACTTGCATATTTGGCAGTGTAGGACATGATACTTGTATCAGCAAAGCCTTCTTCATCTAGTGCTTCGCGGATAGCACCTATCCTACCATCCATCATATCAGAGGGCCCGAGAATATCAAAGCCAGCTTCAGCTTGAAGCACTGACATCTGTTGGAGTAAGGCTACAGAAGCATCATTGTCAACTCTTCCATCTACTACGATACCATCATGGCCATCACTGCTGTAAGGGTCGAGCGCGACATCGCTAATCAAAGTGATATGTGGATGTGCTTTTTTAATCTCTCTCGCCACCTTTAGGTAGTAATTGTCTCGATTAGTGCCATAGCTGCCTAATCCATCTTTAAGCGCATCATCAACCTTTGGAAAGACCATAAAGGACTTCAGCCCTAGGTCTACACAAGCACCTATCTCCTTTATGAGGGTGTCTAGTGACCAGCGAAAATTTCCCGGAAGGGAAGCTATCTCATCCTTAACCCCCTTACCTTCTTGCACAAACAGTGGATATACAAGGTCGTCAACAGTCACTTTAGTCTCTCTAATCAAACCTCTGATTGCTGCACTCTTTCGATTGCGTCTGGGTCGCTCTAACATCATATATATCTACTTAAATTCAAGTTATCTTTGATCGAGAAGATTTCTTCTTTGGATTGAGAGGCACTGGGTCATCGCCCCATCCACCCCAAGGGCCACAACTCGCCAAGCGCTTTGTACCCAACCATAGACCTCTAAATGGGCCCCACTCCAAGAGTGCGCCTATCATATAATGAGAACATGATGGTTCATACCTGCACCTCATACCAAATACGCCACTCAGTATAGGTGACAAAAGCCACTGGTAAATCTTAATCGGTAAGATGAGCACGTATGATAGCAGTCTGAGCATCTTTTACAAATTGAGCGTTCCGGCAAATTCCTTTCGGTCAAATAGGAAAAAAGACTTGCGATGCTTATCCATCGTTAGCTTGACTACATTCTGCTGGTCATCAAAAGAAGCCATCAGGATATCATTAGTTACTGCTATGGACTCCTTAGGGTCGACATTGTCGATCTGAAGGTAAGACCATACAGCGGCTAGGTCTTCTGAAACCTCCTTACCTACCCATGTGAGTTGTGCTGGTTTGCCATCTACTTCGATCACTAAGTGCTCTTGTATGTATCCGAAGATGAGCGACTCCGCATGAGGAGCTTCTGATTGGGTACATATCTTTAGACTGTCATGTCCTTGTTCTTTCAAGGTCATCTCCAGATCGTCGATAAAAATACTAATCGAGATCTGTAGTGTTGACTCCTCTTTACTATAGTCTATATCACATTTGCTCAGGTGAAACTCATGGTATGCTTCGCGACTCACGTCCTCCTGTCCTACCAAAGTCATTAAAACCATGAAAAGCGTATAAATCATGATTCAAAGCTAATACTATAGTGTGAGACTTGCTTTTTTAAGTGTTTACCCATGAAAATAAGCGGCTTACGTACCTCCGATAAAAATTTTGGTTGACCAAATATTCACTTTACGAAAAAATTCTTTATTGTTGTGAGAACATTGATTGGCAGACAAGCGATGTTTTAAAGCGTAGAGAAGTGCACTTTAATAAAGAAAAAATTTTTAAGAGTTATTTTTTGGTTGATGCAGTGAAAGGAAGTCGGTTCGTCTGAATCGACTTCTCTTTTTTTATCAACTACTGATCACAAAAAAAATAAGCAGGGCTGATAGATAACTATCAGCCCTGCTTATTTTTTTTAACTCGAAAAACTTATGTTCCAGTCAGTCTTATGACTGCAACTTTATGTGGTGCTCTTCAACTAACTTACGTATGTTGATTAGTGCATATCTCATACGTCCTAGAGCAGTATTGATACTTACGCGAGTTAGCGCTGCAATCTCCTTAAAGCTCATATCTGCATAGTGACGCAGTATAACAACTTCTCTCTGCTCCGGTGGTAACAAGTCAACCAGTTCTCTAACCTTACCGTAAGTCTGATTTTTAATCATACTCGTCTCCATATTATCATCTTTGACCTCTAAGACATCAAATATGTCAAATGTCTCCGACGGAGAAACCTTAGTACGTCTCTTTGATCTACGGAAGTAATCTACACAGAGGTTATAGGAGATTCTCATCGCCCACTGTAAGAACTTGCCTTCGTGATTATATTTCCCTTTTCTAAGGGTATCAATTATCTTAATAAATACCTCTTGAAAGATATCTTCAGCCAAGTCGTGATCCTTGACGAATAAGTAAATTGAAGTATAAATCTTGTTCTTGTGACGGGTAAGTAGAACTTCGAAGGCTTTTTGGTTGCCTTCTAAATAAAGAATAATAAGTTCTTTGTCACCTAATGCTTTAATCGCTTTTACGTTCATAACTCTAATCAGTTTGTGATCCAAAGTGGGTTTTAAAATCAGTCTATCAGTTAGAGTAAATGTTGTAGCGTATAGGCGTTCTTATTTATTACGAAGGTATGATAAAAAATTCATATTAGTAAAACACCAAATATGTTTTTTCTAATACACGTCAAAGTAAAGCTTGTTTTTCTTACAAATCAACCCCTACGGCAAAAAAAGTTATTTAAAGTTTTTTTGATGGCTCTTAATAAGCAAGATGTCCAAACACTCACAAAGCCAAGGACTAACCTATGTCAACAGCTCCTAATATGTCTCTGGGACTAACTGTTGCGCCAACTTCTGAACTTCATCTTGAAGCTCCTTGACCCTACTCATCACGCCCTCAGCAAACGAGTTATCACCGGCATCACTAAAGGATAAAGCTGCCACAAACTCCCAGATCTCCTGTACTTCCTGTAGATGCATGGTAAACGGCTTATACTTAGGATTGTCAGAATGACAATGTAAAATCCCCTGGGCCTTATCATCTCGATAGACGCGCTTAAAGACGATACCCTCATCTCGAGAAAGCAGGATATATCGCTTACCTTTTTGGATATCCCTACTGGATGTAATCAAACGCCCGATCACGTAGCTGCCATCACCATAAGGAGGCATAGAGTCCCCCTCTATGGGAAATGCTCTACACTTACCATGTAACTCTTGAAATGGTAAGGCCATCTGATCTAAGGATTCTATAAAGCCAGGATCGCTATACTGGCCCATATATCCAGCTTGAGCTGTATGTGGTACGACCTCGATCATATTATCACCATTCTTATCTACTTGGATAGGCATGATCAAGCCCGCAGACTTGTCATCCTTCATCAACTCTGCCAGACGGGTCTTCTCAAGATCTACTGTCAATAACGTATCAACGGATATACCGAAGTAGCGTGAGATTTTAACAGTCAAGTCAAGCGAAGGGTCATTAACACCACCTTCATACTTGGCCAGACATGCTCTGCTGATATACAATTTGTTAGCTAAGACCTGCTGAGATAGGCGCTGTTCCTTTCTAAGGACCTTAAGATTATGGGGTAATTGGATCATTGTTCGGATTTGTCACACAAATAAATTGTCTTTTTGTGACAAATGCTACCATATTTGAAAATAATTGTTGTGATCAATTGGAACAACGACCTGAGAAAACCTAAACCAACTGATCGATCTTACTCTCCATCCATTAGAACATATCTACTTATAAAGATAAGTAGGTTCAACCCTCGCCCTACTATCACAGGTTAATTAGGAAGGCGAGGGTTGACGGAGAGAGCGTCTAGTAAAAACCCTGAGTTAACAATTCAGCGTTTGTACTCATAGATTAATGTTCAGTCCGATTGATATTTATACTAAACCAAAACCCAAGTATTATGACCCAGTTACAACACCCACATCAGCAAGTACAGATGCTCATCCCAGATCTACTACCACCAGATCATATATCACTCAACACCAAGCGATTAAGATTTATCAAAGGTCAAGGCGTGCTGATCTATGACGACCACTACGTAGTTGAGATATATGTACCTTATTCTAGAACTGATGACTTAGAGTTCTTTGGCGTACAGCGTCATCACGGTAAGATCGAAAACATGAGAACTTATTATCAGAGACTTCCTATCCTAAAGTACGACGATGTAAGAGTCAATAGCTCTATGAAAGCCATGTTTGACGAAGCTATGTTTCACTATTTGCCGACAGAGCAGATACCTTCTCTCCAAAGCATGTCAGAGAAAAAACAATCAGAGACTGTAGAGGTATTCATGCATAGTACTCGACATGAAGAGTTAAGTGGGGCTGCATAAGACCATACCTATAGCTAAATGACTCAATGTTGATCTAAACAAATGTCAATAACCAACCGATCAGACCACCACCTATGATGATAAAGAAAGGACTAAGCCCCTTCCAGTAAAAGTAGATGGCAAAGCTTAGGATAGCTATCACTGCTGCTTTCCAATCTATGATGATTGATCTGGTCATCTCATAAGTGACATAGATCATGACTGCGACGGCTGCTATATTGACAAAATCAAGAAAGGACCTTAGTGGTGGTGAGGATCTCATCTTGTGAACGATGGGATTTAATAGCCATACAAATAGAAAGGCCGGCAGAAATATCCCAAAAGTAGCTGCCATACCGCCGCTGATGCCACCTAGTTGATAACCAATGAATGTCGCCGTACTGAGCACTGGACCAGGGGTCATCTGCCCTACGGCGACCGCTTCAACAAGGTCACTGTGGGTCAACCAACCCAAGTTATCGATGAGCTCACCATCTAGATATGCAAATAGTACATATCCACTACCAAACAATACTGAGCCGATCTTTAAGAAGATGAGAAAGATCTTAGAAGTCTTGCCCATCGCAAAAGCCATAATTACCATGGGCAAAGCTGCCCAAAATCCCATCGTGTCCGGCTTCTTGCCGATAGCAATCAGTAACCCTAGTAGGCCTGCACCAAGGATGACTAAGATCTCATTGATACCAAACCAACAAGCTACAATCGCTAATGCTCCAACTATTATTAAGATACCACTCTTAGCGGCCTTTTTCCCTAATTTGATAATCGCAGCAGCTATAAATGAAAGTACAGCTGCCTTGATTCCTGTTATAATCGGTTGTGCACCCTCAAGGTCTCTGATCTGATCATAAAAAATAGCAACTCCAAGGGTGATAAGTACTGCTGGAAAGATAAATCCGATACCCGCCAAAAATAGTCCTTTCACTCCCCCACGATGATAGCCCATATGCATAGTCATCTCAGTTGAGTTAGGCCCAGGGATCAGGTTAGTCATACCCATGTAGTCAAGAAACTCTTGCTCTGAAAGCCACTTACGCTTTCTGACCAACTCCTCTTCCATGAGTGCTATATGGGCCGCTGGTCCACCAAATGCAACCCATCCAAACTTAAAAAAGAACAAAAATATCTCCATGAAACTCCTTTACAATGATCTCTCAAATATAGTTTGCTTACGGATATTTCAAGAGCAAATAAGGAGTTAAGAAATCAATAGGTCTTAGTTTGCGTGTCACGGTATTCGTGATAACTTTACTTATCTAATCACAACTGCATGGCCATACGTAGAAACAGAAAAACCGGTCTTCCTCCTGGTTCCATAGTATATACAGGCAATCACAATGTTGAGAAGGTCTATGTACATCATCTTCGCTTTAATGAAGAGCAGATAGAAGATACCATCTTGGATACGCATGATCAGATCGTTTTTGAAAAAGAGAATAGGGATTATATCGACTGGTATGATGTACGAGGTCTACAAAACACCGATCTCATTAAGGCTATAGGAGATATATTAAACATCCATGATCTCATATTAGAAGATGCGGCGGATATCAACCGTCGAGCGAAATATGAGGAGTTTCCCAATGGAAATTATCTTATAATTAAAGCGCTTAGTTTTGATAAAGAAGATTGTGATATCGATACGGAGCAGGTGACTATCTATTTTAGAAAAGGGCTGGTGATCACCTTTCAAGAAAACAAAACAGATCTCTTTAGTGAGATGAGAAAACGCATCCACGAGTCAACTGGTAAAATAAGAAGTAGCGGGGCGGACTATCTCACCTTTGCTCTCTCTGATCATGTTGTTGATCATTACTTTACCGTACTTGATGACATAGAAGATCGCATCGAGTGGATGGAAGAGCAACTTTCTAATCAGCACCATGATAACATCAAAGAAGAAGTACACAAGACCAAACGCACACTGATCAAACTGAGAAAAACAATCAGTCCACTAAGAGAAGCGCTCAACAAATTTGCAAAATCAGAGAGTCCTTTTGTAGAAGAGACTTCGCTCAACTACATACGTGATGTCAACAACCACACCTTCCAAGTGATGGATACTGTAGATACCTTTCGTGATGTACTCAATGGTATCCAAGACCTGTATCTGTCAGAGATCAGCATGAAGATGAATCAGATCATGAAGG
This sequence comes from uncultured Saprospiraceae bacterium, assembly GCA_937942435.1. Classification (GTDB taxonomy): domain Bacteria; phylum Bacteroidota; class Bacteroidia; order Chitinophagales; family Saprospiraceae; genus JAJRXG01. The sequence continues at coordinate 48,721 of CALDEM010000026.1, forward strand.
TGCTCACTATGATCACAACCATCTTTGTTCCACTGTCATTCATGGCCGCACTATATGGGATGAACTTTGAAAACATGCCAGAGCTTACTTATCGTTATGGATACTTTGCTGTGCTATTCTTTATGTTTTTGATTTTCGCAATATCACTTTTCTACTTTAAGAGGAAGAAGTGGTTTTGATTGAAAATATTATTGAGAAGCAAGATTCATTTACTTCAAAGACAACTCGATGTTGCAGGGTTACGACCTACAAATTATCCCAACTAAGACCTCTACAGCATCGTGCAGATAAGTAAAATTGGCTACTAAAAAAGTTGAAATTTAAGCCTTCTCCTTAGACCAGAATAAGAAGATGCGTTCAGAACTATGATCTATCAACACCTTAGCTGCATCAAGAGAAGACACACTTAAGATACCATCTACCGTAGTATGTGATTTAGCAGTGAGCTCAGAAAGATCCTTAGAGCAAAAGGGAGCGCTCTCTATTTTGATATTATTGATTGAGATCGTCTTCGAAGTATTTAGCTCCATATCGGATTGATCAAGCACAGACACAGCAGCACCCGTATCAAACACTAACTTCTTTGTCACACCCTCTATATCCAACTCTACTATCGGCAAATGATCAGCATAACTTGAGATAGACATCGATGTTATATTATAATCCGTCGAAGAGACTGTGTATGCACTTCGATCCACTATAAGAATGATCTCATTCTTTTGATAGTCAATCTCTATGCTGTATTCTTTCAATAAGTCATGACCCAAAATCCCAGCTATAGGCCTCCCTATAACATCCTCTATATAAGTAAGATCCATCGCCCAAGCTTCTATATCTTGTCTTAAGATGCTACCATACTCAAAAGTAGTAATATCGATTTTTTCTCCTTTCTGAGATCCTTTAACAGTCCACAACTGAAAGTCTTCCATTTCAACCTTTTGATTGACCATTAAGTGAGGCGCACCTGTGTCTAAGATATAGTTGCCAGCATGTCCATCTTTGGATGCTTGGACAACTATGAGACCATCTACTAATTCGAACTCCAGGGTTATGCTAACAGCAACTTCTTCTTTCTCTAACTCCGTCCCCCAAGAGACAATGGAAAAGGCCATGAAGATAGCCAAGAGAACTGTTCGAATTATATATTTATTAAATATGTATATCATTGCTAATCAACAGCATACAATCGTATGTAAACTGTATGTTACCAAATATATCACATTTATATCAATGAGTTTACATTAAATTAACATTAGCGTGATAAATAGTTTACTTATGAATGGGCAAAATATCTTCAGGAGTCCCCTGAGACATGTTGTGATAACATAACAATCTTGGTACAACCCATCAAGCGAAGGCATAAAAAAGGGGCTTATCAACTTAATTGATAAACCCCTATGACGTGTTATGATAATCCTTTAGACTTGGATATTACATCTGTCGCATACTATCTATAGAGTCTCTTAAAAGTCATATCCTACGCTGAAACCAAAACTTCTTGCAGGTCTGAACAATTCAAATATTTCTGAGTCAGCGTTGAAGCTTTCGTACAACTTTTGATTTTTACTATCTAAGATATTGTTGACTGATAAGCTCAACTTCACTGCTCCAATTCTTTTAGATGCCTTGAATGAAAGGTTGTGAAATGGTTGCTCATATACGTCAGGTACTCTTCCTATACCAACTACTGATAATCTCTTACCCTGTACGTTATAGCTTAAGTTAGCTTCTAATCCCTTCTCAATACCTCTATAGCTTAAGAAAGCATTGATGATATAAGGTGATTGTCCTTGTAGGCTTCTTGTTGGCAGAATCTCTTCGCCAGGTCTAGCATTGCTTAATCTTGATTCATACTCTCCTCCTATTGATCGATCCATCTCGACCTTCGACTGGATGAATGATACGTTGGCTCCGATATTGAAAGCAGAAAGATTTTCATTTAAAAACGATAGGTTCTTACGTGCCTCCAACTCTAATCCAAGTACTTCTGCATCTCCAACATTACGAGGTTGAAACTGATTAGGAGTAGCTTCACTAAATGCAACTACTTCGATAGGATTAGCAAACTGCTTATAAAAGCCACTAACTGCAAACATCTGTCCCCCTGTCATAAAGTACTCTACCCTTGCATCAAAGTTGTTGATTTTCGTCTCTACAAGATTGATATTACCGATATATGTTCTATCTGAGAATGGATCATATATCTGACCGATAGATGCTTCTTTAAATGAAGGTCTCGCTAATGTCTTAGTAAATGATGTTCTTACATTGATGTTATCATTGACTCCATATATCAAGTTAATTGATGGAAGGACATCTGTCACAGCGATGATCTTTTCGTCATTATAAACGACATCTCCCAAGTTGTTTTGCCCTGTGTATGTGTGATCAAATTTTTCAACTCTTACACCATAGACTGCCTTCAACTTGTCACTTACTTCATGCTCATTCATGGCGTATGCAGAAAGTATAGATTGAGTAGCTTCGTAAGTATTAGCTGGTTCAAAGTTTCCTACTAAGAAAGAACCTCTATCACTTCCGATCGTCCAAATATTTTCAGGAGCTAAGATTCTATTAGGATCACCATTGATGTCCAGTGAGTTTTGGCCACGTACATTGATACGGTAAGCTATGATGCTGTAATCTCTGTTTTTGATAGTATTGCTTACGCCAAATTTTACTTTAGCATCACGCTCTCCAATCAACAACTTTTTAGAGACATCTACTTTGCCAGTATAGTTTACTTCTTCCAAGTTTCTCCATATTCTTCTTGGCTCTGCACCCTCACTTGGCTCTATTGTCAACTCACCATCATCTAATCTAAAAGGCACTACTCTTGAATCCTTATCTTCGATTCTTGAGTAAGTTGGAGAGAGTTTCCAATCTATATCTAATCCACTTTCGAACGTATGCTTACCTGAAAGAAGCACATTACCAATTGTTCTTTCTGCATACTCTGCGTTGTCACGGATCAAAGTGTTAGATGTCCTGAGAAATGAGTTTTGCTCAAAAAGACCAGCCTTTGATTGTCCGTTCTGGATGGCAATGACATTTAAGTTAAACTTATGATTACCAAACTTTATAGCACCTCCTGCAAGTCCACTGATCAATACATTGTTAGATCCTTGCTGCCCTGCTTGAGTTCTATCTTTTTCTAATGAGAATGGAGACTCGCTATTTAAGTTTTGCTTTCTGTACGTATTGAACTGTACGTCATCGTAGAATGTCGTGTTGTTTCTATAGTTCAGTGCAAAGTTATATCCGATCGTTGCTTTTTCTTTATTGATCTGGTTACCACCAGAAAAACCAAAGCTTGTATTGGGTGCGCTCTTCTCACGCATCGTCCCTAAGTTAGAAGTAAAGCTTCTGGTTACATCTGTCAAGAAAGAGTTGTACTTATTAGAAGCAATCGGGTCTGGGATGACCGTTGTTGATCTGATGGGAAGGCTTCGCGTACCGTTATCGAAACCTAACCAGTCAGTTGAACTTCCTGCTGCAGTGATGTAATCATTCTTGAAGTGCATAGTAGGATTATAAGTTAATCCTGCAGATACACTAAACTTCTTCTCTTCTGGAAAATCCTTTGTAATAATATTTACAATGCCCCCTGTGAAATCAGCAGGCAAGTCTGGTGTAAAAGATTTTAAAACGATGATGTTATCTATCAAGTTAGTTGGAAAGATATCCATCTGAAGCGTATTGCGATCTGGATCTAGTCCTGGCACATCCATACCATTGAGAATCGACTTCGTATAACGATCTCCAAGTCCTCTTACAAATACATACTTTCCTCCTTCTACAGATACTCCTGTTACTCTTTTGATTGCAGAAGCTGCATTGTTATCTCCGATCTTTTTAAATGTCTGAGATGAGATACCATCTAAGAGCTGTGGTGCTTTCTTTTGGATGGTAAGGATCGCAGCTTCGGTATTTCTAATTTGCTTAGCAGTTACAACTACTTCTTCAAGAAGTGCAGTTTCTTCTGCCATTCTTACATCCAATGGAGTTACCTCATCAGCTGCAACGATAATATCATTTACGGTAAGTGAAGTATAACCTATAAATGAAAACTCCACAGAATAAGTACCTGGCGCTAAGCTTAATGAAAAAGATCCATCAAGATCTGAAGTGGTACCTGTCTGCGTCTGTGTCACAAAGACATTGGCAAAAGGAACAGTCTCCCCAGTACCGTCATCGATGATTGTACCTCTGATCGTTCCATTCTGGCTAACTAAAGCAAATGAAAAAAATAAAAAGAAAATAGTAATTACGTTTTTTATCACAACACTTAGTTTTTACAATTTTATAAAAAGCTCATCCTGACCACGTCAATCATCAGGATGAGCTTACTCTATATTTTAATTAGTTACTGATAGCTCCTTTACTCATGGCATATGTCCACCCGAATACTGAAGCATCAGCTCCAATAGTAGCTTCTGTTACGATGCTATTGTCAGCCGCCATCTGTGTGTCAAAAGCAGCTGCATCACCTGCCTCGGCTTTATCAGCTGCTATGTCTTCAATCGTTCTATTACCATCCATCAAGTGGCTTGTATTGAACTCATTGCCTTTGATGACAAGCGCACCTGAGAAGTAGTTAGCTGATGAAGCATTATCATCTAATTCTAAATCAGCATTAGCTGGAAAATTGAAGAAGTATGAGTTCTCGATTGTACCTCTTGCTCCATCTCTAAAGTCTGCATACTCTGATGCCATGCCTTTTAACCAACCATTCTTAAGCGTGAAGGCACCTGTCGCATTAGCAGCACCTTCTGGCCCATCTATCTCCATACCGTGATCAGAATCTGGGCCTGCGATATATATGTAGTTATCTATTGTACCGGAGTAAGCTTGGTCTATGTCGAAAGCATCATCACCTTGCGCCCATACCAAGGCGTTGGTAACATTGACTGTTCCTCCAAACCACTCTAATCCATCATCTTGGTTTCCAATGACTTCTACGTGGTCCACTACTGTGCCAGATCCAACACCGCCGAAGGTGATGCCGTTGATTTCATTACCCTCTCCGATCGTAGCTCCTCCATGTCTTACAGATACGTATCTGATGATACCTGAGTTGTCAGCCGCATCATCTCCTCCATAAGCGCCAAAGTCGTCACTCGCTGGGATACCTTCTATCTGAGAAGTCAATCCCGTTTCAACTGAAATAGGTGCATAACCCAAGATGATTAATCCACCCCAAAGGCCCACTTGCGTTTCGTCCAGATTACTACCTGCGATCTGACCGCTTTGTATATTATCTCTTGCAGAAGTAAATATAATCGGCTGTTCAGCTGTTCCTTCTGCCATCAACTTACCGCCTCTTGCTACAACAAGAGCAGAAGCTAATGTACCTTCTCCTTCAGCTCCTTTAATAATCGTTCCTGGTTCTATCGTAAGTGTAGCACCTTGAGGAACAACTACCTTGCCTGTCATGACATATATATTGTCTGCTGTCCAAGTATCACCATCTGTGATAAAACCAGCAACCGTTACTTCTCCTACTGCATTCGGATCTTTTATACAATTTCCATCTTCACATATCTCTCCTGATGCACAAGTGACTCCTGCACAAGGATCCTGAGTAACACATTGGCAATCAGCAGTTTTGATCTCACCTGAAGCACAAGTCACGCTCTCACATGGATCAAGACTTACACAAACGCAAGATGCTGCATCTAATATTTGTCCTGCCTCACAGACCTTGTTATCACAAGGATCATCTTCTCCACAAGAAGAAAAACCTATCGCCAATGTGGCCAGTAAAATCAAAGTTGTCAGTGTTCTTATCATAATTCTTTATCTAAAAATTTAAAAGTCTGTACTGTTTCAATTCTATTACAAATGTAAAGTCGGACCGTAGCCCCAACATTACGCCAAGGTTATGTAATCGTTAAGCTCAGAAAGACAGTGTTTACACTGGCTTAACATTGGAGAAAAGTGTGATATGTGCGGATCACATTTTGATTTGGCGCGGGACTATGAGGACAGAATATTTACCAACAAAAGATGGGAAAGGTGTGTTTTGTATGTGATTTTGGAGCTCGGGCGTTATGGCCGGGTGATGGGAGAAGAATAGGAATAAGAGAACTAAGTTGTCATAGTATTGCTTTCTCTTGATCTTTCTATTTCCTTCTTTTTGAACTATCAAGTAATCCTTGATAGTTGCCTTTTCAATAACTCACCTCAATAACAATTATTGATGTAAAGACCCATGTCGTGTTTTGCATTTTTCAAACGAATAAAAACATGCCAAAACAAAAAACCACATCACATCCCAAAATAAGCCTCCAACTCCTTCAGTGTCTCCTCTGTCTTGATAAGATCTTTAACAATCACTCCTTTTTCAAGAAGGACTATTCTGTCAGATACTTCCGTTACTTGAGATAGATCATGACTTGATACTAAGATCGTCTTGTCGGCAGACTTGAGATCGGATAGTATGTTTCTTAATCTGATCTGAGTAGTAGGATCGAGATTAGCAAATGGCTCATCCAATATAATGACGTCAGGATCTCCTATCAATGCGGCTACTATACCTGCTTTTTTCTGATTGCCTTTTGAAAGATCTCTGATGTACTTCTGGACTCCACGGATCTCTCCATTGAAGAGGTCATCATAGCTACTCAGGAAAGTATTGAGATCGGCGGCATTAACTTGATTGAGCTCTGCGATAAACTTGAAGTATTCATCTGGCGTCAGAAAATCCAAAAGAAAATTTTCTGAGATATATGATCCAGTATATGACTTCCAGTGTTCTGATAAAGCGATTGCCTCATCTCCAGAATAAGAGTGACCCGTATCTGGCTGAATCAGATCAAGAATAATACTAAACATAGTTGTCTTACCTGCTCCATTGTTGCCTAACAGCCCAACGACCTCACCCGGGTTAAAGGTTAGACCGGGCACATCTAACACCAGACTACCATCATACTTCTTTGATATCCCTTCTAATCTAATTTCTGCCATTACTTTGTGAATTTGCTATGAAGAGAATACTTTTTCTTATTAAAATACGCTGATGCCTTTTCTATAATCTTAGTATTAAAGACTACACCGAGCAAACCAATAATACCTAAAATTAGCAAGCCTAAATTTTCAAAATCCAATGCATCAAATATTGCGTAGAATCCAAGAGGCACACCTATGATTGGAATACCAATTAGAAAGTGAGCAGCAGAGATACCTTCGTAATTAAACATAGCACCTTTGGACACATCCATCTTCTTAGAATTGCTCATTGAAAACCACAATAGAAAATATGACACCACACCTGCATTGAAAAATAAGATGGCAAAATTAACCAAAACAATCTTGGGCTGAAAAAACACATATGGCGTTGATAGAATAAAGAAGATCAAGTTAGAGCCCGCAATCAAAGCATACTTTGATTTTAGAAAGTTAGTGATGCCTATGTTTTGGGTGATGATGAAATCAAAGTGAGCACTATTCCAAGAAAAAAGAAGTTGTCCATAGTTCATCATAAAAGCACCGACCATCATGATGGCAAAGATCAACAGCATATAAGTGTTATCAAACAAATCAACACCCATGATCAACGGATAAACCAAAAAGAAAAAGCTCATAAACATATATGACTTAGACTTCTTATTACGCATGATCATCTTTGACTCAATCTTCATCCACCTGCCGATGTCTCCAAAAAAATCAAACAAACCAAAGTCGTATCCATCTGCAATGTGTTTTTTCGGACCAGAACCTGCAATATCAATGTAAGCATTGCTTCTCAAGTGTTTGAAAATCAAGTGGCAAAGACCTGCTAACAATAGAACAGGCAAGGCAATCAAAACACTACTATGAAGCGCTGTAATAACCGGTGCCAGCAGATCACTCAAACTATAAAATCCCTTAAAGTCCAAGTAAATCAAAACCACCAATGATGCCAGTATAAAAAAGACAGGAAGAGGCTTCTTACTTAAACTTCGATCCAAAAAGAAGCTCAAATAATTATTGAAGAGAATCAAGCTAAAACCCAAAAGCAACCAGACTAAAGCTTGCGGCTGACCTAAGGCTGAACTCACATAAGTGAGATAAAAAGGAATGATAATGAATAAGGGCAAGAGATTAAAAATACTCAACAAAGACTTAACCATTAAGTATCTGGTGATAGTTGACTTCTTGACATTGATAGTGAGATACTTGCTTAGTGAAAACGAGGGAAACTTCTGCAACATAAACCGCATACAGATATCTGCTATCAGATAGATAGCAAAGTACCCATTGAATTTTTGCAGGACATCGGCTCCAGGGAATGCTTCTTTGATTATAAAACTCGCCATATAGCCAAGTCCCAAAGCACTTATGAGCATATACAAGCCAAATAAGCCTAAGAAAACATTGGCCGTCATACTTTGCGCCCAGTGAGGAGCACGTCTAAATCCTATCCAATCAAGTTTTAACAGTTTACCCAGCATGCTATAAGTTACATTCTAAAGATAGCAAATTTTAGAAGTTCTTCAATTGAGAGCATAAATCATCATAATTGGTTGCTTGGCCCAAATACCAATTTTTGGGGATCTAGGTCTCGCAAGCTCCAAGTACCTTTATCCTTTCATTCACTACACCGCATCTATGAGATTTCTTTTGATATTATCTTTTCTAATTGGTACTCTTTCTTTATCAGCACAAGCAACTATCTTTTATAGCAAAGCTCCAAGTGCCAGTAACGTCTGGAATGATACTCGTAATTGGAATCCCAATCGACTGCCTAATGCTAATGACATAGTTGAAGTTGGCAATGGTCATACAGTAATTTTATCTGGAGATAATGTTGTCATCAAGGCGTTGGAGATCAGAGCTCAAGCAAAACTAATTATTGATGATGTTGATGTGCGATTAGACATTCAAGGTTCTGACACGGATGGACTAAGGATGACTTTAAGGGGAGAGCTGGATATCCAAGAAGGAACCGTAGCGATCAGAGATGCTCAACGAGATGGAATCTATATGGAAAACTTTTCTAAGATAAGTAACTCAGGTTCCTTATTGGTCGCCTCTTATAATGACGAAGGCCTATACTTTGAATCTAACTCCGCAATCACTAATCATGGAAATCTATTCATTGACCAATTAAACAATGGAAGTTCGCCTACATGTCTTTATGCTGTTGATGGGACATTTACGAATAGTGCGATGGGCGTACTTGTTGTTAGCAAATGTCAAGATAGCCCTGATACTGATCTTATCAAGATAGATAATGGTGTGTTATACGAAGATAACGGTGAGACTATAATACAATCTATCAACTGCAATTGAGGTAACGACAACGTAGACTATCCGTCACATCTCTCTTCTGATATACTGCACCAACTGCCCACTGTGGTATATATCATGATCGATAACACCTTGCACCAAATCAAGGCAAGTATACTTAGTATCTCCAAGTAGGTCGTACCACTCATCTCCATTGAAGTGATCTATCGCTAAGATCAACTCGTTTTGTGATTGCTCTAAGACATTTAAGATATCCTCTTGTGACTGTGTCACTGGAGGCCAGTCTTCTGGTGTGTTAAGTTCGATTCTATATCGAGCGCCATTGAGTATCTCAGATACATATGTGCGCCAAGCGATCATATGGTTTAAAAGCTCCAGCACCTTCATAGGTAGTGGAGCATCCGAGAGTTGAAGAATCGCCTTGATGCTCTTCCCATGCCAAGGATCTCCCTCATAAGAGACCTTAAGACGCTGTACTAACGTTTTATTAATAGATTCTGAGGGCGCATTTATCATATTCTTAACCTATAGGTTGATGGATAATAAGTAATATTGAAAAGAGTCCTATTATTGACAATCAAATATCAAAGAAATGAAGAACAAATTCCTTTTTATAATATTGCTCGCTGGATTTTTGGTGTCATGTGGCGATGATCAGGGCCCCGAAATACCGGAAGAAGCGGTAGTATTAAGTTACGATGGAGAAAATCTTACTGCTCCAACTTTGCCAGCAGGTTTATACGAGTTTGCCGTGAGGTTTCCTACAACGCTAACGCGCAACGTCGTAGATAGATCCATCACTCAAGTAAGCTTCTACTTGTACAATGCTCCTGCTCAAATGTATCTCAAGATATCTCGCGATGTCAGCCCAACGGAGCCTGGCGCTATAGAAAATACACAGATGATTAATAATCCAACTCCCAATAGTTGGAATACGATCACTCTAGACACTCCTTATCTAATGGATGGTTCAGCGGTCTGGGTCGGCATAGAGGTAACTCAAGATGATCAAATACAAACTGTAGGTTGTGATGCAGGTCCCGCAAATGCAAACGGTGATTGGCTATATGACGAAGCCACTATGACTTGGGAAACTTTTATAAATAGAACCAATCAAAGCGAAAGTGTAAACTGGAATATAAAAGCGATAATTAATTAGAAATATATAGTTGTTAGAAACAAACTTACTGAGGCTGGACGCCTACATGAATCCATGCAAAATCGTCGCCTAACTATTGTTGCTGTAGGCGTCCAGCTTCAGTCTTATCTTAACTTGATATTACAATCTTTTAGTTTATCTACTTTTTTATATTCTTTTCATACAACCTTATCCAATCGTCTGGAGTCATTTTTTGCGTCAACTCTGCAATGAGATCATAAGGTATATCTTCCATCTTCTTAAAGCGCACACAGCTCTTCCCCATATCCAACTTATACTTACAGTGCCTCGGGTATTCTTTGACAAACCAGTCTAAAAGTTTTGGTTGAGCATAGATACCCATGTGATACAACCCTATAAACCCCTTTTGATTGGCCAGATTCATAAATGGGAGCGGCAACTTAGGGTCACAGTGATAACCATCCGGATAGACTGACTTAGGAACAACGTAACCGAGCATTTTATAATTGATACATTCCTTAAATCCCTTTGGTAGATTGTTCTTTATAGTCTCACGTATCTTTTTGAATGGCACACTCCTATCTGCTGGAAGCGTTTTGATATATTCTTGTACAGTCATAGTAGTTTGTTTTTCAATTTGATATAATATACATCAGTTCATAGAGATGGCAAAATCACTTTGTAATCTTGAAAGTAACTATGGTTCCCTTGGTCTGAGTATTTCAATATTTCTATAGGCCCGATTGCCATGATCGTCAATGATCGTGATCTTATGATGTCCTTCTTTAGGAGCAAAAGCAAATGAATGGAAGTCTTGACTCTCTCCGAGGTACTGGTCATCGAGATACCAGAAGAGTTTACTATCTGAACGACTGTGTGATACCCGCGCCACAACGGATTGCTCTGATTGATCAAAGTCTCTCGCCAGATAGATAACATCGTCTTTCAAAGGATATACGATCTCCATAACTCTTTCGGCTTCATCCACATCACAAGCCGGATGCAAAGGAGGAGGCGATAGCCATTCTGGATGGCTTCTTTTATAATATTGAGCAACTGTTGGAGGAAGCATTAAGAACGAACTGTTTTTATAATCAAGATCTCCTTTACATGATCCATCTATGCGATAACTCCCATCAGTTGTAATCGATACAGGCAGATGATACTTGCACACACTTGATCGCTCTGAGATAGCCGGCCACAGCACTGTTTCTACTTGAGGACAGTTAACACTCGCCAACATACCTGAGTGATGACACTTTCGTAAATGAGACATCTCTTCATAAGGAGCATTAAACCAAGTACCACTGAGATTCATGAGACCCGCTGCCGTAAATAATAATCTCCCAGCCGTAGTTGTACCAACGATACCATCTCTGCCTTCTCCATCAGCATTGCCTACCCAAGCAGCAATAGTTACATCGGGTGACACTCCGACAGCCCAAGCATCTCGATGACCATAACTTGTACCTGTCTTCCAAGCCATCGTTGCACGGCTATCCATCAACTGCCAATTGCCTTCTTCATCAGGTCTTGACAAATCTTTCAATACTTCTAAAGTTTGAAAAGTAGCACTTTTAGAAAGTATGCTTTTACTTCCAGCTTTATCATCATTTTCTAAAAGTGAAGCACCCATCTGTCTATACGCATGTGCCAGCTCCCATAGGGTTACTTCTCCTCCGCCTAAGATTAAAGACAGACCATAGTGATCACCATCATGAGGTAGTGTTGAGATGTTATGTCCTTTTAACTGATGCAAGAACTTATCGATACCATAAGATTGTAACATACGCACGGCTGGCACATTAAGCGATCGCTGTAAGGCTTCATCAGCACCAACAGCTCCGTTATAGGTACGATTATAATTACTCGGATTGAAACCTGCTATGTAAGTAGGTACATCTTTTAGAAGTTCTGAAGGAGTTATGAGTCCCTCATCAACCATATGTGCATATAGGAATGGCTTGAGGATAGATCCAGAACTTCTACGTGCTTGGATCATGTCAACAGCTTGCTCATGATTAGTCTTCGGCACATTACCTTGATAAGCCAATAAATTCCCAGATTTTGTATCGAGGATCAGGCAACCTGCATTATTCACCTCATTTTCGCTCCACTCATCATATAGTTGATTCATAAGATCTCCCAGCGACTGTTGTAGGGTAGAGTTGATAGAGACATGCGCCTTGGTCAACATTTTACTTTTCAGGTTTTGCAATAAGTGAGGAGCATAATTGGGCAAGTTGTAAAAGCGATCAGGAAGTGGCTCTAAGAGCGACGCCTCCAAGTCAATGTCATCTATGATAGACTTGTCATGTAGACTCTGCAACAGCCTATTTCTTTTTTTCAATAATCGTACTCTGTTTTTATTGATGTGAATCAACGATGGCGCATTGGGCAGTACAGCCATGGTCGCTGACTCGGCCCATGATAATTGATTTGGGCGCTTTTGAAAGTATCGCCAACATGCTGCTTCTAAACCTACAACATTGCCGCCAAATGGCGCCAAGGAAGTATACCATCTCAGTATATCTCGCTTGCCATACCAAAGTTCTAATCTAAGTGCTAAACGGATCTCTTTCAATTTATTGAGAAGAGACCGCTCTTTGTGATTAGAAACAAGTCGCGCCACTTGCATCGTCAGCGTGCTGGCTCCGCTCACGATTCTTTTTTGGGTAAGATTTTGCTGTACAGCCCTACCAAATGCCAGAGGATCAACACCAAAGTGATTGTAAAATCGCTTGTCTTCAAACGTTAATAATGACTTTTCAAATCGCTCTGGCACCTCTTCAATCACCGGAAATCTCCATTGGTGATCTTCAGCTATCTGAGCAGATAATAATCCACCATCGACATCATTGACAACTGTACTATATGGCAATTGCAAAAAAGAATCAGACACTGGCCATAAAAGCCATGACATCATGATCACTAATACCGATATGTAGGTTTTTCTCTTCAAGCTTTTACAAGCACATTTATAATTACCATTTTGACTACTTATTAGACACAACTCTAATCTTACGACCTTTCGTTCTGGCTTGCACGCCGTTATCATACATTGCCTCAACACTTACAGGAGGAAGAAAGTACTCACCTTCATATGTAGCATTCATAAGTAAGACATATTTTTTCTTAGAAGTTAGATCAAAGAAAGTATGGACTCTATCATCTCTGATATCTCTATAGTCATAACTGTCCTCGCTAAATCCATCAAGGTTACTCAACCTTCCACTTCTGATCTCCCAGCCACTCGGTATGATCTGCGTCAGTGCCATCTCATCGATAGATGTAGCAGAAGTGTTGGTATTGACAATTTCAATCTCAGCTATAAAGTCTGTGCCTTGCTTTAGGCTGGATACATCGATAGACTTACCGTCTAAGCTTTTATAATTTACTTTGAGCGATACGTTCTTACTTACGGCCGGATCTGTCAACATATTGGCTGTCGACTTTTGTCCTTTCAATTGGACTGAAGCAAAGAGAACCTTATCGCTATTATTCTTGATGACAAGCCTGTGATCCGTTGCATCATCTGGATCAACACCCATTGTAAATATTGTCTTATTATATTCTACATCTATAGGCGAGTCTGATCCTGTCGTAACTGTAGCATCTATAGTGCTGCGACGATACTCTTCAGACAACTCCCCGATTGTCATTAGTCCAAAAGCTATGGACTGTGTGCTATACCATCTACCACCATTCAACTTCTCAACGACATTCTTGATGACTTCAAGGGATTGAGACGTTCTGTCTAGGTGTCTCAATGTCTGTGCAATTAGTGACATATCCCTTACCTCACTGCCATAGGTCCAGCCAGAGGACCTATAAGTGGCGATGTCATTACTGGCACCTTTTATGAGATCAAGTGCGATGTTAGACTTCCCATTGATCGCATATGACGCAGCTAATAAAAACTTGGCCGTCGCAGGTAAGTCTCCGTAACCCCTAAGATTATTCATAGCACTTAGATCAGGCTGTCCATACATCGCTAAAGTATACAAGCGATATCCTTGGTTGATCATGTCACTTTTTCTTCTGTACATGTTAGAAGATGGCGTCCAACGTGATGCTCGTGATTTTTGATCGCTGGCCCAATTGTCAATGACACTATTAGCAACGTAATATCCTTTTTCTTTGGCCTTAATTAGAAAGTGTCCTGCGTAGGAAGATGACCACTCGCTGATCTTACTCCGAGAAGATGGCCAATACTTAAATCCACCTCTACCATTTTGTAATTTCAAAATACGTTTTATCCCTGCTTTTATATTTCTGTCGATCTCCGCATCAGATACATAATCTGTAAGTTCTTTCAAGTAGAGCTGTGCAAATGCAGATGACGTTGTTTGTTCTAAACAACCATAAGGATAGTTAACAAGATAGTCTACCCTATCTGCAAGCCGTACTGATGGCATCAAGCTCAGTTCTATGGTTGCATCATTAGTGCCAGCGACACCAAATGGATTATAATCAGTAGTCCATGTCTCTCCTGCTTCTAAGGTATGAGAATTGACCTCTGAAACAACAGGGTTAGGGTTGCGAACATCCACTTCGATCTGTTGACTTGCTTTATATCTTCCACTCGTAGCACTTACATCTATCTTTGCAATCCCAAGCTCCTCTCCTACTGATGCATCAAAATATGTCACTTGCTCACCTTGCTGTCTAAAGCTCAATGCTTGTGTTCTATCTGGCGAACTAAGATGTCCTGAGGTCGCCAAGTCAACTTGAACATTCTTGATATCGTCTTGCATACCAAAAACAGAAACTGGAATCTTTATCTTCTCTCCTTGTGATATCACTCTTGGCACTGTAGGCAATAACATCAGTGGTGTCTTCACAGGTGTAGCTTCATCTGCCCTACCATATGAGTGTCCAGATCGAGCGACAACCATGGTTCTCACTGAACCGATATAATTAGGCATTGTAAATGAGTGAGTGGCATCAGCTCCCGATTTTAGAAAAAATGGGCCCGCAGAAAAAACAACTGGCTTAAATCTAATCGCTTTCTTCTTGCCATCTCCTGCCTCATTCTCACCGTCACCTCCAACACTGATGATTTTATCAGGCGTTCCATTAAGCCCATACAGCACGTCATCATAGACATCCCAAGTTTTCACACCCAAGGATCTTTTTGCAAAAAAGTGACCATGAGGACTTGGTGTTTTATAATTAGTAAGATCTAATAATCCTTCATCTACGACCGCTAAAGTATACGTCATCGCTTTACCATCGGCCTCACTTACGGATATTGAGAAAGGTTGCTCTGGTTTAAAAGAATCAGCAACTTTAATCTCTGGGTCTAACTTACTCTCAGGGTCTTCTATCATAATCGGTATCACGCCGTACATTCTAATTGGAAGATCATTGGTCACTTGATCGTAGGGTTGTATCAAGCTGACATGGGCATATACATTGGGGGCCATCAACTTGTCTGTGCGAAACTTGTAAGTAGATGAACCTTTAGTACCTGTGATCCAATCTTGTAAGACGACTTCATTTTCACTTTCGATAGACACCAAGATTTTAGATCCTGCTTCGGACGGTATGCTCAGTGTTACTTCGTCTCCAGAAGTATAGGACTCGCTATCTGCTGTAAAAGCCAATCTACTCAAGCTACTTCTCTCTTCTGATGTCATTGACGACCGCCAACCCGAAGCGTAGAAAAACTCTCCTGTACAATGTCCAGACTCTACATCGCATATCCTGATCAACTTCCTTCCATACTCAAACTCATCCGTACTAAATGGAATCTCAACCTTTCCATTCGCTCCTGAGATAGCATCTGCTTTTATAATTGCCTTGGTATGTTGATCACTATTCAACTCATAGATATTGTTTCTTTCACCTCGGTAGTACCACCATCTCCAGTTGATATCATAGACACCGATTGACAAGCGTCGATTAACTGCTGGGCTTCCATTTTCATTGACTACTATCGCAGTAGCCTTTCCAGGACCTCCGATTTTTACTGACTTATATCCCCAACTGTTCTCAGGCATCGAGACACCAACATAGGTTGCATATGGGCTCACTTCTATTGAACTATAATTTTCAGAAAAGTCGCCGCCTTTTTCAAAAACTCTGCTCGTGATATTTGCTCTGAGCATTGCCGGGTATTTAGAATTTTTATCCAACTGCAACTCAAATGATCGTTCTCCCGTATCGTTGAGTGCACCTTCAAAAAGTGTGACTTGTCCTCCATTGATTTTTCTCGCTGGGTCGCTAAATATATAGTCCCTAAATCCTTCAAATCTTGGACTCATAACAGACCACTGACCGTCTATTTTAACTTTAAGCCCTGAAGCAGGAGCGCCATGAAGCCATGATGACACTATATCAATCATACGACTATCTTTCTTGACATAGCTGATGCGATCATCCTTCTCAAGAGCGATGCGCAATCTGTTGGGCTTTACTGTTTCTACATTGATGCGTTTAGAAAACGAAACACTACCGACACCTAAAGATGCACTCCAAGCTCCAGTCCCATCGTCCATATCTGTAGGTATCGCAAACGAATAAATGTGATCCATATGCGTCGTTGTACTATGACGATACTTCACTTGGCTCTGGGCATCCTTAACAACAAGAGTTACAGGATGATCATCAGGCAAGTCCATCTCACCATCCTCGATCATCGCATGAAGATAAATAGAGTCTCCTGGACGATAGACACCACGATCCGTATAGAGATAAGCATCGATACCCTTCTTAGATTTCTTCCCACCTGTATTAAAGTCCGTTATACTCTTAGTATTGGCGTCTCGCAAATTGACATAAGCTACACCTTCACTATGTTTTATAATTGCAAACGCGGCTGTCTTTTCTAATTTCACCTCTGCCATGCCTACACTAGAAGTTGAGGTGTTTCCAAGTGACTTTTTTTGAAAATCATAAAAGGACACATCAGCCCCACTCAAGCTTTGTCCATCGCTGATTTTATTGGCCACAACATAGTACTTGTTGTGACCATCTCTTTTTATAATTGCAGCAACATTCGATATCAAGACATTTCTACTGACAAACTTGTCCGTTGTGTAGTAGGCCTTACTACATGGATCTTCGTATCCTTCATATCCATAATATCTATACTCCATGATAGATCGGCCTTTTTTAAAGGATGGATAATCAGCTATACCACTTGCGCATTCATAATTGACATAAGATGGTCTATATCCTAATCTCACTTGATAAACTGCATCTTGATCTTTCATCATAAAATCTCTGAGATCAAGAGCTATAGACATCCATGTATTGATTGGTTGACCTTCTGTCTTTATACTTTTCTTTTCTTGATGAACTATAACGCCTACTTGATCAAGACTATATCCTCCACTCAGATCATTCTCTTGCATAAACTGCAGAACATTCTGATCGTATATCTTGAATATTTCAATGTCAACTGTGTCTATGTTGATAGCTTCAAATGGAAAAGTTATATCTCCAATAGAAGGGACAATGACGCCAGATTCGGCTAGCCTCAAAGCAGGTTTCGCAGGTTCAATATTGAGACCCCGTGTCACATTCTGAGCTAAGGTTTTGCCTGCATAGGACTTTATACTTTTAGATAATTCTAATTGTATCGTCCTTTCTATATTGCCATCTGGATAGATTTTTAGCTCGTTTCCTTCGATCAGTGTTTTAATGTTTTTATTATTATCGTTGATTTTAATGAGCCCGTTTAAGTTTTGGTCAGTATCTATAGGTTGACTAAAAAGAATAGTTATATATCTACTTGGCTCATTCTGTATAATCACATCATCTACCGCAAAGGACTTTTCTCCAGAGATAACAATCGTCTTCCTTCCTTCAAATCCATCGACTAATACCTCTCCATCCCACACTACTTCAAGTTCTTGTTGTTTTGATTGTTGAGATAAACCAGTGATAGTGAAGTCATGTACTTTACCTGATGCATTGTGATCCCATGTTATATTACTTAGTTGACCGACACCTCTGACTGACAGCATCTTTTCAATAAGTGATGACTCCACTTGTTGATTAGATAGTATGGCCCCTTTGATCACCACATCAACTGATGTACCGTTAGCTTCTAACTTTTGATAGATGGCATTCATACTTAGATGCAGTGCACGAGTTTTAAAATTCACAATCAAAGCAAACGGTTCAGTTACAGTCGTGTCTATAGCTTGGACATCTACAAACATAGAATAGCCTTGATCAAACTCAAGATACTCATTAGGATGGAACACAACGGTGTAAGCATCGATCCAACTGAACTTGCCATCTACATGCGGAGAAAACCTAATCTGATTATAAGCATCAAATGATGATTGATTGACCTCTTTTTTAAATCTTAAAACAATGTCCTCGTCTATATTAATGTAAGGAGCAACTCTTTCATTTAAGTACTTAGAAATGAGGTCATGAGATTCTGGTAGCACGATGGGTCGCTTGTCTTGACAGGAACTGATCGTAAGCAAGAAAAGCAGTAAGAGCAGTAGGTTTTTCATAAGCAGAGATAAGTTATTGATTGTAATATAAGCGTAAACGGAAGCATCCGACCATAATATATAAGGGTATTCCAGAGGATTGAGGTTTCTGTTGAAGAGAGTAGGCAAACTATCTTATCTACTTACGTCAATAGCCTCAGAAAAATATACTTATAAGCACCTTATAATAATGCAGCTTCGTTTCTAATCAGAACATAATTTACAAATGTATTGCCGTCATATCGCCATAATCCATCATAGTCAGGTAGCAAGTTACTACCTGCTTTATCTTCAATGATGCGACGGACATTTTGAAAAGTTATGTCTTCTTCATGAGCAATCACCTCAAATGACTCGCCATCACATATAAAGCTTCAACCACCTATTGCTCCTAATCACATTCTACCGATTTGATGTGCAAACATGAGCGCCAATCATATTAGGTAATCATATTTATGTCATAATGATAGACAAGTAGTTTTGATTGTCATATTTGCACATCAAATCACTTCGGTTATCATATTTACTAAAAATGATAGTCAAATAAAATCATTAGGTTAATTAGCTTTACAAAGAGACTACAAAAACGATCCAGTGACTTCACCTCGACTTCTACTTCTTCTAGTCATACTCACATCATTGCTGATATCATGCCATGAAGACAAAACCACAACATCCCCAACCCACCCCAATGTCATCATCATTTTAGCAGATGATCAAGGATGGGGCGACTTATCGATCCATGGCAACAAAGACATCAACACCCCACACATTGATCAACTAGCGCTAAGAGGAGCAAGCTTTGATAGATTCTATGTGCAGCCAGTTTGTTCACCAACACGGGCTGAGTTGCTGACTGGGCGCTATCACTTAAGGTCAGGTGTCAGGAGTACGTCTGCTGGTGGCGAAAGGATAGATCTGGACGAGCAGTTGATCTCTGAAGTATTTCATGACAATGGATATAGAACAGCGTGCTTTGGCAAATGGCACAGCGGTGGGCAACATCCTTATCATCCCAATAGTAGAGGATTTGACAGATACTATGGTTTTACTTCTGGGCATTGGGGACATTACTTCAGTCCTCCGCTCGATCAAAATGGAACTATGGTCGAAGGTCAAGGATATCTCCCTGATGATCTAACTGATCATGCTTTATCCTTTATCAAGGCAAAAGAAGATCCGTTTTTCGTCTTTTTAGCTTACAACACTCCACACAGTCCGATGCAAGTACCCGATGAGTACTGGGAGCGTCACAAAGACAAAGTGATCAAAGCGGCACCAGATGATTCTATATCGCAAAATCACGCAAGAGCTGCCTTGTCCATGGTAGAGAACCTGGACCACAACGTCGGACGGATCATGAGTCAATTAGAACAAGAAGGACAATTAGAAAGCACGATCATCCTATACCTAACTGACAACGGGCCCAATGGAGTGAGATGGAATGGAAATATGAAAGGGCGCAAAGGCTCTACAGATGAAGGTGGCGTGCGTTCGCCACTGTTTGTAAATTGGAAAAATCACATCGCTCATGGTCTTAGGATACCACATATCGGCAGCGTCATAGACATCGCGCCAACCTTGATCGACCTATGCTACTTAACACCAACAAAAGACATTTCATATGACGGCAGTAGTCTAGCAACCTTGCTTTTAGAACAAGAGTCAGTATGGCCAGATCGACATATTGTACACTATTGGAGAGACAAGCTCTCCGTACGCACGCAGCAGTATAAGTTGGATCATAATGAAGCACTCTTTGATATGATCTCAGACCCCAATCAACAGATGGACATAAGCGAAACAAACAAACCGACTTTAGAATATCTCTTAAGCTTAAAGGATAATTGGAAAAAAGAAGTGAGGACTGAGTTACCAGAAGAAGATCTGAGAAAGTTTCCAATCGGGCTGAAGCCAAATGCATGGGATCACTTGCCTGCACGTGATGGCATCAGTCATGGCGCCATCAAGCGATCTAATCGATATCCTAATGACTCCTACTTCACTAACTGGACCAAAACAACTGATAGCATAACTTGGGACTTGGATATACTCGAAGCAGGCACCTACAATGTATCCCTACACTATACAGCTGATATAGATCAGGTAGGCTCAGATCTGCAACTAAAAATCGGAGATGCATCTTTGACTTTTAGTATGGACGAGCCACACGATCCTCCTTTGATTGGCATGGATCAAGACAGAGTGCCAAGGATAGAATCGTATGTCAAGGACTTTAAGGAGGTAATGGTAGGTCAGATCAAGCTCAGTAAAAATCAAGATAAAGCAGTCCTCAAAGCGCTAAATATTGTCGGCCCGAGCACTATCGAAATCAACAGAATATCCTTTCTTAGAGTTTAAGAAGAACAACTGGTTTATCTGATACGTTGATTTATAGATATGAAGAAGTATAACAAGATTTTGATATTGGCATGTGCGTTAGCGAGTATACTGATGATAGGGTGTTCAAGTGACGCTGATCCTACTAACCCTAACCAACAGTCAAATGATATCATCCCAGAATTGACGATAGAAGCTGCGATTGCCATTGAGACAGATAGTGGTGGAAAGATGGATTTTGAAGTATCCTCTAACCGTTCGGATTTTACTAAGGACATAACTTTCCAGTTTGAGACTAAAGGTATAACTGCAGAACCAGGCAAGGATTTTACAACCGTTTCAGGCCAAGGGACCATAGCTGTGGGATCTAACTCATATATCATAAGTGTAGACATTCTCAACGATGATGAGAGAGAGATAGATGAGCTTTTAGAAGTAACCATAAGCAATGCACAAGAAGCAACTATCGCAAGAGCAACTAATACCGGTAGCATCACTGACAACGACATGTCACTGCTCGGCGATGAAGATGGCTATAACACACCAACAAGCTACTTTGGCTTCAGCCAAATATGGAATGAAGATTTTGATGGCGCTGAAGTTGATGAGGAGCGTTACAACTTTGAACTGGGAGATGGTTGCCCTGATATCTGTGGTTGGGGTAACGAAGAGCTCCAAAACTATACAAACGATCAAAAGAACATAAAATTAGAAAATGGCCGTATGGCCATCACTGCTTCTCAAGAAGACGTGTTGAGCTTTACTTCTGCTAGACTGACAACTAAGGATAAAGTTGAGTTTCAATACGGCCGTATCGATGTAAGAGCAAAACTTCCTAAAGGTCAAGGCTTGTGGCCGGCTATCTGGATGCTTGGAGAGAATATAGATGAAGTAGGATGGCCTGCTTGTGGAGAGATCGACATTATGGAGTTAGTAGGTCACAAAGCCAATCAAGTCTCAGGTACCGCACACTGGGGTGAGCGCGGTCAACCCAGTACCTTTAGAACTTCTACTTATACACAAGCGACGGATTTTAGTGATGGATTTCATGTCTTCACACTTGTGTGGGAACTAAACAAGATGACATGGTATGTAGACGAAAGAAAGTTTCATACGCTACAAAGAAGTGATGTCGATGGTCAATGGAGATTTAACCAACCGTTCTTCTTTATATTTAATGTTGCAGTTGGAGGTCGTTTCCCAGGTGATCCTGATGAAACAACCGTGTTTCCGCAGACTATGGAGATGGACTACATCAGAGTTTTTCAGCCTAATTAGAATTATAGAAATTTTATAATTCCCAGTAAGGCGGTCTCACCAAGGAGCTATTATTAATCAAAGTACACTCAGAACATCTGGGAGGATTATTACGTCCTGCAAAACCATCTTCGCATTCTGATCTTGCAAACGCTCCTTTATCAGTAACGTCCACAAAAAAGCGATCAGACTTCTGGCCTACAACTGAAAAGTAACCTTGCACTCTACCGTTCTCATCTGTATTATTTACAAGATTTCCAACTATAGACCCGGGTGGTGGATCAAACAACGTTCCATCAATATTAACCAACTCCTCAACCCTACTCCAATAATTGTACTCCTCATCTGTCAAGGCATATTGAAATACATGGAAGCAGTATATCTGGTTAAACTTGAATGTCATAAGTGTGCTAAACAACTGAAAGTTGTCTATTCTATCTGATGCAATTTCATCTGGATTGAGTATGGCTATATTATTAAAATCAGTAGTTTCTTTGATATAACAAATCCTCGGGTTAAGCAACATCCTACCTGCTTCTTGATATTGATACTCTCCATCTAATCTGTATCGCACTGGATGCCTCTCCTTACCTGCAAGATCTATGGAAACAAACAAGTCCACAAAATCAGTGCTAATTACATTGCCTACTGCATTGAAACTTTCTATACTGGACACATCAAAGTTAAGCTCTGTAATATCCAATGTTGGTTCAGGCGCAACTGTTGGGAGACTACTTATACTTTGACCATCAGGAGTCACAACATCTAATTGATAAGACACACCTGGTTCCACTGATGTAAAGGCTTTATAAACACCAAGATCTTCTTCATCTTCTGTATAAGTTACAGAAGATCCATCACTACCATTAAGTTCAACTCGAGCGCCCGATATGGGTGTCAAGATATTGTCATTGCCCACTCCTATGACTGGGCTAAAATCTAGTTTAACTTGGTATTCTCCTGGCACATCAGACACAAGACCATCGACGATCACAAACTGACTATCATTATCTATGTTAAGATCTATCTCATCGATACATCCTGCTATTGTAACAACCCCCAGTCCGAGTAAAATGTATTTTAATAAAGTCATCATTAAAATTTAAAATTGTAAGTAACCGAAGGGAATATCGAACCCAAAGTTGAGATTCTAAATACACTGATACTTCGAGAGGGCACTTGTCTAAAGAATACCGAATAAGCATTGCGTCGACTATACAAATTGTAGACAGAGAAGACTAACTTATGCTCTTGACCTTTTTCTATTTTACCAAACGGTCCGATGCTATAAGACACATCAAGTCTATGATAATCGGGGATTCTAAATCGATTACGCTCTGAGAATATTGGAATATTTAAAACATTGTCAATGGAAAAATTACTCACTGGTGCTGTAATCGGCCTGCCTGTACTATATGTAAAGTTCAATGACAGGTTAGTCATTCTGCTTAACTTCTTAGTCATATTTACATTAAGCGAGTGCGGCTTATCATAGTTAGAAGCGAACCAGTCACCATTGTTGATCGCCAGTTGTGTATCACTAGCAAGTACTTTTCTAAAAGACCGTGAGAAAGTGTAGTTCACTTCCCATTGGATATCGTCTTTGTTATATTTAAAATTAGCCTCTACGCCAAATGATCTACCGACTCCATCAACAAGCTCTCTTTCTAGATTAGGATTAAGTAGTAGATCTGCAAAATCACGATACTCGATGATTTTGTCTTGATCTCTATAAAAAGCTTCTATAGAGGAAGAGATCGAGTTGTCATCAAAGTTTTTAAAGAATCCTAGATTATAATTGCTACTGGTCTGAGGAGTAGCATAAGTATCTGACAACTTCCAGATATCTACTGGCGTAGATGAAGCTGTGTTAGAGATCTGATTGAGATACTGAAAACCACGATTAAAACCAGCTTTTATAGAAGCGGTCTCGGATAGGGCATACCTAAGTGAGACTCTTGGTTCCCAACCACCGAAACTTGCAATCACATCTCCCTCTCCAAATGATTGAGTCTCCTCTACTGTAAATTCGTTTCTAAAAAAGCCGTCTCTATATATCAACACATCGCCAGGCCCGACACGATCATACTTTGTATATCTAGCTGATGCAGAAAAAGAAAGTTTATCATTAATACTCCAATCAACTTGTAAGAATGGAGAAACCGCTATACCTTTTTCATTAGGCAAAGACTCAGGTATAGCCGTTGACCCTTCACCTTCAGGAGTCAATGTACCTGGACTTACATTAAAGACATCATAGGATGCTCCAGCTGTTAGTTCTAATCCCTCTTTCACCTCATAAAAACCCCTAATCGACGGCCTAACAAAACTTACCTTATTGGTAAATCTTGACAGATCGTTACCTTGTATATCAAACAAGCTGCTTTCATATTCTCCAACATTTGCGTTAAGCGTAAGATTAAAACGATCGCTAATCAACTGATTAATATAAAAGGTGCCAGTGCGAGTCGTGTAATCGAAGTTAACCTCATCGGCAAATTGAAATTCGTCACCACTGATAAATGATGAAAAGCCAATCTTCGTTTTTTCAGTTACACGTGCATCAGCTTTTAGCGTGATATCAAAAAACGACGATCTACTATTTTGTACATCAATATCTTTTACCGCATTGAGTAGATAGTTCATATAGCCCAATCTCGCACCAACGATAAATGATGCCTTGTCTTTGACAATAGGGCCTTCTACAGTCAGCCTGGATGCAGCCATACCAATACCGCCACGCACCTTCATCTTTTCTTTACTTCCTTCCCTCAATCCCACCTTTAATACAGACGAAAGTCTTCCTCCATAATATGCAGGTTGATTACCCTTATAAAGGTCGACGGACTCAATCATATCAGGGTGAAACAAAGAGAAAAATCCCAGTGTATGTGTAGGATTCATGATCAAGGCATCATCTTGGAGGATGAGATTCTCATCGCTATTACCGCCTCTCACATTAAAACCTGAAGCACCATCTCCTACACTCGTTACTCCGGACAGCGATTGGATACTACGCAAGACATCGGTCTCACCAAATAATTGAGAGCGACTTTCTAATCGCTTTATATCCATGGTTTCTACACCCATAACAACGGCTTCTATGTTTTCATTAGCAGCTTTATCAGTGATCACAACCTGCTCTAACTGCACGCTTGATGGCTTGAGATCAAGAGAGAAACCAACGTCTTTATATAGGCTTATGTGTAGGTTGAAGTCTTCATACCCGAGATACCTAACTATAAAATCATAAGTACCAGCCGGCAGCCGCAAGCGAAACTCTCCATCCTCATCAGTAACTGCACCACCAGACATATTGGAGATCTGGATCGTCGCACCAACGATCGTACTCTCATCGTTAGCATCTACAACTTCTCCTATAATATCATATAGCTTGCCCTGAGTAGAAGTACTCGCTTTACCTGCAAAAATAGTATCAGGCAGACTGGTCTGAGCTACACAATTAAGTGCTAGAATCAAGAAGCAAAATAAGAAGATTAAGTTTTTTTTCATGATAACCCTTTACAGCACCCTTGCTTAAGATCATGCATCACTTAAGATTAAAGATACCTTTTGACGACCAGCTCAAAGGTTAGTATATGAGCTGATCTGCAAAATAGAAAAGTCTCATTATTATAACGTGCAGTTCTGTCGAGATATGAATATTTATCTACATTTCAGGCATGGAAAAAAATGTGGCTGTCTGGATAACCTTCTTTGTTTCATTCTTTGGCCTTTTTTCATGCCAAATGCCTTTTGAACCGGACAACTGGGAGATTACCGTGAACAACAGCGGATCTTCTTCCTCCCCAAAGGCCACTGACCTCAATGGCGACGGCATACTAGACATCATCCTCGGATCAGGTGCCCAAGAGTTTAAGACAACACCTCATGGGGTTCTAGCTCTTGATGGCAAAGATGGTTCGACATTATGGGAGATATCCACACGCAATCAGATGGTTGGGACTCCGCTACTCTTTGATGCTAACGATGACACAATAGATGATATACTGATCGGTGGTCGATCAGCCGAACTTAACCTCATCGATGGTAAAAGCGGCTCCATCATATGGGAGTACATGCATGACAACCCCGATGCAGACCTTATCAACGATACACTTATCTTGAACTTCTTCAACGCTCAGCTATGTCCTGACATAGATGGTGACGAGCGCCAAGACATCATCGTTTCGTATGGCGGATTCATCAAAGCCAAACCTAGTGTTTCAGAGCGTCCTCAAGGATATCTCATGGCTATATCTTCTAAAGATGGAAAAGAACTCATCAGGATGCCTACTCCTGATGCCAAAGAGATTTATTGTTCACCCGTTCTGACATCGATACTAGAGGGACAATTATCAATTTTGTTTGGCACTGGAGGTGAGACCATAGGTGGTGGTTTTTATGCTATAGGTTTTTCAGATTTTATAAGCGGTCAGCAAGACCAGGTTACTACGATCATGACCGATAGCCTAAAGGGATATATAGCACCACCAACGATCGTTGATATGAATAATGACGGCAATATGGATATCATCGTTAATGCCGTCAATGGCAAAGTGACTTGTGTCGATGGACAAGATCTCTCCATCATATGGGAGACTCATATCGGCGACGGATACGAGGGATATGCCATGTCATGTCCAGGCTACTTTTATGGAGACGACGATACAAAAGATATTATAACTTCCTATGGATATGGGCCATGGCCAGATACAGAGTTTACGAGCAACGTGCTTATTGATGGACGTGATGGTACTATTGTTTATAAAGATAGTCTTGGCACCTTTCAGTATGCTTCACCGATTGCTTATGATCTTGATAACAACAAGGTGGATGATGTCATCATCGCTACTAATCATCCGATCAAAACGACTCTGCCCAATACGTCTTATCCAACCACCTTTTTAGGCAATGATCTTAGCATACACAACTTCATGAAAAATCAGTCTACCCTGATAAGGCCAACTAAGATAGGCTCTAACCTTGGATCTACTCCTTTACTAACAGACATCGACAATGATGGATACTTAGACATCATATCTTGCTATATGACTGATTCTAAAAACTTTTATTCATTTTCTAAAATGGCAATAGAGAGAATAGAATTAAAGTATAAACGAGAGGCACCATTCAATTGGAACTCTTATATGGGCGTAGCAACAAATGCCATCGATCATCCACAATAAGAACCATTCTAGTTTAAAGTAAGTCTAACTCTCTTGGGCCGGTCGCGCTATACATTTCTATTTTTACAGTTCCAACTGGCACCTCTACGTAACTTGAAGATTGAGATAGAAAGGAAGACCCAAAGTATCTTTCTATTCTCTGAGTACTATCATCCTCTAGGTATACGACCGCATATCGATCTCCCTTTTCAAATTTGAAATAAGAGATATCCTTCGTGTTTTGATATACTTTCAATTGAGACTTATTCTGACCCGCCACGATGTCAAGTTTCTTTTTGGCATTATTGTATATGGTTACTAAGCTCTTTCCATCCTCTTGCACATAGAATCCCGATGTACGCCCAGGCATTGATGTAAAACTACCACTACCATCACCCAACAATACCAATCCATCCAAGGCATCCATTCTACCGAGTGACACTTCCATACCATAGTCATTGCCAATCATGACGATATCCAAGTGGCCATCTTGGTTGACATCTAGTGGCTGACTACCATACAAAGGTGCAACCTGTGCTTCATGTGGTAAGGCAGTCAAGCTGAATGTACCATCACCTAGATTTTCTAAATAGCCAGACTTCATATAGTTAGCACTTAGCACCAAACAATCTTCGAGATCTGACGGGCTCAATATTTCATTGATTGTAGCTTTAGCATAGTCGCCATGCTTTTGAAATTGGCCTTTGATTTTAACCACCTGCTTTTCATACTCTAACCGACCAAAGTATGGATACTCATTTTTAACACCATCCACGTCCTCAAACCAACAAGTAGGTATCAAGTCTTTTGTCCCGTTATCATCAAAGTCCTTATAATAGACCTTTATAGGATGTTCATTATTTATCTCTGTTAATGAGTGGATACCATAGTTACCTACTACATAATCCATATCTCCATCCTTGTCAAAGTCACCTCCTGAGATACTATTCCACCAACCTACATATCCTTCCAGGCCAGCTGTGTTCGTTCTACTTACAAATGAATTTCCTTCATTTTCTAAAATCGTGATCGGCATAAACTCACCTGTGACTATAAGGTCAATCAGATTATCATTATTATAATCAGTCCACAGTGCATCCGTTACCATACCCATATTAACTTCATTAAGACCCATGTCTAGTGACACATCTGTAAATGAGACGACACCTCCTTTTGAATCATTTCTCAGTATGTAGCTATGGACTGGGCTCGGATAATCACCAGGCGAGACTCGTCCTCCTATAAACAGATCCAAGTCGCCATCTTGGTCCATGTCTCCAGCTCTTACTACTGAAGAACTTGTAAGCATCTTTGGCAAAGCATTACTGGACAATTCTAATCTACCATTTTCATTGATATACAATCGATCTTGATAGACTGAGTCTACAAGATCAAACTCATATCCTCCGAGTGCCGTATAGAGATCTTGATCACCGTCATTGTCAGCATCAAAAAACAAAACACCTAACTCTTCACCTGGAGCACCTTCTTTCTGTTTGATATTATCTGAGACGACATATCGGCCATCTAGGGATTGTAAATACAACTGACCTTTCTGAAAGTGAGACCCTGATATATAGAAATCTTCTCGACCATCATCGTTAACATCTCCCACTGCGATACCAGGCCCATACTGAGACAGCTTGTGTAGCAACATAGGTTGCACGTTGTAGTCAGTATAGTCTTCATCTATGTGCTTATAATCTATAGATCTTTCTCTTGTGACATCAACAAACAGCTTTTCTAATTGTGTATCTGTTTTACTTATCTCCTTTCTTTCTACCTTCTTATAGTCTATTACAATTTCCCCATTTGCATTTATATCAGTTAGGACACTCGTAGTTTGATCAGGCCAAGCGACTTTGACAGATGTCACATCTCCAATCACTCCTAATCCAAAATGAAGCGTAGTTTCCACAGAAGAGATATAGCCATGACCAGGGGTCACCTCCATCACTTGTGCCATGCTATCCGCAGTTACAGTGACGACAGCACCATAGCCCATTGGATTTTTCTCAGAACCCTTAAGCTTTAGTCTTATCCAATTGTGCTTACTAACGCCATTGTTTTTATATAAAGAAGCTACTTCATTGATATTGTTGATGACGATATCTAAATCACCGTCATTATCTAAATCTGCATAAACAGCACCATTAGAAAATGAAGGCATTGTTATACCCCATTCTTCATTAACTCTTTTGAAAGAAAGATTTCCTTCATTTTCAAAAGCTACGTTGGGGATCTTCACTGAAGGTACATTTGCTAATAGCATCTCATCAGACGCAAATGCTCCAACATCTATATTATAATCTATAAAGTCGCGATCTGTTACATCTTGAGGGAAACCATTGGTTACAATTATGTCGCGATCACCGTCATTGTCAAAGTCAGCTACAAGTGGTGTCCAACTCCAATCAGTTGCCGCTATACCAGATATGAGTGCTTGCTCCGCAAATACCGCACCCTTCCCTATTCTACTGGGATCAAAATTGTTTTTCTGCAATGTGTTTCTGACATGCTGATATTGATAACCATATCGCTCATTGTTTATATAAGAAGTATAGTTATTAGGTGGCAACATCGTCTTCTTTCTATAATTGTCATGAGGTAACATATCTAACGCTATTACCTCACTCAGCCCATCATTATCAAGGTCTACTACATCATTGCCCATAGCAGAGAATGAAGTATGCTTAAAGTATACCTCTGCTTGATCTGTGAATGTACCGTCCTTCTGATTGATATAGAGTAAATCTGTAGAGAGGTAATCGTTGGTTATAAAGATATCTTTCCAACCATCATGATTGAAGTCATGTATGTTGAGCCCTAAGCTAAATCCCTCTTTGATGATCCCAGCCTCATCACTCACATCTGTAAACACCGGGTGTCCCAATGAATCATCCCAATCATTTCTAAAAAGAAGGTCTGTTCTTGTGGTCCTGATCGTATCTTCTCTCTTTCTATACTTACTGGGTTGGCGATCCTTGACCATGTCATTATTGATGACAACTAGATCAAGATCCTCATCATTATCATAATCAAAAAAACCAGCGTGTGTACTGTAAGAGTTGTCAGTCAATCCATAAGCCTCACTCGACTCTTTATAGATTGGGATGCCATCACGGGTGATCTCTTGACAGATCCATAATAGATTAGATCTGTTTGTTATATACTCAGGACCAGATGATGTAATGAAAAGATCCAAGAGTCCATCAAGATTAATATCTACAATGGTTACACCTGTGCTCCATCTTTTATTTTCTAAAAGTCCCGATTGTTTCGTAACATCTTTGAAGTTAAAATCTCCTTGGTTAAGATAGAGTCGGTTGTCTACTACATTGCCCGTAAAAAGCAGATCTTGCCATCCATCGTTATTAAGATCCGCGACTCCGACACCTCCTCCATTATAGATATATTCATACTCAAGGATATTGAGCGAATCATTGTGGATAACAACATTATTAAATAAGATGCCAGTCTCTTCTTGTTCTAAAAGAGAAAATAGTGTTTGATCTGTGTTACAACTATAACACAGCAATATAGATACGATACCCAGTAATAAGCTCTTTCTCATTATGATTTCAATAATCTACTTTATAGTAAAAGCTTGAAGAGGGAGGTTATTTTTGGCGATGATCATCACTTCTTTATCTATAGTTTTTAAAACTTTAGCATCTCTAACTTCTCCTTTGACTTGACTCGACAGTCCGATTACTTCTTCATATGTATCACCACCTACGTTGTTCAGCAACATACCTCGACTTGCATCAAGTCTTCCAACTTGAGGATTAAGTCCATAGAAGTTCCCTCCCAGCCAAAGGTCCATATCTCCATCCTTATCATAATCTAATGATGTAGTTGCAAATACGGGTGCTATCTGAGCTGATAGTGGTAGAGGCTCTAACGCTAAGATACCGTTACGTACAGTCAGTACACTAGTTTCCAACGTATGACATACAAACTTTTTGGCTCCTTGGCGCTCTTCATTACTGAAGAGTGTATTATAATTTTGTTTTGCAAAGTCATCGTACTTCAAGAACTTCTTTTTCAAAGATGGTAGTTGATTAGACATGTCCATCTTTGTTGCAAAGGGATATGGCTCTTTATCCAATGGTGCAAACCAATTGACTATAAATTCTGTCTTTCCATTATTATCAAAGTCCTTTAGATACATAGAAAGCGGCTTCTCTTTTGATGCTTTCCATTTTGAGTTAAGACCCCAGTTTCCTAAGACAAACTTTTTCTCTCCTCCCTCAACCGTTATCTCCTCAATATCTAACCACCACCCTTCTGTACCAGAGATTTCTTCTTTAGTTAGTTTACCTCTGTCATTTATAAACGTAGTCACCGCCATCCAATCTCCAACAATCAAAAGATCCAATTGATCATCATCATTAAGGTCAGTCCATACGGCATCTGTCACCATACCAATAGTGCCAATCTCTCTTGTTGTCATATCGGTCCAAGAACCGCCATTGTTTTGAAAAAAGAAACTACCTGGGGTGATCCCATAATTTCCTGGGATGGATCTCCCTCCTATAAATAAATCTATATCTCCATCACCATCAAAATCCGCTGGCGCTATCACAGACACTTGACCACCACCCGGGGGGGCTTTCCGAGGTGTAGATACGAAATTACCTTGTCCATCATTTTCATAAAATCTCAAAAGAAACCCATCCATGCCTTTGGATAATTGATTACCTCCGGCACCTATAACAAGGTCTTGATCTCCATCTCCGTCACTATCAAAAAATGCAGCGCATGTACTCTCAAATTCTTTATCCGCTTCAAAAGCCTCAATTTGCTTTAATTGGAACTGGCCTTTTGTATTCTGGACGAAGAGCTTATCTACATCTCCTGTAGGTCCTAATGTTAGAAAGTCTTCTCTACCATCTCCATTGACATCGCCAACAGCCAGCTCAGGGCCTTCAGTACTAAGCATACGAGGCAAGAGACGCTCGTGATCAAAATCATTAAATATATCTTCTTCGTGCTTGCTGTCTCCTTTGATTAGAGAAGCTGTTATATCATGAAAAACGGGTTGAGTGGCTTTTGCTATGACACGCTTTGTTGATTTTACAGCATGTCCTTTTGCAATTATAATAGTCGTGTCAAGCGGTATATTTTCTATTAATTCAATTGATTGATCAGGCCAAGTAATCGTTAAGGACTTTACAATATCATCTGTGCCTAAACCAAATACCAATCCAGCCCCAACACTCGATTGAAATCCTCTATTAAGGTAGTGCTCTTGGGACTGCACTCCTTTATTAGTCACTAGGTCAACTTTTGCGCCTATACCCAGTAGATTCTTACTTTCCTTGTCTTCTAATTGGAGAGAGACAAAATGATTGTCTGATCGATTACGATATACGCTTGCTAGCATGTTGACATTGTTGATAACCAGGTCTAAGTCGCCATCATTATCAAGATCTCCATATGCTGCTCCATTACTAAACTCTCCCTTTCTAAATCCAAGCTCTTGAGCCTGATTTTTAAAAGTCAGATTCTTTTGATTGACAAATGCGTAATTGTCTATAGGGTTAGTCGGAAGGTAAGCTACAAAGTCTCTAAAATCATATCGACCCTTTTCTGTGACGATCTTTTTGACTTCATCCTTATCATCTATGAAGTTGGCAAAATCGAGATACATGATATCATGATAGATGCCATTGCAGACATAGATGTCCTTCCAGCCATCATTGTCAAAATCAAACATCAGTGCCCCCCAACTCCAATCTGTTGCCGATACACCACTCATCGACGCTGTCTCTCTAAAGTTACCTTGCCCAGTATTGACCTGTAGACAGTTCTGCAATATCTGAAAGTGATAACTCGATCTAAACTTCAAGTCCTCAAGATGAAATGGATCAAACTGCGTCATCGCCTTCAACCTATAACTATCAGCAGCCAACATATCAGTACTAAAGATATCTTGATGTCCATCATTATTGATATCACCGATGTCAGCCCCCATACTTGATACAGAACAGATACTTACTCGATCATTGAGATCTTCTGTGAAGGTGCCATCTCCATTGTTTATGTACAGATAGTCTCGTTCCCAAAAATCATTGCTGATATATATGTCTGGCCAATTATCACCAGTTATGTCACCCACCGATACACCAAGACCAAATCCTATAGCGCTACTAAACAATCCGGCTTCCTTAGTTACATCAGTAAAGATAGATCCATCATTTCGCATCAGCTTATCTCCTCCTAATGGATCTAACTCTTCCCGCGTACGGCTATAGATATCTATCTTCCCTGGATCCTTAAAACTGTTATTGAGTATATAACAATCGAGATCTCCATCCTTATCATAATCAAAAAAACTGGCGTGGGTTGTATATCCAGCATTGTGCAAGTTGTACTCCTCCGCCCTTTCAGTGAAAGTAAGGTCACCGTTATTTATAAATAACTCATTCTTCTTATTGTCACCAGCAACATCTCCAGAGTTAGAGACATATATATCCATATATCCATCTGCGTTGATATCCACCATAGATACGCCTGTACTCCAACCACGCTGACCACTGACGCCAGCCGCATCAGTTACTTCTTCAAATTTGAAATCTCCACGATTGAGATATAGACGGTTGGATTTTAGATTAGCTGTAAAGTATATATCCTGTAATCCATCATTATTGATATCTCCGATACCTACTCCACCACCATTATAAAAATTACGATATGCTAAGACATTAAAGTCTTTTCCATCTTCTACTTCATTGATAAAATCTATCCCACTGTCTTCTGCATCTACATATTGAAATAAAGCATCCTCACTAATGAAAGACGCAGCGTTATCTGAAGTCGTATCATTAGTACAGCTCACAGCTAAAAGCAAACCGAACAGTAAGACGTAGCAGATTAGTTTAGACATCAATCAAAGGTATAATAGATGAAGATATATAGACTATGAAAAGTGACAAATAAAAAGGGAGCACTCTGTAAAGAATGCTCCCTTTTCTTATTTCTATTTGTCCTAAGCTTAGAAGCCTGGATTCTGTTGTAATCTTGCTGCTCCTTCTACTCTACTAAGTTCTATCTGAACTGTAGGAAGTGGATACAAGTCATTCTTAGGTGACTCATATCTACCCGCCGGAGTTAAGTAAGCAGGTCTTCTTGATGTTTCTTCATCAAGATATTTGTTCATTACTTCTTGAGCGATACCCCATCTTCTAAGATCGAAGAATCTGTGACCTTCAAGAGCAAGCTCTAATCTTCTCTCAAATCTTACGGCATCACGCGCTGCACTCGCATTTGTCCACGCATCATCATATGTAGATACAACATAGTTAGCTACACCTGATTCGATTGGACCTAAGCTACCATCTGCTTGCTGCGTACATCCAGCTGCTCTTGCTCTTACCATGTTAGTAAGTTCTCTTGCACGCTCCAGATTACCAAGCTCTACTTCTGCTTCTGCAAGCATCAATAGTACATCTGCATATCTAATGATCGGCATATTTACTGGACTAAGCTGGGTATTAACCCATCCTACTGCACTTTCCTCACCTGGCTCGTAAGCAAACTTCTTAGGACTAAATGGCCCTGAGAAAGATCTCGCTCTAATCCATGCTGGTGTATGCATACCAAAAGTAAAGTATGGTATATCATCTCTACCTACTGTGATATCCAATCTCGGATCAACTGCATCGTCTGCAGTAACCTCTGCCTCGTTAAACGTTCCAAACATAGGAAGTCCGTTCTCATCCACCTTGTATGCATTAACAAGGTTTTGAGTTGGCTGGTGAAATCCACAACAACCGAATGGGCTACCACCGTGAGGGAAGTTCAATCTGTCTCCAAAGTTAGCATTCTGCCCTTCAGAAGTACCATCGTTAGCAGAAGCTTGGATAGAGAAGATATGCTCTGATCCATTTTCACCTGCTGTCGAAAAGATATCTTTAAAGCAAGGTGCTAAAGAATAAACACCACTGTTAACAACTGCGTCAAGTGCTGTTTTTGCAGCAGCGAAGTTATTATCATATAAGTGCGCTTTACCAAGGTATGCCTGAGCAGCTCCTTTCGTTGCTCTACCCACCTGACCCTGAGTCAGTGGAAGTGCATTGGCCGCAGCCTCTAAATCAGCTATGATAAGTGGCAACGCTGCCACGTCATTACCTTTTCTAAAGTCTGCATCCGCTTCAGTATAGTAAGGTATGTTACCCCACATCTTATAGGCATCAAAATGATAATGAGCTCTTAAGAACTGAGCTTGACCCATGATACCAGATGCAAAACCTGCATCTAATCCTTCAACACCATTCATCAAGTTGATAGTTGCATTAACTCTTGATATACCTTCATAAAGGATTTTAAATTTATCATCAAAGTAAGGGTTACCTGGTGCCCATTGGAATAATTCTATCAATTCTGAATTACCCTGATCACCTGCTTCAGATCCTTTATGTGCATCATCTGACATCACACTACCCCAGATCCAGTTACTACCAGATGCTGGCCAAGGAGATGATATTGATCCCCATGATTCTGCCCATCCATCTAATAGAGAGTAAGCTGATATAAGCGAAGCGTCAATTCCAGCTTCGTTGCCTAATGTTCCTGCATCCAATGCGCCTTGTGGTGGTGCATTAAGGAAATCTTCAGAACATGCAAAGAGTAGCATCGAGGCGAAGACAATTGCCGAAAAGCCTGTTAAAAATCTATTCTTTTTCATTTATATGAATTTAAATTTTATTGATTAAAATGATGCGTTAACACCAAACATGATCACTTTACTTGATGGGTAATTACCAAAATCAAAACCTGCGTTTTGGTCACTGTTCCCGTTTACACCAAAGCTTGATAACTCAGGATCGATACCTTCATAACCTGTAAAAGTCAACAAGTTCTGACCTTGTACATAAACTCTCAATGAGCCTATACCTGAAGATCCAAGACTTGATGCTGGTATCGTATATCCTAATTGTAACGTTCTCATTCTTATGTATGAGCCATTCTCAACATAAAAATCAGTTGAACGCTCACTAAACGTATCACCTTCATCAATTATTGGCCAATCACCATCAGGGTTATCCGTTGGGTGAAAAGCTCTATCAAGAAGCTGATCACTTACATTAGAGTTAAAGAATCTAAATACCTCAAATAGCTTGTTGTAGTTGTAGATATCGTTACCGATTGTACCAGTAAAGAATGTAGAAATATCAAAATTTCCAAACTCTACACCTAAGTTAAGTCCTATTGTAAGATCTGGGTGGTAGCTTCCTATCGTTCCAAGATCTCCATCATTTACAACTCCATCACCGTTCAAATCCTTCAATCTCAACCTTCCGATTGCTTTTCCATCTTGCGCGGCATGTGCATCCACTTCTGCTTGGCTTCTAAATATACCGTCAGTTTGCCATCCAAAAAAGGATCCAATGCTTCCACCGATCGGATTGTAGTTTATACGACCAATCCTACCCTGTCCAGCTGGGAAGAAAGACTCTCTTTCTCCATCTATCTCAAGTATTGTGTTTTGGTAGTGTCCTACATTCAATCCTATGTTAAAGCTTGCATCTTGTGATATCTGATCACGATAGTTAATGGATAAATCGACCCCAGTGTTTTGCATTTTTGCAATATTAACAAATGGAGAACTTGCAGTACCTGCTGGTCCAGGAAGTTCTGGGTTGAATAATAGACCATCAGTTGTTCTATCATACCAGTCAAATACGATGTTGAACTTACCTCCGCTAAGACCTAAGTCAAATCCGACATTGAGTGACTTGTTCTCTTCCCATTTTGAATCAGGATTACCTCTACCCGTCAAGGCAAATCCAGTTTGAATCGATGAGTTAGCACCTGTGATATCATAGAATGAGTTCCCTGGTCCACCACCAAATCTATCAACAGTATTTCCACCTGGGATATTTTGATTTCCAGTTATACCATATCCAACTCTCAACTTAAGATCGTCGATTACGTCTACATCTTTCAAGAAAGCTTCTTCAGACAATCTCCAGCCAAAACTTGCAGCTGGGAACACACCATATCTATTACTAGGACCAAAGTTTGATGATCCATCTCTCCTTACTGTTAAACTCAATAAGTATCTGTCATTATAGCTATAGTCAACCTTACCAAATATGGAAGCTAATGTGCTAAAACCACCAAAACTAAATACGTTTCTTGACCCTGGATCAGCAAGACCCGTGTTAAGATACCAAGCGTTGATATCATCAGTAAAGTAATTAGCCAATGAGCCACCGATCGTTCTTCCTTGGTTTTTGATAGACTCGTAACCCACAAATGCCTTTAATCCATGCTGGTCGCCAAGGTTAAAGTCATACGTTAAAGTATTTGTCCAAGTCCAGTTAAACCCTCCTTGATTTCGCTCTTGAAAGCCATTAATCGTCGTAGGCTCTGATTCTTCCCAAGTAGGGAAGCTAAATCCTTGCGTAAAGTTGTTAAAGAAGTCAATACCAAAACTCGTTCTAAAATTAAGGCCATCAATAACTTCAAACTCAGCATAAGCATTACCTAAGATTTTATAGAAAGTACCGATGTTATCTCTCTGTCTTATCTGGGCAGCGACTGGGTTTCCTCCATTACTAAGGCCATTTGCCTTACCACCACCATAGTTAACACCAGATATATCAAATACAGGAACAATCGCTTGAGCCTTTAGTATTTGAGATAGCGTATTTTGCTCTGACTGATTACCACCATTTTGGCCGAGACCATTAGATCTTGCCAATGATAAGTTTTCACCAAATGTGAATCTTCCTCTCTTAAACTCTGAGTTAGCTCTGATGCTTACTCTTCTAAAGAAAGTTTCTATCAAGGTACCTTGTTGGTTTAAGTAACCAGCACTTATGTTAAATCTTGCACTTTCATTTCCACCTGAGATACCTAATGTATGCTCTGTGGTTGGAGCTGATCGGAATACTTCATCCCACCAATTTGTAGCTCCAGATCTCATAATCAAGTTATTAGGAAAACTATAGTTGTCTTCGTTTACAGGATTTGATCCTGGGAAACCGCTAAAGTCACCAGCATATATATATTCTGGTATCACCCCTCTACCCGCTGAGTATGGAACCTCTACAGGTATATCGATACCTGCGTTTTCAAATGCAGTATGTACTACTTCTGAGTACTGCACTGGGTCATTAATAAGGTTATACCGTCCAACTGGGTTTTGGATACCATAGTTAGCGTTATACGTAACTATTGTCTTACCCGGCTTTCCTTTCTTAGTTGTTACGATGACAACACCATTGTTCGCCCGAGCACCATATATAGATGCTGCTGATGCATCTTTTAGTACCTGGATAGATTCAATGTCATTAGGATTAAGACCTGTGTTAAAGTTATCTGTACTTGGTACACCATCGATAACATAAAGAGGATCGTTGTTCTGGAAAGAACTAACACCTCTAATTCTTATAGACGATCCTGCACCTGGCTCACCTGAAGTTGAAACCTGTACACCTGAGACTTTACCCTGAAGTTTTTGGGTAAAACTTGATGCGTTAATCTCATTCAAGTCATCACTATCAACAACAGCAACTGCACCTGTGATATCTCTCTTTCTTTGAGAAGAGTATCCAGTTACAACTACCTCGCTGAGTAGTTCTCCTACAGATAGGCCAACATTGACAGTAGATCTAGAACCAACTAGTTCTTCTATCTCCGTATAACCAACAAATGATACTACAAGAATATCAGTTGCAGATGCATCGATAGAGTAGGATCCATCAATGTCTGTGATTGTTCCAACAGTGGAACCTTTAATAAATACAGAGGCACCGATCAGCGGTTCTCCGTTTCCAGCATCAGTTACGACACCAGATACCTGCGCCATCATCATTGTACTCATAAGAGCGCAAATGACAGTTAGCGACAAGTTTTTAAAATTAAAAAACATGCACTTTTTCATAGATAGCATTTTCATATTACGGTTAGTAAAAATTCTTAATTCAACTTCAAATGCCAAAATATACAATTAACTCAATCTTAATAGAAAGAGTCATTGTGTATTTCGTTTTGTCCGATGAACAACATTATTCATCGTCTACATTTGTCGTTGAGAACAACAATTTAGAAAGATTTCTCAAGCCGCCAACTATTATATCCAAACATATTAGGATAAAAAAAACGGTAACGTTTACGGTAACGTTTTCAAAAGTTATACTTTCATGACTTAATAGATAGAGATCTAATGAATCGTAGGCCTAAACTAAAGGATATTGCAGAAGCGCTCAATGTCTCCATTACGACTGTCTCCAGAGCACTCAATGACAAGTCAGATATCAATATCGCCACAAAACAAGCCATATTGGCCATGGCCAAAGAGCTCGACTACAAACCCAACAACATCGCTTTATCGCTCAGAAAAAACAGCAGTCTTAATGTTGTTGGCGTAATCGTCCCACATGTACAACATTACTTCTTCTCTTGCCTCCTTGATGGTATCATGAATAGTGCACATGAGATGAACTACTTTGTACTCGTAGGAGAATCTCTGCATGACTCAGATCGCGAGAAAAAGATACTGGATGATTTTGCCCAGTATGGAGTATCTGGGGTACTCTTAGCTCCATGCAAACACAGTGATTTTAACAAAAACGTGCTACCCATTATACATCGGAGAACTCCCGTAGTAGTTATGGATCGGATGTATGATAATTACAATGGCAACTTTGTCAATACAGATGATTTTCATGGAGCCTTTACTGCAGTTACTCACCTTATAGATGAGGGCTATAAGAGGATTGCACATATCGCCTCTTCTGATAGCTGGTCGATCGGCCATGAAAGAATGAAAGGATACAAAGCCGCATTGGCAAACCAAGAGATGGCTATAGATGAAAACTACCTGCACATCTGTCATTTTAATAATAAAGAGGAGGGTGCAGAAGAGGGTTATAAAGCATGTCATAAACTGTTTTCTCTTAAAGAGCCTCCCGATGCTATCTTTTCAGTGACGGACGATATCGCGATAGGAGTTTATCAATATGCTAAAGAGTATAATATCAATATACCCAATGACTTGGGTATAGTTGGGTTTAGCAACTCTGAGATTTCAAAATATTTGAATCCTAAACTGAGCACCCTCGAACAAAACGCAACAGAGATGGGACAGATGTCCTTTGATTTTTTCCTGAGAGCGTTACAGTCTAACGGTCAGATATTTCAAAACTCTTTTAAGCCAAAACTACTCATACGAGGATCCTCAAAAAAAGGGGTAGCCTAAATCTCTTCATTGGTGGAGGCTTCTTTATTAACAATCACCAGAATCACTCCTATGATAACCACGACGCTACCCAATCCTTGAATAAGACTGATCTTTTCATCTAAAAATACAATGGCTAATATTATAGTAGATATAGGACCAATAGATCCAATGATACTACTGTTACTCGCTCCTACTCTTCTTATACCTTCTACAATCAAGTAAGAAGGTATAATCGTACTGAAGATACTGATCATAAGTGCATATACATAGACCTGAGGCACAAACTCCATCAGGTTAAATCCATTGACAATACTATTGTGTATGATAATAGCAAATGCAGCAATAGACATAGATATGGAAGTGTAAACTTTGGTTCCTAACTTAACCGAAAGATCTCCAGTTCCAACTAAATATAGACTATAAGAGACCGCACTACCCAGAACGAATAGTGCTCCAGTCACCACCTCCGAACTCTTACTAACATCAAGGTTGGCCCTAAATGCAATGATGATACCTATGTAGGTAATTATAATCGCCACCACTTGTATCCTCCTGATCGGTATCTTATATATGATATATGACAACATAACTACCAAGGTGGGATATATGAATAGTATGATACGCTCAAGGCTGGCATCTATGTACTTAAGGCCTGACAGATCAAGATAACTCGCCAAATAATATCCAAATAGGCCAAGAACAGTCACCTTCCAAAGATTGTCTTTCAAATTAGCCTGACCGGATGTATCTCTTCTTAAGGCCGTCAGTCCTATGATTAAAAAAACTGGCAGTGAAAAAAGCATACGCAACATCAACAAAGAGACTGCATCTATATCATACTGATAAGCTAACTTAACTAAGACGGCTTTAGTAGAAAAAAGAATAGCGCCAATCATAGCGATTAATCCACCTATTAGTTTTGTGTTATCCACAATGACTTCTTTTAGCGATCCACTACTCGGAGGACTTGGCAAGTTTAGTTAAGAAGTACACCTCATATGCCGTATACACCAGATAGACAATTATAAAATGAAGCACATAAGAATTGCCCTGAGGTTTTTGAAATTTTTGGAAAAGCAGCAGCGTACATATTGACATAATCAACTTGATCAAAAACGAAGCAGATACTACATTATTAAAAGAATATAGTTGATCAGACTTAGATGTGTTATATGCATAAAAGTATATGAGTACAGAAAACAAAAAGAAGCAAACTACTGATATCATGTAGATCAGCATGGTCTGAGCACTCGACCCAAATCTCGAGATAACAAATGACCAAGCCATGATAACTCCAGTGACATACAACAGGAGTCGAAAAAATCGACCTGTACTCATAACCTATCTTTCTCTAAGTCATTATAGAGTTTGTAGAAGAACACAATTAGAAAAACAAACGTTAGTGCGATTGCGATATATGGATCCTTGAGGTTAAAATATCTGTCACCAATAGAACCTATAAACCACCCTGCGATCAAAAGAAAAAACATCTGAAAAGCCAGTCCACTATACTTAAGGTAAGCTGAAGACTTGGGCCCTTCTTTGCTCATATCTTAAGCCGTTTTGACCTGAGGTATGGATTTTGGTGCTATCGTCTGGCCACCCATGTCACACTTGACATTGAAAACTGCACCTGACTGCACAGTCAACTTACTCGTAGAAATCTCTCCGTTGATCTTGGCTGTCTCCTTTACTTGTAGATGGTCTTTTACTCTTATCGTTCCATCGATAGTTCCTTCGATTACGGCATTGGTACAAGAAATATCTCCTTTTACATTGCCTTTTGGTCCAAGTATCAACTTACCGTTGCACTTAAGATTACCAATCAAACTCCCATCCAATCTTATATCAGACTCAGATGATAGATCGCCTTGGATCGTAGTGTTGCTACCAAGACTATTAATACCCGTGGGAGTTGATTCACGGTGGTTGCTGCTCATATCTCCGTTATCTTTTTTACTATTAAACATGGTTCGGTCTTATGATGTCAAGATAGTAATATTTGGGTAACCAAACATGCTACCAAATCATCACTTATTAATGTGTTATCAACACGCTCAGAAAGGAGAATTAAAACAAGGGTTAACCCTTTAGATCAATTATAATAGATTTATAAATGCCGCTCTGCGTGATAAGAAGATCGCACAAGTGGTCCACTTTCTACAAAACTAAATCCTCTTTTCATGCCTTCTTCATGGTAGAATGCAAAGGTGTCAGGATGGACATAGTCAGCCACATCCAAGTGCATCTTAGTGGGTTGTAAGTACTGTCCGATCGTAACTACATCACAGTCATGTTCTCGCAGTGCGTCCAGTATGTGAAGTACCTCGTCCTTAGTCTCTCCAAGACCTACCATAAAGCCTGACTTGGTCCTTTTGCCATATGCCTTAGTTCTCTTGATCTGATCTAAGCTTCTTTGATATTTGGCTTGAGGCCTCACTAATCTGTAGAGTCGCTCTACAGTCTCCATGTTATGAGACACCACCTCTTGACCAGGGGAGATCATTCTCTCAAGGGCTTCCCAGTTTCCTTTAGTATCTGGGATCAAGGTCTCTATAGTTGTCGTTGGCGACATCTCCTTAGTTAGCTTTACTGTCTGATGCCATATCTCTGCACCCCGATCCTTAAGTTCGTCTCT
The DNA here is from genome assembly GCA_937942435.1 of uncultured Saprospiraceae bacterium. Lineage (GTDB taxonomy): Bacteria > Bacteroidota > Bacteroidia > Chitinophagales > Saprospiraceae > JAJRXG01. Next base: position 92,135 of record CALDEM010000026.1, read on the forward strand.
ATTTACAGAAGTGATAACTGCATGCTTGACCTGCATCAGCATAATTGCTTCAGCCACTCGACGTGGTTCATCTTCATCATACTCTGGTGGACGACCGGTCTTAACAGCACAGAAAGAACATGATCTCGTACAAACGTTACCAAGTATCATAAAGGTGGCAGTGCCAGCGCCCCAGCATTCGCCCATGTTCGGACAGTTGCCACTTTGGCAGATGGTATGCAACTTATATTCATCGACCAGTTTACGAACCCGTTTATAGTCCTCTCCTATCGGCAGTTTAACACGTAACCAATTAGGCTTACGCACCTTGGTTTCCTTTACGGGAGTCGTTACAATAGGTAAATCGATCAAATCCTTGTTCTTTTTCTACTTACAAAACTGCAAAATGTACTGGAGAGTTCACAAGATCTTAGACGCTACTTTAAAAAAGGTAGTTAGTCGAGGTGTTACTCTTCTCCTATCCTCTTTCTTGTTCCAAACTGAAATGAAAGGTAGAGCTTAAAAAAGAAGAAGTTATTGTTAAGGTCTTCTTGTTCTATCAGTATAGGGATCTTACGTGGAAACACATCAAACATGATCCCTGTCTCAAACGCCTTTACTTTCTGATCAAATGCTCCTAATGCCCAATGCATACCTACCTTACCATGCAGTCCAATAGTCGGCGTGATAGATGTTAGGCCATCAAAGAAAGTCGCTCCTCCGTATACAAATCGATCATTGAGAAAGTCGTCTTTAACTTCATCGGAGTAACTAATCACTTCTAAGTTTTGATCAGAAGGATTGTCAGGATTAGGGCGAATGACGTTGATCGCATAAGGTTTGAGCAGGCCCAACGTGACGCCTCCTTCATAGATGAGGCCGATAGCTAAACCACGACGTTTTGTTTTTTCTGAGAGATATCGCTTCTCTCCATAAGAATACCGCATAGTAAAGAACTCATGCGCTTTACCAAACACAAATGCTGAGGAGATGCGCTCACCTGATAAGCTGTTATTACGATTTTCTCTGCGCTCGCGCGGATCTTTGATATAGCCTATCTCAAAGTTCTTGTAAGTCGTGCGATAGTAACTCTTCAAGACCCCTTTCTTTATAGCCAGGGCAAATCCTTGTGCATGTATACGACCTTCATATGCCGTCTCAAAATCATAGACCACACCTTTCAGATTATAGTCTATCGGCTTAGGTTGAAATACCGTCTGTCCCTCAGCAGAGCTCAGTACAGTGGTTAAAACAAGCACAATAAAGTATGTCCTTAGGCTAATCATCATTATGAGTGAAAGATATAAATTATGCAGATTATCTTATGTCGTTATAACGAATAAACATCTACAATGTTGATCTCTAAGAGTATATCTATCTTGGCGGCAAGTGTACAGAGCTCATATCATATCGGATATCCAAACCCCAAGATTGACATATATCTGTGATCTCATCTTTACTTCGTATTTGGGTGTAGATTATGACATATCCACTGACGTAAATACTACAAGTAAGGTCATCAATATAAGATATGGTCATAGAGACAAAGAAGAAGATAGCTATAGTATCAGATCATCTAGCTTACTGGCAGAGTCTTCTATCACCAGACAGCATATCCAAGTCGATAAAGTGGAAGGTCTGACAAGTCTTCAGTTTGAAGATGGGGCAAAGAGACAATCAGAGGATGAATCAATTGATCTCGATGTTGACTTATTTGCAATGGTATTTTATCTCTTGAGTCGATATGAAGAATACTTAGAGACTCCCAAAGATCAGCACGGTCGATATCCCAGCAAAGAAAGCATAGCAAGTAAGCACAACTTTCTACATCTTCCACTAGTAGATATGTGGATCGATCGCTTCGCACAATTGATTAATGAGCGCTACCATGCCGGTTGGTCATTGACTGGTCGATTTGATATCCAACCTACAATTGATATCGACCTACCCTATGCCTATCAATACAAGGGTTGGAAAAAATATGTAGGTATAGCAAAAGATATTATAAAATGGAATCGGCCAAATCAAAAAGCTAGGATTAACAATTGGGCCACAGGCAAAGATCCATTTAACACTTATGATTGGATAAAAGAAGCTTGCGCTAAATGCAATAGGCAACCCATCATATTTCTACTAAACAATTATAAAAAGCCACATGACGAAAATCATCTGGCTTATACGGACCATCTTACATCTATCATTAAGAAATTAGAACAATGGGCCGATATCGGCATCCATCCAAGCATAGAATCTAACTTCAATCAAGAAAAACTAAAAGACGAGTTTGATTGGTTGCAGGATCGAACCTCATCTAAGATTGTAAAAAGTCGACAACACTTTTTACAATTACAACTTCCTACGACATATCAAAGACTGATAGCCCTTGGCATCATGGACGATTATAGCATGATGTATCCTGATCAACCAGGCTATAGAGCAAGCACATCAAGAGCTTATCGATGGTATGACTTGTCAAAAGAAGTCAACACATCACTGACTATCCATCCAAGCATGACCATGGATGTCACGATGCGTTACTACAAGAGCTATAAGCCTGAAGAAGCGATCACTAACTGCCAAGCGCTAATCGAACAATCAAATGCCGTTAATGGTACATTCTCGTTTATCTGGCACAACAGCACATTATCTGAAGCATACGGCTGGGGGCCTTGGAAAAAGGTATTTTTATCATTAATCGAAGATTATAAATCATCATATGGAGACTCTTAGTCCTACAACTATATTGCTCGTTATTGGCATCTACTTTTTGGTATTGATCGCTATATCATACTTTACAAGTAAAGATGCTGACACCGATACTTTCTTTACTGCTAATAGAAAGTCTCCTTGGATGCTTGTGGCTATCGGCATGATCGGCGCAAGTCTATCTGGAGTTACACTTATCTCGATACCAGGTGTTATAGGAAAAGAAGGACTCAATCAGAACTTCTCTTACATGCAGGCAGTGATGGGCTATCTTGTCGGATACTTTGTAATTGCAGCGGTGCTCATGCCGATATATTATAAATATAACTTGACTACCATATATGGTTATCTGAGGGAAAGATTTGGTATAGTCTCATACAAAACTGGAGCTGGATATTTTCTACTTTCTAGGATCATAGGAGCTTCGTTTCGTTTGTTCTTAGTAGCCATAGTACTTCAGAACTTTGTGATGGGTCCACTTGGCGTTCCATTCTTTGTGACTGTTGCTATGACGATCTTACTGATCTGGGTCTATACTTACAAAGGAGGGATCAAAACCATCGTTTGGACGGATACTCTTCAGACGATATGTATGTTGACAGCAGTGGTACTAACGATCATCGCTATCTGCAACAACTTAGACTACTCTATGGGTGAGATGTGGGGAGAGATATCAAAAGAAGGATATACGCAGATGTTTCATTTTGAAGGCGGTTGGGGTGATCCTAACAATTTTTTCAAACAATTCTTGAGTGGTGCTTTGATAGCAATTGTCATGACTGGATTGGATCAAGATATGATGCAAAAGAACCTGACCTGTAAGACCCTTGGAGATGCACAAAAGAATGTCTTCACCTTTAGCGTGATCCTCATCTTTGCTAATCTTTTGTTCTTGACACTTGGAGCGATGCTCTATGTATATGCCGCGAAGACAGGGATGACCTTGCCAGAGCGATCCGATCTTCTTTTCCCTGAGATTGCACTCAATCATTTGGGGCCTTTTATAGGTGTAGTATTTATACTGGGCTTGATTGCTGCCGCTTACTCAAGTGCAGATTCTGCCCTGACAGCACTGACGACATCTTTTTGTGTAGACTTTTTAGGGTTTGAAGAAAAGGAAAGGACTGAAGCGGAAAAAAAGAAGACACGTTTGATGGTCCATGTGGGTTTTTCAATTATACTTCTGGTGGTCATCATTGTTTTCAAAGCACTCAACAATGATGCAATCATCAATAGTTTATTTACAGCGGCTGGATACACTTATGGGCCGATATTAGGTCTGTTTGCATTTGGCATTATATCTAAGAGACAGATAAGAGATGAGTTGGCTATAGTAGTATGTATAGCTGCCCCTTTGCTGACCTTTATATTAGATAGGAACTCGGTAGCGTGGTTTAATGGGTTACAATTTGGCTGGACACTATTGGCACTCAATGGAGCACTTACAGCGCTGGGACTCTGGTTGATATCGAGTCCACGAAGAACAAAGACCTAACGTTGATCTACAGTGATTATAAAATCACCAAGTGCTTAAAGGTTTCTTCACCTACTTTGATGTGCAGGATATACTTACCTTTTTCTAATTGTGGGAGCGTTAAGGACAGTTGATGTCTTCCCTCATCTAAAGATTGATCATGCCATAAGTGTTGGATCTCTTGATCAGCATCATATATCTCAAATCCTACTTCTGAGTTATAAGGCAACGTGATGTCTACATAGACCTTCTCATTATCATCACTAAGAAGGCTTTTGATTAAAACTTCAGAACTATAGAAAATATCATAATGAACAACATCTAGAATCTCGGATGTCACGGCCTCAGCACGGCTATCCAATGAGCAAAGCATAATAAGAATAAAAAGAAATGCACTTAGGGAGTTCATCATCCTTGATTGTGAGTGCTAAAGTATAAACCCAGAATTGTCTCAGACTACATGTCCAGTTAAATTATAAAAAATACAAAGTAAGTGGTAAGAGACAAATTGAAATTAAAACATAGAATAGAAATTATAATATGTCCTTTCTTCATAGCAATTGTATGCACTCTTTTAGAAGAGTGACACTTTCTTCTCCTTCTAATTGAGTTAGGCTATTAAGCTGTAATTCGTTTTGATACAAGGGGCACTGAGCTACAATATTTGCGTTAAGCGCCTTTAGTGACCACAATAGAGATGTCATGGCCTCTACTCCTCTTGGAGGATGTGGAGTATATGTCAACGCCAGAGTTCTCTTACCATCTAACTCGCCAGAAGTAGTCAACCACTCTAACGCGTTCTTGAGTACTGCAGGCATATTGTGAAGATATGCAGGTGTACTGATGATTACAGCATCTGCTGCACGAACCTGCAGCCGCCATTTCAGAACTACTGGCGGCCATGGAGCCACATCCAGCTCTGGTGAATACACAGGAAGACTGGTAAGCAACTCAGCTTGCATGAAAGTATGTTCTTCAGACAAGTTAGCCAAAGCAATGAGCATCCCCGTATTAGCAGATGACCTGCTGGCTGAACCAGACACGGTTAATATCTTCATGGGTTAGTAATTTGTGTATATGTTGAAATGACAAACATCGAGAAAAGTGACAACATATCTCAAAAACTATAATATTGTTATCTTGTCATAAATCACTTTGTTATGCTTAAAGATCTACTCAACAACAAATTACGAAATGTAGACTTGGGCCTCCTCTTACTTAGGATCGCTGGAGCTGGATTTATGTTAACCCATGGCTATGGAAAATTTATGAAGGTACTTTCTGGGGATTTTACGTTTCCAGATCCAATCGGTCTAGGACCAGAAATATCATTGATCCTTACCGCTTTTGCAGAATTCATATGTGCCATCTTTGTCTTAGTCGGCTTTAAAAGTCGGTTATTCAGTACATTCTTGATGTTTACGATGTTGGTAGCTGCTTTTATAGCTCATGGCGCAGATCCATTTGGCAAGAAGGAGCTAGCGCTACTCTACTTCTTTATCTACCTGGCTATCTTCTTGATGGGCGCTGGCAAGTACAGCATAGATGGACAAAGAGAGAAGGCGTAGTTAATCAACATTTAACGTATCGTTAAGGATCATATAGACGTTAGTATCGTCTACAGTTTAATAGAAGCGTCTGCTCATGATGAAGTATATCTCAATTATCACCTTAATATTCTTGGCTTTCAGTAGCCAAGCACAAGACAAGAAGGCAACTAAAATCTTAGATAAGCTTAGTGATAAGTATGGCTCTGTGGCATCAGTCGCTATTGATTTTGACTTGACCGTAGACTATCCAGAACAAGAGCCTGTACTCATGGCATCAAGTGTGATACAATCCGGAGTTAGATGGGTATTTAAAAACGAGCAACAAGAGTTGTACAATAATGGAGAGTCAGTATGGATGTTTCTCCCTAGTAGAAATGAAGTACAGATCAATGATTATGATGCTGAAGAGGAGGGCGAAGAAGGATACTTGGTTTCACCACTTGGTATCCTTAAGCAATATAAAGGTGATACCTACGAATATCGCATATCTGCCAAAGACGGTTGGTATACAGAGATAGAGTTTAAGCCGACGGATGAGTTTAGCGACTATGCTAAGTTTCGTCTCTCTATCGATACTCAGAAAAATGAGATCTCAGAAGTAATAGCTTTTGGAAAGGACGGATCTAAAGCGAAAATCGTAATTACGGATATCGATCTATCTCCAAAGATCAGCGATCAACTCTTCATATTTGATGCCTCTAAGCATCCAGATGTGATAGTTGAAGATCTTAGAATGTAGCAGACTTACTTATCCATATCGGGTAACTCAAAGTATGGATTGTAGATAAGTCCTACGACATTGCCCCAAGGATCTCTGACTGTGGCTACCATCAGTTCGCCACCTACATTAGTAGGTGCTTCATGTTCTTTAGCGCCAAGATTTAGAAGTCGGTCATATTCTTTTTGGATATCGTCTACACCCCAATAGCTAAGCACGCTATCTCCTTTATCAGCGGCCAGGACATCAGTTGGCTGAAGACCCAACTCATATCCACCAATATTAAAACCAACATAATATGGTTCATTAAAATAAGGCTTGACTGAGAAGGCTTGACTATACCACACTTTGGCTTGATCCATATCTGATACTTTATAAATAGTTGTTCTTAGACCGAGCATATCTTCTTTTTGAAAAGCTTTATAAAAATAGGAAATTGAAAAGAGTGTAATCCTTTAAATGACAAACAACTAAACTGGTCAAAAAGCAAGTCGACAGGATTCGTGTTATTCTTATTGATGTAGTGCCTCACCGAAGACCAGGTCTTTAGGTATGATCTCAATCGATCACTTGACCACTTCACTTTTATGAAATGATGCTCGCTACTATCAATCAACTCTACAGCATCATGATGCATCCTGCTGTAGCTCTCATCTATATGTTTTCTTTCTTCATCCCAATAGGGACCGACCATGCTCTTATCAAAGTGATCAATAGCCCCTTCGATATTAGCGTCTGCGCACCTTAACAAACCATATCCCCAAAGCGCCAACAAGCCATGATGATTTAGATGATTAGACACATTTTGAAAAAATGTTGAAAGATCAAACCAGTGAGCTGCTTGCCCAACTGTTATCAAATCAAATTTTTCATTTTCTAAAAAAGGTTGCTCTGCTCGATGCACTTTATAAGTAACATTAGGCTTGACCGATGCTTGGCTGATCTGTTGCTCACTAAGATCCGTGGCTATCACTTGATCAAAGCGACTACTCAACACATCAGCTACTTGCCCATTGCCAGTACCACAGTCCCATGCAGATTTATACTTAGCGACATGGGTATAGATGTAATTATAAAGTTCAGGTGGATATACTGGTCTGAACTTTTTATAAGAAGCCGAACCTTCGGAGAAATTATCTTTTGCTTCTTTCACTAATACTTAGCAGGCACTCCCTCGCTTGGCATCGTACGAGTGATCATATCTCTGATGTCATCATTGGCAGTCTTGAGATCTTCTGCACGTAGATACATCATATGCCCACTGCGATACCCTTTAAAGCTCAATCGATCTTTCATTCTACCACTAGGATCTAAGTGCCACATGGAGTACTTGGCGTTAAAGTAAGTTGTTGCGCCATCATAATATCCTGATTGTATCATGACATTGAGGTATGGGTTTTGAGCCATCGCCTGACGTAGATTAGGACCCGTGTTGTCACCAGAACGATCCCAAGGTCTTACAGGACCAAACATATTGTACTTGATATCAGTCTTAAACTTAAGGTGCTCTTGCAAATAGAAATTGATCGCTGGCGTGAAAGAATGCAACCAAGATGTCAACTCAGAATTATAATCTGGTCTAGTCCCAGTTTGCTTCTCATCTATACCTAGATACCTACTATCCAATCTTCCAATTGTCAAGCCCTTATCTCTCAACAAATCTTTCCAAAAGTAAGAAGTCGAAACATCAAGATTGTTTTGCAATATTGACTTTTCAGATAAGCCAGAGTAGTATGACATTTTAGCGGCAGCTTGATTCTTTTCTTCATCACTTAAGAAAGAACCTTTGGCCATGGCTGGTAGTAACTCATTCATCGTATAGGCTTCTGCCTCTTCTAAGACTTCAAGTAAGTCTTTGGATTGCAATTCTGGTGTTAGTGCTTTCTGATACCATGCTGCAGCCGCAAAATATGGCAATCGGTTAGCCGCATTAACGGGACCATCACGCTTTATACCGATGTCGGTTGGTGAGACAAGGATGACGCCGTTGAGATACATCCATTGGCGGTTTTGCAACTCGAGCGCAAGTCCTGAAACTCTAGTTGTACCATAGCTTTCGCCTATCAAATATTTGGGCGACGACCATCGGTTATGTCTCGTGACAAAAGTGTTGATCCAATCAGCGAGATACTTTATATCTTGATTAACACCAAAGAACATCTTTTTAGCATCAGTGTCTTTATCCAACACTCTTGAGTATCCTGTATTAACAGGGTTTACATAGACGATATCTGCTACATCTAGGATACTATGTGGATTCTCTTTGACGCCATATGGCTGCACTGGAAATCCTTCTTCATCGATCTTCAATATCCTCGGGCCCGTATAAGCCAAGTGCATCCAAACAGACGCAGATCCAGGTCCTCCATTAAATGAAATAACCAATGGGCGCGCAGCTCGATCAGTGATATTGTCTCTTGTGTAGTAAGTATAATAAAGAGCAGCTACTGTTTTTCCTTTATCATTCCACACAGGCTGCGTACCTGTCTCAGCTGTGTATGCGATACGCTCCCCGCCGATTGTTACATTGTGAGTTGTCTTGACCATCGTATCGGCAGGGAGTTTCCGATCTTGACCTATAAGAGCTGTAGTTACGAGTATAAAGGATATGAGTGCTGTTAGTCTTGATATCATCATCTTGATAGTTTAGAATGACAATATAATGATAAGCTTGGAGATGATAGAAGACTAGGTTCTGTAAGGTGACCAACAGCAATAACTAGCTGTCCTCCGTTGCAAATAATTGGTTATAAGAACTTTTCAGCAAAGTGCCACATAACGATACCTCCACAGATAGAGACGTTAAGCGAATGCTTAGTACCATACTGTGGTATCTCAAGTGCGACATCCAAAATCGGAAGCGCTTGATCACTGATGCCTTTGACCTCATTACCAAAGACCAAGGCATACTTCTTGGATGTATCAACCACATATGATGACATGTCTTGAGATTGGTCAGTCTGCTCTATGCCGATGATCTCGTAGTTTCGACTTTTTAAGGCTCGCAGAGCCGCCTCTACATCTGTAATATGTACCCACTCAACAGATGAAGATGCTCCTATGGCAGTCTTCAGGATCTCTTTGTGCGGAGGCGTTGCAGTGATGCCACACAAGACTAACTGCTCTATTTTGAAAGCATCAGACGTTCTAAAAAAAGAACCCACATTCATTGCCGATCGGATGTTGTCTAATACAACTACAATTGGGATTTTGTCAATAGACTTAAAGTCATCAACTCCGACACGGCCTAATTCTTCTAATTTTAATTTGCGCATCAGCGGCTACAGAACGTTGACCATTTCTTTGGCCTTCTTAAACTGTACAGCAGCTTGTACAAAAGCAACGAATATGGGATGAGGCTCCTCTACTCTACTTTTTAATTCTGGATGATACTGTACACCCATAAAAAATGGGTGATCTTCTCGCTCCACGATCTCGACCAGGCCTGTTTCTGGATTGATCCCTACTGCTTTGAGTCCATGAGCTTCCATCTGCTCCATATACTCATTGTTAAACTCATAGCGATGCCTATGGCGTTCGGATATCTGTTCCGCTTGGTAAGCATCCATGGCTAAAGACCCTTCTTTAAGATCACACTTGTAGGCTCCCAGTCTCATGGTACCACCTTTCTGACTAATCTTAGTTTGATCTGGCATCAATCCGATCACAGGGTTTTTCGTTTCCGTATTGACCTCTGTGCTTGCGACATCATCAAGCCCAACGACATTTCTAAAGTGCTCTACCACCGCGCATTGCATACCTAGACATATACCGAAGAATGGTATCCCTTTCTCTCGGACATACTGGATGGCATGTATCTTACCTTCTATCCCTCTATCTCCAAAACCAGGTGCAACTAGCACGCCATGTATCTTATGTATCTCAAGTGGCAAATAAGTATCATCTAAGTTTTCGCTATGGATAGGGATGGCATTGACTTTACATTCATTCTCTGCACCCGCATGTACGAATGATTCATGGATGGACTTGTAAGCGTCCGGTAGTTCATTGTATTTTCCGACAAGGACAATGTTGACCTCATGCTTAGGATTCTTATATCGCGTTAAGAACTCTTTCCACCGTTCCATATTAGGCAGATGCTTTGGCGTGAGCTCTAACTTATCGATAACAATCTCATCTAACTTCTCTTCTTGCATCAACACGGGCACTCTGTATATCGTATCCGCATCGATCGCCTCTATAACATGATCCTTTTCAACATTGCAGAACAAGGCCAACTTTTCTTTGATCTCATCTGTGATATGCGATTCTGTACGACACACAAGTATATCTGGTATGATACCAGCCATCTGCAACTCCTTGACGGAGTGCTGTGTAGGCTTGGTCTTATGTTCTCCTGCCGCTTTGAGATAAGGGATAAGCGTGAGGTGTATAACCAGACAGTCTTTTTTCTTCAACTCTCTCTTCATCTGACGCAGCGACTCGAGATATGGCAGTGATTCTATATCACCGACTGTACCGCCCAACTCAGTTATTACAACATCATAGTCACCATTAGTCTCAAGAAGTTTTATCCTTCGCTTGATCTCATCTGTGATATGAGGGATGATCTGAACGGTCTTGCCTAGATATGCTCCTTCTCTCTCTTTGTTGATCACCGTCTGGTAAATACGTCCCGTAGTCACGTTATTGGCTTGAGATGTAGAGATATTTAAGAATCGCTCATAGTGCCCCAAGTCAAGATCTGTCTCTGCTCCATCGTCTGTTACATAGCACTCACCATGTTCATAAGGATTGAGGGTTCCTGGATCTACATTAATGTATGGATCAAACTTTTGGATGGTCACCTTAAGCCCTCTGGCTTGAAGCAACTTGGCCAAGGAGGCAGAGATAATACCCTTTCCTAAGGAGGAAGTAACCCCTCCCGTAACAAAAATAAATTTGGACATAAGTGACAGCAACGTTACGGGGCTTAAAGGTAAGACATCATATGTCAAGGACCAAGCAATGAGGCAAGAACAAACAATGGAAACGATAGCGAGTAAAAAATAGGTTACAAAACATAAGCACATAAGCAAGATACCACTCACACATCCAATCAAACCATTGGCTCAATCAGCCCTGCCGCTACCTCATCATCTCATCCTGCGCTTCATTAATCTCTCATCTTAGTAATACCAAAACACAAATGATTCTGAAATGACAGCAGTAGCACCATCTAAAAGAGAAAGAGAAGTCCTTCATCTCATCGCGGATGAACTGACGACTAAAGAGATAGCCAAACAACTATACATCAGCTATGAGACTGTACAGACACATAGAAAGAATCTATTACTAAAACTGAATGCCAAGAATACAGCGGG
>CALDEM010000027.1 GCA_937942435.1 uncultured Saprospiraceae bacterium
TCTCAGCAGCTGGTGTAACGCCCAATACTGAAGATATAGGACTTGAAACATTGGGTATCAAAACGGAAAGAGGACTAATCGAAGTCAATGACTTTTATCAAACCAATGTACCGGGTATCTATGCCATCGGAGATGTTACTCCGGGGGCAGCGCTCGCTCACGTTGCTACAGCGGAAGCGATCATCTGTGTAGAGAAGATCGCAGGTCATCACCCAAAGCCACTTGACTATGGCAACATACCTTCTTGTACCTACTGTGTACCTGAGGTAGCTTCTGTTGGTATGACAGAAGCGGCAGCAAAAGAAGCTGGCTATGAAGTTAAAGTGGGCAAGTTTCCATTTTCAGCATCAGGTAAGGCGAAAGCTGCAGGCAATCCAGAAGGATTTGTCAAAGTGCTGTATGATGCAAAGTATGGAGAGCTACTTGGCGCACACCTCATCGGTTCTAATGTCACTGAGATCATAGCTGAGATCGTATCAGCTCGTAACTTAGAAACTACGGGTATGGAAATTGTAAAAACAGTTCACCCGCATCCAACGATGAGTGAAGCGATCATGGAAGCATCTGCAGCTGCATATGACGAGGTGATACACCTCTAACAGAGCATGTCGGCTTACGCCAAATACAATTAGAAAATAGCTCCTTAGTGAGTTGATAAATTATAACACTGGACTAAAACATCCTCTTATGAATAGAGTAACTTTTACAGTCATCGGGTATATTCTAATTGTAGTCGGTTTTGTTGCATTGATACTCGGCATGATTGGTCTTAACTTAAAGCCACTTGCATTCTTAGATAGCGTTATAGGTCCTTTAGGAGCATTCCTTGTAAAACTCTTAATGATTATAGTTGGGTTTATCATGTTTTACATGAGTCGGGTGCCTATGGAGGAATAGAGGGTTCATGATTGCATGGCTACATTAATTCATTATTACATGGCCTTATTGAATCATAACGACGTAGATTTTTTGTTGCTGTCTTCTCGTTTTCTGAAATCCAATTCTTTAGAGCAAGTTTCATTTTTTCACTAATCGATAGTCATTATACGATTCAACTACTTTAAACTTTTAATTAAGAAAAAGCTATCCGACCCAAAACATAGACTCATCCAAACTTGTCCCATAACTAAACTTACAATTAAGTGTTACTGGGCTCCCTTGCTTTAACTCAACGGGTTCTTCAAGTTTGCACACAGTGGGCGGCATCAAGCTATCTGTACCTGTAAAATTGCAATCCTCAGCCACTTGGACAAGAGAGTGCATATATATACTATTGCACATACCAGTCATCACAGGATGGATGATAAGAGATACTTCTATGTCGACATCGCTTACCTTATAAAGATCGATTGTATTGACTATAGATTGAGTAGACAACTGTTCGGGTAGATGTCGTGTAAAATTAATCGGATAGTGTTTATGTCCTTTTTCAAAATCAGCATACACCAGTTGCACAACATTGACGATGCGTTCTGGCAACAGTTTGCCATCAGGTTTTAGAAACTTACGCAAGTGTCTAAAGATCTGCACTTGATACTCATTAGCGCAGTAGATACTCATGAGCTCACCAACTATATAATCAACTTGTTCTGGCAACTCAAGTGTGATGGCATCGCCATAGATCACTTCTACCTTATCTTGCCATCCACCCTTCTTTATAAAGTCTTCTATAAAATCTCTTAGTTCAGGATTGTTTTCTATGAGATAAGCCTTCTTAACATATGGCAAGTAGTGCTGTGTTAAGGCAAGGGTCCCAACTCCTGCTTCGCAGACCACCTTATCTGTAAAGTCGTATTTGGCGAAAGCCTTCTGAAACGCCCCCACTCTCTTGGCATCGGTCTCCATAATCTTATAGTAGATCGGCGGAAAACCATAGTGCTCCTGACTAAAAGTCTGTGCCTCCAGTAAGCTATACTTTAAGGCATCGTAGTTATCTATTAATTCGGAGAGATAATGATCCTTCATCTTTCGTTTTTTGATGGTGGGTGATACTTGCACCCAATGTATCACAAGATGATTATAAGTAGTGTGATAAACTTATATTTACAATGATGAAGCTATATAAACTTGAGAAAACTACTGTCGTCGAAGTGGATGGCGATCTATATGATCTATCTACTCATGACTGGGATGAATTATACAATACGCCTAATCTCAGAGCCTACATAACTTCTCTGTTGTCAGCAGCCAACACAATCGAAACTTCTTTAGATCAAGTCCAAGCCCCTATCCAATCACAAGAGGTATGGGCAAGCGGAGTAACCTACTTTAGAAGCAAAGAAGGTCGACAAGAGGAGTCAAAGGAAGCGGGTGGTTCAGACTTCTATGAGAAAGTATATCATGCAGAGCGGCCTGAGTTATTTTTTAAATCATCGGCAGCTCGCACCTCTGGACCCAATCAAAAAGTACGCATACGAAGAGACTCTACATGGGATGTACCTGAACCAGAGCTAACACTTGCGATCAACTCAAGTGGTCATATCATCGGTTATACCATCGGCAATGATATGAGCTCCAGAAGTATAGAAGGTGAGAACCCTCTTTATCTTCCTCAAGCAAAAACCTATGATGGTTGCGCTGCTCTCGGGCCGTGTATCTTACTAACTGATGAGCCACTTGCAAAAGACACTGCGATATCACTCTCTATAACTCGAAGTGGAGATATCATCTTTAGCGATACGATAGCTATATCACAGATCAAAAGAAAGTTTGATGACCTCGTCAGTTTTCTATTTAGAGAGTGCTCCTTTCCCAAAGGATGTTTTCTAATGACTGGGACAGGCATTGTACCGCCATCAGATATCACCTTACAATCCAAAGACACAATTAGAATAACAGTAGATGCTATCGGCATTTTAGAAAACACAGTTGAATGAAAAATCTCACAGGTCAAAACTTTATAGGACAATCGAAATCGTCTAACGGTACTACTATCTTTCATGCAGAGAATCCAGAAAACAAACATCCCTTAGAGCCGCTCTTTTATGAAGCTACCACCAATGAAATCCATACTGCAATTGAAAAAGCAGATCAAGCATTTTCTATTTATAAAAACAAAAGTGGATTAGAAAAAGCAAAGTTTTTAGAAACTATAGCAGATGAGATCTTAGCGCTTGGTGACACGCTGATCCAACGTGCATGTGCCGAGACGGGACTCCCTGTAGGTCGCATCACTGGCGAACGCGGTCGCACGATGAATCAATTAAAGCTATTCGCTTCAGTGCTCAAAGATGGCAGCTGGGTTGATGCTCGCATAGATAAGGCTCAACCCGACCGTCAACCGTTTCCCAAAGTCGATATCAGAAGTATGAACAGGCCTTTGGGCCCAGTTGGCATCTTTGGCGCAAGCAACTTTCCACTTGCGTTTTCAGTCGCAGGAGGAGATACAGCTTCTGCACTGGCTGCAGGGTGTACTATCATTGTAAAAGGTCATCCTGCGCATCCGGGCACGAGCGAACTAGTAGGATCAGCCATATCCAACGCTGTCACGAAGTGTGATATGCCGGATGGCACATTCTCTATGGTACATGGAGCTTCTTATGACGTAGGCATGGCAATAGTCAATCACCCTTTGATACAGGCGATTGGGTTTACGGGTTCCTTCAAAGGAGGCAAAGCGATACATGATGCTGCTCGATCAAGACCGCAGCCCATCCCAGTATATGCTGAGATGGGAAGCACTAACCCTGTCTTTATACTACCCGGTGCCATTGCAAAAAGAGGAGATGATATAGCTGCTGGGCTTGCTCATTCTGTCACTTTGGGAGTGGGTCAGTTTTGCACTAATCCAGGATTAGTCATACATCAAGATGCTGAGGCAGCCAGTAACTTTCGATCTTCTTTGGAAGAAAAAATAAGCCAGATCCCAGCTGAGACGATGCTGACAAAAAGCGTCTGCAATGCCTATAATAAAGGTGTCGAAAATCTAAAACATCATGTGGGCGTAAAAGCAAAGTCATCCGGCATAGAAAATAATAACGGTTACAGGGGTACGCCACAACTACTTCAAGTAGATAGCCAATACTTTCATGATAACAAGAAACTTGAAGAAGAAGTATTTGGCCCTTCTACCCTTTTGGTCGCAGCACCTAACAAGAGTGAGATGCTTAAGATAGCAAGTCAACTCGATGGCCATCTGACAGCAACCTTGATAGGAGAAAGTGACGAGATCAAGGAGTATGCTGATCTGATCGATATATTAGAAAGAAAAGTCGGACGTCTTATCATCAACGGATATCCTACAGGAGTAGAAGTATGTCATGCCATGGTACATGGAGGACCATATCCCGCAACTACAGATAGTCGATCCACTTCCGTAGGAACGAGAGCGATCACGAGATTTGCACGGCCCATCTGTTATCAAAACTTTCCAGAAGAGTTGTTACCTGAAGAATTAAAAAGTGACAACCCTCTAAGTATCAAAAGACTCGAAGTTTAAATTTTTCTTATTAGCTTAATAGCAGAACTCTAATGATAAAAAGACAATCATGGACTTAAAAGATACAGACATAGCACAAGACCTATATGACATCTATGATTACTATGTACATAGTAAGATCGATAGAAGACAGTTTATAGATCGCATATCGACATATGCAGTTGGTAGCATAACGGTACCTGCTATACTCTCCTTTCTGATGCCTAATTATGCTGGAGCACAACAAGTAAGAGCAGAAGATCCCCGAGTTAAATCAGATTATATCGCCTACAAATCAGCAAAAGGCGGAGGTACTATAAAAGGCTTATTAGCGCAACCGAAGGACAATCTAAAAAAGCTCCCAGGCATCGTAGTCGTTCATGAAAACAGAGGTCTTAACCCTCATATAGAGGATGTCACCAGAAGAGCAGGCCTAGCGGGATATATCGCTCTTGGTCCTGATGCTTTAACCCCTCTGGGTGGATATCCTGGCAATGATGATGATGGCAGATTATTACAGCGCAAACGTGATAGAAATGAGATGTTAGAAGATTTTATAGCTGCATATGAATACCTCAAAGATCATCCCCTTTGTACAGGAAAGGTAGGTGTCGTTGGTTTTTGTTTTGGAGGATGGATATCTAATATGATGGCAGTCAGAATACCAGAACTCAATGCAGCAGTCCCTTTTTACGGTGGACAACCAGAAGATGAAGATGTTGCTTCTATCAAAGCTCCCTTGATGTTACAATATGCATCACTAGATAAAAGAGTGAACGCAGGTTGGCCTGATTATGCGGTGGCACTTGACGCCCATAAAAAAGAGTACGTGGCTCATATATATCCAGAAGTGAATCATGGATTTCATAATGATACAACACCTCGATACAACAAAGAAGCAGCTGAGTTGGCTTGGGAGAGAACAATCACATTTTTTAATGAACATTTGACGTAAGTCAACCTCTTCTCATCATTATCAAAAGCAGGACTACTTACATCTTGCAACGTCATTAATCAAAGGGTAACCCCTTATTAATCAAGGTAATGTAAAATATATCACCCCTATAGGACATCGTAGAATCAATCTAAATAGGACACTTCGCTCCTAACTTCTATCAAAAAATCATCAATATCCACAGCGTTATGGAGTTGATGGGGATTTTAATGTGTATAAGGAGATAAACAATCATACATTCGCATCCCTGAACAGAAAGTAATTGAGCGAACTGGCTACCTCTGTGAATAATAACCTGAAGATGAGTCGTACATCATTGTATGCGCGTGCACTCAAGGTAGCTCTATGTTCTTTTTTGCTCTTGCTGACTCTACAGACAACATATAGTCAGACTACTCAGATAGAGATCTGTAACAATGGTCTCGATGATGATGGAGATGGGCTCTATGATGACTATGATCCTGATTGTATCTGCGAGGCGGCAACAGAACCTCTTTCTTATATCTCCAATGGAGACTTTGAGGTGATCGATGTCTGTTGTAACTCGATGGATTCTGATGATCTAGTATGTCTTGAAGATTGGTTTTTAGTCACCTTATCTCCAGACTACTTATCCCCCTCTTGCCCACCTTCTGATCTGGACTTACTGCAAAGTATAGGCATTCCCTTTTCTGGTGGCTTTATAGGTATGGGAGCAAGCACTATTGACGGTTTTTTAAGAACAGAATCTATCGGGGCATGTCTGGAAGAGCCACTAAAGTCTTGCAGAGAATATACTATCAGTTTTCAATCATTGATCCTTAGCGTGCTTGACTACAGCAACATACATGACTCAGTAGAGTATGTAGTCTATGGTCTGCCTGACTGCCCGCTTGCGACAGACTTGGATGTGTCTCAGTCATTCTGTGACAACCCATTATTTGATAGGGCTGAAGAGCTCATCAGTTTTAATGCCATAGAAGATGATCGCGACGAGTGGATCAGACATATCAATAGCTTCATCCCAACCAATGATATAAACTCCATCGTTATATACGTACGATGTGGACAGGAAGTACAAGTACAAACCGGCAACGTACCATTTGTATATTTTGATGATTTTGACTTTTCAGTAGGACCTGTCGATTGCATTATCTCAGGTGCGATAGAATTGACTGGCAACCCATGTACTAATGACTTTACGTTCTCGGCTGCCAATGTCGACAATGCCGAGACCTACCAATGGTACAAAGATTCGATACCTATCATAGGGGCAACTGGAGCTACTTATCAACCACCCAATGGTGATGTTAGCGGTTATTATAGCGCGTATATATCTAACAATGTCGAGTGTGCCTTTATAGATGGTGGACGACTCACGACTACTGAAGCTGCAACTATACAGATCTTAGATACGATATGTACTGGTGGGTTTGTACTCTTTGGCTCGGATACGATACGGGTCGCCGGCGACTATACGCGTACATTCAGTGATAGCCCTGGAGGGTGTGATACGACTGAGACGTTGTCTCTTTTTGTCATCTCTGATATACCGATGCAGATATTGGATACGATATGTACTGATGAGTTTGTGCTCTTTGGGTTTGATACTATAAGAGCGGCTGGTGACTATACAAGGACGATCAGTAGTGGTATGGGTGGATGTGACCAGACCGAGACACTATCCCTTTATGTGGTCCCTGATGTGGTCGCAGATATAGCTTTTGATCCTGGCCTAAGTGTTACTATAGGCACTGATCTGGTTTTGACACCTTCAGATATGTTCTTAGATCAGATAACAGGTTACATGTGGCTGGAAGATGGCATAGAGGTCAATCAAGGGAGTCCTATTCTGACAAGTAGCATATCAAGTGAAGGTGGGGTGGCCTATTCTTTTGTTTATACACATGGTCAAGAGTGTATGCAGACTATCTCATTTACCGTAGAGTGGACACTTCCTGTGGTTACTCCCGAAGATTGTACTAACAATGTCGATGACGACTTAGACGGACTGGTTGATACCTTTGATGATGATTGTACCTGTACCTCGTCGCAGTCTCAGCTCATAGAGATCGAGGTTGAGATTTGTCAAGGAGAGAGCTATGACTTTGGCGGAGAGATGCTTGGGCAGGCGGGTACCTATAGAGATACTTTCGTAAATGCTATCAACTGTGACAGTATCATCGCTTTGACCTTAGAGGTTATATCAGATCAACGTGATACTATCTTTCGGATCATCGAAGAAGAGGATGAATATCTTTTCTTTGGCGAAAGCTATGATGAGGCAGGCTGGTATACATTTATAGAAACAGACAATACCTCGGCTTGTGATAGCATATATGTATTGAGACTTGACATCGACTATCCCTTAGCGTTATATGTTCCTAATATCATCAGTCTCAGTTCTTCAGCGGGCAATGACCAGTTATATATCGCTCCTAACAAACCGATCACTCTGTCCAATCTGGCTATATATAATCGTTGGGGTAACATTGTCTTTGAGAAAGAACTAATCCAACTCGTCGGTGATGACCCTGCCATCTGGGATGGCACCTTCAATGGTCGACCAGTAGAGCATGGTGTTTATATCTACTCCTTCTCATATAACGATGGAGATGATACACAACTGGTCTATGGTGATCTCACAGTGATCCCTTAGCCTATGTGTTAAGATTGATATAAAACAGGCACTTTGGCTGATGCGCGACTTTCTGTTCGGTCATATGAAATACTCTCGAACTCTTTGGCGTTTCTCTTACTTCATAGACAATCAAGGAGATAGTCCTGATTATGGCTCTCATCCTTAATTAATAAATAATACACATTAAAAGAATTTATAATATGTTTAATCCTATTTTAAAGTTTTCACTTTTACTTATTAGCGTTTTTCTTATCACATCATGTGGAGACGACGAAGATCCGATCACTCCTCCAGCTGGTAATCAAGAAGAGTTTGTCATCTATGACGGAGCCGATATAACTTTTACAAAGGCAGATAATACAGACGAGACGCTTGAAGCCAACCAAGACAGAATCAATGATGATGTATGGATAACAAGAGGCACTAATGGCGGTGAGATATTTAACATCCAGTCAGAGTCCGCTTCATCTAAAGGCAACAGCCCTGCTGGTACAGAATGGGCCGTAGGTACTACAGCCAATATCAGTGGGTTAACATTTAGCTCGTTTAGAAACGCTATCAATCCTCAAGATGTGGTTGGTAGAAACTTGGTACTACACTTGATCGCTGAAGATGCATATCTCGACGTAGAGTTTTCATCTTGGACACAAGGTAGAGCAGGTGGCTTCTCATATACAAGAAGTACAAAGTAAGCTTTAAGCAAAAAATATAGTTGATGAGAGGCCCGCCTGTGCGGGCCTTTTTTTTGAATAACTACAAATCATATAATGAAAGCTATTGACGAGTGGCTCTGTATAACATAAATCATAGCTGATCTATACCCTTAATCTCTGCCTACGGATATATCTACTTAGGATTAGTAAAGATTGGATAATATGAAGAGTTCATTTCTAAAGATAGGTCCATCCCTTTTTCTCCATCTATACAGCAACTTTAGTATAATCTCACTATGATCATCCTTTTTAGCAAGTACTGATCCTAACTCAATTTACATTTTCAATTCCTATAATCTAAAGGAGGTTTTCGATCACCTATCAACGCTTCATATTTGTAGTTAGGCCCTTTCAGGAGATCTAATTCCTCTTTGGCCTTTATCAGAAGGCTGGTATCTCTATATAAATCAATGGCAGATAAAGCCAAGGTCTTAGCAGCCAATATCATCCCTTTCTTTCCAATCGTAGTACCACCCGCAGCAACCGCTTGCCAAGTGTGTGCAGATGTACCTGGGACCCAAGTAGCCGTGCGGAGACCAGCTGTTGGAACTGCCCAACTCACATCTCCAACATCCGTTGAGCCTCCTTGACCTTTTCTAATTAATTTAAATGGCGCCACATTCTTAACATGATTGATAGAGACATTAGAGGCATATTCAAAACTCTCGATAATCTTTTCAGCATAGCGTTCTTCCTCTTCTGTATATTCGATCCCTCCTAAGGCAGACAAGTTATCATGAACTACTCGAGCCAATGTTTCATTAGGTAGTACATTAAATAATCCATGGATCACTTCATACTCCATTTTGGTCTGTGTGCCTTGCGCCGCTGCTTCAGCTATTTCTACCATCCATTCAAAGTTCTGCTTCACCATTCGCATTTCCGGGTGTCGACAATAATAAAACACTTCTGCAAATTCAGGTACTACGTTAGGTGCTTCTCCCCCACTCGTTATCACATGATGTATCCTCGAATCAGGTGAGATGTGTTCTCTCATCTGATTGACCATAGCATTCATCGCTTCTACACCGTCTAACGCTGATCGACCATTCCAAGGAGAACCAGCAGCGTGAGATGCTACTCCGTAAAATCTAAACTTGGCTGACTTGTTAGCTAATGATGATGCGGCATTAGCAGAATTACTATTGCTTGGATGCCAATGCAAAACGCCATCAACATCATCAAACAATCCTTCACGAACCAGATAAACTTTGCCCGCCCCACCTTCTTCTGCTGGTGTGCCATAAAACCTAAGTGTACCTTTGATCTCATTGGCTTGCATCCACTTCTTGACTTCAATTGTAGCGGCCATAGAGCCTGCTCCAAAGAGATGATGACCACAAGCGTGTCCTGCATTGACATCTTCCCTCTTTTCTCTAAATGGAGACGCCGTCTGCGAGACACCAGGTAGCGCATCAAACTCTCCTAAGATTGCAATTACTGGTTTGCCAGATCCATAGGTGGCAACAAATGCTGTAGGGATATCTGCAACACCTTTCTCTATAGAAAAACCCTGCTCCGTTAACAACTCTTGCAACAATCCCGAGCTCCTTTCTTCTTGATACCCTAGCTCGGCATAGTGCCATATTTTCATTGCAACAGAAAAATACTCCTCTGCCTTATTTTCAATATCAGAGATGATTGCTTTTTTGTCTTGATCAAATTGTCCAAACACTCCTACAGAGAAGAGACAACTGATTAGAATGAGAATAACCTGTCGCATATGTTTACATTATATTTTAAAATCAGCAGAATTTTCTATTTGATGATTCTATTAATTCATGACAATAGGCTGATACTTGGAAGCACATATTTACCACATATTTACTTTAAGTAGTCCGCCAACCTTTCATTGATAAAGTAATCCCACCCTCCTTTACAACTCTCAATTGTAAACTCTGGGATCTCAACTGGAAAGTCTTCTAGCACATGATTAGTAAGCGTAAGCTGCGTACCATCAGCTACACTTTCTAATTGCCAAGTGGTTGTAGAAGCCCCGAGTACATCTTTAAAGGTCCATTTATATACAAGCTTGACGCCTTCTTTTACTTCAAGCACTTCCCACTGATGTAAGAAGTCTTGGCTGGGCGCCTGGATATTAAACTCTGTCTTAAAGCCTACTTTGGCTTCAAATGCAGGAATCTCAGGGAAGTACCACTCGTGCATCTTAGGCAGGTACGATATAGACTTCCATACCTCAGCTATGGGTTGAGGATAAGTTCGCGTAAAAACAATAGGGTCATCTGTAGTTTTCATTGGTGTAATCTAAAGAGAATTTCACAAAGATTAATCCTCAAATTGTGATGAGGATTTAGACTACGCATAACATTTCCATTCTTTGATTTATACATTAGTAAGAATACCCAGTCCAATCAACACAAGTCCTCAGAATGACTTTCCTTTGCACTCAAGTTACGAACACATGACATTTCAAGACTTAAATCTCAACAAGGGACTGCTCAATGCACTCAGTGACATGGGTATGACGATCCCGACCGCCATACAGGAGAAGACATTCTCCCCTATCATGGCTGGACGAGACGTTTTAGGTATCGCTCAGACTGGTACAGGGAAGACATTTGCGTACTTGCTTCCGACGATGCGGCTATGGAAGTATAGCAAGTCTATGCTTCCGCAAATACTCATCATCGTACCCACTCGCGAGCTAGTTGCTCAAGTCGTAGAAGAGGTAGAGAAGTTAGCTACATATACTAATATCAAGTGTGTAGGCGTATATGGAGGCACCAATATCAGAACTCAGAAGGCATTGTTCATCGATGGCGCAGATGTTGTTGTGGGTACACCTGGCCGTCTACAAGATCTGATGTTAGATGGAGTATTGAAGACCAAAGACATCAAGAAGATGATCATCGACGAGGTAGATGAGATGCTACATCTTGGCTTTCGTACTCAGTTGAATATGATCCTTGACTTCTTACCTAAACGTAGACAGAACCTTATGTTTTCAGCCACGCTCAATGAAGATGTAGAACAAGTCATAGGACAGTTTTCAGATCGCTACGAGCGGATAGAAGCAGCACCTTCTGGTGCACCTCTTGAGAATATCGACCAATACGGCTACGCAGCACCTAACTTCAATACTAAAGCTAATCTCTTAGAGCTACTCTTGGCGCAGTCAGACGAGATGAACAGAGTACTTGTCTTTGTTAGTACACGTAGAAAAGCAGACGCACTGTATGACCGTATGCTTCCGATACTAGGCGAAGACCTCGGTGTCATCCACTCTTCCAAATCTCAAAACAATCGATTTAACTCAGTATCCAACTTCCAGTCTGGAGAACACAGGGTGTTGATTGCTACAGATATCATCGCAAGAGGGCTGGACGTCTCCATGGTTACACATGTGATCAACTTCGATCTAACAGATACACCAGAGCAATACATACATCGGATCGGCCGAACAGGACGCGCAGAGGCAAAGGGACAGGCGATATCATTCATCTCTGAGGAAGAAGCAAAATATCAAAAAGAGATCGAGGCACTTATGTCTCTTGAGATCAATATGATTGATGCGCCAGAAGAATTGGTTATCTCAGAAAAACTGATCCCATTAGAGCTAACAGTAGAACACATACCTTTTGATCATCGCAAGAACAAGCAGCACGTCCCATCAGGACCAGCCTTCCATGAAAAGAAAGAAGCCAACAAAAAGGTGAACTTTCATATGACCCGTGATGAAACTAATAAGCTCAAGTACAAAAAGTCCGGGAAGAAAAAGAAGAAAAAGGATAGGGCTAAAAAGTGGTAGGTTTTGTTAATGTGCTGATTTGCTAATGGAGGTAATTTACTAATGCTTACCAATCTGCTTTAGCGTCTAAATCAAAAAGCTCAAGCTCAACATCAAGTATCAAGTTGCCGTAGGCTTCCAGCTTCAGATGATTCTTTTCTTCGCTCTACCTATGATGTTGAACTACAAAGCAGCGATATAGTTATAGCCGATCAGCGTGAGCTGTCGCTTATGGATATCTAGACCAGTCTGGTTTGGCATGTGTTTTTGACTAAAAACCATTACTAATAAAAACGATACATCGATTTCATAAAGCTCCTGAATTCTGTACGGAATAAAATTGATAACATGACTTTAGGCATTAGCAGATTTGGCCCTTTTCATCTGGGCAAAAAAAAAGGCCTCCCGAAGGACGACCTGCATAAAACCCCAAAAAACCAATTGAAAACAATCACTAATAAGACGCTGGCTTTTTTCGAACACACATTTTTTGTGTGTTTTTTCAGGAGTTAATTTTAGATAATTTAAATCCTAATATTTAAAATGCTCAAGTTCAGCATTATACTTGATTAGAATAGGAAAATAAAAAAAGTATAAACAATTTCAATCCTTTGATTAAGTACAAAATTACCCGTTCCTTTAGATGAACAGAATGTGTTATAAAAGACTATGAGCCCACCAAAAAACAAAACCATAATAGCAGGAGCGATGATCACAGCTGGATCCATCATAGGAGCTGGCATATTCTCATTGCCGATTGTCTCTTCTGGCATGTGGTTTCTGTTGTCATTGTGCGTGATCGGAGTACTATGGTATCTCAACTTTCTGATCTCGATGGTACTCCTAGAAGTGAATTGTCACTACCCTCCTGGGGCGAGTTTTGACACCTTCGTCGATGACATACTTGGCAAGACCTGGAATGTATTAGCTGGCTTAGGCGTCGGTTTTCTGATGTACATTTTACTTTATGCTTATTTCAGCGCATTTGGCAGTATGGCAAGTCATACACTAAGCCTATCTGAAAACTCAGGTATATCATCAGGTCTTTTGGGTCTTTTAGCAGGCTTGGTATTCGCAACTATGGTATGGAAAAGCACGAGTGTCGTCATGCGCATATCGACGATACTTGTCATCGCCATGGTAGGTGCTTACTTACTATCTATGTTTGGGCTTTCGCTAAATGTAGAATTTGCGAATCTCTTTAATCACGGGCAGACGGATGCGACTTATACATCTTACATATGGATGGCACTACCCTACTATCTGACTGCATTTGGATTTGCTTCACTGGTGCCCAGTTTATATAAGTTCTATGGCAAAGAACCTCAAAAGATTAGAAAGAGCATACGCTTAGGATCGTTAATAGCACTCGCCATCTATATTGTTTTTATAATCATATGCTTTGGTGTTATATCAAGATCAGATTATATAGCTATCAACGCGGCTGGTGGAAACATGGGAGACCTTGTAGGTGCACTTACACAAGGAAATGACCGACCTTCTATCAATCTTGCACTAAGTTCATTTTCTAATTTCGCCATCATCAGTTCTTTCTTTGGTGTGAGTCTAGGACTCTTCGATTATATAGCAGACCTCTGTGATTTTTCAGATGATGGCAAAGGACGCTTTAGATCCGCTTGCCTTACTTTCTTACCTCCGGGCATAGCGAGTTTCTTCTTCCCACATGGTTTTATTGTCGCTATTGGATATGCAGGTATAGCGATGGCTTTTTCATACATCCTCGTTCCATTATTGATGATATGGAAGGTAAGGTCGACCAGAGATTATGCGGGATTCCGGCTTTGGGGTGGCAAGCCGTTGTTGCTTATCATCTTCTTTTGTGGGGCGGTGATAGTGCTTTGTCAGATTCTTGCAGCCTTGGATTATTTGCCTGTGTACTGATATAGTACATTCAGTGTATACAATTGAGAATGCGGCTTTAACTCATAGTATTTTTGAAAATTCAAGTGTCAAGAGCAAATGCCAAGTTCAAGTTGTTCTAAGCTTCCATCCTCAGTCGTTTCTTTGCTACGGTTAAACTTACATGATACAATAGTGAGTTACAGAGTAGCGACATAGCTATTGCCGACTGTGTGAGCTGTCGGTTTTAGATTAATACAGCAACGTCGTTTGGCATGTGTTTTTGACCAAAACCATGACAAACAAACATTTCAAAAGAGGGAAATCATCCTCTAAATCTAACTCAAGGGAGACAATGTATCAGTTGACAAGATGGGTTTAAGAGATAAGCATTATCATTGTATATTGAGACCGTATGAAACGATTGACTACCATACATCAGCTTGGTTTTTTCTTAGCCACCTTGATCTCATTTAATTTGATGAGTCAGGATACACTCGTTATATCTGAGCATAGTTATGGTATAGATCATTCGAAGCGGCTCATCGTAGTCAATGAACAAGTTGATATAGCTCAACCGATAAGTGGCATAGCTCTTTCTGACTATTACCGGCTCATCGAAGTTGTAGATACCTTAATCACCGGTGCACCATATATCGTCTCTTCGGACGATGGTGGGCAGTACCAACTCTATTTTACAGAACTCCCTATAGTCACTATAACGCCACAAAGAGAAATCGTTGATGAACCAAGACGCTTGGCGAATTTTACAATGATAGAAAGTGATGGCACACTCACTGTTTATGATATAGGTGTCGAGTACAGAGGAGGCTACTCACAATCTTTTGATAAAAAATCCCTGCGCATAGAATTTTGGAATGATCCAATTGGCGACGATACTGAAAATCTTGATTTGCTCGGCATGAGAAGTGACGATGATTGGAATCTGCAAGCGATGTATAACGAACCCATGCGGATACGCAACAAATCAGCTTTTGACCTGTGGCAACAGATTGATACACTCTATTATCAAGAAGAGGAGCCCAAAGCTATCAATGGTGTTCATTATCAATATGTAGAATTATTCATCAATGATGAATATCGAGGCGTATACGGACTGAGTGAAAGAGTAGATCGCAAACAGTTACGATTGAAAAAAGATGATGATGGAGATACTAGGGGCGAGCTGTATAAGGGTATATGGTGGGATGATGCAG
Organism: uncultured Saprospiraceae bacterium; assembly: GCA_937942435.1. Lineage (GTDB taxonomy): Bacteria > Bacteroidota > Bacteroidia > Chitinophagales > Saprospiraceae > JAJRXG01. Next base: position 15,531 of record CALDEM010000027.1, read on the forward strand.
TTCTACTTAACGGTGCTCCCTCTTTTGATAATTCTACTGATACGTGGAGCGGATGGGAGCATAAGTATCCTGACAAGATCGACTGGTCTACTCTTCATCAAGCTGTAACTTTTGTTGTTGAAGGGGAAGAGGAAGCTTTTCGAGAATCGATAGGTGATCTCTTTGATATGGATAATATAGTGAACTACTTCATATTCCTAAATCTCACCAGGGCAGAAGACAACACAGGAAAGAACACTTATCTGGCCAAATATGATGCGGACCAGCCATACTTTTATGTACCATGGGATTTAGATGGCATCTTTGGAATGCGTTGGGATGGAGTCCGCTGGAGGGTCACAGATGATATCCTATCCAATGGACTGTATGATCGCTTATTAGAAGATAGAAGCGAAAATGGCTTTATAGTTCAGCTCAAAAAAAGATGGGATCTACTAAGAAAGCAAGTGATCACATTAGACAATATCAATGCAATCTTGGGCGCCAACTACAATTACTTATCTACTAATGGGATCTATGAAAGAGAACGAATTGCTTGGCCCGATACTGAACTATTAAATGAAAATACCACAGATTATACCACTGACTGGCTTGTAGATAGAATCCGATACCTTGACCAAGCATTTGAAAATTTAGATGTCATATCAAGCAATGAGGAAACACAAACACTAACTGAATGGAATATAAGTCCTAACCCGTCTCCTGGCTTTATAACCATAGAAAGTGACTTTAGAATAGAACGAATACAAGTGTTTTCAAAAAATGGTTCGTTGGTTAAAGAAGTGTATGGTGACAATGTTTCACACATAGATTTAAGGTCCGCTCTAAGAGGCATGTACTTTATAAAAGTTGTCAATAAAACGGGCGAAGTTGGAATAAAGAAGATCGTGTTGCAGTAAAGTTCAACAGTAAGTTAAAGTATCAAGTTCAATCGAATCTTTGTTATTGAACTTGACTATGTGGCTTTAGCCCATTGAATCTTGAATCAAAATGTCAATCAAAATTAAGATCAAAAGAAAGCAAGAGTAGCTCCCAATTTATCTGCCTTGTTAACCCAAAACACTATCTCCCTTGAGGAAGAGATCAAAGGGTGATTTCAAGATTTATAATTACAACAATAACAGAAAGCCAAAGAGAAAGCTCAAGGTTATTGCATTCTTTAAAGTTCAAGCATCAGGAGCAAGAGCAAAAGTTCATTCAGCATTACACTTTGACAATGTGGCTTTAGCCCATTGAATCTTGAATCAAAATGTCAATCAAAATTAAAATCAGAAGAAAGCTTCAGCATACTCCCCTATTCATCTACCTTGCTACTCAAGAACACTATCTCCCTTGAGGAAGAGATCAAAGGGTGATTTCAAGATTTATAATTACAATAATAAAAGAAAACTACAGAGTAGCGACATATCTATAGCCGACTGCGTAAGCTGTCGGTTATAGACACCCACACCATTCTCGTTTGGCGTGTGTTTTTGACCAAAAACCATGACAAACGAAATCGCTAAATCTAAAAATATCAAGATCAACTCATCATCACATCATCACCTAAGCACCTTAAACGCTCTCCTTAAAGCTCCCAAAATGCCATAACACCCCAATCGGGTCATGAAGAAAGAACTCCCTACCCCAGTCAAATATCTTGATCTCTGTTAAACGAACATACTTGTACTTTTCAACTAGTCTTTTTGCTTTGATCTCTTCGTAACATGCATCCAGATCATCTACTTCTAAGAAGACCATGGAGTTATTT
>CALDEM010000028.1 GCA_937942435.1 uncultured Saprospiraceae bacterium
CCTTCATCTCAAAGTGTGTGGAATTAGTTGAGCCAAAGGTTTTCAACCTCTTGGCTTAGTTTTGTAATTGGGTCGATGAGAGATCAGGAGACCTTCATCTCAAAGTGTGTGGAATTAGTTGAGCCAAAGGTTTTCAACCTCTTGGCTTAGTTTTGTATTGGGTCGATGAGAGGTGAGGAGACCTTCATCTCAAAGTGTGTGGAATTAATTGAGCCAAAGGTTTCTTAACCTCTTGGCGTTTGTAGGTTAGTCGATAAGAGGTCAGGAGACCTTCATCTCAAAGTTTGTGGAATTAATTGAGCCAAAGGTTTCCAACCTCTTGGCGTAGTTTTGTATTGGGTCGATAAGAGTTCAGTAGACCTCTCTTCGGGGTCGTTGCAAGCCTTGCTCCGCTACAAAGAAGCATACTTGCTTCGATTAAAATGCAATTCCCTCGATATCTTAGTCAACAAATTAATTTTTCCAATCATGATCTCTCCTTTGCCATTGTAAGATCTACGATGTGGAAGCGAGACGTTATAGGACGTTTTTAAAGGAAGAGAACAGTCCAGAGTGATTTTATACTTTCCATCTTGAGCTACTTCTGAGATAGACTGCACAGTAGTGTAGTAGATGCCAAACTCTCTTTGATTGAACTCAGAAAGGCCAATGCGCACGCGCATATCTTTTTCAATTTTCCCAGCATTCAAAGCATCGACAAACATCTCAGATTGTACTTCTTGATTAGATGTCGAAGTAGAAAGAAGCATGATGTTTTCTCCAGCCGTTATCATCTCTTGATCTACTATGTCAAAAGGTAGTGAAGCAAAACCATTGATGGGCGAAGTGATGACATATGTGTCCAGATAAGATTGATAGCTGGATCTAATCGCACTTACTTGATCGACAATCCTTAGTTTCAATTCTTCTAATTTGGAACGATGACCTTGAGCCAATGCAAACTTTTCTTTTTCGTCAACTATAATCTCACCAGTCTTTTGTTGTTTGCGCAGATTGTTTTCTATGATGATTGATCGCTTATCTATGTAGTCTCTCTGTCGATCGAGATATGCTCGCTCTGATATACCTCCAGCAGCATATAGGGTGCTGTCTGATTCTAATTGTGTTTTTAAGAGTGCAAGTACTTTCTCGTGAGATTGGCTGAGCTGACCAAAGCTCGTTACTTGTTCTCTTTTGACCTGTATGGATCTATCAAGTGTATTTATTAATTCTTTAGGATCGTTAGCTCTTCTAAGTATTTTTAGTTGCGTTAGTAGATCTAATAGGCTGTACAATTCTATTTTTATTTGACGAAAGTCGTGGTTGCTTATCTCCTTGACTTTATCATATAACTCATCAGCGTTATTAAAGTCGATAGCCGCAAGATCATTGTAAATTAATGATTCCATCTCTTGGAGTGCAGAAGCAGTGACATCAACTTCTATGGTAGCGATTAGATCACCTCGTGAGATCTGATCTTGCTCACTCTTTACGATGTTGAGAAAGCCAGAGCTCGGTGCTTGAAGGGTCAGTGGCTGTCCATCTGTATAGATCGCAACCTCTCCTTTGATGGTGTCTTGGATGGGAAGCAATAGCAGGATAGCGGCTAAGATAATGATACATAAGACCACAACACCCGTACTCTTACCCAATACAGCAAAAGGAAGTTTGTCCAACTCCAACTTATATTTGCGGATCCAAAAACTCATGAATCAGCAGTGGGTATGTGATCGTTATACTTCATCATTGAATAGGCTTGCATATTGGCTTTCTAATTTCATCAGGTCTTGGTGTGTGCCTTGCTCGATTAACTTACCATCGTCCATCATATATATGTAGTCCATTTTTTGTGCTACACCGAGTTTGTGCGTGATAATTACAAATGTTTTATCCGCTAAGATAGTTTTTAAATTATTTAATATTTTACGATAAGTAGGCCCATCTAATGCGCTGAACGGCTCGTCGAGTAAAAAGTAATCAGAATTCTTGTATAAAGCCCTCGCTAATAGTATCCTTTGTATCTGTCCGCGACTAAGATCTACATCTTTACCAACTATAGAGTTAAGCCCCTTGGCATTTCGCTCGACGACGTCCCTGATCAGACATAGGTCTAAGCATTCATTGACGCGCTCCACTTCAAGTGGATCGATATTGTCATCAAATGTTATGTTGTACCACAAACTCCGACTAAAGAGGATACTCTCCTGCAAGACTATCGTACAGCTCTTGAGCCATTCGTTGAGGTTGATCTTGTTTAGCTCTAAGGGGCCAACTTTGATATTGCCTTCATCATGACTAAGGAGTCCAACTAATAGCTTCATCAGAGTCGACTTACCACTTCCGCTTTCTCCAATGATAGCGACCTTCTTGCCAAAAGGGATCTCGAGACTGATGTCATCTATGACCTTCAGCTTCTCCTTATAACTAAATGAGAGATGTTCAACAGCGATTGTGTTTTGAGCAGGAGGAAGACCATGCTGGTCATACCGGTCCTCATTCTTTACTGCAAATACCTTATTGATTCTTTTGAGACTGAGTTGGGTGTCTTGGTACTTTGAGATGTACTGCATGACCTTATCGATAGGCATGGCCAATTGACCTAAGATGTACTGGATGGCAAGAAGCGTTCCCAAGGTCATCGAACCTTCGATGGTCGCTTTGGCGGCCATAAACAAGATCAAGATATCCCTCAGCTGCGCAAAGCCTTCGATCCCAACATTGATCATCATACTGATCCGCAACATGTTGAGTCGCGCATTAGAGTAGAGGCCTTGTACCTCATGCCAGTTGTCCAATCTCTTGTGCTCCTGATTGTTAGACTTGAGATCAACTATGCCACGGTAGATATCTATAATCTCGGATCTGATTGTCGAACTCATCCTAAATCGCTCTTCATC
>CALDEM010000029.1 GCA_937942435.1 uncultured Saprospiraceae bacterium
ATGATCTCACACATATGCTTGGCCATATAGTTTTTGATGATACCATTAGCTTCCGGATACCAAAACTGATAAGAGACATAATCATTCCAATGTTCTGACGTGGATATCGCTTCTTCATGAGGAACGTAACCAAATCCCCAAAATCGCTTTTCATGTATCATTACAAAAGACTGTTCTTCATCATTTCGTCCAGGTAATAAAATCACGAAGTCATCTTCAAACTCGTTTTTGATGCTACTTACAAAGTTATCTATCTGATGACTTGGATCATTAAAAAAGTGGTCGCATTGCCCAAGACAGTGACAGGCAAATTCCGTAGATCTTGATTTGAAGAAGTTGGTACAAACTTCTTCTTCTATTATATAGTTTTGGACAAAGGCTTCTGCACCTCCCTTTGAGCTAAATAGTTTGAGTTTTTCATATTTAAAATCATTGGACTTGTTGTTTCTTCCTATAATAAAAGTATGACGAAAGTCTTTTGCTTTTAGATTTTTATAAATTGCAAAATTGTAATTCTGACGCTTCATTGCCTTGTTTAACTCAGGGCTTAATCTTTTGATTTCATATAGTTCTAAAAGAAGAGCTATGAGTTCATTTCCAGTTTCTTCATAGTGTAACTTATCTACATACTTGTAGATGTTATTTGACTTGATCGTTATCTTTCTAAAATGCTGAAACACTCTCTTCCTAATGTTATTAGCCTTGCCAACATAAAGAACCCGATCGTGCTTGTTAGATAGATAGTAGACTCCATGAGTCTCTGGGGTGCCATGTATATCTTCGATACTCATGCCTTTAGGTAAGACAGAGGCATCAAGCCCTTGATTAATGATCTTATCTACGTGATACTCATCGATAAGATCGGTGACTATATGTCTGAATATTTTAAATGTAGCCAAAGTGTCATCGTAAGCTCGGTGTCTATGTTCAACATCAATATTAAAATGATCCACTAAGTTGTCGAGGCCATAAGACCTTAACCCAGGAAGGGTAGAACGACAGAGTTTGACTGTACATAGTTTCTTCTTATTAAAGGGAAATCCAAGACTCTTAAATTCTTCTTTTATAAAGTTATAATCGAAGTTGACGTTATGCGCAACGAAGATGCATCCTTCAAGTTTCTCGACTATGATCTTTGCTACCTCATAAAACTTAGGTGCATCCGCAACCATATAATCATCAATCCCTGTGATGTTTGTAATATGATACGGAATAGATCGTTCTGGATTGATAAGGGTTTGATATTCTTCAAGGATCTTATCACCGTCAGTGACGATGATCGCTACTTCTGTGATTTTATCCCTAAGATACATACCCCCCGTAGTTTCAATATCAACGATGGCATACTTCCGTTTTTTCATGTCCTATACTTCGATTCCTATGATGATCTTTTTGTTAACGCTTATTTCTGTGTTTTCTTCTTGTGATCAACAAGTTAATCCGATGTCTAACGAAGATTCTACCGATGTCATGGCAGTACAACTGCAACCAGGTGCTCATGAGCTCAGGACCTATCTGCCAAAACTAAGCGGAAAGAAAGTCGGATTGGTGGTTAATCATACCAGTATGATCAATGACACTCATCTTGTTGATCGACTGATGTCCGAAGGAGTAGATGTGCAGATGATCTTCGCTCCAGAGCATGGATTTAAAGGAACGGCATATAATGGGGAAGAGATCAAAGATGGGTTGTATAAAGGAAAGACTCCTATCAGATCCTTATATGGCAAAACCAAAAAGCCAGCTGCAACCGATATAGATCTACTGGATATTGTAATCTTTGATATTCAAGATGTTGGCGCTCGATTCTATACTTACATCTCGACCTTGCATTATGTGATGGAGGCGGCGGCCGAAGGTGGTAAAGAAGTCATCATATTGGATAGACCTAATCCCAATGGGCATTACGTTGATGGGCCTGTATTGGAACAAGGATTTAGCTCATTTGTAGGCATGCATCCTGTACCAGTTGTTTACGGCATGACCATCGGTGAGTATGGACAAATGATCAATGGTGAAGGTTGGATGAAGAATGGCGTCAAATGCTCTTTAGAAGTGATTAAGGTTACTGGAGGCTACAGTCACGGTACTCCATATACCTTGCCTATAGCGCCATCTCCTAATCTGCCAAATCAGAGATCTATATTACTGTATCCATCGCTATGCTTCTTTGAAGGAACGGTGGTGAGTGCAGGCCGAGGAACTGATAAGCAGTTTCAGATTTATGGTCATCCAAACATGTCAGGTGACTATACATTTACCCCGGTATCAATGACATCATCAAAGTATCCTAAGCATGAAGGAAAACAATGTAAGGGCCAAAGTCTTAATCATATGGATGAAACGGAGATCTTTAGTCAAGCGGCATTAGACTTGAGCTACATAATCGAGGCTTACAAAAACACTACCTTAACTGATGAGTCATTTTTTTTAAAGAGTAACTTTTTTAATAAGCTTGCAGGCAATAGCTCACTAATGAGTCAACTCAAGGAAGAATGGCCAGAAGATCTTATAAGAGCTTCTTGGGCAGATGATATCACGGCATTTAGAGCGGTCAGAGCCAAATATCTACTCTATCCAGAATAACTACTTATCGCCCTTTAATAGAGAATCTACAGCCTTTTTAAATTCTGACCAGTCGAGCTTTTTATCCTTGCTCTTGTCGAGTCCTTTGATCATCTGCTTTGCTGCAACACTTGAGATAAAGCCATTGATACCTGCTGACTTAAGAAGTGATTTGAGTTCCTTTTTATTGAGGAGTCCATCTTCGTTCTTATCAAAAAACTTGAAGGCCTTTTCTGGATCATCAAAGGACTGGGTAAGTAATATCTTTACTTTATTGAGGATTTGTTTCTTGCTCGCCATAGTTGTTAGTTTTCTTAAGTCTACTACCAGACTCTTAGGTGAAATTAGTCATTATAGCTATTGAGCAAAATGTTTATCGATATTTTTATAGTATTCATCCATAACAACTCTTTAATCATGAGTAGCAGATATATATTAGATCCATGATCGGAAGTATTTTATCCAGTATCCTAGCATATGTCAAAGCGTTGTCCTACGTGTCTAAAAAGGGCTATGGCAAGTACTTCATGTACTCTGGACTTATCGGCATAATTTTACTTGTTGTTGCTTATTACTTGATTGGTTTTATAACACCTTTGTTTTCATCTTGGGCTGTTTCGATCATTCCTTGGGATTTTTCTTGGACAGCTAGTATTGGCTCTTGGTTTTCATATATTTTATCAAGCTTACTATTTCTAAGTATTTTCAAATATCTCATGTTGATATTTACAGCGCCAATCATGAGTGCACTTTCAGAAAAAGTCGAGCGTGACATAACTGGTTATGAGTCAAGTAGAGGAGTAGTGGTCAATATTATCCCTGATCTTATCAGAAGCTTGAGGATTAATTTTAGAAACCTCATCAGAGAGTTGTTATTGACTGGTGTTTTGCTCCTGCTTGGGTTAGTTCCTTTAGTAGGTCTCGTATCAGGTGTTTTGGTCTTGATCGTCCAAAGTTACTATGCAGGTTTTGGGAATGCTGACTTTTGGGCCGAGCGACACTTTAGCTATAGAGATACTGTCAGATTTATGAAAGAAAACAACGGTATGCTCATAGGCAATGGATTAGTCTACGTTTTCTTTTTAGCGATTCCTATTGTGGGTGCGTTTATTGCTCCACCACTGGCTACGATCGCTGTTACTATAGAAGGGACAAGAGAAATAGAAAGATACGACTAATCTAAAGTTGTTCTGATGTCGATTATAATGCGATATTTTTACAAAGCTTCCGTCAAAGAAATTTGAACTTGAACTGAACTTGAACTGAACTTGAACCTCAAACCCACTAACTTTACATAGGTCGAGATCTTCGCTTCGTTAAACTTTAAACAAAGACTTGAACACTGCTAACTAATCCGATAGCCAACGCCTCTTACTGTTGTGATTATTTGAGGATCACTGGGACGTTCTTCGATGTATTTTCTAAATGTTGCGATAAAGTTATCGATTGTCCTGGTATTGGGAAACCGCTCAAATCCCCAGACCTCATCAAGTATAAGTTGTCGGCTAATCACCTCACCTCTATGCTCAACTATAAATTTCAGTAAAAGCGCTTCTTTGGATGTTAGCTTATGATTACTTCTATCTCTCGAGATGGTATATTGATCAAAATTTATAATTGCACAACCGAGCTTGGTTTCGTTTTTTATGGACTTATCGATTTCAAACCGATCGATTAGATTATTCATCCTAAGAGTAAGCTCTTCAAGCTCAAATGGCTTAGGTAGATAATCATCTGCTCCTGACTTTAGTCCTTTTATTCTATCTGATGACTGTCCAAGTGCAGAAAGCATGAGGATAGGTATATCCTGACGTATGTGCTTTATACTTCTACAGATGTCGATGCCACTGCTATCTGGCAGCATAACATCAAGTAGCACAATGTCTACATGTTGCGTATTGACTGTCTCTACTGCTTTCTCACCTAGCCTACATACAACAGTATCATAACCGTCTATCTTAAGGTTAGTATCCAACAAATCTGCGATATGCTCTTCATCTTCCACTATAAGGGCAGTCAATCCGTTTTTATGCATGAGGTAGCCTAATTGTAAAATGATTGATACCTCCGGCACTATGCACATCTATAACTCCATGATGCGCTTCTATAATTTCTTTGGATATGTATAGACCTATTCCTGTTCCTTCTTTTTCTCTTATGTCACTTTTTTTAACTCGATAAAACTTTTCAAATATTTTAGCTTTATCACGACTATCTATAGGCGTGCCATGATTAGAAATTCGCAACGATATATTTTTTGTTTCTTTCTTAAGAGTTATCATAATAGGCTGCTCAACTACTGAATATTTAATGGCATTATCTATAATGTTCACAATGGCTTGTTTAAGATGTTGCTCATCAGCAGATATGACGACATTAGTATCGTTGGCTTGGACTTCTATTGTTCGATTGGGATATTCAGTTCTGAATTGGTTAGAAAGTTTCCTAATTAAGGTCGATATATCTAAATCAGATTTATATAGTTCAATCGCCTTGTCTTCTATGTTTGCTGAAAGCAGGATGTTCTGTACTAGCTTTTCCAATCGATTGGTATCATTAATCGCAGAATGTAAGAACTTACTTTCTTTTTCTGCCGGCAGACCTGGACGAATCAATGTCTGCAAAGCCAACTTTATAGCCGCTATAGGAGATTTTAATTCATGGGAAACAGAAAGGAGAAAGTTGCTTTGTTGGTTCGCATTTTGAATCTCCTTCTTGGCACTTCTGTTGATGATGTATACACCTATTAGTAGCGACAGTACCAAGACTCCTCCTTCACCAAGCACCATAGTGTTTTGTCTGGAGCGTCGATTTTCATGATAAACTCTCTCTTCTGTTGTTTCGCTAAACTTGATCTGAGTATCAAAGACTTCCTGGTTTTTTCTAAATAAGAGCATGCCCCACCATATGATACCTAAGATCATATAAGTGATAACTCCAATAGATAACCAACGTACCATCTATGATTTGTATGTATGATCTATACCTGCGCAGATGATTGTTGCTGCTTTGTCAAGCGTTTTTTGTGTGTGCGCCTGTGAGACAAAACCTACCTCATATCCAGAAGGCCCGAGATAGACACCATGATCTAAAAGATAAGTATGTAGTTTTTTAAAATGATCCATACTCTTAGGATCTATCTGATCGGCGGAACTGATCCGCTCTTTAGTAAATGCTAACCAAAATATCGAACCAATTGTCACCACGGACATATCATAACCTTTTTTGTCGATGTGATCTCTCAATCTACTGACAAGCATCAGCGTTTTGTTTTCTAATCTTTCATAGAATCCAATTTCTAAACACGCCTTGAGACTAGCGAGTCCCGCAGCCATCGCAACAGGGTTAGCGCTAAGTGTTCCAGCTTGATATACTGGGCCATCTGGTGAGATATGTGACATGATATCAGCTCTTCCACCAAAGGCTCCAACAGGTAGTCCTCCTCCGATGATCTTTCCAAAAGTCAGAAGATCCGGCTCCACGCTGTAATAGCCAGATGCGCCTTCAGCTCCAACTCTATAACCTGATATAACTTCATCAAATATCAAGAGGACATTATAATCATCGCATAATTTGCGTATCCAAACTAAGAAGTTTTGGTCCTGTAATAACAGACCATTATTGGCAGGTACTGGCTCCATGATGATTGCCGCGATACGATCAGAGTGCTCTTTAAGAGTGTCTTCTATGGCTTCTAGATCGTTTAAGTTGATCACGATGGTTTCACTAGCTAATGATTGTGGTACACCTGCTGAAGAAGAGGTACCAAATGTGGCTAATCCTGAGCCTGCTTTTACCATGAGAGAGTCTACATGCCCGTGGTAACATCCATCAAACTTTATGACTTTGTCTTTACCAGTGAAACCACGTGCCAATCGGACCGCTGACATAACGGCTTCAGTGCCAGAACTGACAAATCGCACTTTATCTAAGTATCGATGATTCCCTATCATTGTGCGACCTAAGTGAGTACCCAGCACAGTTGGGGCACCGAAGCTCATGCCGTTCTCTAGGGTTTTTATGACTGCTTCCTTGATACTTGGATGATTATGGCCATGTATGAGCGGTCCCCACGAACAGCAAAAGTCAATAAACGAGTTTCCATCCTCATCATAGAGCATAGGGCCATTAGCGTTTTTAATAAAAAGTGGTGCACCGTGCACTGATTTAAAGGCGCGCACAGGCGAGTTTACTCCTCCAGGAAAATATTGCTTTGCTTCCTCATAAAGCGCAGTTGATTTGCTTCTTATCATGTGTGTAGTTGACTCTTTTGTATGTTTGCCGTCGTAGGTATTTTAACAACTAAGCTTTATTAATTACTGATTTACAAATAAACGGATTTGCACGTTGATTCTCAGTTATCCTCTCTTCTAATCTCGCTTCTTGAGCATTATCATGTGATAGAGCTTGATGGCCTGGGTATAATCCAACAACATCGCATAGAAGCGAGAATGAGTCATGTTGATAAAGCAACGAGTACGGTCGTTCTTCTTCCACCACAATTGGGATTTGTTTATAAGCCCAACGAGAAGATGGATACTAACACTTTAGTTCTTGCACGATCAGAGGGACAGTTGTTGGATCAAGATTATGAGCGTTTACTCACTTTTGTAAATGCACTGAGAAACCAAAGCCAGACAGAAAATACTGTGTTGTCAGCTGATTTTCATACTACTAAAGGTTACTTAGACGAGATACGGATTGAGGAAATTGATAGAGTTTCAGAAGTTGTACTTCCTGAGATAGAACAAGAAGTTACTATGTCACCGACTATCAGTAAGCAATTATCACCTAAAGAATCAATAGATATTGCTATTCACCAGAAGAAAGAGATACCAAGAGAGCACCTGATAACAGAGCCTTCTGATGAGCAAGGATGGATCAACTCTGTTCTTCCTCTTCTGCTATTAGTAGCTGGCATATTTGGCATGACCGTTATATATAAACAATGCTCAAAAGAAGTTCCAGAGAATCCTCATCCTATAACTGAGGTAAAGGAGTTAATGAGAGCCGAAGACGATGTGAATCCATTGGATGCCGATGAACCAGTCAAGATATTTGACAATCCAAGGCTTGAAAAATACAGACATATCTTAACACAAGATATTATCAAAGACGGTTGTAAGATTGCTGTAGGATCATTTAAAGAAGAGCGCAATGCCACCAATATGATGGAGCGCGTACTAACCGAAGGCTATAACAGCGAGATTATGTCTTTTGCCGGTGGGACTAGAGTCATCATAACATTTGATTGCCTCAGTGAGGATCTTGACAACTATCTGTTGGAAGTAAAAGGTACGATAGCTCCTAATGCCTGGTATCTACAGCCAGACTATGAGCCAGAATTAGACTAAGATCTAAATCTATATACAACCAAGGTCGACTTGAGAGTCATAGTCGTTGTTGGGGAAGCAATTGCCAGAAGGAACCGCATCTGGCTTAAACCTTACAAGATTAGGATCCCTAAGGGACTTCAGTAAGAATTGTAAGAGTGCATCCCTTTCATCTTCTGTTAGATCTATAGGTCTGAACTTCTCAGAAAGCAGACTATTTGGGATGTTTGGATTTTCTGATTGAGCGCTTATCTTATAATCAACAACTTGTTCTAAAGTCAACTTACTCGAACCGTGAAAGTAGAATGGCGAATCTCCCATATTATATATCGGCGGCACTCTAAACTTATAATTGTCCTCACTATTAAGTGTGAATCCTCCTCTTCCTAAATTACGTGGATCATCTGCAGATGTGTTAAAGCTACTGCGCTGATACATGTCTTTTACACCAAGAGCATGAAACTCCGTAGAACCCATATTAGCCTCGTAGTGACAGCTGGCGCATCTTGCTTTTCCAAAAAAGAGGCTAGCTCCTTCTTTTTCTCCGTAAGACATAGCATCGCTGTCTCCTTTGAGATAGCGTTGAAAAGGAGCTTGTGAAGAATTAATAGTTCTGATGTAGGCTGACAGCGCTAAAGAAGCAGTAAACGAGCTATACCGCTGTTCGTCTTGTATCTCAGGAAAGGACTCATCAAAAAGCTCTATATAACCGAGTTCTTCAAGAAGGTCTTCGTCATATTCGAACCTATGAGTCTCCACACCTTCTATGTTTTGAGTTTCGATTGCTTCAAAACCCAGTCTATTACGCTCGGTACCTACTTTTTTAGCCCAGACATCTTCTGTTCCGACATTAACTCCGCTTCCACCGAATTGACCATTCCAAAAAGTGTTAGTCACATGGGCCACATTAATAAGACTCAGTGGACGAGCGCTTTGAACGTCAAGGTCACTTTCTAGATATTCTGATACTTTTAGTCTGCCTTCGCCATTAATACCAAATCCTCGACCTCCATCAGCAACACCTTGAGGTGCACCTGCCCTGAAGCCCGCTTCTGGTATGTAACATGTAGCACACGAATATGTCCCTACACCCCCTGAGAATCTTGCTCCTCTTGCCAATCCTGTGTCGAAGAAGAGCATCTTACCCAGCTCTACTTTTACTGGCGTTAGGGGATTGCGGATATCTTGGGGTATATCATCTAATTCATCTTCTGATGGTAATATGAAACTACGATAGTTACCAGTCGGGGACGCTGTTGATATTAATCTTTTGAGGTCAAGGTCAACTTGTACATCGTCAGACACAACATCTTTGGTACAAGAGCCAAGAAGAAAGACTACTAAAAGTAAATAAAATATCCGCTTCATAATCTACTAATACTCTTTAGATCAGTCAAATATACATAACAAATTTATGTAATATGTAATTTTCCCTGCTCTATTTTGACCGGTATAAATTTTATTAGTTACGAAACTAATATATGTTTTTGATCCATATGAATATTGGGACCAAATACTTTGTTAAGACGCTTACATTAACAAACGTCACGTATAGTAAACCCTTAAAACAGTGGAGATTTAGAATCGCAATATTATACTTATTATAATTATGCCATATATGTAACTACGTTTTTAGATATTTGTACCTTATAAATAAGTAGATATGAAACCAACGTTGTTAGTACTCGCAGCAGGAATGGGAAGTCGATATGGTGGATTAAAGCAGATGGATGCTTTCGGTCCAAGTGGAGAAACACTTTTAGATTATAGTATCAGTGATGCGATAGAGGTCGGATTTGGCAAAGTGGTCTTTGTTATAAGAGAGTCCTTTAACGAGGCTTTTCGTGACTTCTTCAAGGGAAAATTTGAAGACAAGATTGATGTAGCATTTGTATATCAAGATGTTCATGATGTTCCTGAAGGATCGGTCTATGACAAGAATCGCGAAAAGCCATGGGGGACAGCCCATGCTGTATGGGTAGCTCGAGAAGTAGTTCATGAGCCGTTTGTAGTTATAAATGCTGATGACTTTTATGGTAGAGGAGCCTTTCAGATCATTCATGATCATTTTGAAGCTACACCGGAAGGAACATATTCTTTGATTGGATACAACTTAAAGAAAACCATGAGCGAGCATGGTACAGTAAATCGGGGCGTTTGTAAAACCGATGATCACGACAAACTTAAAAGTATAGTAGAGACTCTTAAGATTGGCTTTAATGAAGAAAAGAACATAACATACCCAGACGGTGAGGGCACATCGAGCCTTTCACCGGATACTATCGTTTCTATGAACTTTTGGGGTTTTTATCCTGATTACTTTGATTACTGCGAGACTATGTTCAAGGAGTTTTTAAAGAAACATGGTGATGAGCAGAAGTCAGAGTTCTTTATCCCACTTTTAGTTGAAGAGCTCATAGCCTCTGGAGAAAAAGAAGTAGACGTGGTTAGCTGTGATGAAGAATGGTTTGGAGTAACATATCAAGAGGATAAGCCTTTTGTGCAAGATCGTATAGTGGACTTGATAAAAAAAGGAGTTTACAAAGAAGATCTTTGGGCTAAGAAGTCATGAATCAACAAAGCGCTAAGTGGATCATTGTCATAGGAGTTGTCTTGGTAATTGCGGGCATGACTTTCTACTTCTTCGGTGATAAGCTGAAGTGGATAGGCAACTTGCCCGGAGATATTAAGATTAAAAAAGAAAACTTCTCTTTTTACTTTCCTATCACAACTATGATCTTATTCAGTGTGCTACTCAATATCATCATCCGACTCATCAATGGCATTAAATAAAAAAGAAGCTTACCATATGGGTAAGCTTCTGCCGAATTGTATGAAAAAACTATCTAATGGTTCTATAACAGGGAAAACAGGCAAAATGATATAATGAAACCTCTTAATTAACGAAATATTAAACTTCTATTTCGGAGATTTTCATTAAAAAGCAGAAGGGTTATATTCTAATTAATTGATAAACAGAGTGTTATGCGCCATTTTTAGAATAAAAGTAGTTAGCAGACTTTTTTAGATATGATCTACCTTTGTGGTAATCTTAAAACAATATTGTGTTCTCTATAGGTGATGTAAAGTTTGAAGAGTTTCCTTTCTTTTTGGCTCCGATGGAGGACGTATCCGATCCTCCATTCAGGGCTTTGTGCAAGAGAGAAGGTTGTGATATGATGTATACAGAGTTTATCTCTGTTGAAGGGCTCATCCGTGATGCGCACAAAAGTGTACAAAAACTAGATATCTACGACGAAGAGCGCCCCATTGGTATACAGATCTTCGGTGCGCAGTTAGACTCTATGAGAAGAGCGGCCGAGATCGTTGAAGAAGCAAAACCGGAGGTACTTGATATTAACTTTGGTTGTCCTGTAAAGAAAGTGGTTTGCAAGATGGCTGGAGCTGGCATACTGCAAGATATACCAAGGATGGTCGCGCTTACAGAAGCGATAGTTAAGTCTACTAATCTCCCCGTAACAGTTAAGACGAGATTAGGATGGGATGACAAGACCATCAAGATTTCAGAAGTTGCCGAGCGCTTGCAAGATGTTGGTATTCAAGCTTTGTCTATACATGGCAGAACACGTAAGCAGATGTATAAAGGAGAAGCTGACTGGTCTTATATAAGAGATGTCAAAGAAAACCCAAGAGTCGATATACCAATCATAGGAAATGGAGACATCGATAGTCCAGAAAAAGCGATGCGATATAAGAATGAATATGGTGTTGATGGTATCATGATTGGTAGAGCAAGCATCGGTAATCCGTGGATTTTTAGAGAAATCAAGCACTACTTTAAAACAGGAGAACGCTTAGCTCCACCTACTATCGAAGAAAAAGTAGAAGCCGCCCGTGAGCACTTAACAAGAAGTTTACAGTGGAAAGGGGAAAAGCTTGGAGTCTTAGAGATGCGTAGACATTATAGCAATTATTTTAGGGGGTTACCTCAAATCAAGTCATATAGAAGCATCCTTGTAACAGAACATGATCCAGAGATATTATTTGCGACTTTGGATGAAATTGCAGATCGCTATGCCGATAGTGTTGTCTTGGTTTAATACTATATCCTCAACATATATTACAATTTCAAGAATTGGATTTCTCCTTTAACGATATAGAGCAAGATGTAGTTGCCGCAATTAGAAAAGCGGCCGATGGCACTTCTTTAGATGCATATTTAGTAGGAGGCTATGTCAGAGATAGAATCCTCAATCGTCCAACCCAAGATCTTGATGTAGTTGTTGTTGGTGATGGTATTTTGATAGCCAATAAGGTTGCGCGTCTTTTAAATCTTAAGCGACCTACAATTTTTAAAAGATATGGCACTGCTATGCTTAACTATAAAGGCATAGATGTAGAATTTGTAGGAGCAAGAAAAGAATCTTATAGTAAGGATAGCAGAAAACCTTCGGTCATTCCAGGTACTCTTGAAGACGATCAGAAGAGAAGAGACTTTAGTGTCAATGCTATGGCTTATAAAGTTAGTGGCAAGGACTTTGGTGCTTTTTTAGATCCATTTGATGGCTTAGGGGATATTGAAAAGCGTACAATTAGAACACCTAATGATCCTGATATTACATTCTCCGATGATCCATTGCGGATGATGAGGGCGGTTAGATTTGCCAGTCAATTAGACTATGATATAGATGAGGAGACATTTGGAGGTATCCAAAGAAACGTTGAGCGAATCAAAATTATATCCCAAGAGCGGATCACAACAGAACTCAATAAGATTATAATGTCACCAATACCCTCTGTAGGTTGGAGACTACTGCTTACTACGGGATTATGCGAGATTATTTTTCCTGAGTTTTTTAAACTTCAGGGAGTGGACTATGTGGATGGACGAGGGCATAAAGACAACTATTTTCATACCATAGAGGTATTAGACAATGTAGCAAGAGTGTCCAATGATTTGTGGTTAAGATGGGCAGCCGTACTTCATGATATTGGAAAACCGAGAACTAAAAGATTTGACAAAAAGGCAGGTTGGACTTTCCATGGACATGATGCGGTTGGGGCTAATATGACGGCCAAGATATTTAGAAAGCTAAAGTTACCTCTTGATGATAAAATGAAGTTTGTTCAAAAACTCGTAAGGCTACACCTACGCCCTATAAGTCTTACAAAGGAGAATATATCTGATTCTGCAATTAGAAGACTACTCTTCGATGCTGGTGAAGATATAGATGATCTCATGTCGCTCTGCCAAGCCGATATAACAACTAAGAATGCCAACAAGATGCGTCAGTATCTTTCTAATTACGAGTTAGTCAAGCAGAAAATGATCGACGTTGAAGAGAGTGATCGGATGAGAAATTGGCAGCCACCCATATCAGGAGAAGAGATTATGTCAACATTTGGTATCTCCCCATCGAGGGTTGTTGGCGATATCAAAACAGCTATAAGAGAGGCTATCTTAGATGGTGAATTAGCCAATGATCCTGAAGAAGCTAAAGAGTATATGATCAAGTTAGGAACGAAGATGGGGCTATCCGTCAGCTAATTACCGATAGTCGGAAGATCTGAACTATAGGTCTGAAAGTAATGTCTGTTTATCGTATTATCCACTACTTGTTTTTAATAATTTGTAATTTCCATATTGATGGCAATATTAAAGAAGGTAAAAGATTGGTTGGGTATAGAAGGAGTTAAGGTCGCTCTTGCCATTGATGAGACATTCAAGCTCAAAGAACAGATCATCAAAGGAAGTTATGCCATCAGTTCGCAATCTGATCAATATATAGAAAGTGTACAACTGATACTAAAAGAGAAGTATAGTAGGGGACGAAGAAAGGCAAAACTGATCGACGAATATGTGCTGAATGAATCATCTACCCAAATAGGTGAGTCAATATCAGCAGATCAAGTGATCACACGAGAATTTGATATGCCCTTTGAACCCTTAAAATCTGGAATTGAAAAATGGGGAGATAAGAACATCCTTTATAAAGGACTCACATCTGTTGTTAAGGTTTTTAAAAACGCCAAATCTACTTACAGTATCACAGTGGAAGTAACGGTAAAGGGAAATAAGCTCAAGCCATATGACACTGCTACCTTGGTAGCTGACTAGTTGTTCTGCTTTGCTTTTTCTATTTCTTGGAGGATCTCTTGATCACTCTTCCCAAGATTTTTCAATAAGAACTTTGCACTTTCAACCATATCATGATCTGGAAAATCTGTCACAAATCTAGTGTAGATTTCTTTAGCTTCTTCGGGCCGATTATAATCTTGTTCTAAGATAAATCCTTTTATAAACAATGCGTTAGGCGTTTTATCATGCCTTGGATAAGTATCAATCAGCCAATCATAAAGGCTCATAGCTTTGGGAAAAGTTCTCATGCTTCTTGCAACTTCTGCAGCAGTATATAAGTTAGCTGGTACGCGCTCATCGTTAGGAGATACCAATGCCAACGCTTCTACTGCATCTACATACTTGAGTGATGCAGCTCTGTTTACCCCAAGCTCGTCCGGATTCACTAATATCTGATCAAACAGATACTGCACATAATTATCTTGTACTTGGGATAGTGAATCAAGCAGTCCTTGTTTTTTCATTATCTCTGCATCTCCAGGATGTGCCTTCAATAATTCAGAATAAACGATACTTGAAGCATGCCTTTTTCTTAGTGCATACATAATATCTCCAAGCTTAGAGAGGTAACCTTTTCTATCATCAAGGTTAGGGTATAATCTGAGTAGAGGCAAGATATAGTTAGAGGTTCTAGACAACATACCTTGAGCCATCGATAGTTTTACCCCTTTTTCAAGATGTGGCTGTATCAACTCTGTATCTTCGATGTTAGCCCTCAAGAAGCTTTCTAAAGAATCCAGGTAGACTTCTGCTCTTTCTGCATTTGGTTGAAGCTCATACTCTTGATATAGTCGATCTACAGCAGACAGGGTCTGCTTTTGCTCCGTCTGACAGCTCATACAAAGCATCAGAATCATAAAAAGAAGAAGGGTACCATCAATAACAGTGCGATACATGAACGTATATTTTGAACAAATATATAACCTGACGTTTAGATACAGTGACTTCGAGTGATAATTCACATCACATTATCCATTATTCAATAAAGCTATGGGAAAATCAGTGTTTTGGTTTAGAAGAGATCTTCGACTTCATGACAATCACGGTTTGTATGAGGCATTATCTTCTGAGGATCAAGTGATACCACTATTCATATTTGATACTAACATTCTGGACGAGTTGCCCAAAGACGATGCAAGAGTCACTTTTCTTCATGATACGCTGTCGCAAATAAAGGCAAAGCTCCAGCAGTTGGGCAGTGATCTCCAGGTCAGATATGGAGACCCAATCACCATATGGAAAGAGCTAATAACGTCTGATGAAATAGAAAGCGTTTATACTAATCATGATTACGAACCCTATGCAAAAGAGCGAGATACGGCGTTAAGGCAACTGTTAGAGAAAGAAGGGATTGGGTTTCATACTTATAAGGACCATGTGCTCTTTGAGAATCAAGAGGTGTTGACAGGTGCCGGAGGGGTCTACACCGTATTCACCCCTTATAAGCGCAAGTGGTTAGTTCAGTTTGAAGAGTTTTACATTAGAAATAGTGTAACAGGTCAATCATTCTACCCAAGTGAAGATGAGCTGGCTAACTTAGTCAGATGTGAATCTACGGAGATGCCCTCTTTGAAAGTGATGGGTTTTGCGCGAAGTAAGATTAAGATACCCGGTACGGATGTCGCGCAGAAGGTTATTAAGAACTATGGAGAGAGACGCAACTTCCCAGGCCTTGAAGACAGCACATCAAGATTAGGTATACACTTTAGGTTTGGGACAATCAGTATCAGAGAGAAGGCCTTGAAAGCTGTTAACTTGTCTGATGTATATCTCAGTGAGTTAGTATGGAGGGACTTTTACGCACAGATACTATCTAACTATCCACATGTTATTGGTCAAGCATTTAGGGCCAAATATGATAAAATCCCTTGGCGTGAGTCTGATGAGGAATTTCAGTTGTGGTGTGATGGGCAAACTGGATATCCGATAGTCGATGCTGGCATGAGAGAACTTAACGCCACTGGCTACATGCACAACAGAGTGAGAATGATCACAGCCAGCTTTCTAACGAAGCATTTGTTGATGGACTGGAGAAAGGGCGAGGCATACTTTGCATTAAAACTGCTTGACTTTGACCTCGCATCAAACAATGGTGGATGGCAATGGGCCTCTGGATCCGGAACTGATGCGGCTCCATATTTTCGAGTTTTTAACCCTACTGCTCAGATGGAGAAGTTTGATAAACAAAGAACCTATATCAAAAAGTGGATACCAGAATATGGCACAGAAAGCTATCCTAATCCAATGGTAGATCATAAATTTGCCAGGGAGCGCTGCTTGCAGACCTACAAGGCGGCATTGAACAATACATGATTTTAACGAACTGAGCCAGACTAAAGACATATTGATCATAGGTCAAGGTATAGCTGGGACGTGCTTAGCCTGGAGGGCTTTGCAACATAATCTGTCGATAGAAATCTATGATCAAGGAGCTAAAACAAGTGCGTCCTCTGTGTCATCAGGGATCATCAATCCAGTAACAGGTCCCAAATATGTCAAGTCATGGATGATGGACGACTTGCTTCCAGCAGCAGAATCATTATATACCGCGATAGAGCAAGATATCAATGAGGTAATCGTACATCGCAGACGCATCTGGAGGCACTTAAAAGATATCAAAGCAGAAAATGTCTGGGATAGCCGTATGGTAGACCCTTCTTATGAGCACTTTATACTACGGCCTGATGACCATCGTGCTCACTTAGACTTGTTTAATGGAGCACATCGATTTGGCATCGTCACCGGTGGTCTTCATCTGGATGTCAAGAAGATGATCGGCACGCTTAATCAGAGATGGCATCGAGAAGGATTTCTGATAAACGAGATATTTGACGAAAGTCAATTAGAACATGTAGAGAAGGGATATAGATATAATGGCACAATCTATAAACATGTTATAATGGCTCAAGGATATCAAGGCATCGGAAGCAGGTTATTTGCTAGTGATACATATAGACCAGTCAAAGGCGAGGTATTGATTGTTAGCATATCAGGGCTTGACCTTGACGATATCATTAAGTTTGGGAAGTTTATCATGCCTCTGGGAGATGACATATATTGGATCGGGAGTAACTATCAACACGATTATGATCATGACCAACCCGACCCCACACAGACTAAGGACTTGTACGCTTTCTTGGATGATGTACTAGGACTACCTTATGATATAATGGATCACCAAGCAGGTATCCGTCCGGCTACTAAATATCGTCGGCCACTTATAGGAGAACACTATGAACATAAAGGCCTTTATCTCTTTAACGGATTGGGTACAAAGGGCATCTCTTTATCTCCTTATTTTAGTGGGATGTTGATTGAGTCAATAAAGAATAAGACGAAGTTAGATGCTACAAAAGCCTATAAAGACTCCTTTCATATCTAAAAAACTCCTTCGTTTATCGATAATAGATACATCTCTTGCATGATAGCACTTATCTTTAGGAGCAGTAATTAATCCACATGGAAAATAAAACAAATCACGCCAACACTATAGTTAAGAATCATATCATCTGGTCGATGGGAGCGGGCTTTATACCAGTTCCCATTGCTGATTTATTTGCGGTTACAGCGATACAGCTCGATATGATCAGACAGCTGAGCAATCTGTATGACGTCGACTTTAAAGAGACCAGTGGCAAGGCTATCATCACTTCTCTATCTGGTGCCTCGGTTGCTAGGATGGGCGCACGCGCGATTAAGTTTATACCGGGAGTAGGCTCAGTGCTCGGTGGCGTAACTTTAGCTATCTTATCAGGCGCTTCTACCTATGCATTAGGAGAGGTGTTTAAAGCACACTTTGAGAATGGTGGCACGTTCTTAGACTTTGATATATCAAGGATCAAGAGGATGTATGACGAGTCATTTGAGAAAGGTAAAGATGTCGCTAAAGATATCCATAAAGAGCAAGAAGATCAGAAGAAGAAGGCCAAAGCTGCCGAGAAAGATCCTTTAGAACGTATCAAAGAACTAGCTGATATGAAAGAGAAGGGTCTCTTATCAGATGAAGAATTTCAGGCGTTGAAGAAGAAAATCATTGATTGAGCAAACCATTTAGTTGGTTTTAGGGTTTAACTGTCTTGTAGAAACATTACATATAATCATATGTGATGCCCGGAAGTTCTATATTTGCGGGGATTTATTTAATCTAACACAAAGACAAAAAAATGTTCAAAAATTTTACAATCACATTACTATTCCTTTTGTCATTAGCGACGATCGCTATGGGGCAGATAAGGACTCCTGCTGCAAGCCCATCAGCTATGTTTAAGCAGACTGTGGGATTGACAGAGGTAACCATCGAATATTCAAGACCTGGTATGAAGGGTAGAACGATTTTTGGTGATCTTGTACCGTATGATAAAATATGGAGATTAGGAGCCAACCAAGTAACAAAGTTCACTTTTAGTGAAGATGTTACAGTGGAGGGCAAAGAACTTAAAGCGGGTGCTTATGGACTACTTGCTAAGCCAGGGATGAAGACTTGGGATATCCACTTTTATAGCTATGATACAGGAAACTGGGGTAGATACGTGGAAAAGACCCCTGTTGCGGTGGTCACAGTTACACCTGTTAAAGCTCCGGGCATCAAAGTAGAAAACTTCTTCATTACGATCGCAGACCTCACAGCAGATGGCGGTTTGATTGAGTTTATCTGGGATAACACAATTGTACCTGTGAAGCTTGGTGTCAATACTGATCAAGCTGTTATGGAGAATATTGAGCAGGTTATGGCTGGCCCATCAGCAGGAGATTACTTCAACGCAGGAACTTACTTACATGAGAGTGGTAAGGATCTTAAGAAAGCGTTGATGTACGTACAAAAGGCGACGCACACTGATAGCCCAAGATTCTGGCAATTACGCAGAGAGTCTCTAATCCTTGCAGATCTTGGAAGAAATGCTGAGGCAATCACAGTAGCTAAAAAGTCTCTTGAACTAGCAACTGAAGCTGGTAATGCGGACTATATCAAGTTAAACAATGATTCAATAAAGAAGTGGTCTATGTAATCACTCTTGTAAAAAATACTAAAGCCTCAGGAAAACCTGGGGCTTTTTTTATACACCAAATGTATCTGCAAGAATCTCCTCCAACCACTTTTTATCTACATCATCAAAGGAGTCCCTTAGAGTACTATCTATATCAAAAACACCAAGTAATTCTTCGTTAGCTCCAAAAACAGGAAGAACGATCTCTGATAGAGAGTTAGGGTCACAGGCGATGTGCTCACTGCCTTGTGACAACGCATGACAATCAGCCACGATCTGAGTTTCTTTAGTTGTGGCAGCTTTACCACAAACTCCTTTGTCCAAGTCGATGTATAGACAACCCAAAGTGCCTTGATAAGGACCTACTTCTAATCTACCATTGTGCATCAAGTAAAAGCCAACCCAGTAGTAATAGGGTAGATGAGTTTTTAAGATGCAATTGATAGAAGCCATCTTGGTCACATTGTTAGCATCCTCATCCAACAGAAGACTCAACTCTTGTTTGGCTTGTGCATATGCTATCTCCTTTTGTTGCGTATTAAACGAAATTGAAGGTTTTATAAAATAGGGCATTTTTTCTGAAGCACTCATCTCTGTTGTTATGTTAGCATATCTACGATCTCGTCATGTCCCTTATCTTTGGCATAGTCGAGTGCCGTCTTGCCAAAATTATCTTTTATTATGATATCTGCCCCTGAAGTCTTCAACAGCTCAACAATTTCTTTCTGTCCGTATGTAGAAGCGTATATGAGAGCAGTCTGACCTTCTTCATTTTGCATATCCACATTGGCATGTTTGTCTAAAAGAAACTGTACCAACTCTATATTGCCTTTGTAACAAAGTCCCATAAGGGCGGTATTACCTTTTGCGCCTTTAGTATTAACATCTGCTCCATGATGGATAAGGAGCTCTGCTACATCAGATCTGTCTAGATAAGTTGCCATGATGAGTGGTGTGAATCCATGGGCATCTTTTTTATTAGATAAAGAAGGCTGTTGCAACAGAAGCTGCTTCACCTTGTCAATCTCTCCTGACCTTATTAGTGCTGTGATATTATTCACGATACAATGCTTTTTTAGAGAATGCTAAATTATCAATTTTATATTATCAATTACATCGATATTTGCACATACAATATCGATGTTATAGATGAATATACAACAGTTAGAATACGTCGTGGCAGTAGCTGATAACGGAAGCTTTGGTAAGGCAGCAACTGCACAATTCATAGGACAGTCCACTCTAAGTACGATGATCGCTAGGCTTGAAGATGAGATGAAAATCAAGATCTTTGACAGAAAATACAAACCCGCCAACATAACTAAAGAAGGGGAGGTTTTTATCAATCAATGTAGAGTCATCCTTGATGAGATAAACAACCTTGGAGAGGTAGTTAATAATCTTACTGGTGCATCATCAGGAACTATAAAAATTGGTGTGATTCCAACTGTAGCGCCATATCTTCTTCCGCTGTTTGTTAATAAGCTCACTTCCGAAAAACCAAATATCCATTTCATTATATCTGAGATGACAACACAAAACATCATGGATGATATAGCTCAAAGAAAGTTGGATATAGGCATATTATCAACGCCATTAGACCATCCTGATCTGATAGAGCATCATCTTTATAATGAGCCCTTCTATCTCTATGATAAAACTCATAAGCGCTCGGAGGCCTTAGCTGACTACAAAACCCTTGATTATCATAGGTTGTGGCTTATGGATGAGGGACATTGCTTAAGACATCAAGTAGAGAGCGTCTGTGACTTACAAAACAGAAGTGACTTAAAAAGAAACCTCGAGTATAAATCAGGAAGCATAGATACACTCCTGAGGTTCGTTAAAAAAAACAAAGGGTTGACCTTGCTTCCTTACTTGTCCACTCTTGGTTTGTCAAAAGCAGACAAGAATCATTTGTCTAACTTTGAGCGTCCTGCACCAGCACGATCTATAGGTATCGTAGTCCATCGAAACTTTAGTAAGCGCGGTCTTCTAGATCATTTGATAGCACATATAGTAGCCGTGACAGAACCACTATTTGGTTTAACTAATGAAGAACATTGGTTAGTAGACCCTATATAGGATCTACTCCTGAGCCTTTATAAACGCTGCAAATCCACTCAGATCATCAATTGATATAACATTGACGCCCGCTTTAAGAAGCGATCGCCAGACTTCAGGCTCGTCCTTTGTGCCCCAGAAACGAACTTCCTTGATGTTTTGATTATATAAGTCGGACACATGAGTAGACAGCTTTTCTACACCAATCGGATCTCCTTCTGATAGCGCACTATTGCTACTTATGGTATATATGTTATTACTGACTCGTCTAACCATTTGTTTTACTTTAGGGGGATACATCTCATTAGCTCTGCCATCCAGGTATAGGTATGGAGAGTCGATGGCTTGCCAAGTCGATATAGAAGGTTCTCCAGATATAAGGATGATAATTGGGCCCCATTTTACGTAGCCATTATTCTCGTATTGAAACAAGTGATCATATCTTTTTATCAACTTATTTAACCGCTTCAGTGATTTATCCTTCTTTGACTTAAGATCTACCATCAGTGTGAGCTGTGTGCTATCACCGAAAAATACGGTTCCACCATGTTCCTTTACGATACTATCTAATGGCTCAAAGTAGAGTTCCTTCAGCGTTGGACTGGCTTTACAATCTTCCAGATCATGACACACCTTAAGCTTTCTACCCACTGGGTGGATATCTACTTCTATACTCGTGTAGCCATATGAAAGAGCATCAAAAAGTGGACGTTCATGCTCGTAGTCATTATGAGCATGACCTTGATGGATCAATTGTCCACTTAACGTAAATGAATATAATATTGCGAGAACGATTGTTAGCTTACCATTCTCCATTAGAGCTCTTAGCAAATCAAATATTTGTGTCTTCTTGATGGTCACTATGCTTCTCGGTTCATCTGATCTGAAAGTTACCCATTATTACCCTATCTCAAAAGCTTAGTTTGTTGGATTAAAGAATGCTATCTACCCGAAAAAAATATATTTACCTATTTACCCAGACTGATAGAGAGAGCGCCTCTACTTTTCTTTCTAAAGACTCGATCTTCTTTTGCTGGTCTAGAATCCCTCTGATGAGCACTGGAATTAAATCAAAATGATAAACTCATAGTCCTTTAAGCTCTAAGGAAACTTACAGGGTCCAGTTCCATAATCTCTGACAAACCATAACCCAATGATTTATTATTGGTTTTATCTCTTCGATCTGAAGCAGTTACTAAACCATAGTCAGCAGACAGATCATTTCATCTAAACAATGATTTGCCACGGTCTCTCTGATTGTCTACTTTAGGTTGTACGTTTTGCGCTTGTCTCTAAAACAAATGCGCCACCGGCTTACCAATGTTCAGAAGAGCCTATAATACTTATCGTATTATTACTTTCTCTAATCTGTAGGAATGGTATATTTGCAGCTCAATCATCCTGTGTAATGTGACTACATTAGAATCATTTGATACTTACCTTGATAAATGTCTGGATATCTTTCTAAAGAAGAATACGGACTACGGCACTTCTTGGAGAGTGCTCAGACCCTCCTCTATAACAGATCAAATACTCATAAAAATCTCACGGCTCAGATCCATAGATGAGAAAGGCGAACAAAAAGTTAATGACCCTATAGAGGGAGAATTTTTTGGCCTCATCAACTATTCTATAATGGCATTGATACAATTAGAAGGTAGTGCTGATATAGAGAAGGATATGACAGTTGATGATCTTAAAGAAGCATATATTAAGCAGCGATCTACAGCTCGGGCTTTGCTCAGTCAAAAGAACCATGACTATGGAGAGGTCTGGCGGATGATGCGTATATCAAGTATCATAGATATTATACTGATGAAGGTCCATAGGATGAAAAGCATAGAAGAGCAAGGCGGCAAAACGCTGATCTCAGAAGGGCTTGATGCCAACTATCTCGACATTATTAACTACTGTGTCTTTGGCTTAGTCAAACTAGAAGAAAAAAGATAACATCATGACACTCAGTACTATTGTAATCTATACAGCCATAGTGGCGGTCATCTTAACGCTGATCACATATTTTGTACTCAATAAGAAGGATCATCCAGTGATGTCTTATGTACAAAACTATGTAGGCGCCTTTTTCATATTCTCTGGATGGGTCAAAGCAGTCGATCCTCTTGGTACAGCATACAAGATGCAAGACTACTTTAACCAATTCGAATTCGTATTTGAAGAGACGTGGTTTAGTTTCATTACTCCGATCTTCCCGATACTAAGCGACTATGCGGTTGGATTTTCTGTATTTGTTGTTGTTTTTGAGATTGTATTAGGTGCTATGTTGATATTAGGGCATAAGCCAAAATTTACGGCTTGGGCCTTCCTGATACTCGTTATCTTTTTTACCGTTTTAACTGGTTTTACCTACTTGACAGGTTATGTGCCTGGTGATGTTAACTTCTTTAGTTTTTCAGATTGGGGAGAGTTCAACGAGAACAACATGAAGGTCACAGATTGTGGATGCTTTGGTGATTTTATAAAGTTAGAACCTAAGGTGTCTTTTCAGAAAGATCTGGTCTTATTGATACCAGCGATTTACTTCTTATTTAAGTCAAAGGACATGCATACGCTATTCTCTAAAACGATCAGAAATATAGGAGTGACTATACTTGGCTTAGGACTTATTTACTACTGTATCAGCAACTTTTTGTGGGATATACCTGACAATGACTTTAGACCATTTAAGAAAGGTGTTAATATCGCTGCTCAGAAACAGTTAGAAGAAGATGCTGTCGCAAATGTCCAAATCACTGAAGCCGTACTAACTAACAAAGCCTCTGAAGAAGTCACAGTGCTACCTTACAATCAATACTTGTCTGTCTTTAAAGACTATCCAAAAGAAGAGTGGTCAGTATCCTATAATCAGACTGAACCAACTGTACCACACTCTAAGATTAGCGAGTTTGCTATCAGTAGTGAAGAAGGATATGCGCTTGATGAAGAGATCTTAGAAAGTACCGAGCCGATGATCTTGCTTGTTGCCCATAAGCTCTATGGTGATGCAAGTCCAAGTACGCGTATCGTCAAGGACACCACCTATCGAACGGATACCATCTTCCAGCGAGATGGCTCGATTATCACTCAGAAGTCTATAGCCTCTGTGGATGAAAGAACAGAAGACTACATAGATTACTTGTGGAAGGATTACTATACTGAGCGATATGATGATGTTATTAAACCATTTGTGGAAGCGGCAAGAGCTGAAGGCTTAAAAGTAGTCTTAGCAGCTGGAGGAGATTTTGAGCGGATCAATGATTTTAAGTATGATATGGGTATGGATGTACAGTATGGAGAGGCAGATGACCTTTTATTGAAGACAATCGTTCGCTCAAATCCAGGTGTCGTACTCATGCAAGGGGGTAAACTCGTAGATAAATGGCACTATAAACAGCTTCCAAAATTTAACGAGGTGAAAGAATCTTATTTGCAGTAGTAAGTGGCAGAATATTATACCTTTGTCATATATATAGAATTTGAAATATATAGATGTTAAGTAGAAGGAGCGTACGCATAAAAGCGATGCAACTGCTCTTCTCAGTGAATAGAGATGAGCAATTGGATGTCGTTGAGGCCAAAAAGAGATATTGGTCTTCTATCGAAGATACCTTTCGGTTGTTTGTGCTCAATCTGCATGTGATTGTCAATGTCACATCAACGGCTCATACCGACCTCGAAAAGAGGAAGTCTAAGAGATTACCATCAGATTTTGATAAAGTATTTAGTGATAAGCTGTTCAATAACTCTTTGATCAAGAATCTTGAGCAAAACAAGGTTTTAAAGAAGAAGATTAAGGAGTTAGGCTTTGATAAAAGCATGAACGAAGAGTACTGTAAGAAAATCTACGACGACTTCGCTAAGACTGAAGCTTATATCAACTATATCCAAAAAGAAAGCACTAAGCAAGATCACGTAGACATACTCTTAGAGTTGTTTAGATTTTGTCGTCAGAATGAACTCTTTAACGAGATCATGGAAGATCATTACGGTACTTGGCAGGATGACAAGAGTGTGGTGATAGGTTCTATTAAGAAAACGATCAAGAGGATACCTGAGGTTGAGGATGACTTTATTATGGAGTTTTACCCATCAGATGAGACGGTTAATGAGTTTGGTTTTCAACTATTGGAGAATACCTTAAAAGGAGACGATGAGCTCTTAAAGCATATCGAACCCACACTTAAGAACTGGGACAGCGAACGTCTTGCCATTATCGATATGATTTTGTTAAAAATGGCAACTTGTGAGTTTATCTTCTTTGAAAGTATCCCTACCAAGGTCACAGTCAATGAATACATAGACATAGCCAAAAACTATAGCACTGCTAAGAGTAAAGACTTCATCAATGGGGTTTTGGATCGCATAATGAAAGATTTTAGTGAAAACGGTCTGATCAAAAAATCAGGTCGAGGACTACAAGAATAAACATGTCACTTACCGCCCAGCCCGATGTTGTACATATATTGGATTTTGGATCTCAGTATACACAACTCATCGCCCGTCGTGTACGAGAGCTTAATATCTACTGCGAAATACGACCATATAACACTGACCTAAGCAACCTTCAAGGGGCTAAAGCGATCATCCTATCTGGAAGTCCATGTTCAGTTAATGGAGCTCGTCGGTTAGATGTTGATTTGAGTGCTTTAGTATCTATGGCGCCGATTCTTGGGGTTTGTTACGGTGCTCAGTATATAGCTGATAGTTATGGTGGTACGGTGGCACCATCTGAAAAAAGAGAATACGGAAAAGCGACCATTAGTATAGAAGGTGGGAGTGACTTGTGGAACGACATGCCTAAGACCAGCCAAGTATGGATGTCTCATGCAGATACCATCTTAACGTTAGGAGAGGGTTTTGACTTGATTGCTAAGACGTCCAGCATACCCGTTGCCGCTTTTAGCTATAGCAAAGAGGTCAATCCAATCTTCGGCATACAATTTCATCCCGAGGTGACACACTCTTTAGACGGGCTACAGATTTTAAAGAACTTTTTGGTAGGGGTTTGTAACGTAGAGCAAGGATGGACTTCTGAGTCATTTGTAGAGCAAGCCATCGAAGATATACGTAGGAAAGTCGGAGATGATCAAGTCTTGTTGGGCATATCTGGCGGTGTAGATTCTACGGTGGCAGCAATGTTGATACATCGAGCGATTGGTGACCAGTTGACCTCATTCTTCATCGATAATGGGCTTTTGCGCAAGGGAGAATTTCGAGAAGTGCTCGATAAATATGAAGAGCTTGGGCTTAATGTCAACGGTATAGATGCCAGTGAAGAGTTCTTAACAGGCTTAGATGGAGTATCCGACCCCGAAAAGAAAAGAAAGGTGATCGGTAAAACATTCATTGATGTCTTTCTAAGAGAGGCAGAAAAGCTTAAGGATATAAAGTGGTTAGCGCAAGGTACGATCTATCCAGATGTGATCGAGTCAGTAAGTGTCAATGGCCCATCAGCTACGATAAAATCACATCATAACGTAGGTGGGCTGCCTGATTATCTTGATTTAGAACTACTTGAGCCACTACGCATGTTGTTCAAAGATGAGGTCAGAAGGGTAGGGAGAGCAGTCAGTTTGCCTGATATGTTTGTCGATAGACACCCCTTCCCGGGTCCGGGACTAGCCATTAGGGTTTTGGGCGAGATCAGTCGAGAGAAAGTCCGGTTATGCCAAGAGGCAGATGCGATCTACATAAATCTGCTCAAAAGCAGTGGATGGTATGACAAAGTTTGGCAAGCAGGAGCGATACTTTTACCTGTTAAGAGTGTAGGGGTAATGGGAGATGAGCGAACTTATGAGTATACTTGTGCACTCCGCGCTGTTAATTCTAAAGATGGTATGACTGCCGAATGGAGTCCGTTGCCATATGAGTTACTTGCGGAGATATCCAACGAAATTATTAACTCAGTAAAAGGAATAAACAGAGTCGTCTATGACATCAGCACGAAGCCTCCGGCTACCATCGAATGGGAGTAATTGGTGCTTTACATTGGTATTGTTTCTCTTTTTATACAGTTGTTCCAGTACAACTACGTCTTCAGCACGCACAAAAGTCATTAAACCAGAGAAAAAGGTCGTTGAAATAGAAGAAGAAGTCATCGCAGTAGACACGATCACATGGACTGTTGTTTCAGAAGAAGAGTTTCCTCCTATCGAGACTTCTGGTAGTGTAGCCTCTTATGGATTAGAAAGAATAGAAAAGGAGCATTATCGTATCGCTCTCTTGCTACCAATGAAAATCAAGCAAGATGTTCCTTCGTTAGACGCTATTAATCGAAAGTTCGCGGACTTTTATGCGGGTATCAAAATGGCAGCACAGACTGATCATGATGTACGTGCTCAAGTAGACGTATATTATACAGATCGTGAAGAAGCCAAGTTAGATGAGATTCTCAATGAGCTCCAATATAATTTACCTGACGTTATCATCGCGAGTTATACCAGCAAGTTGATAGCCAAGACTGCCGCTTTTGGAGCAGCTAATAGGATACCTGTGATCAGTCCTTGGAAGTCAAGCCCTACCATAGCAAAAGAAAATGTTTTCTATCTGCAGATGCGCCCCAATATCGAACACTACTATAAAACAATCATAAAACATGTCCAGCAGAACTATCTCAAGGACGAAGTACGCATCGTACAGCGTCTGGATGGTTCAGATAGAGCAAAAACAGGACTATTACATAAAGTACAAGAAGAATTGTCAGAACTACCGATATCCAAGCCTTATGAAGTGTTTGATGTAGAATTGGATTCTTTGATGAATGCTGAAGCATCTGTGTTTGATACAGCCCTTGTTCAAGATGTTAAGGCCTTCATAGTTCCACACTTTAATAACACGGACGAGTCATTTGTGTATACCTGTTTGCGCAAAATGTACGGCGAAAAAATGGGGAGAGATTTTCAAGTTTACACAATGCCTGTTGCATTAAACTCTGAAAGGATTGACATCAATTTGTTGAAAAACCTAAGCGTAAGAACTGCAGAATTTAGATTTCCAAATAAGGAAAATCCTGAAGTGCAACAATTTAGAAAATCATTCTTTGAAACGAATGGATTACTTCCCAAGGCAGATGCATATTATGGCTATGATTTGATGTCATTTATACTTGAAGGTTTGGGCTCTAATGGCCAATATTTTCATTACTTCATGGCTGGAGAAGATATCGACTTGATGCAGATGAATGTGCACATCCAGCCGTTTTATAAATCAGAGGATAAAGACTATCCAGACTTTATGGTTAATGATCATCTCTACATAATTGAATATGTAGATGATCACTTTGAAGTTAAGGATATACGTTGATGGAAATCCTGCCTCAGCGTTTAGAAAGATTTAAATCTGTAATTGCAAAAAGACAATTTGATCTCACGATTGTCTTAGAAAATGTACATGATCCACATAACATCGGTGCTGTACTGAGGACGGCTGACTCTGTTGGGATTAATGAGATATTTATAATTTATACTGATCCTAGATTAACTAAAAGAGGGCTTGACATAGGAAAAGAAAGTGCCTCAGGTGCTAAGCAATGGATTGAGGTCAACTACTTTGAAGAAGTAGCTGCTTGTTTTAAGAAAGTAAAAGCAAAGTATAGCAATGTCTATGGTACTAAGTTAGATGCACAAGCCGAGAACTTATATGATCTCGATCTTGCGTCATCATGCGCTTTAGTTTTTGGCAATGAGCACAAAGGTCTGACTGAAGAAGCGAGTTCTTATCTCGATGCTAACTTCATCATACCGCAGCATGGATTCGTTCAAAGCTTAAATATATCAGTAGCCTGTGCAGTTTCATTATATGAAGCGCAGAGACAAAGATTAGAAAAAGGTCTTTATTCTCAGGCCTTTAAGACTGATAGCCGTCACGGTGATTTATACGATAAATACCAAGATATCCATGTCAAAAAGAAACTTAGAGGTTTTAAAATTAAGTCTTAACCTTGGTATACTTCTATGTCTTCATAGAATGCTCCCCATGAGAACCAATAACCAATAAACTGTGTAGGCTTTCTTAGCTGTTGCGTTCTATCATCTATAGGCGTACCCAATAGGTCATATTGTATGCCTTGAGCATTTTGAACTATAGCAGGAAATAGAGAATCATCCAACGCTTCATAAGTCTGACCGGGTTCAGGTAAAAATGAGACTATAAAGTTTCTTTGTGTGTTGCGTATAACGATAACATCAATGTCTTCTATCTTATCATTTAAAAGTTCTGTGC
This sequence comes from uncultured Saprospiraceae bacterium, assembly GCA_937942435.1. Lineage (GTDB taxonomy): Bacteria > Bacteroidota > Bacteroidia > Chitinophagales > Saprospiraceae > JAJRXG01. The sequence continues at coordinate 29,265 of CALDEM010000029.1, forward strand.
CTACCTCTTGAGCAAATGGGTAAGCTTTAAATGTTTCTCCTACCTGCACACCAAGTAACCTTTCCTTCTTTTGAAATCTATCATCATCATTTGTTATCGGGAAGATTGTATTGTCACTTGATCTATAATCTCCGTATGGATATCTAGTGTAATTTCTACTAAAGCCAGTGTCTTCATTGAGCACTAAACTTTCGGGATATGCTTCTTTCCAATTCTTCCAAGTGACTTCAGCAAATGAAAACAACTCTGCCTTCTGGCCAATATTGCTTCCATTGACACAATCTAATCTTTGTTGAGACCAAGTACTGTTGGTGCTTCTATCATATGGCATAAGATTAGAATTATATAGTAGACCTGACACTCCAAAAGTAGTTTCTCTATCATTTATTATTCTACTCCAACCAATCCCAGTGCCAGTCAAAGGGCAGTAAGTTAAAGCAACCTTCTCTCCTCCGATATCATCATTGATGATCTCGTGCCAGTCTAAGATTGGGTGCGGATAAGCTTTGATCTCATCACCAACTTGTATTGCTAAGATCAAGTCTCTATCATGAAGAAAATCTATCTCTGAAGCTGGACTAAAGTTTGGATCATCAATGGAGGGGATACCATCTTTGCCGACACCACCGTCTAAAACAAGGTTCTCTGGTATGAGCCAATCGCTACTAGTAGGGTTGTTGTTGCTATTATTAGTTGGATTAGTCGGATCGCCGTCATCTGAACATCCCACAAGGATGAATAGAACTAAGGAAAGTAATAATGTAAAATTTTTCATTTTCAAAAATATTAGTTGAGTTGTATAAGTTGATCTGACTGTGATTCAAGAATAAACTTCTTAGACCAGCCGACATTGATTGTATATGTTGGAGATAGTTGTGTATCGTTGACCCTTGACCAAAGGGGCAATTCAAGATTAAGATTCAAACTACTATTAGCTTTTGGAAAAGGTATCGAATTACTCAATCTAGTAAATATGAAGTTACCTCCGGTTCCTGGCAATGCACTCCCACTAATCAAATCTCTGTCTGCTTGGCGATATCGAAATGATAAACCAGGAGTGATGATGTTGTTGAAGATTAAGATTTGGTCTGAAAATCCCGCGATGATCTGGATATCATTGCCAAACTCATATGTTTGTGCACCACCTCGGGCATTATTATTTACGCCAGTGAAAGACAGTATGCTATTGACATAGATAAGAGAAGAAGGTCTACTCCTCAAGTTGTGTTCTAATGATGCCAAAACAATCACATCCCATGCGCCACTACCTGGTTGAAGATCCTCTAAAAGTCGAAGTCCTCTATCATTGGTCTGTTCCGTCCCGCCTAATGGAATCTGTGGGCCAGCTCCTATCCTAAAGGTGACTCCTTTTTTGATCACATCATAAATCAACAGAGCCACTGGATCTCCAACACCAAAAGTTGCCTCCTTATCGTTAGATCCAGAAATCGAGGTGATTCTCCGAGTCTGACGTACAATCGGGAAAAAGCCCTCAAAAGTCAATCTATCGGAAAGAGAGTATGCGCCTCTGAGCAAGTAAGATTGAGTAGTACGGAGTCTCTGATCATCATCTAGTATGCTCGACTCCGTCTTAAGTGTTCTAAGAAAATTAAGATCAGCACTAAGACTCACTTGAAGGCTTTTCTCATCTGATGATTGAAAGCCCAGATTACTACTTACGGGAACCCCACCGGAGCAACAGGTTTGTGCCTCGGCCATACTATAGATCGATAAGCTGATAAATGTCAGTAGCAGTAAGCGAATCATAACTCTATATAAACGGTATCAGTCATGAAAAAGATTAGGCTGGTGCTCAGTTTATGAAAGAGTTGTCATGTTTCAGACATTCAGAATAAGAGTGTTGGCGTCCTTGGGAATACCTATCTTAGATGTAAAAATATTTAAATATGAAGGAGCATCTATATAGTACCAACATAGAATGGACAGGTAATAAGGGTTCAGGGACCTTTGATTATCGCTCATATAGCCGCAGTCATACCATCAAAGTAGATGGTAAGGTTGACATACTGGGTTCTTCTGATTCTTCATATCGTGGTGAGAAGTCCCGACATAACCCTGAAGATATGCTCGTAGCATCGATCAGTTCATGTCATATGTTATGGTATCTGCACCTTTGCGCTGATAGCGGGGTAGTGGTCTTGAAATATGAAGATAATGCAGAAGGAAAACTACAGATCGATCCGAGCGGAGGAGGTAGTTTTACTCAAGTGGTATTGAGACCTGATGTGGAAATATCAAAAGATTCTTCGGTTCAAAAAGCTGAGGATCTACATGCAAAAGCCCATGATCTATGCTTCATAGCCAACTCTTGTAACTTTGAGATAGTGATCGAGCCAAATACTCAAAAGACCATATGAGCTCATCTCTATTATTACATCAGACTAAATCATACTTGCCATCGATCGACTGATTCCCCTAATAGCCCGTCTGCGAAGACATAAAAAGAAACAGTTTGGTGCTGATATCGTAGCAGGCATTACTGTAGCTATTGTACTGGTTCCTCAAGCTCTGGCATATGCTTACTTAGCCGGTGTGCCTCCTGTATATGGATTATATGCTTCTCTTTTGCCTATGCTGATCTATGGTTTCATGGGGACTTCACCACAAATGAATGTAGGCCCAGTAGCTCTAACTGCAGTGCTTTTACTTGCCGGCATCAGTAATCTCGCAACGCCTTTTACTGATGAATATATCCAATTGGTTATACTGTGTGGGCTTTTTGTTGGGCTTTTTCAGTTATGCATGGGTTTATTACGTATGGGCTTCATTGTAAACTTTCTATCCCATCCAGTCCTTTCTGGTTTTATTTCCGCAGCTGCTGTGATTATTATCGTATCACAATTACCTAATTTATTAGGATCTGAGATAGGTGAGTCTGAGACAACTTTTGACAAGTTTTTATCTATCTGTTTTAAGATGTCAGAATGTCACTGGCTTACCTTTTTGATAGGTGGAGTTTCGTTGGGGATATTGATCACTCTTAAGAAACTGGCTCCTCGATTTCCTGGACTTTTGCTCGTAATAGTCTGTACAACGTTACTTTCATATTTTATAAATGCGCCCTCTAAAGGTGTTTCCATTATTGGTGATATACCATCTGGTCTTCCAGCTTTTGGTTTACCTACAATTGACCTGGATGTGATTATCTCTATAATGCCAACGGCTTTGACAGTCTGTTTTGTCGGCTTTATAGGTAGCCTCAGTATATCCAAAGGGCTTGAACTCAAGCATAGATCGTATAAAGTAGATGCTAACAAAGAGTTGGTGGCGCTTGGTTTCTCTAAAATGATTGGTAGTCTATTTCAAGCGATGCCTTCTTCAGGTAGTTTTAGTCGAAGTGCACTCAATGATACGAGCGGTGCTCACAGTGGATTATCATCAATAGTCAGTAGTCTCATTGTTGGCTTAACGCTGCTTGTGTTAACACCAATCTTTTATTACATACCTACGACAGTATTGGCGGCCGCTATCATATACTCTGTATTAGGGCTTTTAAACGTTACTGAGATAAAATATCTTTACAAAATTAGACGACGAGACCTACTCATGCTTCTATTGACCTTCATGGCAACACTTGGATTAGGAATCGAGATAGGTATCCTGACTGGGGTAGTGCTGTCATTGCTTTTACTACTCTATCAGACTTCCAGACCTAATGTCGTAGAACTTGGTGCAATCAGCCATCCTACAGGAATGACTCATTATCGCAATATTGAGCGTTTTGAAGATGCCATAACTACAGACGATCATCTGATTATACGCTTTGATAATCAATTGCACTTTGCTAACTCTTCTTTTTTCAAGGATTCTATAGTAGCCATATTGGATAAAAAGCCCATCAAACCGTTATATCTCGTCTTAGATGCCAGTAATATTTATGATATGGATAGTACAGGACTTCATGCACTTGAAGATCTTTATGTCACATTGAAGGGTAGGAGCATACAGTTAGTAATTAGTGGCGCAAAAGGCGATGTTAGGGATCTTTTTAAGCGTTCAGGCTTCTTTCAAAAGCTTGAGTCTTCACATCACTTTATGCAGGTCACCGATGCCATTGCATATTCGGAGTCTGACGACTTAGACAACTGGAATGCACCCGCTTTACAAAGCGACTTTTGATAATGACCGGTTTCAATAAATCGCACCCCTATATATAGTTTTCAAGAGGCCGTTTCTAGAAAATCGATCTCATCAAGTTACGCAAGAAATTAGAGGTCAGAGGTCATTAGTCAAGAGGTATATTAAAAAAAGAAAATTGGGTAGATATTATAATTAATATAGATGCCAAAATGCCTGAAAAAGTATTGTATTATAATGATCCTTTCTTATACAAAATTCTGTTGAAGAGG
>CALDEM010000030.1 GCA_937942435.1 uncultured Saprospiraceae bacterium
ATAAACTCTAAATTTCGTTTGCGGCGTTTTTATCATCGCCCTTTTTATTTTTGAATAACGAAACTCTGGTGTGAAATTAGAATTGCTTATTCTTTGACTTGCCGAAAATTGAATTGTGAATATTGTCAGAAGGGCTGTTAGAGCTAATTGTAAGGTTGATTGCGTCATGTTGCAGGTTTAGGTATCTGAAGTGTTTTTTGTTTAATTTGCAGTTATAATAAGAACGATGGTTTTTACGGTGATGCTGCTATTTATGACTAAAGGTGCCTTTACTTTAACTGAACTCTAACTTTTCTAATTTGTGTTGATTAGGATCATAATTTGTGTTGATTAGGATCATGCGAATATTGAAGTTGTGAAAATAGGACAAGCACAATCATAAAAGATTTGCGTCAAGCAATCCAAATTGGAACCCAAAAGAAAAGGGTACCATAGTTCATATGATACCCTTAAGCTATACTTAAATAATTTTGTGTTTCTAACTTCTAAACAACTTCTCTACCTGCTTCACTACAGATTCTGCAGTATACCCAAACTTCTTATCAAGTACTGTATAAGGAGCACTATAGCCAAAGTGTGTCATACCTTGTACGGTACCATTACCTTTCACCAATCCTTCCAGTGTTACTGGTAATCCTGCCGTAAGTCCAAAAGTTGGGATACCATCTGGCAGTAGATTGGATTGATAGGCTTTACGCTGAGCTCTGAACAATCCTTCGGATGGTGCAGATACGATTCTTACTTTGAGTCCTTTTACTTCGAGTAGTGCTGCAGCATCAACAAGAGTTGATACTTCTGATCCATTGGCTACAAGTACCACATCTGGCGTCTTCGTTCCTTCTTGTATCAAGTAAGCTCCACGCTCTGTAAGCATCGCCTGTGAGATACGTGACTTCTTGCCAGCAGGAACATCTTTGATATTCTGACGTGATAAGATGAGACCTGTTGGTCGATCATTCATCTCAAGAGCTATCTTCCATGCTGCAACGGTCTCCGCACTATCCGCTGGGCGTAAAGCAATTAGAGATGCTTTACCTGAGTGATTGTTGAGCTTTTCTAACAATCGCAATTGGGCTTCTTGTTCTATCGGTTGATGTGTAGGCCCATCTTCTCCTACTCTAAATGCATCATGTGTCCATAAGAACTTTACAGGCGTCTCCATCAATGCTGCTACTCTCAACACGGGCTTCATATAATCAGAGAATGCAAAGAATGTCGCACATACGGGGATGACGCCACCATGCAATGCCATACCTGTTGATAAAGCTGCCATGGTCAGTTCTGATACGCCTGCTTGCAAAAATGCGCCTGAGAAATCTCCTTTACTAAACGCTGTCGTCTTCTTTAAAAAGCCATCCGTCTTGTCACTATTAGAAAGATCGGCAGAAGCGACGATCATGTTTTCTACTTTATCGGCGAAGTGAGCCAAAACTTTAGACGAAGCATTTCTGGTTGCTTCGTTGGTGCCCAACTTGATCTTCTCCCACTTGATAGCAGGGAGCTTGCCTGATAAGAATCTGTTTAGCTTTCTATTGAGCGCAGGATTCTTCTTTTTCCAAGTTTGATACTTTGCCCTTTGTCTTTTTACAGCCTTACGCTTGCGTTCAAGTGCTTTTGCATAGTGCTTATCTACTCTTGGGAATATTTCAAATGGCTTGGCAGCATTACCGCCCAGCGCTTCGATCGTTTTTTCAAAGGATGCGTTTGATTTGCCAAGTGGCTTACCATGTGTCTCTACTTGACCTTCATGGTTAGAACCATCGCTCTTAACTACTCCCTTACCCATGATGGTCTGACCGATGATGAGAGATGGCTTATCGGTTACGGATTTTGCCTCGTCTATTGCTCTACGGATCTCCTTGGGATCATTACCATCTATAGTAATCACATGCCAGTGCCACGCCTCATACTTCTTAGCTGTGTCTTCGGTCATGACATCGCTCACTCTTGTAGACAGCTGGACATCATTAGCATCATAAAACATGATCATCTTACCAAGCCCTAAGAACCCTGCGATGCGACCGACACCTTGAGATATCTCTTCTTGGATACCACCATCAGAGATATATAAGTAGGTATAATGACTCATCCAATCTCCAAATCGCTCTACCATAAATCGCTCTGCGATCGCTGCACCTGCCCCAAAGGCATGTCCTAGTCCAAGAGGTCCAGAGGTGTTTTCGATACCTCTTTTAACATCTATCTCTGGGTGACCTGGCGTTGGGCTCTTCCATTGTCTAAAGTTCTTTAGATCATTTAACGAAAGTGCACCACATAACGTCAACTGACTATAAAGCATCGCTGACATGTGTCCTGGATCAAGAAAGAACCGATCTCTAAATGGCCATGCCATATCATCTGGATCAAAGTTGAGATACTCAGAGTAAAGGATATTGATAAAGTCTGCTCCTCCCATAGGTCCACCAGGATGACCTGATGACGCTTTCTCTACCATAGCAGCAGAGAGGATACGGATATTGTCGGCACATATTGTAGCAATAGGTTTAGCCATAGTAACTTGGTGTATTTAATTTGGGTGCAAATGTAGCTAATTGAATAGATAAGACGTGATGCCAGTAGAAAGAGATCCTATGATAGAATCATTACAATCTACCAGTCCATGATATGGCTTCCGTCAGCATGGAGATCATGTTCTTGTTTTCAAATGTTGCACCAGTATGTCCCATCGACGTATAGAAAGATCTACCCAGCCCGACCCCCTTTGTCCAAGCGATCGGATGTTGGTCCCCCATACCAAAGTCTTTGTCAGTGATCCACAGCATATTGCCATCGGGATCGATCTTTGAGCCATCTATAAAGTAGAGTATCTCAGCTCCTTTTTGAGTTGGACTTTCGTCAAATATGTACCACTCGTCTTCGTGTGTCCACACTGGTGGGGTCCTCCAGGAAGAGTCTGCTGTTGCTGATAAGTATACGTCGGCTTTTTGTATTTGATTTTTAATCGGGTGATGTGAAAACTGGGCGGATATAAGTTCGTCCTTATACCAATCCCAATGATGTGAAAAGTCACCGGCACCATGGATGCCCAGATAGCCTCCACCGTTCTCTACATACGATTGGAAAGTCAAGCGTTGCTCATCAGTGAGTACTCGACCTGTAGAATTGTTCCAGATGACTACGTCAAATTTTTCTAATTGTGCATTATTGAATATCCCAGCGTCTTCTGTGTTATAAACAAACCAACCTTTTTCTTTACAGACTTGCTCTATAGCCGGTACCGCAGCATCTATCGCTTCACTATGCCTCCATCCTGTGGTCTTAGAAAATATTAGGATAGCAGGTCGATCTGTATCCAAGGTTATTTCATGGGCATCCGTTTCATAAGTGGCAAATCCGTATTTAGCCTTGCGCATCAGGATACCTAACCCAATGGCTAAAAGTATGAGGATAATTATAATAGCTATACCGATTCTTTTGACCCACTTCATATTAAAACGATGATTCTGACGACCTCAAATTAATCAAAAGAATGATGATGGTCTCTGATTGAGGGATTTAGATATTTACTCTGTGATGATGATCTCTATGCTGGAGATATCTGGATCACAAGCTTCATCGAGGGCTACGGATGATATCTGTGCATAAGGAGGATTAGACTCTACGATCTCCTCATGAATCTCAAAACGCTCAACCATCCCATCGTCAAAAGTACGGTCTGCTAAGATCAATGCTTCGCCCTGCCACACACAACTGGCATCACAAGGACAATAACTATCTGTGATAGAAGTGACGTTGAGCATAGACCCATCTGGTAAACAATAAGTGCGGCCTTCCTTTACCTCAAAAGCTTCACCAAATGAATTGTTACAAGTGTCATCATTGCTCCCACAAGACAGCATAGAAAAAACAACCCATATGAAGACAGCGATATATCTCATTTTCAATGATTTCTTAATTATACGTACAACTCGTACTTCAAGTTGGCCGAGTAGTCTCTTTTTTTCTATATCCTATGGGAAACCCTTTAATTGGTGTGAACATTCTTCACAAATGTTTATTTAAAACATCGTGAAGCATCAAACTACAGAGATTGTTGAAGAACTGATGGGACTCATACATGAGCAGATATCATATCTGGAGAGATATGTTATCCCTTTAGATGATAAGGACTTAGAATGGAGGCCTTCTAAATACAAGTGGAATATCTATGAGGTCCTCGAGCACCTCATCAGGTTTGGTGAGTTCTATATACCTAAGTTTAGACAAGTAGTTAGATATCCTAAAGCTCTTAAGGTAACAGACACTTATAACAGTGGCAGATTTGGCCGCATAGCTATTAAAAGCGCGAGACCAGTTAATGGGGTAGTTGTCAATAAGGCCAAATCTCCTCGTAAAACAAATCCCTTCTTAAGGAAACTTAACCGCTCTGTTATATTAGAATATATAGATCAACAAAACAAACTATTAGATTTGCTAGGATCTCTGGATGATGTTGATCTCAGTAAAAACCGTGTACCTACTATGATTGGCAGTTGGATAAAACTAAATCTGGGCGACTCACTCAGATTGGTGGTGCATCATGAAGAGCGACACTTCATCCAGATCGACGACTTAGTCAACAAAAGAATGGATACTTAGGCCATCAGTGAGGAAGCTTACTTCTAAAGACACCATAAGCTAATGTCCCTAATGTTGCACTAGCTATAACTATTGCGATGCTCCAGATACCATGACCTAAGAGGGTAAACAATGGTCCAGGGCAAGCGCCTGTCATAGCCCATCCAAGTCCGAAGATTGTCCCCCCGATCAGGTATCGAGCAACTGACATGGTTTTGGGTGTCAGGTTTAATTCTGATCCATACATTGTCTTAGTATTCGTCTTTTTCAATAAGAAAGTGAATATCGCACCTAAGCCGACAGCCACTCCGATGATGCCATACATATGAAAGCTTTCAAATCGAAACATCTCTTGGATCCTAAACCAAGATATAGCTTCCGACTTGGTCATGACGATACCAAAAATTATCCCTGCGATTAAAAATTTGATAAACTTTATCATTACTGTAGATTTAAAATTGAAGGAAGGATCAACCAAGTCATAGCAAGTCCTCCTATGAAAAATCCAACAACAGCTATTAGAGAAGGAAGTTGAAGATTACTCAATCCACTTATCGCATGTCCTGATGTACATCCTCCCGCATATCGCGTCCCAAAACCTATAAAAAACCCACCTATAATTAAAATGATGATACCCTTTAAAGAAAAAGGATCAGAAAAGATCTCTTCTGGGACAAACCCACCGCCATTAGAAAAATCTTGGGGTGTGGTGATGCCTACTGAGCTTAGATAAGTGACTGTAGATGCTGATATATTGAGCGGCCCACTACTGATGAGATAATGAGAGGCTAAGAATCCTCCTATTACAGCTCCCATGATAAAAACTAAGTTCCATATTTGAGCTTTCCAATCCCACACAAAGAAGTCGCTCACTTTTCCAGCGCCTGCTATTGTACAAAATGTACGAAGGTTGGATGATACACCAAACTTGCCACCAAACCATAATAACAAGACCATAAGTAGTGCAATCAAGGCTCCTGATACAGACCAGTGCCATGGCTGCGAAAGAAATTCTATCATATGAAAGATGAGTATTTAATTATAAAATTGGAAACTTAATCAAGATTGCAAAAGTTACAAAGTAGTTGGGCAAACATACTCCGAAGATTCTAATTCTGTTTTTTTCAATGCTCCATACCCGCCTGCGATCTCTATGAGATTATGATAGCCTCTTGATTTCAATATCGAAGAAGCAATCATGGATCTATATCCTCCCGCACAATGGACATAAAAAGTCTCTTCTTTTGGAAAGGTAGATAAGTGATCATTTAAATTATCCAATGGGGTGTTGCCTGCCGTTTTAAGATGCTGAGAGAGATACTCAGTCTCTTTTCTTACATCAAAAAGGGGTAAGTCTTCATTAAACTTTTCGGCAAATTCGATTGCAGATATGCTCTCTATCTGATCGACTTCTTTACCGACATTTGTCCAAGCCTCTATTCCACCTTTTAGAAACCCAAGTGTATTATCAAATCCTACTCTTGACAATCGAGTAACAACTTCTTCTTCTTTCCCTTCAGGAGTTATAAGTAGGATCGGTGTAGTAATATCTTGGATCAAAGCACCCACCCAAGGAGCAAAAGAACCCTTGATGCCTATGTTGATCGATCTCGGGATGAATGCCTTCGCAAATTCTTGAGGGTTTCGAACATCCAAGATTAAGGCGTCATGAGCCTCTGCCTCTAATTCGAATGCAGTGGCACCTAATGGCTTAGTACCTTGACTGATGATCTTGTCTACATCTTCGTAACCTTCTTTATTTAACTTTACATTGAGGGGGAAGTATGCTGGAGGTGGCAGTAGGCCATCTGTTACTTCTTTGATGAACTCATCTTTAGTCATATCCGAACGTAGGGCATAGTTCATCTTCTTTTGATTGCCGAGAGTATCCACGGTTTCTTTCATCATGTTCTTGCCGCAGGCCGATCCCGCGCCATGAGCTGGATAGACGATCACTTCATCAGCTAACGGCATGATCTTCGTTCGTAAGCTATCGTACAATAATCCTGCAAGGTCCTCTTGAGTCATGTCTGCTGCCTTCTGAGCTAAATCTGGTCTCCCGACATCTCCTAAGAACAAAGTATCTCCAGAAAATATAGCGTGATTCTTGCCTTCATGGATTAATAGATAGGTTGTTGACTCCATGGTGTGTCCTGGAGTATGCAATGCCTTTATAGTAACATCTCCGACCACAAACTCTTGCTCGTCTTCAGCTATGACCGCGTCGTAAGTAGGATTAGCCAAAGGCCCATATACAATAGGAGCACCCGTTTTCTTAGCAAGAGTGACGTGTCCACTTACGAAGTCTGCATGGAAGTGAGTTTCAAAGATATATTTGAGCTTGACTCCATCCTTTTCTATTCTATTAAGATATGGTTGTACTTCTCTGAGAGGGTCGATGATAACAGCTTCACCATTGGAGACGATGTAGTACGCCCCTTGAGCTAAGCAACCTGTATATATTTGTTCGATATGCATAGTATCTATTTAGCGCTTCAAAGATATGAGAATTGGTAAGATGTGATTGTGACCGAGGTCACACAGAAAACATCAGTAGATAAGATATTGTTCGGTTCTAATAACTCGATTTTACATTAGTTTGATGTACATATTTCATATTCTTTCGTTCTTCTCTTTCCGGTTGATCATGATATAACACTGCATTGTTTACATTTAAAAAAAAGTTGGACATCCCTATCTTTTTTGTCAATGCTGCTTTGGCCATCAGATCTCTAACAGGCCCTCTGACGCCTGCGATATAAAGGGCTACTCCACGTTCGTTTATATCATCTACAAAGTCGATCAGCGTATGCAGACCACTGCTATCAATATCCGTTATGCTTTCCATGTCTAAAATCAGCGCTTCAAGTTGGTCTCCTTTCTTTTCGATTCTCTTGGCCATCTCGTCTTTAAAGAAAGATACATTGGCAAAGTAAAGTTGAGCATCCCATCTTAAGATCAGTAAGTCACTTCGATTTTCTAATTCATCGAATCTGTTGACATTTCTATAAGCTTCTGATCCGGGCACTTTTGCTAGTTCGGCTATGTGTGGCTTTGTGGTCTTGTAGATCATCATCCCAAGTGATAAGATTACGCCAGTGAAAATTCCTTTTTCTATTCCAAGTGCTAAGGTTGCACCAAATGTTATCGCCATCATCCAAAAGTCTGACTTGTGCGTATGCCATAGATGTATGGCTTCTTTATAATTAAAAAGACTATAGACCGCGACCGCTATAATGGCAGCTAATACAGCATTGGGTAAGTTAGAAAATAAAGGTGTCAGAAAAAGCAAGGTTAATATAATCAGTCCGGCTGTGATGAGTGAGGCAAGTACTGATTTTGCACCAGCTTGATCATTGACCGCAGTTCTTGCTAGCCCACCGGTAATTGGAAACGATTGAAAAAAAGAACCAACAATATTCGCAGCACCAAGAGCCATTAGTTCTTGATTAGGGAGGATCTTATAATCTTTGTGATTAAGGTGTATCGCTTTTGCAACGGCTATGCTCTGCATAAAGATGATTAGAGCAATGATAAGAGCCAAAGGTCCAAGTCGAGTTATAATTTCTAAGTTAAGGTCCGGTACGATGAACCCAGGTAATCCTTCTGGTACTGACCCGACTATGCTAACTCCATAATCTTGAAGTCCCAGTATCATAACACTTATTATACCCAATACCACGATGACGATAGGACCCGGTATGATAGACTTGATTTGCTTTAGCATCATAAGAATCGCAATTGCGATAACGCCTATAAGTAAGGTGGCAAGATTGGTGTCTTGACAGTGCTTGATTGCATATAACAAGGTGTCAAAAGTGTGTCCTCCTCTTGGGATATGAAAACCTAAAAAGTTTTTCAATTGACTTAGAAAGATGATGATAGCCGCTGCTGAAGTAAACCCACAGATCACAGGTCGAGAAATAAAATTAACCAGAAAACCCATCTTTAAAAGCCCCAGAAGTATATGTAGAACACCTACAATTAGTGCTAGGGATATCGCAAGACTGATGTATTGCTCTGATCCTGATGGTGCTAAAGATCCAATACCTGCTGCTGTTAGCAATGCAATCATAGCTGCAGGTCCTACGGCCAACTGCTGTGAAGTACCGAGAAGAGCATATATGATAATAGGTATCGTTGACGCATAAAGGCCATAGATAGGCGGTAACCCAGCTATCATCGCATAGGCCATGCCTTGAGGTATGAGCATAACGCCTACTGTCAATCCTGCAGAAAGATCACCTCTGAGATGATCTTTATTGTAGTTGCTTATAGTCTTTAATAAAGGAAGACGCTCCAGCATTAATCGTGGTTTCTATGATAAAGTTCTAAAAGCTTTCATGGATGACATGTGATATACATCACACAGACAAGATAGTAATCTCATTGCGATTAAGTGAAACCATCTTTTTCGTCTCAAGCTTCTTAAGAAGTCGAGATATGCTTTCTCTTGATGCATTAAGATCTGAAGCTATTTGTTGATGAGAGATGGTCAGCTTAGTGGAGGATTTGAGTAGTGACATCTCTTGTAAGTAGTTTAGGAGTTTCTCATCCAACTGTGCAAAAGCAAGTTTATCTATTGTATCTATTAATGCAAAGAGACGACTGTCATACATGCTAATAACAAAATCTCTCCATCTCGCATGGGTCTCCATCCATAGATTCGCCTTTTCTATCGGTATCAACATGACGGTTGATGTTTCCTGACAGATAGCCTTTATCTCACTTCTCTTTTTTGTCATACAGCAACTAAAAGAAGCTGCACAGGAAGTACCAGCATTCAAAAAATAAAGAAGTAATTCTTGACCTTGATCGCCTTCTCGGATGATTTTTAAAAAACCCGATAAGACCAACGGTACAAACTCTATATAGTCACCATAATCGATGATCACCTCGCCTCTCTTAAAACTCTGGATCGAGCCATGTTTGATTAGCTCTTCTATCAGCCTGTCATCCGCTAATTCGGGAAAAAGATCTTTTAGTACTGCTTGTTTCATTATTAATCGAAGATGAACAATTTTCTTAGGTATCAGTCTATTAGGGCAATCAAAAAGAGTAGCGATACTGCTCCTGGTTGATACTTCATAAGGGAAGATTTAAACCAATAAGAGATATCCATGTTCCGTCAAGGTGCGCGAGAAGGTTAATATAGTTTGGCTAAAAAGGGATCTTAGGCTCAAAGATCATCTTCCATTAAAATCAGCTATTGAGCAAGGTGCTCAAACCTTACTTGTGTATATCTTCGAATCTTCAGTTATAGCTGATCTGCACTATGATATCCGTCATTGGAGATTTGTTTATCAGTCTTTAATGGATATCAACAGGCAATTAGAAAAGTATAAAACCAAGATATATTGCTTCTATGATGAGGTGCCAACGGTATTTGATCACCTTACTCAGCTCTTTGATGTTCGTGCCGTATACTCCTATATGGAGACTGGATTAAAAGTTACTTATGATCGTGATAAAGTTTTCAGCTCTTACTGCCAGAAGCATAATATACAATGGGTAGAATATCAGCAGAATGGGGTAGAGCGAGGGCGACGTAATAGGAAGGATTGGTCAAAGGCTTGGCATCGATTTATGGAATTGCCGCTTGATGATCCTGATTGGAGTTTATTCAGGCCTGCGACGTATGGATTGGAAAGATTGAAAGAAAGAATTCCTGATGAGATTACAATAAACGATGATAGCTTTCAGATAGGAGGAGAGACGCTTGCTTGGTCATATCTGCATTCTTTTTTTGGTGGTCGAGCCAAATCTTATTCTTATGATATATCAAAACCTTTAAATAGTAGAAAGTCATGTAGTAGATTATCTCCATACATAGCATGGGGTAATCTATCTATACGACAAGTCTATCAAGAATATAGGAAGTCTGTACAAGTCAAGCCGTATAAAAAGGCATTGCACAATTTTGCATCTCGATTGAGATGGCATTGCCACTTCATCCAAAAATTTGAGATGGAAGATGCGATGGAATTTAGAAATATCAATCGCGGATTTAATTCAATGGATAGATATATAAACAAAGATCACTTTAATGCATGGCAATATGGACAGACTGGATATCCTCTGGTCGATGCTTGTATGCGCTGTTTGATCCAGACTGGATATATCAACTTTAGAATGAGAGCTATGACCCTTTCTTTTTTAACTCATCATCTATGGCAAGATTGGAAAGAAGGTGCTGTTTGGTTGGCTCAACAGTTTTTAGATTTCGAACCCGGTATTCATTATCCACAGGTTCAGATGCAAGCAGGTGTAACAGGGATCAATACGGTCCGTATATATAACCCTATAAAGCAATCTAAGGAAAATGATAGAGATGGATTATTTATAAAGAGCTATGTGCCAGAATTAGCAAATGTGCCAACGGAAAACATACATGAGCCATGGCTGATGACAGAAATGGAGCAAGGGTTTTATAATGTTAGGATAGGAGTAGACTATCCCAAGCCAATCATAGATCTTCAAGAAGCAGGAAGAGAAGCAAGAGATAAAATATGGAGCATGCAAAAAAATCCAGCAGTAGTAGAAGAAGCACAACGGATACTAAAAAGACATACTACGCATAATAGGAAAGTATGAAGACACTAAGACTTATATTAGGCGATCAGCTAAATATACAACACTCATGGTATGATACGGTCGATCAAGATGTTGTATACTGTATGTTTGAGATGCGCCAAGAGACAGATTATGTCAAGCATCACATACAGAAGATTGTTGCTTTTTTTCTTGCAATGAGATCTTTTTCTGATGAATTGAAAGAGAAAGGACATCAGGTCATCTATTACAAACTTGATGATCCGAAGAACAAGCAAAATCTTAGAGAAAATATAGCTTCAATTATAGGGGAGAAGGGCATTGTCAAATTTGAGTATCAAGAACCGGATGAGTATCGGTTAGACCAGCAACTTAACGAGTTCTGTCTTGGGCAATCACATCTATCAACTGAGATGACGAGTAGCGAACATTTTCTAAGCGATAGAATGGAATTAGAAAATTTCTTTACTGGCAAAAAAACGTACCTCATGGAGTCCTTCTATCGAAGCATGAGAAAGCGTTATGATATCATGATGGAAGGGGTTAAACCTCTTACAGGCAAATGGAACTATGATCATGACAATCGTAAAAAACTCCCTAAAGATCATGTTCCGCCTACACCATTGGTATTTAAAAAAGATGTTACAGAAGTTTATAACTTACTCAAAGAACAGAATGTTGACTCGATAGGAGATCTTCACCAAAAAGATTTTCTGTGGCCGACAACAAGACAAGAATCAAAAGAACTGCTTGAGTTCTTTTGTGAGCATTGTTTGATTAGATTTGGTATGTTTCAAGATGCTATGACTCCTGCATATTGGTCCTTGTACCACTCACGGATCTCTTTTGCTCTTAATGTCAAGATGCTCTCTCCACTCGAAGTGATTCATAAAGTGATCGCCCACTGGGAGGATCACAAAGAAGATATATCGATTGCTCAAGTCGAAGGATTTGTTAGGCAGATATTAGGTTGGAGAGAGTATATGCGAGGTATTTATTGGGCGAAGATGCCAGAGTTTGCTCAGATGAATTTTCTAAACCATCAAAGACCCTTGCCGGCATACTTTTGGACTGGCGATACTAAGATGGCTTGTATGAAGCATGCTATCCAGCAGTCTCTTCATTACGCTTATGCGCACCATATCCAGCGATTGATGATCACAGGCAATTTTGCATTACTCGCTGGCGTCTCTCCTGATGAGTTGGATGAGTGGTATCTGGGTATCTATATAGATGCTATCCAATGGGTAGAGATTACTAATACGCGTGGCATGAGCCAATTTGCAGATGGAGGTATAGTTGGTACTAAGCCGTATGTATCTTCAGCTAACTATATAGACAAGATGAGTCACTATTGTAAAGGATGCTACTATAATAAGAAAGAAAAGATAGGGGAGCGATCATGTCCATTTAATAGCCTTTACTGGCACTTTTATGATAGGCATGCAGATCAGCTCGAGAGAAATCCTCGCATAGGTATGGCTTACAGATTATGGAATAAAATGGACGAGGCTAAAAAAGAAGATATTTTAGCACAAGCAGAGGTGCATCTTCAGAATATCGAGAGCCTCTAATACTATTCTTCACTATGATTATGCTAGCTACTTGATACTTCAAGATCATAATTGTAAGCTAATTTGCGTAGTGCTCGATATTTGGTGACAACCTCCTTTTTAGTGGTCTAAAGGATGAATAACCACCCAAACATTGAAAACTCTAATAAACAATCTTTCAACCAAGAAGTATCTACTGATCCTTCTTTTTGCCCTTGCGGCTACAATAGCGGGTTATAGCCATCATGCAAAACTCACGACTGAGTTTTACTCTTGGAATGATGGTCATGTGGGTGTTAACATAGTTATATCAAGCGACGATCACGAAGCGTTTGTCCTTGGAAGCCAAAATATCAGACTTTTCTACAATGCTGATCACATCACTCTGTCAGAAGATAATATCGAAAGCCATCTTAATAAAAAAAGCTATTCCGAGATTGTTATCTCTGAGCATAATGAGTACGATGAGCGTATGACTATTAATGATGCGGATTACGACGTAGTTGGATTTTTAAGCTTCAATGTATCTTTAACAGATGATGCGAGAGGTGGAGAGAAAGTGAACGCATCTGGTAAGCACATCTTTACAATACATTTTGACAAAATCGCAGATTTTGATCCTGCTGATATCACTTTAGCAATGCCTGGACAGACAGAAGAACTGGCTACAGCATTTGTTGAAGTAGCAGAATGGATAGACCCTATAACAACAAAACCAATGAATCTTACTTTAGAAACATCAACAGCATACACTACTACATTAGATGACATCCATATATCAGTAGGACCTAATCCTACTTCGGACTTCATCTATATCCTTAGTGATCAGAAGATCTCCTCTATCACTATCTACAGTGCAGATGGACAAAAAGTTATGTCTAAAGAGCATGAGTCTAACGAAGCTAAAGTAGACATGTCAGGATTGACAGAAGGTATGTACTTTGTAGAGTTAGAGGATGCTCAAGGGCGCATATATATCCGCCAGGTAGCTAAAGCTTAACTAAGATATCTTTCTGCTCTTTCTCCGAGTAGTAAATAAAAAAGGATGGTTACCAACTGTCCTTTATCTTGTTTTAAAGGTTATTC
This sequence comes from uncultured Saprospiraceae bacterium, assembly GCA_937942435.1. Taxonomy (GTDB): domain Bacteria; phylum Bacteroidota; class Bacteroidia; order Chitinophagales; family Saprospiraceae; genus JAJRXG01. Next base: position 13,770 of record CALDEM010000030.1, read on the forward strand.
TTCTATGGACTTAGTTAACTCATCTTAAGTCAATCAAATATTGACAAGGTTGTCGTTTATTTGAAGTCTTAATTGGATGTTGAACTCTTTATATCAGTAGTATCAAGTCCTGTTTCAGATAGAGTATATATCGATTGAACCAATCTTTGTCTGAGGCATTAATTAATTCATTGCTTTTTGTGACAGAGTTATACGTTCTACTTACACAAGACTTCATATGCGCGATTTTATTTTTTCTCTTTTACTCGTGGCTTGCTCCACATTTTCCTTTGGTCAAGAAAAGTATACAGTTAACGGTTATCTGAGAGATGGCTCCAACGGTGAGACCCTTATAGGAGCTAATGTGTTTATTAAAGAGCTTGCCACTGGTGCTAATAGTAACGAGTATGGCTTTTATTCTATATCTCTTCCTCAAGGGAAATACACCATAGAATACTCATACCTTGGTTTTGAGACGATCATCCAGACAGTCAACTTAAGCCAAGATCAAAAGATCGACATAGAGTTTCAACCAGAAGGGATAGAGATCGAAGAGATCGTCATCACAGGTGAAGCAGAAAATGCAAACGTCTCAGAAGTAGAGATGAGTGCTAACAAACTCGATATCGCCACGATACAAAAGATGCCCACCTTACTTGGAGAAGTAGAGGTCCTAAGAAGTATACAGTTGCTACCAGGCGTCAGCTCAGTCGGCGAGGGAGCATCAGGTTTTAACGTAAGAGGCGGAAGCATAGATCAAAACTTGGTCCTTCTCGATGAAGCGCCTGTATACAACTCCTCTCATTTGTTTGGTTTTTTCTCAGTGTTTAATCCCGACGCAGTAAAAGATGTAAAGCTCCTCAAAGGAGGTGTGCCGGCGAGATATGGTGGCAGACTATCATCTATCCTGGATGTGAGGATGAAAGAAGGTAACAATAAGCGATTTGCCTTAAAGGGTGGTGTGGGTGCTATCTTCAGTCGGCTCTCTGTTGAAGCCCCAATTGTAAAAGATAAGTCATCGTTTATATTAGCTGGACGTCGATCATATATCGATGTGTTATCAAAGCCATTTCTGCAAGATGGGCTAGAAGATAGTAAGCTTAACTTCTATGATCTCACCTTAAAGACTAATTATAAAATTGGAGAGAAGGATCGCTTATTTTTATCGGGTTATCTCGGTAGAGATAATTTTGGTTTTGGGGACCAAGCAGGATTTAATTGGGGTAATCAAACATTGACGCTCAGATGGAATCACCTCTTTAGCGATAAGTTGTTCTCTAATTTTACGCTTTATACAAGTGATTATGATTATAAAATAAGTTTTGGAGACGACTCGGCTAACCGATTTGATTGGAATGCCAAAATTGTAAACTATAGTGTCAAGCCAGAGTTTTCACTATTTGTTAGCCCGACTAATATGATTCGCTTTGGAGGTCAAGGTATCGTTTATAGATTTGAACCTGGAAATGCTGTCGGCGTCAGTGAAGGAGAAGTATTAGATATCAGTGTTGACAACAAGTATGCGATCGAAGGAGCGCTATTCATAGAAAATGAAATAGACCTTAGTCCCGCACTCACTGTTAACTATGGACTGCGTTGGTCTTATTTTAATTATACAGGTGAAGGGTTATCTTATGAGTTTGGAGAACCGGCTACTTTAGGTACCCGAAGACCGGTCACGGGAAGTACTGACTTTGATCAATGGGAGAGCATACAAAGTTATAACAACTTTGAGCCGCGACTGGCTATCAAGTATCAACTCGGAGAGAACAGGTCTGTTAAAGCTAGCTTTAATCGGATGTCGCAGTACATACACCTGATATCCAATACAACAGCTTCTACACCTGTGGATGTATGGCAGCCAAGCACTAACAACTTGAAACCACAATTAGCAGATCAAGTAGCGCTGGGGTACTTTCAAAACTTCAAAGACAATACTTTTGAGTTGTCTGCAGAGATATATTATAAGAAGTATTCTAATTTGCTTGACTATATCGATGGTGCAGATATCTTACTCAATGAGTTATTAGAAGCTGACCTCTTAGAAGGAGAGGGCAGGGCCTATGGCTTAGAGTTGTTGCTCAAGAAAAGTAAAGGTAAGTTCACGGGCTGGGCAAGTTACACATTGGCAAGAAGCGAACGCAAGGTGGAGGGGATCAATAATAGTACTTGGTATCCTTCAAGGTTTGATCAGACGCACAACTTAAGTCTTACCAGTTTTTATGAAGCGAATAAGAGATGGACATTTAGTGCCAACTTTGTTGTGATCTCAGGTACGCCTACTACCTTCCCAACTAATAGATTTATACAACAAGGCTTTCTGATCCCTAACAATTCTTTAGAAACACGTAACAATGTCCGTATACCTATTTATCACAGATTAGATATATCCGCGACTTTGCAGGGCAAGAAAAACCCCGACCGTCGCTATCAAAGCGATTGGGTCTTCTCCATCTACAATGTATATAGCAAGCGCAATCCTTTTAGTATATTTTTTAGACAGCAGAGTGACGCCGTAACAGAGGCAATCAGGCTGAGTGTTATTGGAAACTTTATTCCTTCTGTTTCTTACAATTTTAAATTTTAATGAAGATGAAAATTGAAAGAATAGAAAATAGAATGGAAAGAATTAACAGAGTTATGTGCCAAGATAATATAACAGTTGTTTGGATGGGGCTTGCTTTTATAATTTTGATGACGATCATGTCTTGTGAAGATCCTATAGACGTAGCTCTTGAGGATGGAGGTGTTCAGCTAGTTGTTGATGCTTGGATAGACAATCAAGTAATGGATCAAGAGATTATTCTTTCCTTATCGCAAGCATATTTTGATAGTACTGACCCTATAACTATTCGAGATGCTCGGGTAGTAGTGAGTAGAAATGATGGTGCTTCATTTGAGTTTTCTCATATTGGTGATGGCAGATATGTCTGGCCTGCCAATGGTGAGTCTCTCGGAGAAGAAGGCGATGTCTTCACACTCAATATAGACTATGATAACAAGACTTATACTTCGTCCACAGTGATCAACAGAGTGCCTGTCATAGACTCTATAGGCATAGAGTTTAGAGATGATGAGATCTTTTCGGACGATGGATTTTATACTAATTTTTTTGCTCGTGACCCGATGGGCATCGGGGATACTTATTGGATAAAGACGTATCACAATGGAACGTTTTTAAGTAAGCCACAAGAACTAAATCTTGCATTTGATGCAGGTTTTGATGCGGGGTCAGGTGTAGATGGGTTGATATTTATACCACCGATTAGAGAGTTCACTAATCGCTTAGATGAAGATCTCTTGCCTATCCCTTACGAATTGGGAGATACGGTTAGGGTAGAACTACTTTCGATTAATAATCAAGCTTTTAACTTTCTAGAGATAGCACGGGATCAGATCAACAATGGAGACAATGGCATCTTCTCTATACCATTGGCTAATACGAGGAGCAATGTCTCCGCCAGTGACGGCTCTTTGGTCCTTGGGTTTTTTAATGTTGCTGGTGTATCAGTAGTAAGCCGAGTTATAGAAGAATAGTTACTTTCTAACGCTTGCAGGTTCGGCCCTCAACTCTTCGTATGATTTGAATAGCTCAAATACATAGTCAAAGGCATCTATCAGTTTATCTCCAAGTCCACACAAGTGAAGAGATGATATCTTATGATATATAGGATAGCTGTACAACTCATGGATCACTTGTGTAGTAGCTACATAGTATCCACGAGGTCTTTTGTTGACGATACAAAACTCTGATAGATCTTCAAATAACTCAATCAAGAGTTCAGACCATATTGCGCTAAGTTCTTCTTGATAAAACGCCTTGAGGATATTCCTTCTTGTCAGATATGGGAAGTTAGGAGTTTTCTCTGAGGCCTTGACTTGAGCTTCGTGCGGATCGAGAAACTCTCCATAAGGATTGAGTATACCGCCAAGGGAGAAGTCATCTTGTGTTACAGAGAGCGTCTTGTCGAGGTCATACACCTTGTGATGAAAATGCCGCCTATGGGCATTTAAAAACTTCACTTGGTTAGACGTGATGCATTCGAATCCTGAAGCTATCAGCACAGCGGGGTGCAGAGCGATAGTCGCTACGTTAGGTTCCATTACACATTAAAATTTTATCTAATGTATAACTTATTGATAAACAAACAAAAGAATGCTTATTTAAAGTTCAGTCGGGCCTTTTCTTTAACATATAAAGATATTCCTCTTTGTAACTCTAGGCAGCTACTGAGTTATCTTCATTGAGGTGTTTACTGACCTGCTGTAGTCGCCATTGGCGTCGTAACTGTGAGATCAAAAAGTTGCGTTCCTTGGTAGATCTTGGTGGTCTACAGATATAGTAATTGTTAATACCAAGGTGCTTAGCTGTCTGAGGAAACAACGAGCCACTGCCGATCATCGTAAACTTCCACCCCTCAGTGGATAGTGATGTGACGATGGACTTAAGTGAACAGGCGTTGTACTTCTTAGAGTCTTGATCCTTTCCATTAGAGAAGATGGATACTTGATGGCTATCTGCTAGACTCCTTAAGTGGCTGAGTGCCTTCCAAGTGGCGATACTTCCTCCTATAGCATCGTATAGGCCTTTGTTAACAGCTTGATGATCTATGGGTTCGTTGAAGTGCGGGATCTCGGTGATGTTCAGATCATGACAGACGCACTTGATTAGACCTTGAGTGATAGTCATAACAGTCACTCGATGTTGTTGGCTCTTGTGTTTTCTAACTGCCTCTCTGATCGAGTCAAATGTATCATTAACTCTAGATATCAAATCTTTTTGAGTAGGTATATGCGGACTGTTCATGTCGACGATCAGTAAGTGATGAACGGAGAATGATGTTCTACTTGATAAGGATGTCATTGGGTTGAGGTTTGGTAATTGTTATATAATACCGCTAAGTAAAACCGCATCGTGCAATCCAATTGCATGAAGGTTTTTGTTCATATGTAACTATCAGATATACAGATATATATGAGCGATAATTTTATAATATCTGTAAAGACTTCTCTAAGCCTAAGATCATATTTGGCGTAAGCCGACTACCTATAAAAAGAAGACATCGCTTTAATAGTCGCCTTGATCTCATCACTTAGAGAGGTTGGAGAGATGATCTTCAGATTCTTGTGATAGGACATCAACTCGGAGACCAACTCATAGTTGATGATTACCTTGATATCAAAGGTAGCCGCTTCATCAGATTGGGCAACTAAGCGCTGACTAGGGTGTATTGGTTTACTCTTGAAGTAGTCGATCTGAACGCCATATACTTCAAATACCACTTTTTCAATCGTTCGATCTTTGAGCACACTGACGCCGACTACTTGATCAAAATATCGCTTAGAAGTTGCTTTGTCGAGTTCTTTGTAAGTGGAGAGACTGGCATTGACTCCTTTTATTCGATCCAACGCATAGACGCGATTGCCCTCCTGCTGATGATCATAGCTGAGGAGATACCAACGACCTTTGTATTCTTTTAATAGCTGGGGGCTGATGATTCTGTTTTTTTGCCTTTTGCCAAATGCTTGATAGGATATGCTCGCTGACTCTTTCTGCTTGATCAGTTGATAGAGTTTGTATAACCACTTTTGACCTGGCGCATCCACAGCATGGTCAAACTGGATGATTGGATCGTGCTTTTCCTTCTGCCTATCTAAGCTACTTTCTAGTTTTGTGAGGATATTATGGATGCCCGTCGCTTCTTGTACTTCCATAAATTGCTCCAGCATAGAGATGGCATTTTGCAAAAGTTCAGTATCTGACTTGTTTATAGGGCTCTCGGTAAGCGCATACTTCGGATCACTATAATAATAAGTCTTCTCCTTTCGATCATAGTCGATCGGTGCATGGTAACCCAGGACATCATTGTTGCGCATAGCTGAGATATCATACTTGATGGTGCGTTCGGATACATTGACTTCGGCCCCTGTACTAGAGGCTATGGCTTCTCTACAAGCTTCGGAGAGCTCTTTCCAGGTCCATTGACGATCTATATCGCGGAGACATCTATCGATGGTCCGGTATCGTATGATCGCATGTTTGTTGGTAGCCACGTGTTAAAGATAGTGAGGATTGACATCTATGGGCGCACGCTGCAAGAAGTTTACAACTTCACGCAGTTATCAATTACAATCTTCAGCAATCACATTGACCTCTGCACCAGCCGGGATGGTCAATGTCCCAAAAACTTGAAACTCATTTTCCGCTTGCCACTCGACATTCGAATTCTCAAAGACAGTTATGTCATTTACAAGTATAATATTATTTGCCTTCACCTCTGTGGAGAAAATCCGCTGGGGTAAAAATGTACGCTTAAGAAGTTTCTCACTTTCCCGCTGCCGAAAGTATACGCTGCGCGAGGTTGCAAACCTCGCGCAGTTATAAAGACCCTATGGGTGTTTATAATTCTTGGTTTTATGTAGCTCAATTGTTGATCTATTATAGTTCATGAGGATGTAGAAACTGCACAGCAAGGCTTTAGATCGGGATGGATTTAATTGATGATTTTCCCTCCCTCAGCAGTCTATCGGCAAGAATGCCCCGCTCTCGAAAGCGTACGCTGTAAGCTGTCTGTGACCTTGCGCACTTAAATCATGTGGGGATTAAAGACAGGCTTTGCAACCTCGCTAACTGTAGATTATACTCATTTAGGTAACGCTTAGTAGTCAGAGCAAGAGACAGATTGGACCTTAGATTACTTATACCCTAATTACAATCCTTCACTTGCTATTGCTTGATCGTCTTTCTTAAAATGCTTATGCAAGTAGCGTTTAATATACCTGATCATGAGTCCCGATATCAACCAGCATGATCTTATCTTTTTTTATTAGGAAGGTCAATGATATTCTATACTTGTAAGTCAAGGATACCGCATGCAAGTTAGATAGCTGACCTTTTAATTTGTGCAAATGGAGTGAAGGGTGATTAGGATTTATTGCTAGTAGTTTGATGGTTGCGACATACTTTGACCTCAGCTCAGGATGCAGTTTGATAAACTTTTTAAGTCTTCGTTCGTACGTACGTGTTGTCAGTATACTTGGCATCTGACATAAGTTTAGTCAGGCCATAAGCGTGCAATGTGTTCTTCAGCTGTTTCTTCGACATAATCTCCATTCTTTATATCTAACATGCTGTCGTTATAAGCTGCTTTGATTTCAGCAGTTCTAAGGAGGTCATATTGTTCGATAGTCATCGCTATGTACGTTGCTTTTCCTCTGATGGAGATGGCAACTTCCTTTGCGTGCTTTAGTTCCTCCTTGATAGCTTTAACTCCTTTTACCTTAAGATCATTTGCGCTTATCATTAAACGTGTTTTGTATCGTATGTTTAAAAGTACGATTAATAGTATTGTAAAACAAGTTCTCCACTCTCAACAACGCCATTAGAGGCTTGCAACCTCGCTATCTTTAGATATACTCATTTAGGTAACTCTAAGTGGTCACAACAAGAGACGGATTGTAATTATCGTACTTAAGAAGAACATCCTAATTACAATCCTCAGCAATCACATTAACCTCAGCACCAGCAGGAATGGTCAGTGTCCCAAATACTTCAAATTGATTCTCGGCTTGCCATTCTATATTTGCGTTACCTAAGACCGTTACAGCTTGCCTTAGAATAATGCTATTATTGGCCTTGACTTCTGTAGAGAATATAAACCCTCCATTATATATTCTTGTATCATGTGTACATGGGTCTTGATGGCTGGAGCCTCCATTGTTTGATCCATTTCCTTTTGTAACGAGACAACTTGCTACTGCGACCCTATTGCGAATAAGATTGCCAGGCTCAGTCCCAAAGCCTCTTGAGAAAGTCTTGAGGTTCGAACCGCAAGTCATGATTGTACCGCTTTCAGATGTTGGAGTTGGGCTTGTTATTAAACTGCAGCCTGAGTTTAGACCAGGACAAATATCAATGATTTGATTTCTATTTGGTCCCCAAGCACAAGCATAAGTATGCGGCGATCCCATATTGTGGCCAATCTCATGGGCAACCACTGATACATCCAACGCGTCTCGACTAACAGTTGGGTTAGCATTAAGTCTACAATGACCTATACCCCTATTGACATTATAAGGGCCACTATTTCCAAAAGAATTAAAGTTACTACACAATACATCTACCCATGCTAAGCCACTAACACCACAACCAAACTGATTAGAGGAAAGATCTCCTTTTAAAAGTGTGGCTATTCTACCATTATAGTTATCTCTTCTATTAGCCCCAAATTGAGAAAGAACAGTCCCAAGATTCTCATTGCCAGCATAAGGATCAGGAGAGGTCCAAACAAATATATCTGACACTTCCATATTGATATTCTCATTTGCGTATAATGTGATGATCTCTGCGAATAATTGGGCTACAAAAGCCTCTGTTCCACTTACGCCACCTTGATCACTTCTCAATTCATTGTCGCACTCCACATATACTTGTACGATATCTCCCGCTGCTTTCTCATTACTTCCTTTTTCTGGCGTTATGTTGATGTCAGGGTGTTTTTCTAATTGATGACTTTCATCCGTCCCACAGGTGAATTCATTCTCAGTCAAAGAACTATCTATCCAGATAGAGTAGTTGTTGCTTTTATAATTAGAAGGTGAGATCCTATAGATGCCATCTTGATCTGAGATGGACATCTGCAGATCTCCGTTGACAATCGATGCGGTCACTAATGAACCATGGTCTCCATCGATGATGCCTCTATAAAACTGCATCTTGTTGGTACTTGGGATGGCCCCTTCAGGAGTTAGTAGTTTTCCTCCTTCACTTTGGACTTTAAAGGGCACAAGTTTGACTTTGAAGCCTTGACTTGAGGTAACTGGTATGTCTATCTGCAATGATGCTTCTGGATCAAGTGTAAGTTGAATGAGTTGCTTGCGGTTTAGCAATAAGCTCACCTCATCCTGTGGGTTAGTACTTTTTCTATTATCCCAAGAGAAGAGCTCTACTGTACTTGATGACTTAAGATTGCTCACCTCTTTGGATAAATGATTAGGCTCCAAAGTGCTTTGACAACTTAGTCCCAGTTTGGTTCTTTCTAAAAGATTCTGACCTACGCATTGGGATCCTACCAATGCTAATATGACTACAAGTGTAATAATTCTCAATTCGCTCTCTTCTTTAAGCCGCTACACCACTTTATGGCATAGGGGCGGGTTGTATAATTGTTATTATCAATTATTTTTTTAGTTAATTGCAGTACACTTAGGATATGAACATGATGATTAAACTCACCAGCTGTAGGTTTGACAAAGTAAACGCGTCACTTAAGATCTTTTCTTATGGTTTACTCTTGGTTTTGATTTCGCAAGGTTCGATGATTGCACAGAATGTACCAGCCGCGACAGATCTAAGGATCTATGACATCGTTGAGGCAGTATCTCCTGATCGATTGCAGAAAGATATACAGACATTAGTTGATTTTGGTACTCGTCATACCTTATCAGATACTGTATCTCAGACCAGAGGTATAGGAGCTGCTCGTAGATGGATCAAGGCTGAGTTAGAAAGTGTATCTGCGGATTGTGGAGGATGTCTTGAGGTATCCTATATGGGTGGCATCATCGAAGAAGGAGAAAGCAGACGGATACCTGTCCGTACCAATATCGTCAATGTCCTCGCCATCAAAAGAGGCACATTATATCCTAACAATTACATCATCATGTCGGGTGATATAGATAGTAGGGTAAGTGACCCGCTTGATGGTACATCTGAAAGTCCAGGAGCCAATGATAACGCCACAGGTATGGCGGGTGTCATCGAGGCTGCCCGTGTTCTTTCTAAGTATGACTTTCCGCAGAGCATAATCTTTGTAGGACTTAGTGGTGAAGAGCAAGGCCTCTTTGGTGGTAAGATCATGGCCAAGAAGATCAAAGAGATGGGATGGAATGTCATCGGTATCCTTAACAATGATATGATTGGCAATATCCATGGTATAGATGGAGTGATTGATAATAGATCATTTAGAATATTCAGCGAAGCCACCTCGCCCGGAGAAAACGAACAAAAGAGAATCTGGAAAAGATTTTACGGAGGCGAAGTCGATGGGATATCAAGACAGCTCGCTCGATACGTGCACCGCATGACGTCCACTTACATGCCAGAGATGAATCCCATGTTGATCTATCGCTTAGATAGATTTGGTAGAGGAGGGCACCATCGTCCATTCAATGATGAAGGATTTGCAGGTATAAGAATTATGGAGGCTCATGAAAATTATGATATGCAACACCAAGACCTAAGGACAGAGGATGGCATCGCTTATGGGGATGTTATCTCAGGTGTCGACTTTGATTACACAGCTAAGCTCACTGCCGTAAATGCGATCAACCTAGCTGCTATCGCCTGGTCTCCAGAGCCACCAAAAGGATTGATGATCGGTGGAGCCGTTAGACCATCTACGAGACTGATGTGGGATGCCAGCATAGACGACCACATCGTCGGTTACAAAGTATACTGGCGTGAGACGACAGCACCGCAATGGCAACACAGCCGCTTCGTAGGTAAAGTCAATGATTTTACTTTAGAAGGAATTGTAATTGATAACTTTCTATTTGGTGTATCCAGCGTATCTGCAGATGGACATGAAAGTGTGGTGGCTTATCCGACTACTTTGATACCGAGAAGAGGTTAGTTATTTGAGCTGAGTAAGGCGTGAGTCACCCTTCAGGGATCAAGCGTGCAGGATGGCATGAGTTTGTTTTTATATAAATAATAAAGGCCCACGCTGTGTCGTCCTAAAAAAGGTTGACAGGTTATTTAATGATTTTGTTGATTAATTACATAGTAGTTTTTCCATCTCTTAGGAATATAACCGGTTCTCGAATGAGCATCATTTGGTGTTTGCATATCACAACTTAAGTG
>CALDEM010000031.1 GCA_937942435.1 uncultured Saprospiraceae bacterium
AAGAGAAAGAGAAGTCCTTCATCTCATCGCGGATGAACTGACGACTAAAGAGATAGCCAAACAACTATACATCAGCTATGAGACTGTACAGACACATAGAAAGAATCTATTACTAAAACTGAATGCCAAGAATACAGCGGGGTTAATGAGGAGAGCTTTTGAGACGCGGTTGTTGGTGATTCAATAATTAGAAATTAATCCTCTTAAAGTACTTAAAATAATAAAATGGAATATTTAATTCATTACAAGAAGCAAGCTTTTATAATCCTTTTTCTAATAGTAGGCATGTCAATTGATACAACTGCTCAGTTTGAGGTATATCCTAATACAAACGGTTCTGGATATTTAGATGTCTCTGCATTCGGTGATACGTTTATAGAACTAAGATCCATAGAACCTGGGGCTCTATTAGGAAGTAGGCTATATATGTATAAGAGTAACATATTCTCTAAAAGTAGAACTATAACTCTTGATGCAGGTTCAAATAATACTCATGGAAGTCTAAGGCTTGATGCCTTTATTGGACTAAATCCATTGACAAGTGCCAATACAACTCCTGCGCAAGCTCCATATAACATGATCACATTGGCAAAAAACACTGGCTTTAACGACCCACAAGAATACTCTTGGAATATCGGAATATTTGATCGTATGGAGTTTTCAGGAGGAGTTGGAGGAGCTGATGGATACGACTGTATAGATTGTCTAACATTTGCCCATCAAGATGGTACTGGCTCTCCTTTTTATAAATTTTCATTTGGAAGTGATGCTGATTTTCAATCGGCATCTGATGCAAGATTAAAAGAAAACATAGAAGATGTAAAAAGTACATTAGATAAAATAGTAAAGCTCACGCCTAAAAACTATCATTATATCTGGAGCAAGAAAAACCCAAATCGAAAAAGCTCAGGCTTTCTAGCACAAGATGTCCAAAAAATATTTCCTGAGCTTGTATCATCCATTCGTCAGCCTAATGGTGAAAAAACGCTTATGCTTAACTATACTGGTATGATACCTTACATTACTAAAGGTATGCAAGAGCAGCAAGAAATTATCAATAACCACGAAGAAACTATATCACAGCTAAGCGACCAAATCAATCAACTAATCTCACAAGTCAACGAACTAAGAGAAATCATGGAAAAATAGGAATATATTAGTGGTGGTGAATGAATTAAAGTCGTTCATCACCTCTAATATTATTTTCAATAATGAAGTTTCCATATTGTGTTATAAATGAGTGTATCTCAAACTTATAAATTTTTATTTTTATCACTTACTGTACTTTTACAATTCTATACCTCAGCCCAACGTCCCACCTTCCTTCCAATCACTACCCATGACGGACTATCCCAAAACTCGGTCACCAGTATCACCCAAGATAGTTTTGGGTTTATATGGATAGCTACACAAGATGGTCTCAATCGATATGACGGGACTAACTTCACAAAGTATGATGCCTACTTTTATGACATCACTGCAGCATCCTATAGCTGGATAGGCAAGCTATATACAGACTCTCACAATAGAGTCTGGCATATCACCTCAGATGACAAAGTATCCTATTATCAAGAAGGAGTTGATACTATTAAAACTATAACTCAACTTGAAAAGGCAAGTGTTATCATTCAAAAATCAGATCACGAATATTGGTTAGGAAGCTATACGAAGGGGCTTCATCTTTTAAGTCTTGAAGAAGGTGATGTGCGTTTAGAAAACGTAATACCCAACATCTCTGTTTACAATATATTAAGTGAAGATAATCACATATTTCTATCTACTGAACAAGGAGTATTAGATTATAATGTACAATCCAAAGAATCAATTAATCTCACTCCAGATCTCTCATCATATCAGATAAGCGATGTTATTAGATCTATCGATGGCGAATTGCTCATATCAACTTTTAATCAAGGCTTATATCAATTAAAGAGAGATAAATCTTTAAATCTATATGAGAATCTACCTGCCAATACTAGAATACAAGATCTTCATCAAGACAGCAAAGGAACTATCTGGATAGCTACCTATGACGATGGACTGTATGTGATCAAAAATGAAAAGCTGCATCATTATCAGCATACACCTCCAGAAAAAGATGACATCAACTACAATGATATCTTAACTATATACGAGGATACAAAAGGAAACATTTGGATCGGCACTGATGGAGGCGGATTATCGATAAGTCGTGCTGATCAAAAACCCATCAATAGTCTCACTAATAGCGACACACCCATTGGGATGGCAGTAGATGTCGCAAGAAGCATCAGTACTGATCAAAATGGAAATATCTGGATAGGCACTTCAGGCAAAGGATTAACCATGCAAAGCAAAGATGGGTCCAATACTGAACACTATTCAACTACGCAAGTCACTCCATATTATATGCCAATAGATCGTATTATGTCACTGTATCATAATAACAATGATCAACTCTGGATAGGCACGCAAGAAGGTGGGTTGATTACAATTAGCAGTAAAAACAAAGAAGCAAAAAGAGTTGCAATAGAGCTTTCTAATTATACCATCTGGGATATCAAACCGAAAGATCCTGAAAACATATGGTTATGTACAAGATCCAATGGCTTGATACTCTACAATACATCTCGAGATACCTGGAAACGATATAGCCCTGACAATCCAGCAAGTCTCCGCGTTATGATAAATGGCAAAAAAGGAAGCTGTTTTATTGGAACCGATGAAGGTCAGCTATTAAAATTTAATGAAGAAGAAGGATCTTTTGAATATATTGACTTGAGCATAGAGACTGGAGGCATCAAGTCTCTATTGCTACACAATCAAGAATTATGGATCGGCACGCAAAGAGAGGGAATTATAATTTATAATATCGAGACACATACCTCCAAAATAATTAACGAATCACATGGTCTACCCAACAAGGTTATATATGCTCTTTTAATTCAAAAAGATAAATATATCTGGGCTAGTACCAATCGTGGCATTTGTCAGATTGATATCTCTGCTGTACAAGAAGAAAAAGAGAATGTGGTCTATCAAAAATTAGACTTTCAGAATGGGTTAGCCAATAATGAGTTCAACACTGGAGCATCACATATGGACCCATCAGGCAACATGTACTTCGGGGGCATCAAGGGTATCAACTGGTTTAATCCAGAAGACATTTTAAAAAATAGGAAGCCAATTGATTTGCTTTACTTAGAAATCACCACTAATAAAAATAATAAGAAGACTACTTCTCCTATATACCATGCCACTCCAATAGAGCTCGATTATAAAAGTCGAAACTTTCAAATAAAATACACTGATTTAGAATATGGCAATCCAGAAAACATAAACTTTAGATATCGACTGGAAGGGTATGATGAAGATTGGATCAACAATGAGAAAAACAGATTGATTAGTTATTCTAATGTACCTCCTGGTTCATACACTTTACAACTTAGCGCTTCCAATGAAGATAACTTTTGGAATCTTAAATCTAAAGAACTAATCATCAATATTGCTCCTGCGTTATGGGAAACTTGGTGGTTTGGAGCACTAACAATTATATGTGGCATCTTACTAGGATGGTTTTTATTAGATCTGCGAATTAGAAATATAAAACGCACCTCTCAGCTACAGCAAGATCTAGCTCAATCAGAATCAAAAGCCCTCAAAGCACAAATGAATCCTCATTTCTTATTTAATAGTCTTAATGCCATAGATAACTATATCCTCAACAACGACCCAGCTAAAGCTTCTGACTATCTATCAAAGTTCTCTAAGTTGATCAGAAAAATACTTGACAACTCAGATCTACCCAGCATCACACTACAAGAAGAGATTGACATATTAAAGTTGTATATCAAGATGGAGCAAATGAGGTTCTCTGACAGATTTGATGTGAATATCAAACTTGGACCTCACATTCAACCTGGAGGTCTCGTGATTCCCCCTCTCATCATCCAACCCTTTGTTGAGAATGCCATCTGGCATGGTTTGATTCACCTTGATAAAAAAGGGGAGCTCACCATAAGATTTTCGCTAGATGAAGATTCTTTGATATGCGAAATTAGGGATAATGGTATCGGAAGAGAAAAGGCACTTGAAAACAAATCCAAATCTGCTACAAAGAGAAAGTCTCATGGTATGAAGATAGCCATGGAGCGGCTCAGACTATTTAATGAAAATACAATCGATGAGCAACTTGTAGTCGTAACAGATATACTATCCAATGATCAAAATCCACTTGGCACCAAGGTTGCTTTGAGATTTCCAGTTAAAAAAGTAGAACAATATCAAAACCACTAACAAGATGAACATAACTATCTACTCGCTCAGCCCAACCGTTAACTCAATCAAAAGCAGATGAACTCCTTTTTTCATAGCTTTAGGAGAGCTAGTAAAGATCAAGGTAACAACCAAAAGTAAATGTCAACAAACAAATCGGGCAAACCTATGAGGGCAATAATAGTGGATGATGAAAAAGCAGCGCTAACCACTCTGGAGAAGAAGATAAATCTTTATAGTTCTTCTATAGAGGTAGTGGCACTTGCCAATAGTGCAAAAGAAGGCCTCCAATCAATCCATAAGCACAAGCCAGACATCGTATTTCTTGATATAGAGATGCCTTGGATGAATGGTTTCGAGATGCTGGAGTGCATAGGCGACCAGATTGACTTTGATGTGATATTTGTTACCGCTTATGATCAATATGCCATCAAAGCTTTCAAAACAAAAGCAATCGACTACTTGCTAAAACCTGTTGATAAAGATGATCTTATCGAATGCATCACAAGACTCCAAGGCAACAAAAATAGATTTACAAAAAGAACGATTTCCGATCTTAAAGAGCTCATAGATCAGCCTAACTCAACTGACCGCATATTGATACACGGCATAGATACGATAGAAGTAATTTCTAAAAATGACATTATCTACTGTCAAGCCGATTCTAATTATAGTTATATCTATACCAAGGAAAACCGTAAAATCACTGCTTCTAAAACGCTAACTTCTTTAGAGCAAGAGCTTGACTCAAGCATCCATATCCGCATACATAGATCTTATATCATCAATCTCAATGATGTAAAGCAGTTCAGCACAAGCGACGGTTACGAAGTTGTCTTACGGTCTGGAGAGAGACTGCCTGTCTCAAGACGTAAAAAAGAAGCATTGTTAGCTGCCTTGTCTAAGAGTTCTAATTCAGTTGTTTGAAAAAGCGCGTAAATACGTAACCAACCAAGTTGACTGAAATCAACTCTTCTTTTAAAAGATGATTAATGAATAAATTAAGTTAGCCAAAAATGGGCTTCTTAATTCAAGAACTTCAATTCTTAAGCACTTAAAGAATATAGAAACAAAAACACATCTCTATCAGCCTAGCAACATCCACCTCCATCATAAAACCAAGTGGACTCAGATAGATATATATCTTTT
>CALDEM010000032.1 GCA_937942435.1 uncultured Saprospiraceae bacterium
TTGTAACTCTTGAGTCAGTTGAAGTTGCTTGTAGTAGTGCTTGCCAACCTTAAGACCAACGGCAGTAGAGATTAATGTAAAGGTGTTAATGAGTGCGGACAGCCAGTTTTCAATGTATGGCAACTCCTTAGTAAAGTAGTAATCGGTCATGACACCAATACCAACGTTGATGAACACTAATATGAAGATGGCTAAAACAAAAGTGAAGTAACGCTTCTTAAGAAAAAACCACTTAAAGAAAAAAGTGAGTATGATATAGACACTGATAACATCAAGAGAGAACCCGAGAACAGAAAACCCAATATCAACTTTATCAAGCTCTGACAAAATGATGTACATGATCTCATCAAGGTACATAGCTGTCCAAAAAAGAATGTGCCTAAACCAATACCACTTCCCCCTACCAAATATGAAAGCTTCTATGCTTTTGTTCATGTCGCTAAGTAATTATGAACGCAAGTTATGTCCATCTGCTAATCGGTCAAATGAAGAAGTATAATAAAACCCCCAAGAAGTATAAAATAGGGGTATCCAATGTATAAACCCGATGAAATTGAAGGCTAAGTTGCCTTTACTTCGGGTCATAATTAATGTGGATGATCACCTTTCTACCTTTTGTAAACTTCTAAACATTATCAATTATGAATTTGAAAAATCTTTTTCGCGTATTACTTGCTTTGACCTTTATTGCACTTTTGTCTTCATGTCAAGATGATGACTATGCACCTTTATCAACCAACGAAACGACATCGGAGGAGTTCTCTGAGAGAAAGCGTACCTGTCTTTCGCATGATCATACACAGCATCTGATGCAAGATCCTGCATATCGGGCTAAGAAGCAAAAGATGATGGAGGCTTTCGAGAAAATCAATCTCGAGAGAAGAAACTTCAAGGCACAATGTGCATCTCCTGTCTTAGTCCCTGTAGCGGTGCACTATCAAGGTGTTAACAATCCTGATGCTGCTTGTCTAAGACAATTAGCTATCAATCAGATAAATATCCTTAATGACGATTATGCTGGAACCAATAGTGATATCAACAAATGGACAGGCCAAGCTGCATCTGCTTTTCCAGGTGTAAGCAACGGTGAGGCTTGCCTCAAGTTTGTTATCGCCGATCAAAACCACCCAAGTGGTTATGGCCTAAACAATGGAGACTTAGCCGTAACAGTCAATAGAACACAAGGAGACCAGGATAATAAGTGGGCAGGATATGTCAATATATATGTACAGTTCAATACTGGACTACTTGGATATGCACCACTTGGTGGTCTTGGTAATGGTGATGGCGTAGTTATAGACGCGTCAGCGTTTGGATCAGGTCAGGGTTGTGGTACGATTGCGCCACAAGCACCGTTTAACCTTGGTCGTACATTAACACATGAGATGGGTCACTACTTATTATTGGATCACATCTGGGGAGATGGATGTGGAGTCGATGATGAAGTGAGTGATACGCCAGATCAAGCACAAGACAACTCAGGATGTCCAGGTCTTAATACTTCATCTTGTGGATCTACGGATATGCACATGAACTACATGGACTACACCAATGATGCGTGTATGTACATGTTCTCAGCAGGTCAGGCTTCTCGTATGACTAACTATGTAACGGCTTCCCTAGCTTCCCTTACGGGCAATGTTAGTAATGTATATAGCGGCTCTGGAAGCACAGGAGGCAATAACACTGATGGAGGAAACACAGATAGTGGCAACACAGGCGGAGATGAGAGTTCAGATGATGACAACACAGATAGCAGTGATACGGACACCGGCGATACAGACACTGGTGATACAGACACTGGTGATACTGATAGTGATGAAACAGATAATGACGACACTAACACAGATGAGATAGCTTGTTTTTCACCGTCTAACTCTACTGTAGAGATCATCAATCCTTCAAAAGTGAGAATAGATTGGGCCGATGGTTCTGACGCGATAAGATATCAGGTAAGATATAGAATAGAAGGTAATGGGCCATGGACAAAGAAAGGTGCAGCCAACTCTCACAAAAACCTAAATAATCTTTCTGCTGATATATACCAATACCAGATCAGAACAAGATGTGTTGATGGATGGCAGTCATGGTCTGCACAACAGACTTTCAACTTATCGGTTGATTATAGCGGAGATGACGCAGGAAGTGAGGTAGGATCTGGATCTGTTGATATCCAAGTTACTTTGGATGATTATGGATCCGAGACGTCATGGGAGCTATACGATGCAAGCAATTCTTTGATCGCTTCTGGTGGCCCCTACGAAGATGGAAAAGCTGGTCAGATAGAATCGACTCTTGTTGACCTTCCAGACGGATGTTATGAGATCGACCTTTTAGACGCATATGGTGATGGGATGTGCTGTGACTATGGTAACGGAGGACTTGAGGTACTCGATGCGGATGGTCAAAGCTTAGTAACTTTTGATGGAAACTTTGGCACATATGAGTTAGTACAGTTCTGTGTAGAAAACGGACAAGCGAGAATTACGAAAAGAGAGCGTGATAACAAAAAGTTGTCAAGAGGTAAGAAGAAGTAAATTGATAAGTAGCTTTTTAACAAAAGGCGATGTCTCTATAGGGGGCATCGCCTTTTGCATATATTGGAGTTCTTAAATCAACATATTAATGCCATATATCAGAAGCCTCTACCTCTTATCGATCCTAAGTCTAATACTCTTTTCTTGTAAATCCAAACAAATAGAATCAGTCGCCCCAGGCCCAAATGATCTTACAGGAGTTGAAAAAGCACTGGGATGGACGAGCTTATTTGATGGAAGTAACATGGATCGGTGGCGCCTTTATAATGACAAAGGTATGGAAGGTTGGGAGATCAGAGATGGAGTCATGGTCGCTTTGGGTTTAGAAGGCAGGTCAGCAGACGCTATTACTGTAGATACTTTCAGAAACTTTGAGCTAAGATTAGAATGGAATATCTCCAAAGGAGGCAATAGTGGTATCTTTTATAATGTAAGAGAAGCAGAGGGGTTAACAGCGGTGTTCCAATCAGGTCCAGAATATCAGCTCATAGATGATGATGGATTTCCATACCCACTAGAAGAATGGCAAAAAACTGCTGCCAACTATGCGATGCATCCACCTAAGATCAAAGCCCATCACCCCCAGGGTACTTGGAATACTAGTAGAATTATAGTCGACGATGGTATGGTTCAACACTGGCTGAATGATCGACTCATCGTCAGGTATGAACTTTGGACAGACGAATGGGAAGCACTAAAAGATGCTGGCAAATGGAAGGACCATCCTTCATATGGCATATTCCAATCAGGCCACATAGCCTTGCAAGATCATGGTAATGAGATAAGTTTTAGAAATATTAAAATTAGAAAATTGTGATCAGAGCCCTAATTGTTTTTCTAATTATAATGTTTCAATTTGACCAAGTGACTGCGCAGGACACGTCTGCAGTAGCATCATCCAAATTAAAAGCTGGATATATCACTGGTGGCACTTTGATTGTAACAGGAATAGTGCTAGATAAACGAAGTATAAAAACGGGTTTTAGAGATTGGATCAGAGAAAGATATGAGATACCCAATACTAGTGTGGATGATATCCTTCAGCATGTACCTATAGGGATGATCTACGCAACTGACCTTGCGCTCGGCAATGACATGAAGGAGATCGGTAGACATACGAGGCACTTGATAGTAAGTCAAGCACTGACGCTTGGTACTATGCTGATTGTCAAAGAAGTGACTAATAGCCCACGTCCGAATGGAGGTTCCCATACATTTCCGTCAGGGCATACGGCATATGCATTTGCGTCAGCAGGCGTCATGTACCAGAGCTTTAAGGATGACAACCTCTTGTTGGCTTATAGCGGTTATGTGCCCGCAGTAGTGGTAGGTGCGTATCGCATGATTAAGGATAAGCATTGGGTTTCTGATGTAGTTGTTGGTGCAGGATTAGGTATCGTGATGAGTCACCTGTCCTATCATATGGACATATGGCATAGCAGGACGGATAGACGAACCAAAGGACTCACTTCTGTAAATGTCCGACTCGGTATGTCACCCTCAGGTGTAGGACTGTCAGCCACATTTTAGGATTGACAGTATACATGCGACATTTTGTCACTTAATATGGGCTGGCACACGGTTTGAACATTGGTTCATCTCATAACTAAGCATAAATACAAATGGCAAAAGGACAGATATCGGTACAAACGGAAAACATCTTTCCGATCATCAAGAAGTTTTTATACTCTGATCAAGAGATATTCTTGAGAGAACTTGTATCCAATGCGATGGATGCAACAACTAAACTAAGGACACTTTCTCTCAAGGGAGAAGCCAAAGGAGACATCGGTGATCTCACTATAGATATCATCTTAGAAGATGATGCACTGATCATCCGTGATCGTGGTATCGGCATGAGCGAAGATGAAGTGATGAAGTACTTGAACCAAGTAGCATTTTCTTCAGCAGAAGAATTTTTAGAAAAGTACAAGGACGATGCTAATATCATCGGGCACTTCGGTCTTGGATTTTACTCGGCATTTATGGTAGCCGACAAAGTTGAGGTAACAACTAAGTCATACAAAGATACACCTGCTGTCATGTGGACGTGTACTGGAGATCCAGAGTATGACATGGAACCAGCAGAGAAAGAAGAAAGAGGTACTGACATCAAACTTTATATCTCTGAAGACAGCAAGGAGTTTTTGAAGAAGAGTCGCATAGAAGAGTTGCTTCAGAAGTATTGTAAGTTTTTACCATTTCCAGTGAGGTTTGGCGAGAAAGAAGAATCTACTTGGGAAGGTGAAGGTGACGATCGCAAAGAGATTAAAACAGTATCTGACAATGTCATCAATCATAAAGAGCCTCTGTGGAAGAAGTCTCCAAGTGAGTTGACAGATGAGGATTATAAAGCGTTTTATACGCACTTATATCCGATGTCGATGCCGCCTTTGTTTTGGATACACTTGAATATTGATTATCCATTTAACCTGACAGGTATCCTATACTTTCCAAAGGTTAACAACTCAATAGAAGTACAAAAAAATAAGATCCAACTTTATTCTAATCAAGTCTACGTGACGGATGATGTAAGTGAGATCGTACCTGAGTTTTTGACTTTGCTGCACGGAGTTATCGATAGTCCAGACATCCCTTTGAATGTCTCAAGAAGTTATCTCCAGAGTGATAGCAATGTTAGAAAGATCACGAGCTACATCACAAAGAAGGTAGCTGAAAAACTCAATGGCCTCTTCAAAGAAGATAGAAAGGCGTATGAGGAGAAGTGGAGTGAGATCAACGTCTTCGTCAAGTACGGTATGTTGTCAGAAGAGAAGTTTCATGATAAGGCAGAGAAGTTTGCACTTGTTAAGAATATAAAAGATGAGCACTTCACATTTGAAGAATATAAAACTAAGATTGAGGTTGCTCAGAAAGACAAACATGACAAAGTCATCCATCTTTATACTAATGCGAAGAAGGAGCATCATAGTTTTATAGAGTCTGCTGAGGCTTCTGGGTATGATGTCTTAGACATGGATACGATGATCGATACGCACTTCATGCAGCATATGGAGCAGAAGTTGGATAACGTGACTTTTGTTAGAGTCGATAGTGATACTGTCGACAACTTGGTGCAGAAAGATGAAGAAAGAGAGTCAGTACTTAGTGAAAAGGATCAAGAGAAAGTGAAGACCATCTTTACATCCATCTTGCCTGAGTCAGGGGGACCTCATCTTGATATGAAAGCGCTGTCACCTACTGATTATCCTGTGATCGTGACGAAGCCTGAGTTTATGAGAAGGATGCAAGAGATGCAACAATTTCAAAATATGGGCGCTGGTCCGATGCCAGAATTTTTCAATGTAGTTGTCAATACTAATCACCCGATGATCGCTGAGAAGCTGACGAAGATGAAAGGACAGGAGCGCAAAGAAAAATTTGCGAGTTATCTATATGATCTTGCGAGATTAAATCAGAACATGTTGAAAGGGGAGGAGATGTCCGCTTTCATAAAGAAGAGCTTAGAGTTTGTGAGTTAATCGCAGATATCGAGTTATAATTAGAAAAGGCTAAGAAGATTCTTCTTGGCCTTTTCTAATTTAGAAACCTTTGGAAGTCAACCATTCAACCATGGTTGACAATGCTTCTTCAGAGAATGTCTCAGTAAGCATATTGTATTCTGGTAGTGTACAGAGTTTACAATGTTGAAATAGGTGATTAAGACCTTCTAATTCTATGGTTGTTACGTCGGCCTGAATAGCATCTCTTTTGATAGCTGCAAGATTAGCAGGGTCAACTTGAAAATCTTCAGAACCATTGAGCGCGAGTATAGGACAAGTGATCTGAGATAGATATTGTTGTGGCTCATAATCAAAAAAGAAAGTCATCCATTTGTTATAGACAAGCGAGGACATACTCATAGCGTAAGCCATATCAGAGGGAGCTACTTTTACAGCATCAGTCGAATCAAGTGAGTTATATAGCAGCTTCGCTTTCGTGTTAATTACATCTTGCTTTTTAGAAAGTTCCTCTGAGCTTCCGACCATTTCAAATATGGGTCTTAATTGAGTGATATAGGTCTGGACGCCATCTTCGCTCATGATATCTTTTAGATAGAGCTCGTTTTGTTTGACCATGAGGTCAACTGTGGCGATCCCTGGCCCTGCCAGATAAATGTGAAACGCTGCACCATTGACAAGGCTATATGCAATCTGAGCGATCATGCCACCTTCGCTATGACCCATAAAGCCAATCTTGGCGTCGGGATACTTTGTACCTATATATTGATAAGCCGCAGCTGCATCCTGTGCAAAGTCAAAAGAAGTCGAGTTATGTTGACTGCCTTGAGAACCCCCTATGCCTCGATCATCATACCTCAAAACACCAAATCCTGATCTGGTTAGTCTATCTGCAATTACAGCGAATGGCTTGTGATGAAAGATGGTCTCATCTCGATCCTGTGCTCCTGAACCAGTCAACATGATGGCAAAAGTGGATGGTACCTGGTTTTTGGGCGTGGTGATAGAACCAGCAAGGGTTACCTCGTCTACTTCATTTACGAAAGTGATACTATCTATGAAGTAGTCCTCTGTGGGCTGAGGAGTCTGTGGCCGCTCCTGATCGGCAAGTGGTTTGTCTTTATCAAGAATGATATGTCTGGTCACCTCTGCATCTTCAAAATCCATAGACATCTGACCCTTGTTTATCTTTTTAAACTGGAAGGTTTGCTTTTTGAAAAGAACTGTAAACCCATCTTCTGAGATATAGAAAGTATCTGCTTTTAAGTTATTGGTGCCTTGAGCGGGATTGCTTATGTAGATGGCTTCTTCTTGCCAGTCAATCCCCATAGGCAGATGATAACCATCAAATCTGAGGTCACCAGACCACTTACCTAAGAAATAAAGAGAGTCAACAACGGTTGTTGAAACAATAGTTTGTTCTGTTGTAGGCATAGGTGACGACCGAGTATCGTCAATAAGAGTAGAAGAAGTTGAACAAGAGTAAAGACAAAAGAGAAAGAGTAGTAATACGAGGCGAGCCATTTTAGCTCTTTGTATCGATGTCTTTCATGCTTTCTTTGAGTTCTCCTTCGATATTGGCCTTCGCATTGTTAAACTCTTTGATGCCTTTGCCCAGTCCTTTCATCAATTCTGGCAGTTTTTTACCACCAAAAAGAAGAAGGATGATCATACCAACTGCGATCAATTCGTATCCACCTAAAAATGCAAGTAACATGGAGAAATTCATAGCGCTCTGTTTATCATTAGATAAGCAAATTACGCTTAATCTACTGACAAGTACAATTATCGGCCTAACTATTTAATCAAGGCACTAATCACTACATTTGCGGCTTAAAAAACGATATATGAGCTTATTGATAGTTGGTACAGTTGCTTTTGATACAATAGAGACGCCATTTGGCAAAGCTGACATGGTAGTCGGTGGATCAGGGCAGTATGCAGCTTATGCAGCTAGCTACTTCACTAATGACATCAACCTTGTCAGTATAGTGGGCGATGACTTTCCGAAGGCAGAACTTGCAGAACTGAACAAAAGAGGTGTAAAGACTGACGGTATCAAAGTAGTCGAAGGCGGAAAGTCTTTCTATTGGGCAGGGAAGTATCATGACAACATGAATGATCGAGATACGCTGGTAACTGACCTCAATGTCCTTGCTGACTTTGACCCAGTACTACCCGAAGACTACAAGCAAAGTGAGTACATAATGTTAGGTAACCTAACACCGGATATCCAGATCAGCGTGATCAACCAGCTTGAAGTAAAGCCAAAGCTTGTCATGCTAGACACCATGAATCTTTGGATCGATATAGCAAGAGAGCCACTTCTTAAGGCGATCAGTATGTGTGATGTGCTTAGCATCAATGATGAAGAGGCACGTATGTTGAGTGGAGAGCATTCGATCGTACAAGCTGCCGCTAAGATCTTAGAGTTGGGGCCAAAGTATCTGATCATCAAGAAAGGAGAGCACGGCGCACTTCTGTTTGATAATGACAATGTCTTCTTTGCACCTGCCATGCCACTACAAAGAGTTACAGATCCTACAGGTGCAGGTGATTGCTTTGCAGGTGGTTTCTTGGGTTATATAGCTAAGACAGGCGATATCTCCTTTGACAATATGAAGAGGGCTTTGGTATATGGTGCCGCTATGGCGTCATTTGTAGTGGAGGACTTTAGTAACCATAAGATCAAGTCAGTAACACAGTCTGATATCAAGGAGCGTATCGTGAGATTTGTTCAGTTGAGTCAGTTTACGATATAGAAGTCTTGCGGCGGGACGCCGTCAAGCACCAGAAGAGGAGCGACTTTTGGCGGCGTCCTCGCCGCAAAACCTTGCATAACCATTCTCTTAATGATGGACATGTATGATTTAGATAGAGAGTAAAATAAATATATAGCCAGATACTTGTCCCTAATGAGTGATGAGTATATATTTGCGCTCCCTTAAGAAGATAAGGGCTGTTTTTAGGGCGATTAGCTCAGTTGGTTCAGAGCACCTGGTTTACACCCAGGGGGTCGGGAGTTCGAGTCTCTCATCGCCCACAGAAATTATTAGCCAATTCATTGTAAATCAGTGAGTTGGCTTTTTTTATTCCATACTTTTTGCCGTATTTGTTGTCGATATTATTGCTGTTAGCTTTAATAGAGCATAAGTTCAAGATTATTCTAAGATTTTCCAATCAATAGAAATGGGTCCCATATCATGAATAAATCTAATTTGGGTGGGGTACTCTGAAAACTCCGAAATATAGAAGGGGGGTGTATGGAGCCACCTTTAAGTCACACACACATAAATAGAATCCTGTTGTGCCCTATTGCCATAATGCAAATCGCTATATTTTAATGGGAACTAATTACACTTTAATCGGACCTATTATATGCACGTCTTGAGGGTCGTAGACCTTATTGTCATATTTGTCGTTTAGTGAACTCAAAACAATCTTGCCCTCTTCATTTTTAACCTGTTTGATTAATACTTCAGTAACAACGCTTCCTTCTAAAATTGCACAAAGTCCATTTTCCCCGTTAAGTGTTGGTGACTTCTGATCCACAAGAACATAATCGCCAGCGTATATTTTTGGCTCCATAGAATCGCCGAATGCTTCAACCATAATAGCATCCCTCAGGTCAAAGCGCATCAATTTTGATGATATTGTGTATATATCTATGGGTTCATTATCTAAAGAGTTTCCATCTGGTCCACATTTAGCAAGACCGTAAAACTTAACCTCACACTTATCAGGTGATTTGACACCACTAAATCTTCGCTTAATTGCAGACGTAAAAGCCCTTCAAAGTAGTTCTTTCCCAAAGCTAAAACTTTTAGACTCTGAAGATGGAGGTATCAAAATTGATTGTGACATTGATATGTTCGACGTTGATTCCAACTACATTAAAAGTTGTGTCATAAGAATTGAAAATCTAAAACATTATCCTTATTGTGTTCCAACTGTAAATGAAATAGGTCAACAAATTTGGCCAAGAGGCGATGACAGGCACATTGATAAAAATGGTGAAATGTGTCTTGATATTCCACATAACTTAATCCTAAAAGCTCGCACAGGGTAAAGCTTAGTTTTTTTACTTAAAAAAAAATTATACCCTATCTCATGGATCAAAAACACTACGATGAGTGTGGATTCTTTTTGGGTGAAGAACATGCCCATGGAGAAAAAGGTATAATTGAATATTATTCAAAGTATTTAAACATTTATAGTCATGACTTTGCAACAAAAATACTGTCTATTCTAATTAGGAATAAATACAAAGATCATTATAACCAGTCTGTTTTTTACAAGCGCAAACCTTATGTTTGTGGAAGCGATAAGCAATTAAAATATTGCCATTTAGAGGCTATTAATTTGTTGAATAGAATGCCTGTGGTTCAGCTTCTCAAGGATAGGCTAATTTTTAAGATTACCAAAAATGCTGCTGAAGCTCAGTTGTCGACTGAGTAATGAGTTGTAGGGTAAGCTTAACATGACAAATAGAAGAAAATTGAGGACTGAATACTTCTAAAAGCATTGGTTTTTGTCTAATTACGGAGAAAATTAAAAGTTATTGACCTTCAGAATACTTATAATTTTCTTCGTTATAATATAGATAACCACATAGGGTTTCGATAGAATGTTACTTATAAAACTTTTCGTTTTTTGGTGCAAATGGTGGTTCTAACATCGACGCTGTCGCGCAAACTTTGTTTTTTGCCTAATCAACAAATTACCGGTAAACCTATATAATTAAGTTTTTTATGAAGCTAAAACTCCGTTTTAACAGAAAGTCGAACCTGGAATGGGATAAGAGATATTTTTGTAAACTTATTATATAGTAGAGACTGTTCGAAATTAGTAAAGTGTTTTACATTTGCTATGTTCAAAAACTTTATCGAAAGATCGGTTTTCTTAAATATATTGTCTTTAGTGTATTCAAAATTCAGGTTATGATTCCAACTAGAAAGGGAATTTGATCGTACAAAATAAGGACTATATTCTATCCTCATTGATCCAATTTTTGATGTTTTATGAAGGAAAATTACCTTCCCATACAAGTTCATTGAGTTGGTTTTTAACAGATCGTTTGATAAATATAGCAATGACGGTTTTAAGCTTAATATACTTTTCGAAAAGCTATAACTGAACTCTGTCTTGATATTACCGACTGTATACAGAATATCTACATCTTGATCATTGGATATTACCGGGCTTTTACCGATTTTAATATCACCGATAAACGCAAAGTTCAATTTACTGTGAAGTCTCTCTTTTATATATAACGCTAATCCCACACCTGTCCGAGTATTCCGCTTTTCCTCAACATTGAATGATATATTATTTAAATTAGAATTATTAACTCCGATCAAATTATATGAATTACTAAATATGGACCCTTCAGCTTTAAGGTATTTTCCAGATATTTGGTTTTTTGCTTCGACTGAAATGGTAAGTTCACTATTTCTTGTTTTGTTGATAATAGGTAGATTTATTGATGAACTTCTGTTCTGAAGAATAAGAGGACTAATATAAAACGGATCTGCTACTCTTTCATAATCATAGCTGTGATCAAGACTTATAACTAGATTACTCTTTTTAAATACCTTTCTACTATTCTCTACACTAATTCCATAAAATATATTTTGACCACTATCTTCTTTTTGCACAATTTCATCAGAGAAATTGTAAGACTGCATTCGAATTGGAATTGAAAATTGCCAAGTAGATTTGTCTAAGTCAAGTTTGTAGGACTGAATGAGATAAGGGGTAAATTCTGAATATGTGTTGGAGTTTCTATAAACAAAATCTCCCCCTCCTATAGAACCATTTTGTGAAAAACTTTTCCAATTGGATAATAGAGATAGATAATTGCTTCGAAGCCCTATACTCATGCTTCCCGACAATCTATTATTTGTGAAATATAGATTCGTGTAGTTGTTTAGGTTTATCCTGTTAATAGAAATAGATTGTTGTATATCCGAATTCAAAATGAATTCATTGTTTGGAATAAAAATGTCTGTCGTTTCTAACAGTAGGCTATCAAGCACTTTGTTTAAAGAAAAATCAGAATATATTGTTAACGGTTTATCATTTATTTTGAATGTGGCTTCGTTTTCACTTGTGACAGAAAGTGTAGAAAGTTGTTGGTTTTCTGGACTGGCAATTTCATTAAAGAGATTTTCTCCTATGTTCTCTGTTGAATTGCTAGAAATACTATTTCTTGATCGAAAGAAATATCGATCGGAATTCATCTCATAAGTAAGTGAGGCATTAAGCTCGGACAATTCAGTTCGTGTATTCAGTTTATAGGACTGATTTACTCTATTTTTTTCGTTTAGAAAGATTGTTTCATCCTCTCCTTTTGAAGATACTCTTTCTTTGAAGTACGCAAAATAGAATTTCAATTCACTGTTTTTTGAAATTTTATTTAAAACATTTATGCCAATCAATTTTTCATTGTTCATTCTAAAGAATTGAGACTTTAGAAAAAGTGGAGGAATTATCTGATTGATGAATGTAATATTTGCTGATCGAATCTTTAAGGGGTCATATAAATTCCTGTATTTATTGCGATTTTGAAACCCTAATTGGTTTGAAGAAAGCTGTGAATGAATTTGTGTTTTTTTTGCAAATGAAAATAGGTTGAAGTCAATAAGGTGATCAAGTGATGGTGAGCTAATCACAGACTTAATAGTTCCAGTTGATATAATCTTATCTTTCAGGCGCAAATTGATAGCAGCTTCATTTGGTCTTATTATGTCGTGTAAAACCTGTTTTTCTTGGTGCCGTTCAAGAATTTCTATTTTGTGAATATTGTCTTTCCCCAAATTCTGAGTGGCTAGTCTATATTTGCCTTCTAAAAGATCGAGACCTTCGATGTAAAACTTTGATATAGCTCTTCCGTAGTAGTGAATTCTGCCATTTTCGTTAATTGTTATACCTGGTAAGTTATTTATAATATCTTCTATAGTTTCATCATCTTTTTTAATGAAACTTTGAACGTCAAAAACAATAGTGTCGCCCATTCGTTCGTATTTTGTAGGACTAATTGTAACCTCTGGAATTTCATTGCTTCTTTGAATTAAAGTGATTTTAAGCTCTAATTTATTCGGAGGTACGATGATCTTTTTGTCATTAAATGAAATATGTGATATAGATAATAGGATGGTGTCATTAATTCCATCAAGCTCTATTATAAATTTTCCACTTTCGTCAGAAAAACCAAAACCATGAATTTGGGTAGAGATATGATCTTCTGCTATAATATTAGC
Organism: uncultured Saprospiraceae bacterium; assembly: GCA_937942435.1. Classification (GTDB taxonomy): domain Bacteria; phylum Bacteroidota; class Bacteroidia; order Chitinophagales; family Saprospiraceae; genus JAJRXG01. The sequence goes on from CALDEM010000032.1 coordinate 13,261, forward strand.
TTGGACTATTGGGTTGTTGTTTTGATCAAAAATTTGCCCACTCAAGGAGCGCTGTGAAAATAGACAATGAGAATTAAAAATGATGAGCGTGAGTAAAAAGTACCTCAAAGTTATTTATTGAATTTCAATTGATTAATAACGTTCTAAGATTAGGTCTATCCTTGTTTTATTTTTTTCCTTAGTAATTAGTCTTAGATTTTCAGTGTCACCAATAAGTCCAATCGGAGGATCTGGATTTGTTAACTCCTTAAACATTAATTTAGTATATTCTTTTCGACTAATAGAAACATAGCTTTTGTGCATTAAGTCTTTTTTCCAAAATCTTTGTGACTTTTTAAGACTTGTTGATTGCACTTCGAAAGAGTACCATTTATTTTCATCTTCAATTTTGACTATAAGTCCCGGAAGCCCTCGAAAAACATAAGGTCCATCGTTTATTGGGATCGATGGTGCAAACCATGCATGATAATTGCGTCCTCCATATGACCCACTTGCTTTAATACAATCAATTCCTTGTATCACTTGTCTTTCTTTGTGGATTGTCCAACTTACATTGACATCTTCTTTTAAATAGTGTTGAGGATAAGTTTTCATAGCAAATATAATACACTCATTATCTGAACTATTTTTTTGGACAAAATATCTTGATCTTGAGGTAATATGAGTTGATGACGAGTGTTCTTGATATCTGTCTACCCATCTTTCTAACTCTCCTTGTGATAAGTTTTTACTTAGTGTAGGGCTTGGATTTTTAGCCAAATAAATACCATCTAGTGAGTCGTTGTAATAATTGGCCTCACTAATAAATCTAGATTGATCTTTCACCTTGTACAAAAAATAAAGCTCTGGTTTAGCGTAATGACATGAGATTGTGTCTTTTATACTCACAAAAGAGTACTCTATAAAATAATCTGCTATTTGAGAATTACCTATGAAAGTGGTAACCAATAGTATTAAAGTTATAAGCTTCTTCATAATATATGTTGTGAAATAGGCTGGCAATAAAGCCAGCCTATCATAATTAATCAATTTTCTATTGGCCCTCCTTCGTCGTCATCATCGCCTCCACTACAACAGTGTAGTTGAAGATACTGAATGTATTCTTCAATTGGTGGATGGAATCCATCGCTGCACCATTGAGCAACACAACCACATACACCAATTAGCGTACACCAAAAGTAGTCATCTGATTCGTTCAATTCGCTTGCACAATGACTTATGTTGCTTGGTGCAGTAGCTTTTAAATCGCTGGCCGAGAAGCTCATTGAAAATATCATTAACACAATTAATACGGTAAATTTCATAACAAAAAATTTAAAGATTTCTCCTACTTCTTGGTAAAGGAGTTTCGGAATAGCCTCCTAATTGAATGGTGCATATACATAGTCTTCCATATTCTACAATAACATTGACAACATGAAAAAGAAAAGGTATGACAATACCAGACGGTATAATTTATCGGAGATTTAAATGTAATTATATTAAACTAAAATAGCAATATTGTGAATGAATATTTTAATAATTATTAATCTGTTAGGAATATACTAAACTTAAATTTATAGAATAAATCCTTGTTTACCCTACAATATATAGATTACTTCTATTTGCTAATTTCCTTGGAATAATGACTGTTTGAAAGACAGTCAAAGCAACATCTCTTCTTAGTTAAGGACTTAGGCTAAAAATTGAAGTTGTGGATAACATATAAGCAACTGTCATTTCCTAAACTTCTTCTCATCAATCATATCATACATACAAGTTGTCAATTGTGATAACTTTTCTGATTCTGAATGTGCGAATATATATTTACCCCCAAAATTAGGATGACCTCTTCCCATTATTAGGTCAGGTCAGAATTTGAGAATTCTGGTATTTTCTTCTTGTTCGCATATGGTTGTTCGTTCGAATTATTCTTAGACGACCAGTCAATTGATGCTGGAATATTCTGCAAGGCTGATCCGGTAGGATCATTCATCTTGGCCTTGTTGAATATGGAAGCATCATTTTCTTTGGCGTGGAATGATTCGAACTCTAATGGTGTCATATTCCCTATGGAACTATGAGGTCGGTACTCGTTGTACTCCCTTCTCCAAATATCTACTTTTTCTTGCGCATCTGCTAATGATAAGAACCAATGTGCATTTAAACACTCATCTCTGAAGCTACCATTAAATGATTCAATGAAGGGGTTATCTGTTGGTTTTCCTGGTCTTGAAAAATCTAAGGTCACTTCGTTTTCATAAGCCCATTTGTCTAACACTTTAGATATAAACTCACTTCCGTTATCCACTTGTATCCGTTCTGGATAGGCATCTTGTAGATCGACTACCTCTTTCATTTGGCACACTACATCACCACCTTTTAGGGATTGTCCACACTTAATAGCAAGGCATTTTCTACTAAAATTATCCACTATAGTTAAGAATCGTATTCTCCTCCCATCATATAGATTGTCGCTGACAAAATCCATGCTCCATATTTGATTAATCCCTTTCATTATTGGCCTTGCTAAGCGATGAGCAGCTGATTTACTTCTGCGAGGGCGTTTACTTCTCAAGTGCAATCCTTCCTCCTTGTATATGCGATATACTCTTTTGAAGTTATCTCGCCATCCTTCCCTTCTTAACACTGTATGTATACGATATACACCATACCGTATCTTAGTATGAGCGATCTCTTTTATCCTCATGCGTATAGCACTATCATCTCGCCGTCGTGACTTGTAATTATATACTGACCGACACAGGTAAACAAGTCTACAGGATTTAGACTTACTGACTCGATATTGCTCTAAAATATAATCTACAAGCACTCTGCGCTGTGGCGCAGTCAAAGCTTTTTTTTAATTACATCTTGAAGTATGACTTTGTCTAAGCTTAGATCTGCAACTAATCTTTTAAGTCTACTATTCTCTGATTCGAGCTCTTTGAGCCGTCGCAACTCAGACACGCCAAGTCCTCCATACTTCTTACGCCAATTGTAAAATGTCGCTTGTGTAATACCCATCTTACGACTAATTTCATCTACCCGAACTCCTTGTTCGGCTTGCTTAAGCGCAAATACTATCTGCGCTTCGGTGAATTTACTTCGCTTCATTTGCTCAGTTTTTACGTTACTAAATTTACACCGAATTCTCTAAATATAACTTGGCCTGTTTTTAGGGAAGAGGTCA
>CALDEM010000033.1 GCA_937942435.1 uncultured Saprospiraceae bacterium
GAGCGGGAGACGAGACTCGAACCCGCGACCCTCAGCTTGGAAGGCTGATGCTCTACCAACTGAGCTACTCCCGCAATTAAGTGATAGAGATGTATATCTACATTTCTGCTCACTTCAACATTTCAATCTTTCTAAGTATTGCAAAAAACACTGATGCTTCTCGCGACACAAGTTCTTCTACTGACAAAGACTCTAAGTGACCACACTCCCTCTGTGGGGGTGATAGGAATCGAACCTATTCAGACATAGTCACCAGATTTACAGTCTGGCCCGGCTCTCCAACTCCGGCGCACCCCCTTCCACTTCTTCACTTAATCGCCACAAAAAAATGTGACAACTATTTGTCTAATGTCAAACGAAGAATACTTGAGCCAGCAGAGGGATTCGAACCCCCGACCCGCTGATTACAAATCAGCTGCTCTGGCCAACTGAGCTATGCTGGCATGCTCTGACTGGTAGATAGTACCAATCACTCTTCAATTAATACCTTCTCCTCTTCCGGAAAAAGCGAGTGCAAAAGTATAACAAAAATCAGAATAGTGAAACCGCTGAATTATCTTTTTTTTGCAGCCCGCGGATGAGCCTTGCTATAGACGTCTTTTAATCGCTCTATACTGTTGTGTGTATAGATCTGTGTCGCCGCTAAACTTGCATGTCCCAAGAGCTCTTTTATAGCATTTAGCTCCGCCCCATTATCCGCTAAATGAGTAGCAAAACTATGCCTCAAAATATGAGGACTACGTTTTTCAACAGTAGAAACTCCTGATAGCCAACGCTTTACCTTACCATAGACAAACTTAGGGTACATCTTCTTGCCACGGTCGGTTACTAAGAGATAGTGGTCACAATTATCAAACTCAGCATTCCTTAGTGATATATATCTCTCTATCATGTTGGACAGATCTATAGAGATAGGGATTAATCTTTCTTTATTTCCTTTTCCTAATACTTTTATTGATTTGCGAGAGACATTTACGTCAGTGTCCTTAAGGTTGATCAGCTCAGAACGACGTATACCTGTCTGATACAAGAGATTAATCAACATCAAATCCCTCTTTGCTTCGAAGGTATCTTGCTCTTCGAGAGCTGCTAAGCCTCGATCTATGTCATCCTTACGAACGACAGTTGGTAGCCGCTTGGATAGCTTCGGTCCATTTATCTTAGCTGCAGGATTGATAAGAAGCTCCCCTATCTTTTTCTGATACTTATAGTAGGTCTTAATGGAGCTCAACTTTCTATTGACAGACTTAGGTGCGTAGCCATTGTTCATCAGATACACTACCCATGATCTAACATGTAGATGAGTCGCTAAGCTCATATCAGTTAGCTCAAGATGCGTGATCAAGTACTGTGCATACTGATCTATATCTTTAACATATGAGGAGATCGTGTGCACTGAGTATTGACGCTCATACCTCAAGTAATTTGTAAATGACTCAATATTTGTCATATTACAAAAATACGTAATTTATATATTACTCGTGCACAATGATTTGAGCACTATATCCGTATAACTCTACTTTGCTTCAAGCGAATAGGCTAACACCTTAGCGATATCATCTTCTTCCTTATGACTCAATTTGTTCTTAGATATATAGCTTTTGATGCTTTTATCAGAATTAAAGAACTTTTGAAGATCCTTTTTACTTTTTATTCGAGTCAATGCGCCGTCTTTCTCGATGAAACGCAGTTTAGTAACCCTTACTCGATCTTTTTTGAGTTCACCCAGCATAAGCGGGTTCTCCTCACTGACGTTTCTGACTTCAGGTTTATATGATACTAAGACAGAGTAATCACCTATCTCAATAGTTTTTACTAATCCAGGTAATCGGTTTCCTTCATAAAAGTAGTAATGTTTGGATTTGTATGAAACAGGCTTGTCTGTTTTATCCATATACTTAAATGAGTCAAACATGCTGCTATATAATTGCAAGTGTTCTCCTGCACGGTGTATCTCAACATGACCTCTAAGCAAATTAAACTTTACACTATCCACTCCAACAGTAGATTCGTCAGGTAACTTAAACTCTGCCGGTTGCCAGTCATCATGTAGGTAAATATCGCCCTGATAAATATCAGTATCATAGATTCTTTTGGACTGAAGCGAAAGATTAGAGTAGTTTATAAAATTAGCATCCTTACCCTTGACAGCGATCTGCCCATAAGAGGAAGTTGAAAAGGAGATGGTAATTATAAAAATCAGACCAGTTAGTAATTTCATTTGCTCTTTTTTTCTTTGATAGATTCTATGTCAAAACTGATCATAGCTGGAGTATCATTATTTCTCAACACTATGACCTTCTTCTTTCCTTCGTTGGATCCCTTCATTAAGTCGATCGATCTAAGATCACCCGAAATATACAAGTAATAAGCTTGGTTATCAAGCTCATATGTCCCTCCTTTATTGAGTAGTACCATACCGCTACCTCCGTCTAGTCTTGGTGTTTCAACTTCTGTGTCATATATCGTCCCTATGGCTATCAGATCATCTAATTGATCATTGTTAAGATCGATAGAGAGCACATCCCTTACGGGAAATGATTGCATCTCGACAGGCAGCTTTTGACTCTTGAACTTGAAATCACCTTCATTAAGGAGTATGACTGAACTGGTGGTCGTCACACTCTTTTTATATGTATCAGACAGATTATCACTTCCGTAAATATCAAGTAAACTTGAAGAAGCATACTCTTGATAAGACTCAAACTTTTCTTGTATAAATGGAAGCTGTTCTGTTGAACATTCCTTTCCTCTGACTGGTACGTACTCGCCTTTGTACTTCTTGCTCAAGACAAGGTCATGCGTTTTGTTTTCATCTAGGTCACCTGCATAGACTAAGAGTGGAGAATCAGAAGAAGCTTTCAATTTGTAATTCTTCCCTATGTTGCCTAACACATAATCTTGATCTCCGTCTCCATCCACATCCGTAGCAGTGACTGAAAACCAAAGTCCTTTTTCTTGAAACGCCATATCTACTAACCCAAATGAACCATTAGAATTTTTAAATATCCATGGTTGCTCCCACTCACCAACTACGATGATATCCATCCATCCATCACCATTCATATCTGTTACTTCAATATCATTGACGATGCCCACAGCTGATAAATCTGGAATGACACTTTGGGTCACATCTTTTAATACACCTTCAACATTTTCAAATAAAAAAGAAGGAGCGGACAAAGGATATTTTTGAGGGACGATACGGTTTCCTACTAAAACATCCATATCGCCATCATTATCATAATCAATCTCTACAATAGCACCTCCGACTACTGATCCACTTTCTATCTGTTGATTTGATTTAGTCCATGTCCCTAATTCATTGATGTATAAGCGATCTTTATAAAACTGAGAGCCTTCTTCATATGCATTGCCCCCACTTATCACTATAAGGTCTTTATCTCCATCCATATCAATATCACTAAACATAGCAGCGACATCTTCATACATTTTATCTTTTTCAAAGGCTTCAGGTTCTTCCACCTTGTAGGATACTCCATCACTCATATATATCACTGCAGGCTGACCAACTGAAGAACCGATAAACAAATCTTCTATACCATCATCGTTGACATCAGCTTTTGCTAAGGAGGGGCCATATGATGATTGTTTATATGGTAACAAAACTTCTTTTGCAAAGTCATTATACTCATTCTCGCTGTGGTTATAATCTATACCAAAAGCCATCGCCGGAACTGTGCTCAATTTTCTTTCGACTTTAGCTACACTATGATTCCCATCACCTTGGTTTTTCTTATCAATGAGAAGTGTTTGATTGGCCTTTACATTCTCTTTAACAATGGTAGATCCATCTAAAAATTCGATTACAACCTTATCTATAGATTCAACATGGCCGATCCCAAAGTGAGCGAGAGGTTCTACAGAGCTCATATAGCCCCGGACTCTTCTGATCTCTGACATTCGTTGTTGTCCATCATATGTTATCCGTACTGTAGCATGTTGGCCAGCATCTTGAGCCAGTTTTACATTTAGATAGTTATGATGAGTACTTGCCTCATTCTCATATAGTAATGCTTCTTGATCTATATTATTGATCAGCAAGTCGAGGTCTCCATCATTATCCAAGTCAGCTGTAGCAGCGCCATTAGAAAAAGTAGATTTCTCTAACCCCCATGACTTTTGTACTTCCTCAAATTCTAATTTGTTTTTTTGTTGAAAAACAACATTTGGTAAAGATTCACTGGGTATAGAATTATAAAGTTCTTCCTTGACGCTCAACGGCACCTTATTGTTGTGGGCCGCTTTTGCTTGATTGACTTTATTTTTAAAATCATTGTCTATGGCATACTTCCTATATCCGTTACTTACAAATATATCAGCCCAGCCATCTTGATTATAATCATCGATCAGCGCACTCCAACTCCAGTCTGTTGTAGCTACGCCAGAAAGGTGGGCCATGTTTTTATATCTATTGCCTCCATCATTGACTAAAAGAGAATTGAACATGTATTGATGAGGAAAGCCAAATGTGTTCACCAGTAGATCGAAGCTCGGCAAATCCATAGATGCCATCAACGTCTTGGATCGCACGTGATCTTTGGCAGCCATATCTAGTACAAATATGTCTTGTAGCCCATCATTGTCTAAGTCGGCAACATCTAATCCCATACCAAAAAAGGACATCTGATTGAGGTGCACTTTAGATCTATCTGAGAATGATCCGTTTTTTCTATTTATATAAAGGTTGTCAGGTTGATAGTAGTCGTTGGCCATATAAATATCTAACCAGCCATCCTGATTAAAATCACTTATAGCCAAACCAAGACCAAAAGTAGGAGCTGTTATACCGCTCTCTATTGTCACATCTTTAAAGATGCCATCTTGGTTCTCATACATGTGCGAATAAGACGTATAAGCCTCTTCTTCGCGCTCTAACAACAATCGATGAAAGGTAACGGGATCATAGCCGTAGAAGTCGCTTTCATTCATAACGATACAGTCCATATCCCCGTCCTTGTCGTAGTCAAAGAATGCCGACTGAGTACTGATCCCTTGATCATCAAGTCCATAAGCGTTGGCTGACTCAGTAAATGTCAAATCTTTGTTATTGATATAAAGTCTATTTTTTCTTTCTTCTTTTGATAAAGGACCACCTTGGCTAACATAGATATCTAACCATCCGTCGCCGTTAACATCTACATAGGTAACACCATTAGCCCACCCTTTACCAACATTGATACCTGATGAGGCCGAGATATCCTCAAATTGCAAATTGCCTTTGTTGAGATATAACTTATTAGCGACTTGGTTACCACTGAAAAAGACATCTTCTAACCCATCGTTATTAATGTCCCCGACACCCACTCCTGCTCCATTATAGAAGTAGTCGAAGTCTAACAAATTAGATTTTGTAGCTACGTCAGGTATAAGATCATTAGAGAAAGTTATCCCTGAGTGAGATGAACTCACTTCACTAAAGACTTTAAACGATTCTAATTTTTTTTCTTTAGGTGAAGAGCAAGATAACATGATCACGATCATCGTGGCTACAAGACTTAGCCCAGTGATTTTTTCTAATTTAAAGTTCATCTCAACTTAGAGTTTTATAAATCGCGATGTTATGTCATCTACTCTTATAAAATAGATCCCTTCGGCTAGCCAGCGTAGATCAAGATCTACTAAGTAGTTGGAGATATATTGTCTTCTGATCAGCGCTCCCGAATAATCATATATATCTAAAGTCGCATCATCTGGTATACTTCTTTCGATTGTTAACGAAGAAGTAGTAGGATTGGGATAGATCATAAAATCATTGACCTTAGTATCTACAGTATTGGTGATTAGAAAATCACAAAACTCTTCATTAGGTGCATTTTCGACAAATCCTTTAGGACTCAAATCTCTATTAGCAAATCCTTCAAAGTCTTTGCCATATCTCTCTATTCTGAAGGTCAAGTTGTTGTTGATGCTAAGTGTAGTATCTCCTTGGTCTAAGGGACTTCCTGCCTTTATGGGTGTTATGTACTCCCAAGTGATCTTATCTTCTTGTGTTATCTCGTAGGAAAAGCCCCATCGACCTGCACATACGAGCATATTTCCATTAGGTAGTAGTTGTGCACTTGAAAGCGAATTAGAAACACTTCTCGGATCTGCCGGATGAGAAACTACTCGATCAAAGTCGATTGGGCCATAAGTATTTCCGTCAAGGGCATAATTGCCATCAGCAGAAAGTGGTGTCGATAAAACACAAGCAGTTGATAAAGTCTCAGATATCCTATTGTTAAAAAGGACTATCCTTCCATTGTCACTAGACTCTGAGCCAGAACTCGAAGAAACCCAATGAACATCATGTTGAAAAAAGAGTTGCTGCTCACCTTCTCTGTCATACGCTTTAGGGTTGCCCCATCTATACAGTAGATCACCCCCTCTACCAGATGTACCTCCATCATGGCCAGCAGCCTCTTCAGTAGTTGTTGAGTGATCTATGATCCAAAACTCATTGAAGTACGGTACACTCACTACAATTTGATCCAATGTGGGGTTATAATCTATGGCATTGATATGTAACCAGTCAGGGTGACCATCATGTTCATCATAGTTTATATTGATTAATTCTGGATGATCTGAAACTACGCCATAATTGCCTCTGGAAGGATCAAACTCTTGGATAAGATGATCCCATGCCTTCCAAGTCCAAACGATTACATTTTCCGTTGGGTCCCACTCAAGTATAACCTCAGGCCAAAGTTTATCTTGGTCTAAAAGAGCAGGGTTTCTGCCCGCTTCTACAGATTGCTCCAAACTCTTCAACTCCCATGCAATCATCAAAACGTTACCATTAGGCATTGGTGCGATATCATGGTGTAATCGCATCAAGCTATCGTTGAGTGTAAATGAAGCCTCAGACACCCCGTCCCAATCCACAATCTCGACAGTCTCACCACCACCACCTGCCCATATAGGATCATTGACTGCAGACGTCTGAAGTCGTTTACATCTTATAAGTTGTCCAGTTTCTATGATGTAGGCAGAATTACCAGGAACAGTAGGTTCCATATCTGTCCATGAGTGCACGACCTCTCCACAATTGTTGATCAGATATACGGTAGACTGGTTGTGTGGAAAAAGAAGGTTATAGCCATCATAAATAGAGGTTTGACTATGCGATAGGAGACCTACCGTATTTTGCGCTTGAAGACAAAAAGTGCAGTAAATAAATATCAAAACCACTAATTTCATTCCAAAACTTTTACGCTAAATTATAAAAGAAAATGCCCAATTATTAAAAATAATTGGGCACTGAATAATGGCCTTTAACTTGGAGTTTATTTAATTCACATTAGCAAAGCAGCCATTTCGTAAAGAAGCGGCTGCATGTGCAAATGTAGCTCCTCCTCCATCACTCGCTGGCGAACCACAATTACCCCAAGCATGGGCAGTACATAAAGGTCCTGTTCCTGAAGAAAAAGCAATAACACCTGAACAACAATTAGATTTAAACACCCAAGGACCGCCATGACAGTTCGCTTCTGCATTAAAGCTATTCGACTTATAATTCGACTTCAGGTGCTTGTTTCTCGCTATACCAGACCTTAACAAAGTTGAAACAAGGCTCATTCCATTTTCACTACCTTTTGATTTTTCATCTAAGAGAGCTTCCCATTCCGAAAAGGGTACTTCGACAGTAAAGCCTTCAGAGCTCAATTCATAATTCTTCTCAATCAAGAGATCAACACTTTCTTCCAAAGAGATGTAATCATTCTCAATCGCTTCTTCGGAGCAAGAAAATAATAAAAGACTCAAAAAATACATGAGTAAAAATTGAATAATTTTTTTCATAATAGATGCATTTAAATATTAACTAATAAATAAATCTACGATATTATATTGTATAAACACATTATTTCAGATATATTTATATATATATACCATTAATGCAATATTTAATGCTGTTTTATTCCGTATTTAAACTTTTTTATTCCATTTGCTGATCATTTTAATAAGAGTATATTTTATAATATATAGTACCAATTGAATATTCTATTCACTAGAAAATTCATTTATGTAGAATGAAGTTAGGGTTTGATAAGCATTCAACTGTTTTCCTCTTGACCGATTAATGAAGGTTTATGAAGAAAAAGAGCCTATCAGTATGATTGGTTTTTTTGTAGTAAAAAGTAACATAAACTGTCTGGTCAGGGATTGGTACATTTGACTCTATAACTTCGGATTTACAATCTGTCCAAAGTTGTCTATGAGATAGGCAGTCGACTGATCGAACGGATATAGCAAGTTATAACTATTGTAAGAGAAAGTCTGGCTATAAGGGCATAAGTCTAATCGTATTCCTTCCAGCTAACGGCGGATACAATGTGCAAATATGTAAGGCTATGAGAGTCATAATAAAAATAAAAAAGCCACACTCTACTATTAGAGTGTGGCTTTTCATTTAATATGCTAATGTGAAATAATCACATCTTAGTTCACAAGTGTTATCGGCCAATCAGCTCCTCCAGTAAAGAAGATAACTGCTGTCCCAGATTCACCATAGGTATTATCCCATGCTATTGTCCATTCATTACCATCTATGCCACCGTTGTAAGTCCATGTATCACCAAAACTATCGGTGAAACCTGTATAAGATACATCAAGACACACATCAGTGAACGTCAAGTTACCTGATGCAGTACCTCCATTGTAGCAAGGTCCATAAGCACCAAATGCCCAATCGCTAAATGTATAAACTCCGCCACCATTAGCAACGATATCAACAGTACCTGATACTGAGCTTCCATCACACCAAACGTTAGTGGTTTCGTAATTGAACGTACCAGTCAAGTCAGATGGACATGAAGCTGGCATAGTAAAGTTAAAGTGTCCTCTAAACGCAGGGCCAATAACAGTTGCTGAAGAATTAGACTGAGAAAACACACGTCCATCAGTTAATTCTATTCTTCCTACAAAGTTAAAGTTGTCACCTGCACTTACTTGATCCTCAGATACGCCTGCAGCTGCAAACGCTTGAGTTCCCGTAATTGTAAATGGAGCAGCCGCAAGGAATCCGTTTTCACCCTGTGTAAACTGATCTGAAGTCACACGAATGAATTCGGTTGGTCCAGAACTATTGTCTCCGTTAGAAGGGTCATTGTCATCATAAACAAGATCCACAACATAAGCAGCTACTAGTGAGCCTCCAACTTCATCAACGAACTCAACACTATAAGTATAGCTAGAGCCAGCAACATCAAATAAGTTAATTAAACTTTCCGTCTGATCTATAAGACGCGGGTATGCTCCTTTTTCTACTGTATCAAGCACCACCAATGGAAGTCTCTCATCATCTTGACAAGAAGACACCGCCAGAAGGATGATTATTAATCCCAGTATTCTATTATATAATTTCATAATATATATTCTATTTATTGTGATTAATAAAGATCGACAGATCCATCATCCCAAAATACTCGATCATTGAATGTCTTCTGAGAAACAGTCGCATTCCTTGTTACGTGAACAGCAGGAAGTAAGAAGGTTCTTGGAAATTGTCCATATGATGATTCAAGAGCTGGCACCATGTTATTAGGCTTACCCGTTCTTCTATAGAGATTATAAGCTTCGATACCGTTACCCCAAGTAGCAATCATCATCTCCTTAGCAACTAAGTCAAGCTTACCATCTGCATCCGTTGCATCATAAAGCTCCAACACGCTAGCGACATAGTTATCTATGTCACCCGCATCAGTACCGAATAAATCCCTAATCGTACCTTCACGACCATCTCTTAATACCACTGATCTACTCATAGTCGCAGGTACAAGACTCTCAAAACTTACTGCCTTAGCAATAGACGCTCTGATACCACTTTCTAATAAAGCACGTGCATCATCGCTTGTTCCTAAGCTCAGTGCAGCCTCTGCTCTAAGCAAATCTGTCATAGAAGATAACATAATAGGTAGGATACCTTGTCCTAGGCCACCTGATGTACCTGCTTGACGGGTATCTCCAAATGTATCATCGTCAAACTGACCTCCTCCTGGGTACAATCCATAAGAAGTACGTATCGGTCCATCTGGTGGTATACCTGAAGAGTTCAAGTGATCTCTTCCTGAATATCCTGAATTAGGGATAACACAGTATGGAACATTAGGACTCGTTGCTTCCCAGTGAGCAGGTTTAAACGACTGATCAGGGAAGATCGAAAAAGTACATGAGAAAGTCGTCTGATCTTGAGCTTCCGCATCATCGACCTTTCTATAGAAATAATATCTAATACGAGGATCTGTAATAGTCGCACCACTGGCAGCTACTTTATCACCTGCTAACAACCACATAAAGTAGTTAGACATATATGTTCCATCACCATTTTCATAATGATTGTTATAGAAAGGATGTCTTGAATTAGGATTAGTACGTGTGTTGCCATACTGGAACTGGAAATCATCTGAAGCAGAAGTAATAATGTTACCACTGCTCACAAGTGAATTTATTGTACCAGAGTCTTTTGTATTAATAGCAGCTTTCAACTTGATTGTGTTTGCCACTTTAATCCACTGATCTGTATCTCCACCAAAGAAGCCCTCAAATGCAGGTGCACCCGCACTTGTACCTGACAACTGTCCGATCGCTTCGTCTATGAGAGCTATAGCAGCTGCATAGACATCTGAGCTTGAATCTGCTCCTGGAGAAATAGCATCAGTACCCTGTAGTGCTTGACTATTGGGAACATCTCCCAGTATATCTGCAAGCGTAATAAGTACATACCCTTTCATAATTTTTGCTGTTGCAGAATGGACATCAAATCCACCTGGCTCAGAAATAGCTAGAAGGGCATCTATATCTGGAAATAATCCAGCATACACAGTGTTCCAAAGTCCATCGAATGTTTCTGCCGGAGCAAAATCTTCGTAAGTACCTCCACCTGCATAATATAATCTTGATGCTTGACCTGGAGCGGCTTCTGCATTTAGGAAAGCAGTTCTAAATTGTAATTGAACACTATTGTACAAATCATTCAAACTCGCGTTTTCAGGAGTAATGGCATTCGGATCATCCAAAAGATCCAATTCCAAGTTCTCACAAGAAGATGCAAAGCCTAGAACAAAGAGTACAACTATCAATCTATTGATAATTTTCATTTTTGTCATTTTTACTGTTTTGAAATACTAATATTTCAATAATTAAAAAGTGGCGTTGATACTAACTCCATACTTTCTTGCTGTTGGAGCAGTACGGAAATCCAATCCTCTACCATTACCTACACCTGTACTAATCACCTCAGGATCAAAGTTCATACCTGCTGGGATATTAGGCGCATTATACCATAAGTTCTCACCTGAGAAAGTGATACCCAATCTTCCGAAAGGTGTATTCTTAAGTATGCTTTCAGGCAAAGCGTACGCCAATGAAATCTGACGTAATCTAAGTACTGTGCCGTCAAGGATCGCCCCTTCATCCGTAAAGAATGTTGCGAATGCCTCGTCACCCACATATACTTGCTTATCGTTAGGAGTACCATCAGAATTAACACCATTAGGAAGTACAATAGGTACTGATCTATCGAAATCAGAATCAACTGTGTTACCACGCGCTAACAATGCACCAACTGTAGATGAATACAACTGACCTCCATGAGTATATTGCCATTGGAAACCAAAGCTCAATCCTTTGAAAGAGAAGTTGTTGATCCAATTAGCTTGGAACTCAGGGTTTGGATCAGCGATCACACCAAATCCACCTCTGTTGTAACCTCCTTGGCCATCAACAACGATTAGTCCTGCATCATCTCTTTGGAACTGCTGTCCGAAGATTGCACCAAATGGCTCTCCAGGGATTGCGTAATTACCAAGTGTACCAAATCCAGCGATGAAGACTCTTTCGATTCCTTCAAAGATTTCGTTTACAGTAGAAATGTTCTTAGTATAGTTCAACGTAAGATCCCAGCTAAAGTCACCAACCACTACTGGAGTGATGTCCAATCCTAGCTCGATACCTTTGTTTTGCACCTCTGCTGCGTTAACAGTTGTAATAGTTGAACCAGTGGCTGGATCCAAAGGAAGATCTATAATCAAGTCTTGAGAAGTCTTATTGTATAAAGAGAGATCTAATCCCACTCTGTTGTTTAAGAATCTCGCCTCAACTCCTCCTTCTAACTCAACGAATAACTCATTCTGCAAGTTTCTATTACCAAGCGTGTTTGATACAGAGTTAGTATTTAAGACTGTACCACCAGCTGTAATAAACTGATTAGTCGCCGTATTCAAAGTATTTCTTGTCGAATACGGATCAGGGTAACCTGCTGAAGTACCATATCCAAATCTCAACTTCAAGTAGTTAAGTACTGAGTTGTTTTGCAATCCTGATATAGCTTCTGTTGGAACGAAAGAAACAGATGCAGAAGGGTAAAGCACTGAATTATTATTAGCCTCTAAAGTAGAAGTCCAGTCATTTCTTGCTTGAACGTTAACGTATAAGAAAGACTTATATCCAAATGTAGCCGTACCGAATACACCTAAGGTGTTCTCTTCTTCGAACCTATCAAAACTATCATGATCGATAAAGTTACTGTGACGGATCAATCCATATACGAACTGATTGCTTGAAAGTGTACCTGTAAGGTTAAACACATTTCTTCTACTATTCACACCGATCACACCATCGATAGAGATGTCATCATTGATCTGAAAGTTATAAAGTGCGTTAACTAACTGATCTGTGATCTTGTTAGATGTGTTGAACGTCTGCAATTCTCCATCAGGAGCACGTGCACCACCTCTGTTGATGTATCTCTGATTTTTCTGATTGTAGTTATCCAATCCAAGACGATATAACAATGTAACATTGTCATTTATCGCATATGACGCTTCAGCAGTAGAGAAGAAACGATTCACGTTTTCTAACTGACTGGCGTTATTCAGTGTCCATCTTGGATTTTGGATAGGGGATCCTCTTCTGTAATAGACATTACGTCCATCGATAGGAGATTGGTATGGAAGACCATTAAGATCTACAGATCTTGGTGTAAATAAAAGTGCACCAAATAGACCGTTACCATCACCACCGAATCCTGTACCTGTTAAAGGCGTCTCTCTGTTGTTAGCAACATAGTTAAAACTACCTCTTATCTTAAGACCACTTGACAATTGAGTCTGTGCTCCAAGGCCAAAGTTATGCTTATCAAGGAAGTTTGATCTACTGTTATCATTTCTCTCATCTCTTCTAGGAGTAAATCCTTCTTCTGTCAAGAAAGAGTACGTAGCAGAAATAGTTGAATTCTCATTCAATCTACTTTGGATAGAAAGCGAAGTATTAGACGAAGTACCAGGTTGGAAGAAGTCCTCTACAGAACTAAATGGTTGGTGAGGATACTCCGCACCAGCGAATTCTGGAAAATCTGCTGCATACTGTGCTTGATCATATGGGTGAGTAATCAAAACTCTACCATTGCTCTCACCTTGGTAATCTGAACCATATGAAGAAGGTCTCAAATCATCAAATGCTGCACCCCAGTTAGAGAAGAACCAACCAAAACCTGCGTTAAAACCATTACCATAAGTATCTTGGTAATCAGGAAGGTTTGCAATCTCTGATTGGAAAACACCTTGTGTAACACTAATCTCAGTTTTTTCTTGAGCAGAAGCTCCTCCACTACCATTCTTAGTAGTAACCAAAACAACACCGTTACGACCAGCCTCTCCATAAAGTACAGTTGCTGAAAGTCCTTTCAAGATCGAAATCTCTTCGATTGAGTTAGGGTCAAGGTCAAGGAATCTTGAAGATGCTGTTGCAGATCCAGATCCAAATCCTTGGTTACCAGTGTTTGTACTTGTATTAAAAGGTACACCATCAACGACAAACAATGGTTGGTTAGAACCAGAGATCGTTGAGTAACCTCTTATGATAATGTTAGTACCAGATCCAGCAAGACCTGAAGTAGAAGTGATATCTACACCAGTTGCCTTACCTCTTAATAATCTAGCAACGTCTGTTTCTTGGCGAGCAGTGAACTCTTTGCTTGATAAGGTTGTGACACCATATCCAAGTGCTTTTTTCTCTTTCTTGATACCAAGGCCGGTTACAACTACTTCTTCAAGTAGTTCTCCTTGTGCAAGAGAGATAGTTACGTTAGACATCCCAGTTATATCAACTTCTTGGCTCTCATAACCTGTGAAGCTAATTAATAGAATGTTTGATCCGTCCGGTACTTCGATAGAAAAGCTTCCATCGATATCTGATATTGTACCAGATGTCGTTCCCTTAACAAGAACATTAGCCCCAATAAGAGACTCTCCTGTATCGTCATTTACGACGCCAGTAACTGTTCTTTGTGCCATCATGACACCTGCCGAGAGAAGAAGTACGGAGAAAAGTAGTAAAAGTCTTTTCATACTATTTTCGGTTTAGAATTAATTAAATAATGATTGGCATCCTCCTTCAGGACACCAATTAGATTTTGAGCGAGACAGAGTTACCCCTACTCGAACAGCGCAAATTTAACTTTATGTTTAATATACACCGCAAAAAAGACGTGAAAGATTGCCATTTCGCTGCCTTCTCCTAAGAAATTGTTAATAAAAAAGTGAAACTGGCTTTCAGAAGACAGTCCATATTAAGACAACTTTTAATATGTTCTGCTTGAAACAAAAAAGGAGCTACTTCTCAAAGTAGCTCCTTTTTTTGATCAAATTGACCTGATTTTATCTTGCTATGACTACCCTTTGTGTGGAGACACCAGTGTCTGTCGCTAACTCAATGAAGTATATGCCTTCTGTCCAAGAGGCTGTATCTAATCTTTTGTTATACGATTGGGCTGATCTATCACTCAATCGCTCACTATGAACAACTGCACCTTGTACATTGTATACTTTGAGTGTCTTGAGCTCCTCTGGAGCACCAAATCTATAAGTAAGGTCCACATATCCCAAGTTAGACGGGTTAGGTAGCGCTTGTTGTAACTCAAGGCTCTCGATGTCATCCACTTTTACGAGGATCTCTTCGGCTTGTATACTTAAGTTGTCTATAGCCCAGCCCCAGCCAAAAGCTGCAGGATCAGAGAATAATCTAAAGCGCACCTGTACAGTATCTTCTGCGGCAAACTCTCCACTTTCCCTTAAGTCTATTCTTCTAGTTGCAAAAAGAGAAACGTCACCTACTGCATCAGAGATGCATAATGCCTGAGGAGAAACATCGGGGCACGGGCTAAAAGAGTCATTATAGGCTTCTAACCAGTTATCTTGGTCTCTAGAATCCCAACCATTAACGAGAGGAGACCATTCTTCAGAATCCAACTTCTTTGCTTCAACTATCGCATAATCCCAAAACTCAGGTCGTCCAAAGGGAATTCCAGGCTCTCCAGGTTCTATAAGCACAACTTCTTCAAATGTGATTATAGAATTCAACCCCGATACGATGATAGGGTTACGTAATTGATAAGTAAGGTCAAAGCTGGTCACTCCACGACTTGCTGCATCGCCATAAGGATGTAAACTATGTACAGCTGGGCTCTCAAAGCCATTTGGCGTTTCAACAGTAAAACCCTCACCAAAAAAGTCATCGGATGGACTATCAAAATCATTTTGATAAAATGTAATCGGCCCAGGAACAGCAACGATATCAATATTGTAGAAACCTGATGTTGGAGAAAATATGGAGTTTGGCTGTCCAGCCATATCTCTTGCAAAAATCTGATAACGCAGCTGATCCGTTGTATCTAAACGAGCAGGTAGCGTATAGGTCTCTTCATATATCAGGGCCCCAAAATCATCAAACGTTGGTAATAAAGGAAATGATTCGGATGATTTGCCAACCACTTCTACAGTAGCATATACTGTATCTAAGCCAGTAAACTCATCTGTGATGGTTGTTGAGATAGTTATCGAAGATTCGTTTTCGTTTATACTTGCTATTGGCACATGTGATATCTCAGGTGCTATGTCATCTAAGCCCCATGTAAAACCATAAAAGCGTCCAGGAGATGGAGCATTAGAAGGGTTAGTTATTCTAAGGTCTCGATTGTCATCAAGTCGATAATAATAACCGATCGTTCGCTCTCGTCCAGGAGCTGGTAAGGTTGCCCTAAATATGTTCTCTTGTCCAGTATAAACCAATGGTACACTCTCCTGATTGAGGATACTAAAATCTCCTTCAAAAAAGAACATCCTTAAAGAGCTAGTGTCGAAACCAAAGTCGGTATCTAACCTTACATCAAAATTAAAAGGTGCGTTGACATCCTCTGAAAAGTTGCCGTGTATAGGTCTCATCAAGGTGAGGCTCCATCCCATATCATACATCATATCCATCACTAATCCAGGATCTTGAATAATCTCCCCACGTTGGGCGGTAGGCGTCATTAAAGCATTGGGCGTGTTGTTATATGTCCCCTCATCTACATGACTGATACTCGATCCTTCGTTCCAAACTGTTGGAGCAAAAATCCTCGGAATATCATTAGGTGTGTTGATCTTAAACCAATTAGAACCAAAGAAGACATCTTCGCTCCTCAATGCACTACCTAAACCCAGAGAATTGTTATCAAAGCTCTGGCTTATATTCATCAAAGCTGAGTTCTCCAGAAAGAGATCATAAACAAAAGATGAACCTTGACTCTCGATGACTCCAAGGTTGCTCGAAACATCAGAACCTGAGGTCATCCCCAAGCCATGCAATATCTCGTGCATCACAATGGTCACAAAATCAAATCTGCCAGCTATACCTGCAGGATTTTCAAAATCATAATACCAATCCTGTTGCGAATTGATCGTAACTACAATATCGAATGGATTATCATCGGCATTTAATTCCATCCCAACAATTTTTTCAGCAAGTGAGATGGGATACCAAGCATCCGGTTCTATCTGATTGTCAAAGTTCCTAAAAAAAGTTGTTGCTCCTGCTGATGCTAAAGTACCAGCGCCAACTTGGTCACTGAACTGAGCACCAACGTTAATAGTTATATCAGAAGGGAATAACTCTTCTAAGACAGTAACTATAAACTCAAAAGGCGGAATCGCCTCGTCAGGAAAACTAAAGTACTGGACTACAATATCAGAGCTGTTTTTTAGTCTTGACTTCTTTATCGCAGACAACCTCTCTTCATCTAAAGGAAGATGATAATCATTATGCTCTAAGCTGAAAGGGCAAGAAACCAAGCCTACATCTTCAAGCCTCTCTATATTGGATATAGTAGATGGTAGCGTAGCATTATTCAACTTATCTGCTTGAGCCATTTTTTTATGCTGAGCAGAGAGTAAGGTGGTCAAGAGCATGCATGATATCAGCAAGCTAAGACACTTATAAACTAAAGAATTATTCATGATTTAGAATTTTGGGTAGTACATCGTACCTCCATTAGAATATTTACGATAAGTGAAAATAGAACTTTTCGTCCAACCAAATAGTCGGGTTACACTAATAAATCGAAAAAAGGCCCTATCGTTTACCGATAAGGCCTTTATATCTATAAAGTATCTGAACTTTTACTGCGGTGTAGCTGTAATGGTCCACATAAGACCTTCACCTCCACAACAGTTTAATGTTACGTTCAAAAAGATACTGCTCGTACAAGTATTGACTACTCCACCTATGGATGCCGCTACTCCAGAGACATCTGAAACCTCAGGAGCAGTAACATCACCATTAGCTGCTGTAAAGATCTCATATGGCACTGGCTCTCCAAAAGCTCCTCCAGCGAAGTCATCCAACACCCAAATACCATCACCTCCAGGCACTACAGTAAGTACACCAGATATATCACCGATATCACCAGCAATAGTATAGTCATAAGTCCCTTCTAAATCGCCTAGGGCACAATCAATATCACTGATATTGATAATGGCAGTTTTCAGAAAGTCTGTTCCACCTCTACCTACTGCCAGTTCTCCTTCCGCATTACTAGCGCTCACCAATACAATCTCCAAAGTTTTATCTCCATCAATAGCATTGTCTGTGAGTATAGAAACTACTAGGTCTTGGTTATCTCTAAACTGAAAATCCTCAGGGTCAGCCTCGATGACAAGTGTGCCACCTGAAGCAGATGCTCCTTCGATCGTAAAGTCAGAGCCAAAAACAGCTGTTCCTTGAAACTCGTAAGTAACTGTTATATCAGAAAGTGTTCCTGTTGGGTTTTCAATATTGAATGTTACCTCTCCACCATCTTCTCCAACATCCTCTGGATCGATAGTGGCATTGTTACCACTTGCGTTAAATGCAACATAGCCAGGTAGTTGTTGTGGATTTACGCCATCCTCTTCGAGATCAAAATCATTACCACAACTTGCCATAAATACGGCCAGGACTAATATGTATGTATATATATTTAAATATTTCATTTCCTTTTTTTTTCTGTGATTAGATAATATTAATTCTCGAACCACATTGGTGTATCCGTCGGATCGTTAGCCGGCGTGTTAGGATTAGAAGCCACCTCGTTAGGCGGATAATTAAATCTCTTCAAGATTGTTGAGATTGTTGTTCCCGGAGGAGGATCTAAAGCTGGCACTTTGGTTCTTCTTACGGTATTCCAGGCAACTATAGGTCTCAAAAATGACTCAAGATAAAGCTGCTCATGAACAGTAGTAAGAGCGTTGGCTTGACCAAGAGAAGCAAGTGACGGTAAGCCACCGATAAATGCGTCAATAGCTCCTGTTGATATACCTACTCTCGCACCTGGGATCTGTCCACCCCAAAAGCTTAAAATCTGCGCCATACCTGTATCAAATGCACTTTGAGCATCTCCAGATAAAACACCTTGAAGCGTTAACTCTGCTCTATAGAAGCTAATCTCAGAAGGCAACATTAAGATATGAGGGACATCATTTCTGATTACATTCTCTGAGATAACTGCTCCAGCTCCGGCTCCAAATGGAAGGAAAGTACCATTACCTGGAGAACCATTTCCATCAGGATCAACTGTAAGCGTTGCCAAACGTGGATCCTCAGCTTCCGATAATAGATCATACAGAGGCTCTCCCGGTGCGTATACACCTTGCGTCTCATTACCAATACCGAAGAATGCTTCTACTAGTCTGTTATAAGCATTAGACTCAGCAGGAGTATCAAAATATCTCACTAATGCTGCTTGCGTGTTATCATCGATGACAGGTTGAGAAAATGCTGCAGATAATTGACTATCTACAGAAGTATCTCTGTTACGAATCATCATCAAGATGCGTATCTTAAGTGAGTTAGCATATCTTCTCCAGAGAGACATGTCTCCACCATAGATCAAATCTCCACTTGATACATTAACTGATGCATCAGGTATGGCGTCTATAAGGGCCATGGCTTCATCAAGAAGTGCAACACTTCCTCTAAAGACAGTCTCTTGATCATCAAACTGTGGTGATGGGAAAGTAGCACCATCCAAAGCCTCTGTAAATGGAACAGACTCCCATATGCTACTAAGCTCAAAGAAACTAAGAGCTTTCAATACCTTAGCAATAGCATTGATATTATTGCTTGATGCTCCTGCTTCTATGGCATCTTCTTCTACAAGAACAAGATTTCCTAGAACTTGCGTGTAAAACATGTTCCATGTATTACCAGTCAAGAAAGAAGAGGTGTTCCCTCCTCTTGGGCTGTTAAAGCAAGCTGAAAAGTGTTGAGGAACGTCCATCATTCTGGTTCCCAACTCTGTTACATGTCTATTAGAATATTGTACGAATACAAATGGTAACACCACGTTAGGATCAGCAGCAGAAGCTACTAATGGGTTGGTGTTTATGTCTAGAGCTTCATCACAAGATGATACTGTAAAAAGCATCAAAAGTGACAATGCGAATATTTTAGTAAAATTCATTGTTATTATCTTTTAAGCTTTACAATTAAAATGTTGCTCTAATGTTAACTCCTAAACTTCTTGTAGAAGGAACACTAGCTCTCTCAACTCCAAATCCATCTGCACCTGCACCAAATAGTGAAGCTTCTGGATCGATGTGAGGCACCTTGCTATATAGCAACGCAACATTTCTTGCTTCAAGGCCAACTGACAAGTTGCTGAAAAATGTCTTGTTTATAATAGACTGAGGGAATGAGTAAGTCACTGCGATCTCTCTTAGTTTAACAAACGTAGCATCGAATATGTAAGCCTCTGCTATACTGTTGTCATTAAGAGAACCCCAGAATGCTTGAGAACTTACCAATGGAACATCATTGTCTCTGAAAGTACCATCACCATTGTCGATGACTCCTTCTGTATCAAGAAAAGTACCTTCTCTATTGATCAAAGTCTCAGTAACAAGACCACTTCCTTGTAGTGCTTCAACTGAGCTTGATCTGATGATACCACCCTGTCTCCAATCTACAGTTGCTCCTATGCTAACAGGTCCGATAGTTACATTGTTAACAAATCCCATTGTAAAATCAGGAAGTACAGAACCGAATGTTCTTGTTTCTCCTGCCAACCTCGTTCCATCGTTAGGATTGATAATAGGTCTGCCTGAGATCGTATCTCTCAAAAATGGAATCCCTAATAATTCAAATCCTCCACCTGCAACAGCAACAACTTGTACACTGTTAAATGCACTTGCAAGGAGTACTCTATCTACGCCTTCTGCTAGCTCTGCAACCTTAGTGTCAGCCTTTGAGAAGTTTATCGTAGTATTCCATGTTAGATTTTTAGTTCTAATAGGAGTCGCATCAATTGTAAATTCAAAACCAGTTGTGTTTACCTGACCAACGTTAGTCAATAGCGATCCAAACCCTGTTGTTTGAGGGATAGGTAACGCTAAGATCTGGTTGACATTCTCAGTACGGAAGTAAGAGAAGTCTACACCTAATCTGTAATCAAAAAAGTCTAGGTCAGCTCCCACTTCATAACTCTTCTGTCTCTCTGGAAGAAGGTTTTCTGGTGGCACAGTGTTTCCTTTAGAGAATGCTAATCTTCCTGCAAATGGGAAGTTTACATTCAGTCCATATTGTCCTGTAGCTGTTGTAATCGGAAAGAAGTTAAAGTCTAACTGGTATGGTCCTGTATCATTACCTACCTCAGCATAACTTGCTCTCAACTTACCATAACTAAGTGGACCAGATCCGTCTAATCCCAGTGCATCTGTAAACACAAATGCTGTACTTACAGAAGGGTAAAAGTATGATCTGTTATTAGCTGGTAGTGTTGACGACCAGTCATTACGACCAGTTACTGTCACTGTTAAATAATCCTTATAAGTAAAGTCTAATGATCCGTAAGCACCAAAAAGAACTTGTTCTGAGAATGCTCTATTGGGAACAGTTTGCTCCGCGTTACCTGGTGCAAATAACTCAGGCACCAATAAAGAGGTTGCAGTTAAGCCTTCTCTCTCAAACTCTCTCTTGTTATAGTTAAACCCAGCGAGGGCAGCTACAGAGAAGTCATCAGACACATCCATACTATAAGTACCGATGATATCAGTATTTACTTGCGTATTGTTGAACTTATCAATTCTAAAATCTCCATCTATTCTTTGAGCTGTACCTTTTCTGTTAGTGATCAGTCTGTTATCATTATCAAAATCATAACCCACTTTAGCAGTAAATGCTAATCTATCTAAAGGCGTAAACGTCAATGACATATTTGCTAAGACACGGCTATCGTCTCTTTCGTTTCTATTTTCATTTCTGATCCATAGAGGATTGTTAGATGTTGGTGTCGCAGCATTGATCTGGTTGCCAGCTTCATCGATCCAAGGATCGTATACAGCTGGATCTACAGTACTACTAAATGAAGCTACACTAATAATGTTAGGATCATTGGCACCTGATGCACCTGTACCTTCAGAATCAGTTTTGATAAACTGTATACCAAATCTCGACTTAAGCATCGGGCTGTGTGTAACACCGGCGTTAAGTGATACATTATATCTATCTAAAGAAGCACCTGGTAGGATCCCTGTCTGGTTCAATGCTCCAAGACTTACTCTATAGTCCATCTTTTCATTGCCATCTGAGATCGCAAAGTTGTTGATCGCACTAAATCCAGTCTTAAAAAAGTCCTTTATACCATTGTCTTCTACACGTGTCAGCGCTCCTGGCTGACCAGTCACTGGCAATGCGCTTACTTGCTGTCCAACGTTACGTGGTCCCCAGTCAAAGCCAATCGCTGATGAATCGTACTTTGATAAAGATCCCTGCGCATAATCTTGCTGGTAATCAGGCACTACAAACAGATCATCTAATCTATAAGATGAGTTGATAGATACTTGAGCATTTCCACTCTTAGAGGATGTACCTCTTTTAGTAGTGATGATCACAGCTCCTGCTGCAGCTCTTGCTCCATAAAGCGCAGTAGCTGCTGCTCCTTTAAGGATACTCATAGACTCAACGTCATCAGGATTAATAACTGATGCTCCACTACCGAAATCACGACTACCGGCTATACGCGAGTTAGAAGCGATCTGATCGTTATTCATCGGTATACCATCGATAACGAATAAAGGATCATTGTTACCTGAAAGTGAAGTTGCACCTCTAATCAAGATCTTACTTGATGCACCTAAGTTACCACTTGTGTTAGTGATACTTACTCCAGTCACCTTACCTTGTAGTGCATTA
This sequence comes from uncultured Saprospiraceae bacterium, assembly GCA_937942435.1. Classification (GTDB taxonomy): domain Bacteria; phylum Bacteroidota; class Bacteroidia; order Chitinophagales; family Saprospiraceae; genus JAJRXG01. The sequence goes on from CALDEM010000033.1 coordinate 22,486, forward strand.
ATAACATTGTCAGATCTTGCTCTAGTGAGCTCGTCACCATCTATCTGATCAATACCGTAACCTAAGCTCTTGGCTTCTTTTTCGATACCAAGGGCAGTTACTACAATCTCATCAAGAAGTTCTCCTTCGTTGAGCGTTATGTCTATCTGGCTGCGTGTAGAAACGTCAACCTCTTGTGTCTCAAATCCAGTGTAGCTAATCACTAAGATCGAAGAGCCTGCTGGAACTCCAATAGAGAATGAACCATCAATCTCTGTTATCGTACCAACATCTGTGCCTTGTACCAATACATTAGCTCCAATAAGAGCCTCTCCTGCAGGGTCAAGTACTGTTCCTGTCACTGTACGCTGTGCATACATAGCACTCGTGCAGAAACCTAAAAATATCATGAGTGTAAATAAAATCCTCATACAGTTTGGTTTAGTAAAATTGTGAAAGAATTGTTAAAATAGTATCGTAGGTTATAAACGCCTCTGCGCTTAAATTCGATGCCTCATCATCATGTAACCTTTATGAAGGTCACTTTAAGAAAGTCCAAACATAAAAGTTTTTAGTTGCTTTGCTAACTAGTATGGAAGAAAAATCAAGCAAGTAAGGCTTTATACATGCTAATGACGTTTGCAATACCAAAGTATAATGAATCACTTATCAGAGCGTGTCCGATAGAAACTTCAGACAAACTGCTTAACGAATCGCTATAAAATCTCAGGTTATCTAGGTTGAGATCATGACCTGCATTGACAGCAATACCCAACTCTACGGCCTTGTTTGAGCAAACGATATGATTTTGGATAGCTTCATGCTTATCTCGGAAGTAGTTGTTGGCATATTGGCCTGTATAGAGCTCTACCCTATCTGCACCCACTTCTTTAGCCGCTATAACTTGATCAGGGTCTGGATCTATAAATAATGAAGTCCTTATATCCGCTGATCTAAGACTTGAAAGGACATCTGATAAGAGTTGCCGCTGACCTTCGATATCCCAACCTGAGTCAGAAGTTAGTACTCCTGGCGGATCAGGCACAAGTGTACATTGGTGGGGCTTCACTGATAATACCTCTTTCATGAAGTTAGCTGACGGGTAGCCCTCAATATTGAGCTCTGTTTTGACCACTTCTTTTAGTTGACCAAGATCATCATAACGCACATGCCTTTGGTCAGGTCGAGGATGGACTGTTATACCATCAGCACCATATGACTCACAATCTTTAGCAAACTTGATAAGATCAGGGATGTTACCACCTCTGCCATTTCTTATTAGTGCTACTTTATTGAGATTTACGCTAAGCTTAGTCTTCAAATCGAATAGTTAAATATTTGCCGAAAGGCATGTGTTGATAATATTAAGAGCGACAAAGTTAAGCTATCTTCGCTCGTCTTTTAGAGATTATAGAATGTGTAACTAACATGAGAAAACTTGTAATTCTCGTTCTGATCATATTAGGTGGACTTATCGTCTCCAACCTTCTCTCTCTTGGTCTATGGTATGCCGGAGGACTTGATATTAATACAATGCTCGAAGGTGCCGAGCTGAGTTACGGAAAAAGACAGCTACTTCGAGTGGGCCTTATGATTAACCATATCGGGATGTTTCTGCTACCAGGATTGATCTACTGTGTTGTGATTATGAAAACGGATATATATCAGAAGTTAAAGCTTCAACCGACATCTGGATTTTTGCAGGTGGCGATGTGGGCAGGCGTTATCTTTTTGAGTTATCCTCTTCTTATGAAAATCACAGAATGGAATGCCGCCGTACCTCTTCCTGACTGGATGGTAACTTCTCAAGAATCGAACTTCGCTCTTCTCGAGCAAACGCTCAATATGGCTCATATCTCAGAATTATTGACCAGTCTGGTATTGGTAGGAGCGCTTGCAGCCGTCGGAGAAGAGCTAATATTTAGAGGAATCGTTCAAAATCAACTGACAAAAGTCTGGGGGCATCCGCATATAGCCATCATTGTTGCTTCTTTAATATTTGGTGGTTTTCATATGCAGTTTGAGCGATTGCTCCCACTGAGCTTTCTTGGGTTAATCCTTGGTTATAGTTATTATTATACCAAGTCATTATGGACTCCGATCATCCTGCACTTCATTAATAATGGTTTACAAGTGCTTGCCTACTATGTCGCTGTGAAGCAAGGCGAGCTCCCAGAAATAGACAACATCCCAAGCGTCGCATTACCGATAGTATTAGCATCTTTGTTACTTACTTCGGGCTTAGCGTACTTGGCTATAAGAGCATCCCAATCTAAATATGAACAAAGACCTTAAATCAAGAATCCCCGTTGGTATAGCATATGTTATCATCATCGGCGCTTCAACCTTAGGAGGTGTTGTGTCGACATTAGCGCTGCTCTATGTGTTTGCATTACTTTGCTTGTTTGAGTTTGTGAAAAGTTCGATTGGTAGTCAAAACGGTTCATTGGTTTATATTATGGGTCTATCGATTGCAGCCTTGTCTCTCCCCCTTTTGGGTATCGATATAAGTAAGTGGATATCCTATATCGTTTACTTTTCAGTAGCACTTTTTACAATTAATAGTGGCTATATATTTTTTAAGAAAAAGACATTCTTGACAGAAAGCCCCACTGTGATCATGTCAATGATATATATTATTTTTCCATTTTTAATTGCATCGATTTTGGTTTTGACCTATGACGAGTTTCCCAAAATTATACTTGGTATTTTTGTAATCGTCTGGTTAAACGATGCAGGTGCATATTTTAGTGGAAAGGCTTTTGGTAAGACAAAACTTTTTCCATCTATATCTCCCAATAAAACCTGGGAGGGTTTAATCGGTGGCGGCCTATTAGGTATACTTATCTGCTTTGCCATCAGTGCCCTCATCGGGGGATTAACTTTAAGGCACTGGTTGATAATTTCTACAATAGTATGGGTCACAGGATCTTTAGGAGACTTAGTTGAGTCCTCTTGGAAGCGGCAATTAGGTTTAAAAGATAGTGGCTCATTGCTGGGCGGTCACGGAGGTTTTTTGGATCGATTGGATAGTTTTATCTATGCGGTCCCATTCGTCTCTTTGTATTATATAATAACTCAATAATTAATAACGGATGACAATCCATAGAGAAGGTAAGGCATCGTTGATCATAACCTTGGTAACATTGGGTATCGTAAATGGTATCCTCTGGAGATATGGTGCCAGTGACATTATGCTTTATATAAGCCTGGCGATATCGCTAATACTTTTTCTAATCGTATTGCAATTTTTTAGATACCCGAAACGGCTCGTTAGCAATCCAAATGGGCACGAAATCCTCTGCCCCGCAGATGGTAAAGTGGTGGTAATAGAAGATACAATAGAGTCAGAATACTTTGAAGATGAGCGGCTCATGATATCCATCTTTATGTCGCCCATCAATGTACACAGCAATCATCATCCTATGAATGGAGAGATCGCTTACAGCAAATACCATGCTGGCAAATACTTGGTTGCATGGCATCCTAAGTCTTCAACTGAAAACGAAAGACACACAACTGTTTATAAAAATAATCACGGTGAAGTTTTGGTCCGTCAGATCGCCGGAGCCTTGGCTCGCAGAATCGTAAACTACATGAATGGTGGAGAAACGGTAAAGCAAGGAGGTGAACTTGGGTTTATAAAATTTGGCTCGAGAGTAGATGTCTATTTGCCTGTAGGCACACAATATAATGTCAAACTTGGACAAACTGTAAAGGCCAAGGTTGACGTAATTGCAACATTGTCTGAAGATATCTCATCTTAAAACTTCCTATAAAAGAAAACCGTCATCCCAATATAATCTTCAGTAAGAAATAAGAATTATAATATTGGAAAGACGGTTTATCTTAATCACCTTGGCTGAATAGTTGTAGGCTTCAACTTTTTGAAACCTTTTAGAATCAGAAGATTCTAAAAACATTCATAATTTTTTGTGGCCATTCTAATTGAGAATCGCTCAACATATAACAAAGGTAAGATTGTAATCTCCTGTATAATTAGTACTTACTCTAAGATTGACACTAGGGTTAACTCTTAGAAAGTTCAAACTGGGCAGTATTGAGTGGTATATGTACTGTAACTGAGGTCCCTCTATCAGGCGAAGAGTCTATCTCCATCTCACCGCGAAGAACATTGACTCGTGACTGAAGATTACCTAAGCCTAATCCTTGTTTTGCATTAATCTGATCAAAGCCACTCCCGTTGTCTTCAACAGTGATTATGAGTTCTTCATCTAACTTGTTCAGCTGTACATCAATCTCTGAAGCATTAGCATGCTTCAGCGCATTATTTAATAATTCTTGAATGATTCTATAAACATGCAACTTGGCTTCTTGACTCAAGATACCGTCAACTTGGTGTGTATGAAGCGATATCTCCATCACACCACTGATAGAGTATCTGTTGATCAAATCCTTTAGTGCAGCACTTAAGCCCAACTTTTCTAATGTAATAGGTTTCAGATTACGGGCTATATCTCTAACCTCACCGCAAGCATTGTCGATCATGCCCATTATCTTTTGAAACGAAGAGTCTACAGAGAGGTCCTCATGATCTAATTGTAAGGCATCGTATTGTAACTTTAATGTAGAAAGAGTGCCTCCTAAACTATCATGAAGATCTTCTGCGATCCTTGTTCGCTCAGCCTCTTGTCCCAAAACCATAGATTGCAGGTTTTCGATTTTCAACGAGCTTTCTAATTCATTGATCTTCTGTTGTGTGATCTCTTCTTTTTGTTTACCTAATAGTCGTTCCATTTTAAACCGTTGGCGTTGCAGTCTAAAATAATTGTAGGCGGCCATGGCGGCCAAAGCAAGCAATACAGAAATAATTAGAAAAAGACGTGTGCGCTGTGTTAACTTAAATGCATAATTTTCGTTGTCTTGTTCTAGCTCTTTTATCTCTTTATCTTTTTCAATTGTTTGGTATCTTGCTGCCGTTTGATTGGCCATGGCATACTTCTCTTGATTGTAAAGTTCTGTCGTGACTTCGTTAGCAATCTGCAAATGTTTATAGGCAGCTTTTGTACTATCTAAAGCGATGTAAGCCTTAGAGAGTAAGGTGTTACTCTCATAAGCTAGATCATTTACTTGGGTATTCATATTAACAGATGCCTTTAGATAAGGTAAAGCATTATTAATCTGATCATCCATAAGGAGATTAGCACCTACTAGATAGTTTACTTTAGGAGACACTTTAAAAGTTCCGATGTCCTTTTCCAAATTGAGAATGTAATCCCCTTGTTCGAGGACTTTTTCTACATTGCCGAGATTACCTAACAGTTCTGTGAGTAAGAGTCTATTAGAAAGCTCCATCTGTATATCGCCTAACTCTTCACTAGCTGCCAACCCTAACTCAACATAACTAAGTGCTTTGCTATATTCTAATTTTCTCTGATGAGCCTTACCAAGTTGAGAGACAGCGATAGCACTCTCATAAGACATCTCCTTCTCTACATAAAACTGATAGACCTCTTCTGTCAAGTCTATAGCCTCACTTAAAAAAATCTCTTCTCTGATATAAAAATCTGCTAACGCAAGTCTGGCTTTGTAAAAGCCAAAATCATCTTTGATGCGCCTGTAGATAGTCCCGCAAGAGATCAAGTCGCTGATGACATCTTGGTTTCTGAGATGGACTTTAAAGTTATGCAATGCTCGATCGTAGTAGCCTTGTGCTATCTGCTCAAAATTGTCTTTTTCATGTCCAAGTCTGATACGTTCATTGATACTCTTAAGGGTATCCGAATAAGTTGTTTCTCTTATCTGAGCCTCTAACACGGCTAAACATAATAAGCTGACGAGAAGAATAGTTAAAGTCCTCATGTATCGAAACTCTCTTATTAATCTTATGACTTTATTAGGGTAACCCCTAGAATAACCGAAGGCCAGTTGGTATACTTTAGTTCAAAATTAAGCTAGAAATGATCAAAATCTTAATAGTAGACGATCACAAAATGTTTGTGGAAGGTCTGGAGTCAATATTAAACAAAGAAGAAGACATTCAAATAGTCCACCGTTGCCATGAAGGCAAGGATGTATTTAACCATGATCTTCTTGCCTCTATTGATATCATACTGATGGATATTAATCTTCCTGATATGAGTGGTATCGAGGTTACAAAGCGTATCCTCAAGATGAAAGAGAACCTTAAGATCTTGGTGCTTTCTATGCATGATGAGGAGAGCTATATTTCCGAGGTTCTTAAAAGCGGTGCTCTTGGGTATGTGCTTAAGAACACAGGGCGAAAAGAGCTAATCACTGCCATAAGAACGGTCTCTGCTGGTAGGACTTACTTCAGTGAAGCGATCACAAATACGATCATGAATGGCTTAATGAATAGTAACAAGAAGTCTAAGCCACAAGAAAAGCAAGTGCCTAAGATCACGAGAAGAGAGAAGGAAGTCTTAGACCTAATCATGGATGAAAACACTAATCAAGAGATAGCCAATCAGTTGTTTATCAGCTTAAAGACAGTAGAGGCACATCGTAGCAACCTCCTTTCTAAGCTTAATGCGAGAAATACCGCAGGCCTAGTCCGCAAGGCTATAGAAATGGAATTGGCATAGATAAAAGCTCATATAGTTTCTATATTGTTTGTTAGAACTATACAATATGGAGACTTACGCTCAGGTGCTATCTTATGCCATCCCTGGTTTTGTAGTACTTATAATAATAGAGTATATCGCAAGCCTCATAATGGGTAGAAGTGTCGGCAATGCCATGGATACTATCTCTAGCCTGAGCTCTGGTATGACTAATACCCTAAAGGAAATCTTAGGCTTAGCCATTGTTATCGTCAGTTATGGTTGGATGGTAGAACACTTCTCACTACTAACTATCCAATCTGAGGTATGGCTATATATAGTTTGCTTTGTATTGGTTGATTTTGCATCGTACTGGTCGCATAGATTTAACCATGAGATCAATGTCATGTGGAATCGTCATATCATCCATCACAGTAGCGAAGAGTTTAATCTGTCTTGTGCACTGCGTCAGAGCATATCTGGGATCGTTGGGGTCTACTTTTTTCTTTACATACCCTTGGCGTTGATCGGTATCCCTGGCAGTATCATAGCTGTGGTTGCTCCTCTTCATCTATTTGCACAGTTTTGGTATCATACGAGATTGATTAATCGCATGGGACTATTAGAGCATGTCATAGTTACTCCTTCTCATCATCGTGTGCATCATGCCATTAATCCCGAGTATATTGATAAGAATTATGCAGCCATATTTATCATCTGGGATAAGATGTTTGGCACATTTAAACAAGAAGATGTCGATATACCACCAGTGTATGGGGTTAAAAAACCAGTCTTAACTTGGAATCCCTTTCTCATCAACTTTCAGCATATCACTTCTTTAGCTAAGGATGCATGGAGGACTAAAAGTCTTAGTGATAAAGTCAAGCTATGGTTTATGCCAACTGGATGGCGCCCTAAGGATGTAGCTGAAGAATACCCGATAGAGGTTATTGAAGATGTTTATGCTTACGCCAAATACAAACCAGATGTGCCCAATGGCTTAAAAATATGGTCTGGAATACAGCTTGTTGTCGTCAATGCTCTCATGTACTTCATGCTCGTACAAATAGCAGATATAGATGCCTCTGGCATCATATTATATGCAGCCTTCTTAGGATCATCGATCTTTGCATATACAAGTCTTATGGATATGGACAAGATAGCTATCCCAGCAGAGATTGTAAAATTAGTATTGGCCTATTTGATTTTTCAAGGATATTCTGATTGGTTCACTCTTTCTGCCATACTTCCCTTTGGTCAATATATCATCGTGGGCTACCTTGGCATCTCACTTTGCATGACATTCTATTTTACACAAAAGTTCGTAAGCTCTGATACTAAAAGTGAAGCCAAAGAATTAAGTCCCACTTCTTAGTTTGTCGAGTAGATGATTGAGCTGATTGACTTCATTTTTATCGAGACCACTCATATAGTCGTGGGTAAAATCAGCTCTCATGGCTTTAACAAGGTTTAGTCCTTTTTCTGATATAGTAATATCTACAAGCCGTTTATCTTCAGCTTTGACCTTCTTAATCACAAGTTTTTTAAGGATCAATCGATCAATAAGCCGCGTTATATCAGACATCCTATCAATCATTCTATTTCTGATTACTGATGTTGTCAAAGGTTTGTCAGCTCCTGCAAGTATCCTTAAAATATTATATTGTTTTGGAGTGAGTCCAAATGGTTTACACTGACTTTTAAGATTCTTTTTGATCCATCCATGAGTAAACATCATGTTTACCACTAACTTCTCAACCTCTGATTTAAAAGGTCTTTTTTGCTTGATGTCTTCCTCTATACCCACATTATAACTTTCATACGTCAAGTTACTACAATTTCAACTTTGTTTATTCTTTTTCTATTCTTCTTAAACAAAATACTCTATTTCGGATCATATCAATATCATCATCTTTCATTATATGTTTACTTTAGTTTGCTATGATATTTATCCTATTTTTGAGATTGATCCATGTCAATGAAATTAACCGACACACTTAAAAAACTCACCCTACAAGACTGGGTCTTTATGATCTTTTCAATCTTGTGGGTAGGCTTCGTTATGTTGGACTATTTTAACAAACAGTTCATCTACTTACCTTCTATCACACACTTTAAGTATACCAATCTCTTTATATTTTTAAGTGTCATAGGGATATTTTTATCCGCTTACTATAACCAATTGTGGTTTTTCAAAAAATGGCCAAAATTACCTGTTAACGGAGCCTTTCTGTTTCTTCTATTTATGATTGTTGTTTGGTCTGTTACAATGGCCTACAATAAGTACTGGAAAGCACCATTAGACTACACTAACTATCTACACTTACTTGGCAAGGGCGTCTATACACTGGGATGTGCGTACTTCATGACACTAGCAGCATATTCTAGTGGCAATCTGATCAGGAGAAAGCTCATTTCTGATCAAAAGAGTAACCCTTTTGCATTGTTGGACATTTCACTTGGGTTTATGTTATACACTGTCTTGCTTATGATACTAGGCGTGATAGGGGTGCTTGATCAACTGGTATTGATTGGCTTCTTAGTGTTGCTGACTCTTATTAATTACAAGGTATCGTTTGACTTTATCATCGATACTTTATGGAAGCCAATTAAGAAACCAAATGATCTTAACTTTTGGGGTGGGTTGATCATGTTCTTTATCTTGGTGTACATCGCCATGAATTATATGTACACCCAAGCGCCATATCCTTTGGGGTTTGATGCACGTAATTATTACGTGAATATATCGAAGTTGATTGCAGAAGCAGGCGCTTTGGTGCCTGGATTTCAACCTTATGCTTGGGGTCTTGTCATGTCTACGGGTTACATCGCATTTAATAGTCCAGAGATAACGATGTTTTTATCAGCACTCGGTGGTCTATTGAGCCTAGTAGCGATATATGAATTTTGCAAAAGATATGTCAACTTATCATCCAATAATGCAGTGTTAGTTGCGCTACTTTATCTACTTACACCAACCGTCACTAATCAATTTATAATAGAGTTTAAGATAGATCTGACGCTGGTCTTTTTTCAATTTGTCATCATTAATTTTTTAATGTGGTGGCTTTTTGAAAATAAAAAAGGGGAAAGTAAAATACTTAATAACAAAGTCGATCGAAATGCGCTTCTCATTATTGGCTTGCTACTTGGGTACTGTTTATCAATTAAAGTACTCAGCGTATTTCTAATTTTTGCAGTGTTCGCTGGCTTGTGGTGGTATACAAAAGATGTAATAGGCGTCATTGGCATTTGTGCTTTGACCATCGGTATTGTTCTTCTTGCAAAACTCGACAATATAAGTGGCTTACGAGAGTATCATCTTAGTCCAGACATAACAAGTTATGCATTGCTTTTGGGTGGGATAGCATGTATGGGATTTTCTTTTGTTAGAGATAAGAATGTCTTTATAAATAATGTGAAAGCCCTTTTCTTATGCGGCGCGATCGCTACAGCAGTTTTCTCACCTTGGATTTACAAGAACTATCAATTTACCAAGTCTACAGAACTGACCAAATTAATAATGGGAGATAAGCCTCGACCAAAACTCACGCCAGCATCGATGGCTAAAAATTATAAAGAGTTTCAAAAACAGAATCAAGAATAAATGACGGTAAGCAAGTTGTCTTTTTTCTATTTTGTTATTCTTCTATTGTCTAATCTGACCTTATGTGCTCAAAATGACAATGGAGATATAATCATAGATCTTGATGATATTAACAATAGTAATGAGCGAACGGAAATACAACGATATATAGGATATGAAGAGCTATTAACAAGATACCTCACACTTCCGTATGACATATGTGCTAACACAAGTAAACAAGGACGATATTTTGATATCAGCTATGTCATTCTTGCATTGTTTCCACTATGTCTTCTACTTCTTACTTATAAAAAGAAAAAAATCTTTTGGAGCCTCCTTATAGTCTTGATTTTATACTTAGGACTTTCTATTGATACTTCCTTTGTCAATATTGATGGTATAGGATCAGTAGAAAAGAGAGGAGGAGCATGGGATGTTACAGATTTATCCCAAGCCACAGCGTCTCAATTACTTTTGGTCAATAGTTACGATGTCCTATCCTCAATATCTACACCCATAAAATCTATAATTAACCTTATCTCAGGTGATAAAGATCACATAACATATATATTTTTATTTCTATTGCTACTAATTAGCATTGGCTTTAGTAAAACGGAAATCATAAAACATTCTAAATATAGGTTCCTAACTATAACAAGCTTGGTGTTTTTCTTTTTGTGGCTTTATTTATCAGGAGGTATAATATGGTATGGTTTTATACTTATACCCTTACTCTATGCATTCATACTTTTATCTACAGAAAAAGCGAAAAGACAAAATAGAACACATACTATTTTTATCAAAGTATTAGTTCTGGTCCCGATAACCTTTTGGGTCATTTCTAGTTATGCGGCGAGAATAAGCAATGTCAATTCTTCAACGATTGATCAGAATACAGGAAAAACTATTGTTGATCCATCGACTATTTATTATTCTACGGGATTAGAGTCTGCTGACCAATCACGAAGACGTGTTTATAATAATATAGGAGGTGCTTTAGAAGAAATTAATTCTAACAATGAATTAATCTATCAAGTAGGATCTAGTTTGGCTTTTGAAATCAAGAATAGCGCGGAGCGATGTTTTCAAGACAACCTATTGTCTATGTACTACTACGTAATGGTCGTCCACAAAGACATGAAGATAACGGGAGACATACTCAAAGCTTCCGGATTTAAGTATATCATAGTAGATCTTTACACCTATACGCTTGACAAAACACCAGAACAAAGCTTAACTAAAAAGTACCAAGTTTTCATAAACTCCCTATATGAAAGTAAAAATCTGAGATTGATGGCAACAGACAGAGTTCTTGAGATAAACACCCCTTCTGGTCAGATCCTCACCATAAACCATCTCTTTTCAAGGGAATATGGACTAACTGCGAATACCAAGTTGAAAAATCACGGTAGTTATGCGATATTTGAAATTTTATAACTTGATATAAGTTCATGCTTTCATCTTCCACATATGTGATTATCCCAGCAAAAAATGAAGATAGGTACATAAGTGATCTTATTGATCAAATAAAAGAACTTGGATTTCAAAGTATAGTAGTGATTAATGATTCAAGTACTGATGAAACTAGACAGCTGGCAGAGAAACATGAGGATGTAGTTGTTTTAGATCACGTGATCAATCTTGGTCCAGGAGCTGCCACACAAACTGGGATAGCATATGCAGTAAGTCATCAGGCACAAGTTATATTGACCATTGATGCAGACTTACAACACAACCCTAAAGATTTAGTTAGATTACACAATCATTTGGAATCTCAAAAATGTGATCTAGTTATAGGGAGTCGTTTTATTGGAAAGAATAATATTCCAAAAAGTAGAATCTTTTATAATAAGGTTGGTAATCTGGTTAGTTTCTTCTTGACCGGAAAGATGTTAACTGATAGTCAAAGTGGACTGAAAGCAATCTCTGGAGAACTTGCGTCTTCGATGGATCTAAATTACGACGGATTTGAGTTTTGCATGGAGATCATTAAACATGCGGCCTTTACAAAATCAAAAATAAATGAGATTCCTGTTGATGTAAGATACTCTCCTGAGACTACAGCCAAGGGTCAAAATTTACGCTCTGGACTCAACATGATATCTCGTATATTCTCTCCTTTCAATTAAGTCACAAAACAAGAATGGCCCTTTAGTTTCCTAAAGAGCCATATCTATATTTTTAATCAAAGATCAATTAGTATCTATAGTACTCCGGCTTATAAGGACCGTTTTGATCTACATTAATATACTTTGCTTGATCTGGCGTAAGTTCTTCAAGCTCTACACCTATCTTTTCAAGGTGCAACTTAGCAACCTTCTCATCCAAGTGTTTTGGAAGCATATAGACTTTGTTCTCATATTTGTCAGTATTCTGCCATAGCTCAATTTGAGCTAACACTTGATTTGTAAATGAATTAGACATTACAAAAGAAGGGTGTCCTGTAGCACAACCAAGGTTTACAAGTCTACCTTCTGCAAGAACTATGATATCCTTACCATCTACTGTGTACTTATCTACCTGAGGCTTAATCTCTATTTTGCTTGAGCCATGGTTATCATTTAACCATGCCATATCAATTTCATTATCAAAGTGGCCGATGTTACAAACGATAGCCTTATCCTTCATCGCTTTGAAGTGTTTGTCGGTTATGATATTCTTATTTCCAGTCGCAGTAACAACGATATTGGCTTCTGGTAGAGCATTGTCCATTTTCTTCACTGCAAAACCATCCATAGCTGCTTGCAACGCACATATAGGATCAATCTCGGTTACAATCACTCTACAACCAGCTCCTTTCAATGAAGCAGCAGAACCTTTTCCAACATCTCCATAACCTGCAACTACAGCGACTTTCCCCGCCATCATAACATCAGTTGCTCTTCTGATTGCGTCTACGCATGATTCTTTACATCCATATTTGTTATCAAACTTGGATTTAGTCACAGAATCATTTATGTTAATCGCAGGTAGCGTAAGTGTTCCATTTATCTCTCTTTCGTAGAGTCTATGAACACCTGTCGTGGTTTCTTCACTTAATCCTCTGATACCATCAACAAGCTCAGGGTGGCTATCCAATACAAGATTAGTCAAGTCACCTCCGTCATCAAGGATCATGTTAAGCGGTTTGCCTCCTTCAAATCCGTGAACGGTTTGCTCTATCGCCCACCAAAATTCTTCTTCTGACATACCTTTCCAAGCATATACAGGAACACCTGTCGCAGCTATTGCTGCTGCCGCATGATCCTGTGTAGAAAAGATGTTACATGATGACCATGTTACTTCAGCTCCTAACTCAACTAACGTCTCTATGAGAACAGCCGTCTGGATTGTCATGTGTAGACATCCTGCTACCCGAGCACCAGCTAAAGGTTTAGATGCACCATATTCTTCTCTTAGAGACATCAAGCCTGGCATTTCTGCTTCTGCAAGCTCGATTTCTTTGCGGCCCCATTCTGCAAGATTGATATCTTTAACCTTGTAGTTAGTAGCAGCCATTGTACTTGAACTCATATATAATTACCTTATAGTGTTAAATGAAGGTGCAAATGTAAGTGATCTTTGGCTATTTTACGATACTTCGACTATCTTGATAAATAGCAGATAAAGCTTCGCTTTCTTCAAGCGCTACAAGGTCACTCATCCCAGCAAGATCCACAAGATGTAGAAGGTAATTTTGAGAGCGCGAATCAGATGGCTTTACATATTTCATAGCAAAGTACAGCTCTTTCTTCGTTTGACTACAGAATCGCCAATCTCTACGACACAACATAAAGTAGCTATAGCAAAGATTCTTTCTGGCTTCGATTCTATCAGGGAAAATTGTTTTGGCCTTGGTGTAGTTGTTAACAGCATCGTACCAATCTTCTGAAGAAGTGGCAAATGAGCCCATATTCATCAACAGATCATAGGACTTGTTCATCGCAACAAGATTCCGCTTTTCTCTAATAGTCATGATTTGCTCCCAATTAGTTGCTTGCTTCTCATTTGGTGCTAAACTAAAAACAGGACTGTTAAAGACATACTTGTTGAGAAGAGTATAAGATAGAATTGAGACTATGAGGAACAGTCCGCAATAAACCATGAATCTTTTGTACTCAATATTCATCTTTTTAAAGATACGTTTTGTTTTTCTATAATTATGCACAATTAACTAAGACGAAAGTAGTCTTCTCTATTATCTTTTAAATTACTTCAGGTAATGCAAAGGCTACATACTGATCTCCAGACTTTGTATCTAACTTTCCTCCACCACAAGCCACCACAACATATTGTCGACCATCAACAGCATAGACTGCAGGTGTAGCATAGCCAGCCGCTGGCAACTCATGTTCCCAAAGCACTTCTCCATTTGATTTATCAAAAGCACGGATCTTCTCATCAGAAGTACTGGCAATAAAGACAAGTCCACCTGAAGTGGCAACTGGCCCTCCATAGTTCTCCGTACCAGTGTCATACAAACCTTGACTTTCTAACTTCTCATACGACCCTAATGGTACTTGCCAATTGATCTTTGCATTATCAAGATCAATCGATGTGAGTTGCCCCCAAGGTGGTTTTATAATTGGAAATCCATCAGCCGCATACAACTTCATATATCCTCTCATCCGATAAGGATAGGGCCATGCATCATTAGTGATTTTATCAGACGGATCCTCGTCTCCGTTGATATAATCATATATCGCCGATATTTGATCTTCGGATATCCAAGCTACACTAGGCATAGCTCCTCTTCCATTTTTGACAATTTGAGTAACATCAGTTAGGTCTAACCTACTTTCTAAGTCATTCAAACTGGGGACGTTGCCAAAGAGTTGATTACCCTGAAACTGCTCTCCATGACAAGTCTGACAAAACGATTTATACAATCCTTCTCCTTTTGCAATTGGTTCGTTTTTATCCATCTTACATAGCCAAAGCACTTCATTAGAATTTATAATAAGATCCCTTTCTTCTGGATCATATGCCGCTCCGCCCCACTCTCCTCCACCATCAAGTCCCGGAAAAATGATAGTGCCCTCTACGCTCGGAGGTTCGTATAAATTCTCATGATTAGTCGTTTCATATATGTACTTTGCAAAAGAGGCCGCTTCCTCATTACGATCTGCCAAATCGTCTTTTGTCCATTGTTGTCTTGAAAATGCCGGATATACTGATGGCCAAGGTTGAGTAGCTGAAGAATACTCTCCTACAAGATCGCTTTGCGGCACTTCCACTTCATCAATAGGATACAGAGCCTCACCGGTTACTCTATCTAAAACATACAAAAACCCATTTTTGGTCACTTGCACTAAAGCATCAATGTCATTTCCATCTTTTTCTATGGTGACAAGGTTGGGTGCTACAGGTAAATCCTTGTCCCACATATCGTGATGTATAGTTTGATAGTGCCAGAGTCGATCTCCAGTATTTGCGTTAAGCGCAAGTATACAATTAGCATATAGATTGTCTCCTTCTCTGTCTCCTCCATAAAAGTCATATGCTGCAGATCCCGTAGGACAATACACAATACCGCGATCTTCATCTAAAGAAAATCCCGCCCAAACATTAGCTCCTCCACTTTTTAGATAAGCGTCATCGGGCCATGTATCATAGCCATCTTCATCGGGACTTGGTATCGTGTGAAAGATCCACTTCATCTCACCACTGTGTACATCAAATGCTCGGATATGCCCTGGTGCTGCTCCCGTGGATTCTGATACTCTCGTACCCATTATGATCAGATTTTTATAAATGATCCCAGGCGTATTAGAAGAAACGTAAAGCTTAGTAGCTCTTTCTCCAAGACCTGTATGCAGATCCACTTTACCATTATTGCCAAACTCACTTATAATCTTTCCACTTTCAGGATCTATGGCGTATAGTTGATCACTTGCCGTAAATAAGATACGCGCACCTTTATCATCTTTATGAAAAGCAAGTCCACGGTTGACCCCCATGCCATACAGATCATACTGTCCGCCAAAAGGATCAAACTCCCACTTTCTATCGCCTGAACCAGCTTCAATCGCCATGAGTTTTAACTTAGGTGAAGTGGCATATATGATACCATCAATGACGAGCGGGTTGCATTGGATCTGGGATCGATTACTTGTATCTACATCTCCAGAACTATAAGACCAAGCAACAGTTAGGTCTTTGACATTGGAAGTATTAATCTGGTTGATATCCGCATACTGCGACTTATGTGTATCTCCAAGATAATGCCCCCAATCTGTATCAAGCAATATCGGCTCATTACATGCAAACAAAACGACGACACTCAACATCAAGATCCTACAGTTCATAATTGAAGTTATATTATCAAATAATCAACTTGACTAAATTAACCAATAGAGTTGATATCGACTTATATCTTCAAACCTTATTGAATAATTGTCTATAATTGATACATGATCAGTTTTGATTCTACATTAGAGAAGTACGAGAACAATCTTTGGAATTATCATTTAAAAGTGCCGCAGGACATTATCGTTAATATCAAAAAGAAAAAGATAACTAGATTCATGTGTTCACTAAACGAAGGAGCGAAGTTTCATGCCTCCTTGATACCAGCTGGTGAAGGCATATATTTTATAAAGATCAACAAGGAGCTCAGGCTAAGGCATAAGCTCAAGATTGGTGATAGTGTAGCTGTACTAATTGAAAAAGATGAGAGCAAATATGGCATGCCTCTTCCTGAAGAAATGGAAGAACTGTTGTTACATGATCCGGAGGGAGACCGTCTCTTTCATCAGCTCACGCCTGGCAAACAGAGAAGTCTTCTATATCTAATTGTAAAAATAAAAAGTAAAGAAAAAAGATTAGAGAAAAGCTTTATCATTTTAGAGCATCTCAAAGAGCAAAAAGGAAGTTTAGATTTTAAAATCCTAAATCAAGACTTCAAAAACAAAAAGGGAATAATTAATTAATATCTACGCAGCGGCCTCAGAAACTGTTAGTAAGGCTACGTCGTCAAAATATTGTGTAACAAGTTGATCCCATCTTAACATCATAACATCCAGATAGGCCTGATTGGTTATACTTTTAACTAAAACAGATTGATTAGAAAGTATCTCTATCATCTTTAAATAATCGGCGGGATCATTAGGATTGCACAAAAAACCATTGATGCCTTGCTTTACAAATCCCTTTACTCCTCCACTATCTGCAACAAGGCAAGGCACACCGCATGCCATAGCCTCAGCTATAGCATTGCTATAAGTTTCCGTTACCGAAGGGCTTATGAAGAAATCAGACGAAGCATATATCTTAGCAAGCACTGACTGTTTAGTATGCTTTAGAAAATAAGCTTGAGTCATCCGCTTTTCTAATTGAGGCCGAGCAACACCTTCACCCGCAATTATAAAGTTATACTTCAATCCTCTTTCTCTGACCATATCGTACATGTTCATCAAGCACTCCAGGTTCTTTTCCCAGACCAGTCTTCCAACAAATAAGATATTCTTGTTGTCATTTCTTACGAGGTTAGCAATGTATTCTTTATTCTTCTTTTGCGGGTTAAATAAGTCAAGGTCAATCCCTCGCCTCCATACTTTCATATGGCTTGTCTTAAATCCATGACCATCTAACTCATTAATAAGTTCTCCAGTAGGTAGATACACGGTGTTGCATCTATCATAAAAAGACTTGGCATGGGCCACAACAGCATGCTCTATGACTTGAGTGATAACAGGTGTGTTGTTTGTATAATACTTTATGTAGGACATAAAGTGGGCGTGATATATGGATATAACCGGTACTTTGCGTGCGCGACCATACTTCAGGGCAAAGTATCCTAACGGAGAAGGTGTAGATATATGAATGACATCAGGCGAGAAGCTTTCTAATTTATCAGTGATCTTGGGGCCCATACCAACCATAGACGCCATCTTATAGGTTTTATTAAATGGTATAGTAAGCGAAGGCATATGAAACACTTCGTGACCAAAGTCTTCTTCTGGAGCAACGCCACAGAAAAATAGAAACTCAAACTTAGAAGTATCGATCCTATCTATAATCTGAAACATCGTACGCGTAGCACCATCAAATTCTCTTACTAGCACTTCTGCAAAAAATGCTACTCTTACTTTCTTCATTATGTTGTGCAGTCGTTTCGTTCATATGTAGAAACGAGCAAGCGTTCAGTTTTGACAACTGATACAGTTTAATTTTTTGTTAAAAAATTAAACCTATTTTTTCAAGATGCTAAGCATCTGACTTACCAAGACCGTACTGCTGCTCAAGATGCCACTTAAAGTGCTGGGCCTGCATTAATTCCATATTGGAGAATGACACCTTTCCCATAAACGGATTATAAAACACGTGATCCTCAGAATGATTATAAATCCTTTGTACTGCTTCAGGTATCACATCTATAGCAGACTGCAAATCAGGCATACGTGGAGGATCGAGATCACTCACTTTCTTGTCAGAAGGTCTATACTCAAAGTGAGCGCCTTTCTCAATAAAGCTCATAAACTTTTGCTGTCCCTCAGTAAATGTCTCTGGAGGAGGTCCAAAGTCTTTTGTTGCGGATTTAACAACCCATATGAGGTGCTCTATCATATGTTGTGGAGTCATAATGCCAAAGGTCGGATGCATATCTGATTTGAGCTCAGCAATAAGTTCTGGTACTCTTTTGGTCAAATAATTCTTATGATCGTTCATTGCTTCTTAGTTTCTATTTTGTTATCTCAAGTGTAAGAAAACCATAAATAAACAATTACCCAAAAAAGAATTATTGATGACAATGTCAAAGACCTATCTTTGAGCTTAGAAAAAAGAACGGATGACAACCAAGGTCGCGCTTAAGGGGATGAGATTCTATGCCTTTCATGGGTACTATGATTTTGAAAGAAGAATAGGAAATAACTTTATCCTCGACGTTACAGCCGATGTCAACCTCACGGCAGCACCTAACGACTTGATAGACCAAACTGTTAATTATGAAGCGCTCTACAAGATCTGTAATGAAATAATGCAACAAAAATATAAGTTACTAGAGTCAGTAGCGTTTGACATAGCCTCGAAGATTAAAATGGATTTTGCAAAAGTAACATCGGTAGAGGTTAGACTTAGCAAACTAAATCCTCCTGTCGGTGGGAAAGTCGATAGCTCTGAGATTACTATCACGCTTTAGTCAACCAACATTTTTTTAACACACTGATAACCTGAAGAATTATAAATCAAACGTCTTAACATTAAATAGACATCTATGAATTTTTATAAATATACTTTTACATTTTTGATGAGCTTAACGCTAATGGCATGTCCTGCGTCGCTTGAAGATCTTATAGAGCCCGCTTTGTCCAATGCCGATATAGCAAAAGGCCTCAAAGAAGCGCTTAACCTAGGCACGGATGAAGCGGTCGACTTCTTGGGTGCAAAAGATGGGTATTATAAATCTGCATATAAGATCTTACTGCCAGAAGAAGCGCGCAATGTTACAGATAAGCTGAAGGTGATACCTGGCTTCACAAATGTTGAAGAGATTATACTTGAAAAAATAAATAGAGGGGCAGAGGACGCTGCCAGTAGTGTTGGACCTATATTTTTAGATGCCATCAAAGGCATGAGTATAGGAGATGCACTTGGTATATTAATGGGTGAAAAGGATGCAGCTACAGTTTACTTAAACCAACAGACGTATCAAACTTTGTACAATCAGTTTGAGCCTATTGTTGTTAGTTCATTGAATAAGTTTAACGCGATCCAATACTGGGAAGATGCAGTTAACAAATACAATAAGATACCTCTACTTAGTGATGTTAACCCACGACTTGATGAGTATGTAGTTCATGAGGCGTTAAAAGGTTTGTTCTCTCTTGTCGCTCAAAAAGAACTGGGGATAAGGACTGACATCTCTCAACGTGTCACTCCACTACTTCAGAATGTTTTCAAAAAACAAGATCCAAGCTAATCAAGTCTTCTAAACATCAACCGACTGTAAGTATCTATCCACCGGAGATTGAGCTGATCAATGTGATCACTCACTTTCTTGGTATGGTATATACTTTTGTTTCAGCTTTTTGGCTTATCCCAAAGGCCTTACACCATGGAGAAGATGGGCTTATAGGTTCTATCATTTTTACAGTAGGGATGTTCTTGATGTTCACGACATCTACTCTATATCACGCATACAAAGAACCTTATACTAAGTGGCTCATGCGCAAAGCTGACCATATAGGCATCTTCTTTATGATATCAGGATCCTACACACCATTCATCTTAATATTTTATAAAAACAAGGCCGGCCTTACTCTGCTTAGTATCATGTGGATACTGGCATTCTTAGGTACTATTTTTAAAGTGTTCACAACTGGAAAATACAAATACCTATCTACTGGTATCTATGTGGCGATGGGCGCTTCTATACTATGGGTATCAGATTCTTTTTTTCCTCTGCTTCCAAAAACAGTATCTACGCTCATCTACATGGGTGGAGCATATTATCTCATCGGAGTGATATTCTACTTACGTAAATCTTGGAGATATCACCATCCAGTATGGCATCTTTTTGTAATGGCAGGAGCTATTAGTCATTGGTGGGCACTATGGTATTCACTAGTGTGATACCCACATTTCATTTTATAAATAAAATAAATTCTAAATATAGATCCAGCACACTCTACTTTAGATAATTTAAGGTGAGCTCTTTAGCAATAGACCGAGCCATCTCATACTGCACATCTGGAGCCTTATTAGTGTTAAAAGCAATCTGGAAAGCGACTTGATCTCCTAGACGCCAAAAGTATTTTCCTCCTTCTGTACTATAAGAACCGTCATCTCCAAATCCTTCAAATCGTTTAAATAAGGTAACCTCACCATCTTGTCCTTGCTCTCCTCTTTCTCTCTTTCCAGATATCATCTGCTCTATATAAGTCGCATATTCTTCTTGGTCTGCCAAAGGGTTTTTCATCAATTGTACAAAGATGCCAGCGTTAAAGAGATCTTCAGGATCATCCCACTTATAAAAGCAAGAAGTACTCTCTGGGTCATCACCGGCCTTTGTAGAATTAACTACTGAGATCTGGTCAGGCGTCTTACCTAAAACAGCTGCGATCGTTGTTGGCGGCATTAGGTCACATGCTTGGCCTAGCTTACCTAACTTTCTACTTACAACAGATAGGATATCAACTCCTTGACCAACAGCATCTGTCTCTGGCGCAGGTATAAAATTTTCATGAGTCACTACCTGAGCCACTGTTTCTTTTTCCTGACAGCCACTGCATGATGACACAAAAGCAAGTGCAAACAAAAGGATGTACTTATACATTTCTGAGTACTTTAAAAATTTGGATATATTAATAGTTGATGTCTAATTATTGGATATCATCACCTCTCAGCTGACGATACCGTTTTCTAGCATCTACGGAGAATGTGCTATCAGAATAGTCAATGAATATCTTTTCAAATAAGTTTTTCGCTTCTTCGGGATCGTTAAATTGTTCATCAGTAATCACAGCAAGAGCATAGATTGCATTGTCCGCGCGGATGTCTTCTGGAAACTGATCTATGATTGATCTATATAGTTCAGCAGCTTCAGTATATAGTTTTCTCGATTCGTAGTTTTGCGCTTTTGCAAAATACACATCATCTTGAAGCGTATGATCGGGAAACATGGTGCCTATAGAATCAAATTTGGCAAAAGCCTCTTCTATTCGGTTTTGAAATAAATATAACTCAGCTTCTGCATACATCTGCATAGGGAGGTAGGTGGTATCTAAGTTAGCGTTGTCCATAATGAACACTGACAAATCAATAGCATCATTAGAAATCAACTTAGTTGTTGCTGACTTTAGAATGTCAAATTGTTCTTGCGCCCACTCAAAGTCTCCGGTATAGTAACTGAGTTTTGCGTTTCTAAATCTTGCTTTCTCTCCAAGGAAATCTTCCTTAAACTCCTTGTCCACTTGAGAATACAAAAGTGTGGACTCCCAGACCTCTCCTTGCATCAAATAGTAGTCCCCAAGATCGATCTTTGCACTAGCTCTAACATAGTTATTAGCTCCAGGCATCTCGACCAAATGATTAAGCGTTGATATGGCTCCATCAAGATCATTGAGATAGAGACCTTCTAACTGAGCTAACTCCAACATGATAAACGCGGTGTTCTTACCTCTGCCCATCTCATCTAAAAAACTGATATACTCACTCTTGAGATCTACAAGATCTTCTCTGGTGTAATCAGAGTTGACTACGATCTTCTTTCTCTTTGTGTTGAGAAGCGATCGCTTAGAATCTATAAAGTACCCCGAACCCTGATCTTTCTCATCCAATATGTACTGATAGGCCTTGATGGCTGTATCATAGTCTTTGTCATTAGCAGCTACTTGAGCCAGCGAATATATGCGCGCACCGTTTTCTTCTAATCTCCTATCCAGTGCCCTTGCTTGGCGCAAGGCTTTGCCGTATTCTTTGTTTTTAATGAATACCCACTCGATCATCTCTGGGTAAAAGAGATTGTCTGTATCTTCTTGAACCTTCTCATAGAGTTTCTTCCTTAGGATATCATAATCCTCACCCATAGATAGAAATCTTGAAAAGTAGTTTTGTACTGAGCTGATTCGCTCTATTGTCGCGAGTGGGCTCTGCAGATAGTAATGTATCATCCGCTCAGAATCATTCTTGCGTCTATAAAGTTCAGCTACATAATATGCAAAGGTGCCTTCATTACCCAGTAAGCCTTCTCCTTTTTCAAATGCCTTAAGCGCCAAGTCATATTTAGTCAATCGGGTAAATGAGTTACCAAGGTTGCTTATCCTTCTTCGGTCAGGGCCCAACTTTTCTATGGCTAGATTATATTGTACTTCTGCTTCAGCCACCTTCCCTTGTCGCTCTAAGAGATTGCCATATGTTACATAGAGCTCGACGATAGATGGCATCTTCTTGAGAGTGGACTTGATATCAGTGATAGCAGTCTCGTACTCTTCCATAGCCATCAGAGACTCTATGTACTGGTTGAAGTAGTACTCGTTATAGCCATTGGACTTGTCTGAGAGCTTCTTAAATAGCTGAGAAGACTTCTCATATTCGCCCTGCTGATAGTAGTGTTTGGCGAGTTCTAAATCCTTCTGTTGCCCGTTGAGTGAGAGACCCAACAAAAACATAAAGGATAACATCATTATCTGCTTCATAGCTGTTCTGACCGATTTACATTGTCACTAACGCACTCAAGCCAATCTTAGTTGCTGATCTGAGTTATATCCACGTCATGAAAAGTAAAAATACGACAAATTGGCCATCGATTATCATTGTGCTCCTGGCACTGCCGCTCCAGATACAAATAAATTTATATCACTGATGGCCGTGACTCCTTGACTACCAAAATCCTTCAAACCAAAGAAAGCATGTATTGTACCCGCATATCTTTTAGCGATAACACTTACTCCTTCATTTTTAATCTTCTTTGCCCAAGCTTCTCCTTGATCACGAAGAGGGTCAAACTCAGCTGTTAAGACCATCGTCTTGGGGAAATTATCTATGGCATCATAGTACAATGGTGAGAGTCGATCATCAGCCACGTCTTCAGCGCTTGAGAGTAAGCCTTCTGTAAACTGGGCCATGGCCTTAGTCGTCAAATAATACCCATCTCCATAGTCTTTGCTTGAGGCATAATCGCTCTTCTTACTATCAACTACTGGGTATACGGCTGCCAAGTGGCTTATATTCTTCCTTACCTCGGGATGGCATGTATAAGTTGTGGATACGATCAAGTTACCACCTGCACTATCCCCAACTAGGACTAGTGAAGAGGCGTCTTCATCGATCTTACCCATATTCTCAGAGATCCAAGTAGTCGCATCTAAGCACTCTTCATGCGCATGAGGAAACTTATGCTCTGGCGCCAATGAGTAATCAAGTGACACTACCGTCTGCCCCATCGTGATTGCTAATCTCCTACTAACTTCTTCATAGGTATTGACAGATCCGATGCACCAACCACCTCCATGCATCATCACGACTATCTTATCTCCTTGCTTGGCACCATGCTTATAGATTCTTGCCATAATCGATCCATGACGAGTCGGTATATCCATGTCTTCTACTTGAGATACAGGTAACGCCTTCTTAATCGTATGTATCCTCTTTGCGACAAATGCCTCTAATCCTTTTCTAATCTGCTGTACTGGTTTGTTATCCAATGGAGGAATAAAACGAAGGACCAATCCAGTCCGAAGCTGTACCCAACCATGTGGGACTTTTTTAAAATATGCGACTATCCCGGCGATGATAAAAACCAGAACAGCCATTATAGAGTACATCATAAATTGTAAAAATTAGTAGTCGTCTATGTATATCACTTTATGTAAAAATCTAAAACCTACGGTTAGCTCAAATGTCACATTGCGCACGGTCTGAGCTGGTAGACTTACATTTTGCCCGTTGACAGGGCTGATGATTGTAAAGCTTTGTGGTTGATCATATTGATTAGATAAATCTGGATTGACACTGGCTTCGATTAACCCACCTACAAACTCCGAGAAGGGAAACTCATATCCAACAGAAAGAGTAGCTCCGTAGTTAAATTTATTTACAAAAGTGTTAAGCGGTAGGAAGCCTGCGAACTCTTCAAAGTCAGCAAAGTTCTCACCTAGGGTATACTCTACTCTTAGGCCAAAAGCGTAATAGGGTCTCTTCTTCCCAGTGGAACTGATGCGCTTCTTAGCGCCTACTTGTAACGAAGCATTATTAAATCGTATAGCTTGATTAACCTCTCGAGATGATGTCGTTCCTATTGGTATAAAGACTCGCTCCTTACTGCCACGAGAGTGAAGACCTAACTGACCATAAAACACCGCTGGAGCATCTTTATCTGCACCTTCTATATATAGGTCGGCGTGATAACTGAGTAACGGTTGACTTCTGGTATTTCTCCATGATTGAAATCCCGCAGCAAGTCCAACCTTAGGCCCAAAAATGGTACTTTGACTTACTATCTCTGATGCGAATATCAGACAGCCCAACAACAGTAATAATCTTATCATCTCCTAAATATAGAATTCTCAAGAGAAACAAGAGTTGCTGTACTGAGTCTTATTTGCCGAAAGGCGTCTTATAAAGAAGAAATTGTGATCGTCTCTTCAAAGAGGTAATCCTCGTTAAATAACTGAACTGCCGGATCTTCGATGGCTGGCTTCTTCTTAAAGTGGATATACTTTGTAATGGCTAACTCCTCTCCAGCCTTAGGTATCGCACCATATGGCAATCTATTGCGGAAGTATAGCTCCTTGACATCCATATCAAACTGAGCAGCAACTGCTGGCATCTTATCTCCTTGCTTAAAAGTATAGAAGCCTTCACGCTTAGACTTGCCCTTGCGTACACCTGATCCTCTTTGATTATGAGGCCTATTAGTAGCGATCACTACGGGTTGAGGGATATCCATATCTTGCTCATCTGAAGTCGGCACACTTTGAGTAGTATGACTGTCCTGTGATTGATTATATGACGATTGGTCTACTCCAGCAACTGCTTTTTCATCTGATATATCGATACCCAGATCAAGAAGATACAATTCATATTTCTCGATAAGACTGATCAACTTAGATGGGTAGTTAGGATCAGTAGCATAGCCTGCTTTGCGTAAGCCATTGGCCCATCCTTTATAATCATAGATGTCTAAGTCAAATAAGAATGCGTATCTGCGATTGTCTGTTAAAAAGTCAGAATGCGCCATAAATGACATAGCAGGATCATCGTATGCTCGAAAGCAACTTCTTACTAAGAGACCATTTTTATAATCATCATCATGTCGATAGACTTCTTTACCTGTCCAGTTACCGCCGCATTTGATACCAAAGTGATTGTTGGATTGTTTTGCTAGTGTACTTCTACCACTACCCGACTCAAGGATAGCTTGAGCCATCTTTATGCTGGCAGGTATGCCTACTCGGGACATCTCATTAACAACAATTGTTTTATATTGCTCTATGTAGGCAGGCGTATGTTCGTTTGCCTTCGTAGAAGACAAGACCAAAAAAGTTAGAGCGAACCCTAGGAGGTATGTTTTAACAGCATTGATCATTATCACATTCTTTTAGTGGTTGGTATTAAAAAGACAAACACCATACCACAATTAGGGGACTGACTACCCTATCGGACCCACTCACTACCTGTTAGCTATCAATTAATTACGCATTAAAGATGTTGATGATGTGTCTAAAACACCTTGTGATAACACATATTATAGGGTTTTTTAATGTATAAATGGAGGGGGTGAGATG
>CALDEM010000034.1 GCA_937942435.1 uncultured Saprospiraceae bacterium
ACTGATGATAACACATGATCATGATGGCATACCCTACGGAATACGCCACATATCATAATTACGTTAACCTCCACATATAAATGAAACTAACCAAACAAGAATTCATAATAGGGCAGATAGCGAAGACAAATAAAAAGAACTTCGAAAACTATGTCATAACTCGCATAGTACACAGCTTGAATACCGATGAAGTCAAGTTTCTAACCCAACAATATGTCAAAAGACCATCCGGGCATGCCTTAACAGATCTGTATCTTCCACAAATATCACTACATGTAGAAATAGACGAGCCCTTCCACAAAAAGCAAGTGATCAAGGATGTAGATAGAGAATTAGACATCATAAATGCCACCAAACACCAAGTCAGAAGGATCAAGATCACAGATTCGCTTAGCCATCTCAACAAACAAATAGATGACCTCATCATCCATATCGACAGTGAGATACAAAAGCACAAGAAGGCTAACCAATTCCATGCTTGGAATTACGAGCAAGAATATGATCCAAGCTATTGGAGCAGAAAGGGCGAACTGAAGCTTGAAGAAAATCCAAGATTCAGAACCATTGTAGATGCATGTAACTGCATGGGTCAAAACTACAAAAACTGCCAAAAGGCTTTTTACAAAAGCAAGCTCTACAAGGATCATCATTTATGGTTCCCCAAGTTCTATGATAACAACGAATGGGACAATTCAATATCCGATGATGGATTGACGATCACGGAAATATGCAAATCACCTGATAAAGCATCTCGTCATTTTCAACAATGCATGAATCAAAATACTTTAAGGATCGTGTTCCCAAGAAGTATAGATAACTTGGGCTATAAACTATATAGTTTTAGAGGGATTTTTAAGACCGATGTAGAGACATCAAGTATTGAAGATGGTGTTGTTCATAGAAGGGTTGGCACGAGTATAAAAGTGCCTCAGGGTGAGACGTTATGATTAAAATTAAAAATATGAGAAACAAATATGCCTTCTTGTTATTTACGATTGCTTGCATAATTTTTCTTGCATCTTGCAATAATGAAATTAAGATTGACTCATCAACCGACGGTACATATATTGGCACACTATACGAAATCAAAAGTGAGTTAACACTCGAAGAAAAAGAAAAGTTAGATGATGACATACTATTGATCATCACTTACTATCAATATGGTCAAGAAAGCAACGCTAAAAGCTTGATTAAGTTAAAAGAAGATATTACAGATGAAAGAGCTTTAAAAAGAGCGAGAGGTTACATTAATAACTTCACACATACTAACATAAAAGACAAAGCCAATGAAATAAGAGAGATTCTTAGCAAAGAAGGAGAATTAAACTCTACATCTAACCAGACAGCCATTAGCCCTATTGCCAAAATTGAAATTGATACTTCCGTATACTTTCCAATTTCTAAAAACACCTCTAACAAAGTACCATCAGTCAATATCACCCTGTCCAATAACACAACACACGATATAGCACACATAACAGGCAAGGCCAAAATGACTTACAACGGAAGTGTATATTATGAACCAGAATTTTCATACCTCTTCACTGAGCCATTGAAACATTCAGATAAGAAGGATTTGTCAATCGAATTAACCGATTCAACTGCAAATATGAATGCCAACTTATATCTTCCGGGAATCCCTCAAATAGAAATACTATCCATGACTGATACAAAGAATAATAAGTACAAGATCGAGGAAGATCCCATACTTGATATGCTAATTCAAGACGCAGGTGATGAATTAGGTAAAATCATGAAGTTTAATTTTGTTGGCAAGCTATTATGACACAATAAAGAATGTTGCGATTCGTCATACTTCAGCTACCCACAATTTTTCTTTCACTTTGTTTGTCATGGTTTTTGGTCAAAAACACATGCCAAACGATTTTGGGGATGGATCATTTACCGATAGCTGCGCTATCGGCTATTGATCTTTGACCCCGCTGGGGTCAGAGGTCTAATTGGAATAATTCACAATAATTTGTATTATGGTTTCCAGAGATGGGAGAATTAAGTGCTACAGGTTTGGATTCTTGTAGGAACTGGGCTGTATTCATCACTTGTTTTCATATAGGGCAGATAGCTCCTCATTTATACTTTGAAGAAGGAACTGTAGAGGTACTTACGAGAGAGATGGGAAGAGGGCATTTGAAAAGTGGTAAGCTATTTACTTCTCTTCGTGAGGGTTTTGGTAATCATGAGTTTTGTGAGGATAAGAGGACGTTTATGCTTGAGACATTGGAGCGTTGGGATTTTGATGTTGAGGGGTTGCCAGAGATTAGGTTTGTGGAGTGTGTAGAGCGGGATGGTTGATGACATATCATCACCCATCAGATGAGTCTGACACTATCGCAGTCATCAGATCTTTTTTGAGACAAGGTGTTGTGGTGGGCTTTTGACAATTTGGCTTCAGTCCATTGTTTTATTATGATATGCAATGCAGATGATTGTACTAATTATAAAATATATCCTTCATTTCAATTTATCGTCTTCATATTTTTGCATGCCCAAAAATACGAAGCACAAAAAGGGCCCTCTCTGTAATGCATTTATCAGATGGCTACGCGCCATCTAATACCAGAATAAGGCAGCTAAATTTTTTCCAAGGTTTCAAAAATTCTTAACGCTACCTTCTTCTTAATACTGTACAGAGCGATACAAGCACGTGGAATGGGTGCTCTGTTAAAATTTACACAGCTGTATTTATACCATGTTTTAATGTTGGGTAGGTAGAGCCTCATTGATTCTGTGAAGAAGGAACAGTAGAGGTGCTTACCAAAGAGATGGAAAGAGGGCAGTTCAATCACATAGTGTAATTTTCTTAGCGATTTATCGGCTTTCATATTTTTACATGCTTACGCTGGAGCGATTTCTGCGATCTCTTTTAATCAATGGTTCATATCAAAATAATCGCTACCTTTCATCATATATCAGAGAAGATATTAGAGCGATGCAATTCAGAAACTACTGAACGAGAAAACAAAAATTTAAATTAGGGCTAAGTATGACTCTTAATTTAGTTACCGTTCTAATAAATCCCGATCGCCTGCCTATGACAAAATCCCTTCTATACTATTGGCTCTTATGTCTCCCTATTAGCATGATAGGACAAGATGGCATACAAGTTGAGAGCGGCTTAAGCGTAGAAGAACTAGTCAGAGATGTGTTTATCAAAGGAAATTGTAAAAATGTAAGCAACATAAAAGCCCTCGGCGATGAGAATATAAGTATTGGTCAGTTTAGAGGTGCAGAAAATATTTTTGGCTTTGATGAAGGCATCATCATTTCGACGGGAGACATAAAGTTGGCAGAAGGACCTAACTTTTCCAATGATGGGGGCTTTTCCTTCTTTAGAGAAAGCGAAGACCAGGATCTTGACATCGTCGCCACAGATCAGCTCTTTGATGTAACAGGAATAGAATTTGACTTTGTACCGATAGGCAACAGGGTAACTTTTAAATATGTGTTCGCGTCAGAAGAATATTGTGAGTTTGTAGGCACCAGTTTCAATGATGTTTTTGGTTTTTTTGTGAGTGGTCCTGGCATCAATGGTAGCTTTGCAGATGACGCCATCAATGTAGCCTTACTACCAGGCACAGATATTACTGTAAGCATCAACACTGTTAATCATCTTGACAACTCTCTATTCTATATTAGAAATGAAACCACGACAGATGTGCAAAGTTGTGATATAGATTTCGAGAGTAATTTTCAAGACTCCATAGAGTATGATGGTTTCACCGTTACCTTATTGGCCAGTATTGAAGTCTTGCCTTGTGAGAGTTATCGGATTCGTCTGGTCATCGGTGATGTGGGAGATTCAATGTTGGATTCCGCAGTTTTCTTAGAGAGTAAGAGTTTTGATTTAGGAGAAAAAGTCAATGTACGTGCTGAAGTGCCCGGCAGAGAAGAGCCTATTGCTTTAGAAAATTGTATGGACGGACAGATTGTATTCACACGTGCAAACCTGAATAATCTCCTTGAAGATTGCACAATCGAATATGGCTTCAGCGCTGATAATCAAGCGATTAACGGTGTTGATTTTGAGGAGATCCCTTTGAGTGTAACCATACCTGCTGGAGACTCAAGCTTCATCCTACCGATCAATATCATTGACGACAATATTTCGGAAGGTCCGGAAAGCCTAAGACTACAATTCAAATTTGAATGTGATTGTATTGCGTCGAGCTCTAGCGAACTAATAATTGATGAGATTGATTCTTGGAACGTCTTTATAGATCCCTTAACAGTATGTGCCAATCAGACTTTTGCAATCACTCCAGAAATTATTGGAGGCATAAGTCCGTTCACTTACCTATGGGATAATGGAGCATCAACAGATTCTTTAGAGCTAACGGTTACCACGGAAGCAGACTATGAAGTTACTGTCACCGATGCCTGTGGCAACACAAGAGTCGCTATTGCAGAAGTTGCCTTGCAATCCCAACCTACCGCTACATTATCTGGTTCTTTCGATCTTTGTGAAACCATTGCCACAGGGATTCCCGTATTGCTCCAAGGCACTCCTCCATGGACAATACAGTATGATATAAATGGAGAACCGCAAGTTCCTGTAAAAGATATCTTTGCTAATCCTTTCTTTATAAGAACAGCAGTAGAAGGCAGATATTCACTTATCGCATTCAATGATGCATACTGCCAAGGCACTTTCAGCGGAAGTGCAGATGTAGAATTTAGCAGCTTTGATGTCGACGTCGACGTTGTCCCTTCTACGTGTCTTTTCAGTAATGACGGCAGCATAGAGATAACACGATTAGAAGCCATCCTTCCTTACACTTTTGAATGGGACATCGCATCAGAACAAGACTTTCTAAATAACAATCTACGAGCAGATAATTACATACTCAGTATAACTGATGGTAACGGCTGCCTCTACGAAAAATCCATTGAAGTACCCACACTTTCTGAAGATATAAAAGACTGCGTACCTTTTTATATCCCTAACACTTTTTCACCCAATGGCGATGGGATAAATGATGTATTCTCAGTTTTTACAAGTACAGAAGATGTTGTAATAAATTCTATGCAGATCTTTAATCGATGGGGAGAACTTATTTTTAATCAAAACAATTTTGTGCTAGATGGAAGCTCGGGCTGGCGTGGTGATTTCAACGGAAGTCTGGTAGCAGTAGGAGTATATGCATACAAAATCATCTATACATTTAACAACTCAAAATTGACTGTAGGAGGAGATATTACATTGATTAAATAGTTGTTCTAAGATGAGATGCTTAGGTATCAGAATTGCCACAAGCGATCTGTTAAATACATTACAAAGTAGGATCTTTATCCGCTTTGCGGTTCTCTTATTTGAAGGCCTCCCAGACCTTCATCATCGCTCAAAGCGATAAATCATTAGTTCACCCAGCGGGGGTCAGGAGGGTCTAGTTGAGTGTTTTAAATCCAGTTTGCTACTAAACAGTTTATGTAACCTTAAACCACATGTACTTTATATGCACCAATACACACCTATGCCCATAGCATATGTACCAATACGTTCCAATTAGCACCACAATCAACCAACGTGTACCGTTTTTATTAAAATTGTCCTACATAGGGGAGGCAATTGTAGATATACATACAAAAGACTTCTCCACTCCGCTGCTACCCATCGACAAGTCGTTGTTTGTCGTTCCTATTAGAAAAAAAACAAGTAATTGTAAAATACTTTCATTCAATTTGAGTTTTAATTGAAACAAAATCATGAATTACAACTCAAAAAACCTTTTGCTAATATTCTTATTATCACAAATATCGATAACTCATGGAATAAGTCAAGAGATAAAAAGAGACAATCGTATATCAACAATAGTTGAAGATGAATATAATCAATATGACGAAGGTGCCATATCCAAAAC
Organism: uncultured Saprospiraceae bacterium; assembly: GCA_937942435.1. Classification (GTDB taxonomy): domain Bacteria; phylum Bacteroidota; class Bacteroidia; order Chitinophagales; family Saprospiraceae; genus JAJRXG01. The sequence goes on from CALDEM010000034.1 coordinate 5,880, forward strand.
AGACATTCTAAAAGGGTTAGAGTTGCTCGGCGTAAGAGTTCACAAGTTTGACTTGCCTGGCAGTTCAGCAGAGAGCACCATCACACTTCTGGCCAGGGAGTTTAAAAACGGAAAAGAAGTAAGTATCGACACTATAACTAACACCTCTAACGGCTATTACTATTGGGAAACTGGAAATTCTGATCCCTACATAGATTATATCAAGTCACTCACTATTTTTTCTAATACAGATGATAACAAATCAGAATTGCAAATTGATCTTACTTCTTTTATGATCAACCACAAACTTGAATTAGAAAAAACAAGTGAACATCAATTTTATCAGTGGAGAAAATATCAAAAGACTCGTCTTATTCAGAATAAAGAAATCCCATTGCTCATATTCGCTTCATCATGGCAAAGACCTCATGAAGATTTTCAAAGATTTTGTGGTGTTGTCAGGTTGGCCGAAGGCGATCCAGACACACAAGAGCTATTGGATGAGTCTCCACATTATGTTCTGATTAGCCTTCTGGTGGAGTAGTTTTGCATTATTTGTTTGTCATGGTTTTTGGTCAAAAACGCACGCCAAACGGTTTTGGGATGGATCATTAAATCGAATGAAGGATATCCGCTTTGCGGTTCTCTTATTTGAAGGCCTCCCAGACCTTCATCATCGCTGAAAGCGATAAATCATGCGTTCACCCCGCTGTGGTCAGTAGGGCCTGATTAAGTTCATTCCAAAGAAGTGTACTTCTTAAATGTCGGCAAATTACTGCCATAATACTCACTAATTTTTCTCAATTTTAACGACTGATGTCTCTTCAATTTATAAGCCGCACTCTTAATAATATTTAAGCAAGAGCGTTATAGAGAGCACGGGCATCGTAACAATTACCTCATATGAATAATGCTACTCTTTGGCTTTTTATTTTCTTGTTTGCCATAGTGGATGTAACAGTCATCTCTGCCCAAGAAAATGGCCTTGGTCTTAGGGATCAATATCAGTATCATATCAAACGAACACAGGAGCCAATCGCAGTAGACGGAAAACTGGATGAGTCGGTCTGGCAAAACGCGCAGAGTGCGACGGACTTTTATTACATCACGCCGATTGATGATAAGCTGGTTGAGCAAGAAGACCAGACAGAAGTCATGATGACCTATGATGATCGCAATATATACCTTGCCGCCATTTGCCATGGAGCGCCACCTTACTTGGTCACATCTCTAAAACGAGATGGCAGTGGATTCTGGGATGGTGATACGTTTATGTTATCCTTTGATCCTGGAAATGAAAGAACCAATGGTTATGGTTTTGCCACTAACTCTTCTGGTGTACAATATGACAATGAGTTGTCCGGCAATCTGGGTACTCGAAGTAGCGGTAGCAATGGGGGATTTAACACCGCTTGGAATAATAAATGGCAAGCAGAAACTACCGTTCACGATGATCACTACATCATCGAGATGGCCATCCCTTTCAAAACGCTTCGATACGGGACAAGTAAGACTTGGGGTGTCCAATTTAATCGTGGCAATACCAAGTCCAATAGCTTCCAAGCCTGGACGCCTGTACCCAGACAATTTTTTGGACCAGACTTAGGCTACAATGCTTCACTGGTTTGGGATGAAGCTCCTAAAAAAGCCAAGAGCAATATTGCACTGATCCCTTACGTGCTCACATCGACATCTAAAGACATTGCTGCCGGCACTCCAGTTGACAATAATTTTGATGTAGGTTGGGATGCGAAAATTGCATTGACCAGTAGCCTCAATTTAGATGTCACTGTCAATCCAGACTTCTCACAAGTTGATGTAGATAGGCAGGTCACTAACCTCACTAATGTAAATATCAGATTTCCAGAGCAGCGCATTTTCTTTGTTGAGAACAATGAAATTTTCTCTGATTTTGGGATTCCTCCCATGCGCCCTTTCTTCTCTCGAAAAATTGGATTGACAGATGACGGCGCCCCGATACCCATTTTATATGGTGCACGTCTCACAGGCAATGTGACTAAGGATACGCGAATAGGGATACTCAATATGCAGACCAAGTCGAGTGAAGTAGAACCTGGAAATAATTACAGTGCTCTGTCATTTAATCACAGGATATTTGGGCGATCCGTTGTCAAAGGATTTTTTCATAACCGCATGGGATATAAAGACGGCGAATTCTTAAGTGACGATTATATGCGCAACTTCGGATTAGAATTAGACTATCGATCTCAGAATGGTTATAACCGATTTGCCGGAGCTTACAGTTTATCTTTTAGTGATAATGTGAGTGGCAAAAATGCATACTATCATACCATTGCTCAATTGGGAAGTCAAAATTTTAGATTTTATATCAACGTTGCTGGTATAGGCCAAAACTATGCTGATGATATGGGTTTTATACAACAACAGAACCAGTTTGATGCCGTTGAAGATAAGGTCATCAAGATTGGCTATGATCATCTGTTTTCCAGTTTAAGTTATACTATATTTCCAGATAACGAAAAAATCAATACACACAGATTTTCCATGCTCAATATCGGAGACAGGGAACGATCACAAAATCAAATATTCAACTATACTGTTCGGCTCAGTTACGAGCTGGCGCTTGCAAATACGAGTAGCTTTTCTGTCGGTTTTAATCCAACTTATAGGCGCTTGCTGTTTCCATTTACATTTACTGAAAATCCACTGCCTGCTGATGAATATCAATGGACAGAAGTTGAAGTGGAATATCAATCTGATGTGAGAAAGGATTTTAGCTACACTATCGGGGGAACCCTAGGTGGATTTTATGGCGGCAACAGAAAGAGCATATCGACTGAGATAAATTATCGCCAGCAGCCGTGGGGTAATTTTGGCGTCACGTTCGAGGCGAACGAATTGACATTTGATGAAGAATTTGGCAACTCAACCCTATTATTGATCGGCCCACAAATGGAATTTAATTTTAATCGAGATTTGTTCTGGACAACCTTTTTTCAATATAATACGCAACGAGATAATTTTAATATCAATAGTCGGTTTCAATGGAGATTCCAACCATTATCAGATCTATTCCTTGTCTACACTGATAATTATGCGATCGAACAATGGGGACCTAAGAACAGGACTTTGGTACTTAAGGTTAATTATTGGTTGAACATATAGCCTTGTCCTCGTATATCAGAGTAAGAGAGGCCATACTATCTGGGCCATAAACAAATTAGAAATAATGAGATTCACCTTATCCTTAGTTCTCACTTTATTTTTTTGCACTTTACTTGATGCGCAAAGTATAGGTTCAGAGTTATACAGCAAGAGTGAAACGGATGATGTGATTATAGAAAATGGTTACAATCGAGGTGGTCCATACACTGGACCCGTCAAAACACATTTCAACGTTAGCAACTTGGTTTACTATACCCGCATTATTAATAAAAAAGAGAGCCCTATAGAACTGTCAATCAATTTCACCACAGATTCATTTGCCATTCCTAACTCACCTGACACTTTTGTAAAGATATTTCTGGCTTCGGATAGCATGACCCTTGATAAGCGCCACTTGTTCAACTATGGTGTGAGAGATTTGGAGTCTTTTGATCAACCTACTGAACTCAAAAGAAAGTTATATACTAATCAAGACTGTCTTTTCAATGTTGTAGCGATATTTTATCAGACAAAGGAAAGCGCATGGAGTCAAGAAAGAGGAGGCAATAGGTCCGAGTTTGCATTAAAAGGTAAAGACATTTATTTTAATATGCCACCGCAGATTGATTCATTGCTTGTCGGACATATTGTTTTTGATAAGTGAGCCAGTATGGCTTTACTAAAGTCAATTCGTATATCAAAAAAACTAATATATGACCATGATCAAACCAACCTCCTTCCTAATCAGCATCCTCATCTTAACCCAGCTGTTAACAGCTCAAGACTTGACACAACAGATAGAGAATATATATAAAGCCTCAGATATCTCTGGATTGGCAGTGGCGGTTTTCACAAAAGACTCAGTCATATACAAAAACGCTTTTGGTTATGCAGATGTATCAGCTCAAAAGCCATTTACCCTTAACACTACGATAAATATCGGTTCTACCAGCAAGACTTTGATTGCTGTAGCGCTCATGAAATTATATGAAGAAGGCAAGATTAATCTTGATGCAGATATCAATGATTATCTCCCTTATGCTGTACGCAATCCACGACATCCAGATATCCCTATTACGATCCGACAATTATCAACCCACACATCATCAATAAGAGATAGATATAGTAATTATGAACTTAAGGCCTACTATCTGATAGATCAATCAAGGTATTCTAAAAAAGGGATGCCACTTACCTCCAGGATACATTTTAAACGAATGTCCAAAAACAAAAAGATTGACTTGGGCAAATACTTAAGGGACTACTTAAGCACAGAAGGCAAATACTATAAAAAGAAGTCTTTTCATAAAAGTAAACCTGGGGTCGAGGAGAATTATTCTAATTTAGGAGCTGCACTTGCAGCATATGTCATCGAAGAAATCACCGACATACCCTACGGTGATTATGTCAAAAATGAAATCCTAAAACCTCTTGGTATGAGCCTTTCGGGTTGGTCGATAGATAGTGACAACCAGAAGTATTTTGCAAAAAGATATGTCAACAAAAGCGTTGTCCCTAACTACGGGTTAATCACCTATCCGGATGGAGGGCTTATCAGCTCGACCGATGATATGATTAACTATAGCATGTCTATGATCGGTGGATACTTTGGAGAACAAAGCATCTTGAGTAGATCTTCATTTGACCTTATGATGAGCAATCAGTATGATGTATCACCACTGAGCGCTACAAGCACAACTACCAGTCAGCGAGGCATATTCTGGGATATCTTTGGCACATCGGATGATGGAGATATAGGACATACTGGATCCGATCCCGGTATAGAAACTTTCATGTACTTCGATCCCACTTCAGGTGTCGGATGTCTATTGATGAGTAATTGTAGTGGCAAAAAACAGACACGCACTCTTATTGAAGTTTGGAAACTTCTGATTGCATATCGAAATGGCCTAAATTAGAATCAACGCGATTTGAAATACCTTTGCAAATTATAAAAGGCTATCAGCTATCTATCCTACCTAAGACGCTAAAGACATCACTTAATCCATTAATCTAAAGACAAGCGTATCCCTTCTTCTTACAAAAAAACCCTACGTCATTATCTGCAACGACGTAGGGTATTGTTATATCTATGGATAAGCCTTGTCCTTTATTGGCTAACGACGCCAACATTTTAGACTATCCCAGTAAGCCTTCTTCTTTAATAAATGGTTGATTATACAATCTCGTACCCGTCGCTTTATATAGTGCATTGGCCAGCGCCGCTCCAATCGGAGGAAGCGACGGCTCACCTAATCCCGTAGGATCTATCCCATTGTCTACGAAGAAAATTTCAATTGCCTCTGGAGCTTCTTCGTGTCTAATCAATCTATACTTATCAAAATTACTCTCTTGTGGCACACCATCTTTAAAGCTAAGAGCACTATACATAAAGTGACCTATGCCATCTACTATCCCACCTTCGAGTTGATTTCTTGCGCCCTCAGGGTTGACTACGATGCCACAATCCACAGCACAGTACACCTTTTCTACTTTAGGCTGTCCATCCTTAACAACCACATCAAGCACTTGCGCTACATAAGTACTGTGACAATAATATGCAGAAAATCCCCGGTGCACACCAGGCTTATTACTACCCCATCCCGACTTCTCTTTTACTAACTCGATGACGCCTGCATAACGCTCAGCGTCATAATCATTCTTTTCTCCAACAGGATTGTTCTTCGCTCGATCAAATAATTCTAATCTAAAGTCAATAGGATCTTTGCCAGCCGCTTCAGCCACCTCGTCCAAAAACGATTGTTCAGCTACTGCTATAAAGTTAGACTTAGGCGCACGCCAAGCACCAGTAGATATATTAGTATTTAATGAGAAGTTTGTTGCCTGATAATTATCAACAGTACCCGCTGGATATCGATCAGCCCATAGTGGTGATCCCGGTAGACCTGCACCCTTTATCTGCAGAGCAGTTAAGTTGCCTTCCTTATCCAGTCCGGCTTTATATGTCGTCATATATGCCGGCCGATACGTCCCTTGAGTCATGTCGTCCTCACGCGTGTAAACCAGCTTTACAGGTGCCTTAACGGCCTTAGATATCAGTGCAGCCTCAGTACCAAAGTGCCCATACAATCTGCGGCCAAAACCGCCACCCATACGCGTCATCATGATAGAGATATTCTCTTTGGGCATACCCAAGACGCCTGCAAGGGTCCCTTCTAAAAACATAGGTGTCTGGATCGGCCCTTTTAGCTCTGCTCGATCTGCAGTCACGTTAGCATAGAAGTTCATTGGTTCCATCGTATTATGAGCCAAGAATGGAGCACTATATGATTTTTCTATAACCTGATGTGCTTTCGCAAATGCCGCATCTGGATCACCATCTGTTCTTGCTACTTCCCCTTTGCCTGTACTCAATGCTTCTCTCATGGTCGCTTCATGATCAAGGGAGCTCTCCAACTCACTTTCTTTCTCCCATTCTATCTTTAGCGCCTTCTTAGCTTTCATGACTTGCCATGTGCTTTCGCCCACTACAGCAACGACCTCAGGATATGCGTTGACATCTGACCACTGAGGGTTCCACCCTTCTGGTTCTACGTTGATACGGATGACATCTGAGATGCCGCTCATCGCTTTAGCAGCACTATCATCGAGGGTTTTGATCTTCATGCCAAATGCTGGCGGATGCGCGATCATAGCGATCTTCATCCCTTCTTCCATAACATCCAAGCCAAATAGCGGCTTTCCTTGTACGATGTTAAAGCCATCAACATTTCTGACATTAGATCCAATCAATGTAAAGTCTTTAGGATCTTTTAAAGCAACTTCTTCTGGCACTTCTACAGATGCCGCAGCAGTAGCTACTTCGCCATAGTCTATGACTGTATCGGTGGCTTTGTGGTATATCTTTCCTTTCTCAGTAGTTAGCTCTTCCATCGGAACACCCAACTTTGCGCTGGCTGCCGATAAAAGCATGTAACGCGCTTTAGCGCCCGTCTCTCTAAGTTCTTTCCAACTTTCCCTGATCGAACCACTTCCTCCCGCTATCTGTCTGGTATAATTTTCAGTATCGAGTCCTGCTTGTTCTACGATCACCCTATCCCAATCTGCATCGAGCTCTTCTGCGACAATCATGGGCATAGCCGTCTTGACATTTTGACCGATCTCTGGATTAGGAGACATGATGGTTACGACTCCATTTTCTCCTATACTTAGAAATCCATTTAGCTTATTCCATTTTTCAGGTATTTGCAAGTCAGGTGCTATAAAATCCGGTATTTTAGATTCTGCTTTGCAGGCAAAGAAATTAAATCCTATCATCATTCCTCCTCCAGCAGCAGCACTTACCTTTAAGAATGACCTCCTATCTTTATGCATATTTTTTGTCATGATATTCTAATTGTAGGATTATGAATGCTTAGCCGCAGTCTTTATAGCTGCTTTAATTCTTGTATAGGTACCACATCGACAGATGTTTCCATTCATGGCATCAGAGATTTGCTGATCTGATGGATTTTTATTTTCAGATAACAGAGCAGACGCTGACATGATCTGTCCCGCTTGGCAGTATCCACATTGCGGCACATCATGCTCTATCCATGCTTGTTGGACTGGATGGCTGGCATCTGCAGAAAGTCCTTCTATAGTTGTGATCTCTTTGCCTTCAGCAGCACCTATAGGAAGTGAGCATGATCGGACAGCTTTGCCATTGATGTGTATCGTACAAGCACCACATTGTGCTATACCACACCCATACTTGGTACCTACTAAGTTGAGGCTATCCCTAAGAACCCATAAGATGGGCGTATCGGCATCCACGTCTACTTGACGTTCGACACCGTTAATCTTTAGATTGTATTGGGCCATAGTTATATGTTTTTATTGTCTTATCAAGCCAGCTATTAACTAAATCAAATGCCACTTAATAAGAACGCTTACTATATGTTTTACTTAATAATTCTACGTCATTGTGTTAGCGCTTCTTTGCTCACGTCTTACACCCTACTAACACATCTCCTAAAAGTACATTGTTTTCACAAATAAAGGACTTCAGAAACCTTCAAGATTTAAGAATTTATGGATTATTTGTCCCAGAACTTCTATCAGTACAACATACTTACTTGACAAGGTCTAAATCTTACAATACGAGCCACTTTCCTCACTATGAGTGTAAAACCTAGCGAGTCAGATTCTTTGCTTCCAGATAGCGATTGAGATTAAGCTCATTTAATTCGTCGCTATCATCATACTGGACCCTCAGTTCTTCGAGTCTTTTGTGTATTTCTTCTTGCACCTCTTTATATGCTACGTCATCATAGATGTTATTCATCTCCATAGGATCTTTTTCTAAATCATACATCTCCCAGTAATCAAGATCGTAATAAAAATGCATCAACTTATAGCGATCTGTACCTATGCCATAGTGGCGATTAACGCTATGTTCTCCTGGGTATTCGTAGTAGGCATAATAGATCGCATCACGCTATTTATCAACCGTTCCGGTTACTAGATCTTTAAATGATGTTCCTTGTATATCATCCGGTATATCGACTCCAGCATAGTCCAAAAAGGTAGGTGCAAAATCCAAATTTTGCACAAGCTCATCTATCACGGTACCTGGTTTAATCTCTTTTGGATACCGTACCAAAAGCGGCATCCTAAATGACTCTTCATACATAAAACGCTTATCAAACCAACCATGCTCACCTAGATAAAAGCCTTGATCTGAAGTGTACACAACAATTGTATTTTTTTCTAAATCATTCTTTTCCAAATAATCTAATACTTGACCGACGCCATCATCTACAGACTGTATAGTACTGAGTTAATCCCTGATATATCGATTATACTTCCATAGAGCAAGTTCTTCTCCTTCTCTTTTTTTAGATTTAAACTCTTTTATGATTGGATCATAATATCTATCCCAAGCAGCTTTTTGATCTTCGTCAATACGATCATATCTCCCTTGAAAAGCTTTGCGATATCTTGTTTGTAGCTCCTCTTCTTAGTCTAACAACTTAAGGTCATAGACCACATCTATATCTTTATATATAGACATCTCCTGTGCAGCAGCAGGCCTTCTTTCATATTCATCAAAGAAGTTTGCAGGTGGATCGATCTGCACCGTATCAAAGAGACCTAGATACTTTTCTTCTGGCATCCATGTACGATGAGGCGCTTTTTGATGATAGAGCAACAAGAACGGTTGTTCTTTATCTCTCTTTTTATCCAACCAATCTAAAGCGATATCAGTCGTAATCTGAGTGATGTAACCAGGTATGGTTTTCTTTACTCCATTCTCTATAAAAACTGGGGAATAGTACTGCCCCTGACCAGGAAGCACATTAGAATAATCAAACCCCTGAGGCAGGCTTTTTCAAAGCCTCAGATATTAACCAAAAGAAAGTAGTGAAGGCTCCCACGATTGACTATGTTTGTTACACAATTATCCATCAAAAAACAATATAGACGTGCAACCTCAAGGGCAAATAACTGGATCAGAAGTAAAAGGCCTTAGAACCCAATCATAACATCCTTTTCTTATGGACCAGTTTGGACAAAAGAATTAGTAGTTCAGTTAGGATAACTTTCCTAATTGAAAATCAAAAGGTACAAATGAATGAGCAAGTTTAGCTTAACACATAAAACAGCAGTCATCTCCGGAGGAGGAAGCGGCATAGGAAAATCCATATCTGAAACCTTTGCAGAAATGGGGGCTCATATCCACATCTTAGACATTAACGAAGTAGCTGGTGCTAAGACAGCGAGCGATATCGCTGAGAAAGGTCAAGAAGCTCATTTTCATAAATGCGATATTTCTGATGGAGTCAAAGTTTTAGAAATATTAGAAAATATTAATGCTATAAATGATGGTATCGATATTCTAATTAATAACGCGGGCATCGGTTTTGTGGGAAATATTGAAGGGACTACCGAAGCTGATATGGATAGACTATACAATGTTAACATCAAAGGTGTTTTTAATTGTATAAAAGGAGTGATCCCATTTATGAGATCCAAAAAAGGTGGGGTCATTATTAATATGGCGTCGATAGCCGCAACAGTAGGTCTTTCTGATCGATTTGCTTACTCTATGACTAAGGGGGCAGTGTTGACAATGACTTACTCGATAGCAAAGGACTATCTAGAGCAAAACATCAGATGCAATAGCATCTCTCCAGCGCGGGTACACACCACTTTTGTAGATGAGTTTATCGCAAAGAACTATCCAGGAAGAGAGAAAGAGATGTTCGATACATTGTCAAAGACTCAACCGATAGGCAGAATGGGTAAGCCTAATGAGATTGCTAACTTAGCGCTTTACTTATGCTCAGATGAAGCAGCCTTTGTAACGGGAACAGACTTCCCTATAGACGGAGGATTTATAAAATTAAACGGATAATTGATTAAAAGAATCAGATATTAGAATATGAAATTAATAAGACATGGCGCGCTAGGACATGAACAACCAGGAGTGGAGTTAGCAAATGGCAGTCGCATAGATACATCTGCATTTGGCGAAGACTATAATGAAAGTTTTTTTGAAAGTAATGGCTTACAGAGATTAGAAAAATGGTTAGAAAAAAATCAAAGTAGCTGTCCTACAATCAACAATGATGTGCGACTCGGCCCACCAATAGCACGACCATCTAAAATTGTTTGCGTTGGGTTAAACTATGCCAAGCACGCAGCAGAGAGTGGAATGTCAGTACCAAGTCAACCAGTCTTATTCTTTAAAGCCAGCTCGTCCATCATCGGACCTAATGACAATGTGATGCTACCTAAAGGAAGCGTAAAATCAGATTGGGAAGTTGAGTTAGCCTTGGTGATTGAGAAAAAGACTTCTTATGTATCCAAAGAGGAGGCCATGTCCTATGTTGCTGGTTATATGCTCCATAACGATGTCAGCGAAAGAGAATTTCAATTAGAAATGGAAGGACAATGGGTAAAGGGAAAGAGCTGTGATACATTCGCTCCGATAGGTCCATATATGGTGACTAAATCAGAAATACCTAACCCCCACAATCTAAATCTCTGGTTGAATCTAAATGGTGAACAATTACAAAATAGCAATACTTCAGATTTTATATTTAACATACCACATGTGGTTAGCTACATCAGCCAGTTCATGACTCTGCTACCAGGTGATATCATCTCGACAGGCACTCCATTTGGAGTGGGTCTAGGATTTGATCCTCCTAAATATCTGAAAGTAGGTGATGTCATGGAGTTAGGTATTGAGGGCTTAGGTGTCTCTAAGCAAAAAGTTATTGCTTTTCAAAAGGACGTACTATCATGACGATAGACGCGCATCAACACTTTTGGCAATTTGACCCGATTCGAGATGCCTGGATTGATGATACGATGCATGTCATTCGCAAAGACTTTCTACCTCAGGACTTACAGCCCTTATTAAAAAAACATGGTGTAGCAGGATGCATAGCTATACAAGCAGATCAGTCTGAGAAAGAGACAGAGTTCTTACTGAAATTAGCTGAAGACAATGCTTTTGTAAAAGGTGTAGTAGGATGGGTTGACTTGATAGCTGAGGATCTTGAGCAAAGACTCGCGTATTATTCCACAAATCAGTTTTTCAAAGGAGTGAGGCATATCGCACAAGGAGAAGCTGATGATTATTTTCTTCGTACAGATGTGCAGCAAGGTATCAGACGACTGTCACAGTTTGATCTAACCTATGATATATTGATTTATGCCCATCAGCTCCCTGCAGCTATTGCGCTGGTTAGATCATTTCCTAATCAGAGATTTGTGGTGGACCACATGGCCAAACCAAAGATCTCTAAAGGCATAGATGCAACGTACAAACGAAACATTGAGGAGATAGCTTCCTTTAGCAATGTATACTGCAAGCTTTCAGGGATGGTCACTGAGACGAAGGATATGACATGGACCATAAGCGACTTCACTCCGTTCTTGGACTTGATCATTACATCATTTGGCCCCGATAGGTTGATATATGGCTCTGATTGGCCAGTTTGCCTTTTAGCTGCAGAGTATCAAGCACAGCTATCCATCATCAAGAATTACATTTCAACTTTTTCAGATAATGATCAAACCAAAATAATGGGTGGCAATGCTTTCAATTTTTATAATCTGAAGATGAGTGAGTCTTTAGAGTGAACGGCCTAATTCTGAAATTGTAAATGTCCTTAAAACATATAACAACATCTAAATGATCAGTCAAGAGCTACCACGTAAAAATATTAGAAAGTAACACACTCACAATTGCCTGCTTCAGAATGATGCTCAAGATACCATTGGCTCAAATCAATTAACTTATCGGAGAAGCCCATACCAAAAGTCGTCAATCTATATTCTACCCTTGGTGGCACTTCAGGATACACCTTGCGAGATACGAGCCCATTGGATTCTAATTTCTTGAGCGTAAGCGATAACATCCTTGAAGAGATACCATCGATGCGTTGTTTCATCTCATTAAACCTCATGACATCGTGATAGCCGAGATTGTAGAGTATAAACAGACTCCACTTATCTAGACTACCTGCCAGCATACCTTTTACTGGGCAGTGTTCAGATGGAACACTCTTTATGGTCTTTGTGAAAAATAGTTTGATCTTATTTTTCAACGTAAATGCTTGATTATCAACTAAGGTATCTTCCATGTTACTGTGTTACCAACTTGTTACTTCTTGTCATGACTATCCAAATATAGTACTTTAGTAACTATAAGTAACTTAATAACTAAAACTTACTCTAATTATGGAGATTCAAAATAAAACACAACTTAAAGCCGCACTTCGCCAGTCATTTGGTGCCGTCGTATATGCCGTTAACGAATTATCTGATGAGGTCTTCTTAGCACCAAGAGCAAAAGATGCGTGGTCGCCTGGAGAGATCCTAGGCCATCTTATCTTAAGCACGAAGCCAGTCAATAAGGCGATGTCTATGCCCAAGCTAATGCTTAAAGCAACATTTGGCACTAACAATAGAGAAGAGAGAACATTTGGCCAGACCAAGACAAGATACTATGATGCTCTAGCCGGAGGTATTAAAGCACCATCTAACTTTCATTATGAAGGTGTTGCTCAAAAAGGGAAAGACTACTTAATTACTTCATTCACAAAAGAGCTTGACAAACTCCTTCACCACATAGACAAATGGGAAGAAAAAGATCTTTCTAAATATATCCTACCTCATCCTGCAATTGGAAAACTGACTATTAGAGAGATGCTCTACTCTACTCACTTTCACACTGAGCATCATCTCACACAAATTAAAGAAGCAGTAGTACCCAAGTAGAACTTTTAAGAAATTAGAAAGGTGGCTTTCTAACTTTTGTTAGTTGTTCAAAAGCATATCCCAACTGATAGAGATAAGCTTCAGATTGTGATTTTCCTATGAATGTCAGATTAGTTGGTTCGCCAGCCTCACTATAACCCATAGGAACAGTAAGGCAAGGATATTTGGCAGCAGCAGCAAAACCAGCACTCCAGTTATTCATTGATAAGACAGCATCTAACTCATGCTCTGCCATTGGTTCATCAAAGTATCTTCTACCCTCTTTATGTAGTCGAACCACAAGCGCAGCAAGTGCTTCGTCTGTCAGTGTATCTTGCGCACTCCCCTCCAATCTCACCTGTCCATATGGCGCTCGGATCAAAGTGTCTTCTGCATTGTAATCGATAACATCTTGTACTGACTTAACACTTACTCCATCGTTGACATGTGAAGAAAGATAATGTGGCAGATCTCTTTTCATATCTGCGGCCAGTAATGTACCAAACCCATCCAACGACACTTCTGGCGGATCATAAACAACAAGTGTAGCGCCCGCTTTTTCTATTTTCTCAGTGGTCAATTTATAAATGGAGTCTTGTAAAAACCTTTTGATAACACCAAAACGCTTCCCACTCAAAGTACCATTCTTATAATCTGCAAAGTAGTTTATGTCTCTATCAAAACCAGCTGTTGCTTCATCATCTTCATCTGCACTCGCCATTGCAGAGAGCATGATTACATTGTCAGATACCGATCGCGTCATCGGACCTGGTGTATCTAGTGTACTGGATATCGGTACGATACCCGATCTTGATAACAAGCCAATCGAGGGCTTAAGACCTACCAAAGAGTTCTTACCAGATGGAGAAAGAATAGAGCCAGATGTCTCAGTACCAACTGCAGCCGCTGCATAATTAGCCGCCATGCTTGTCCCACTACCCGCACTCGACCCTCCAGTCTCAAATACTCCTCGACCATAAGGATTAAGCGTCTGCCCTCCTATAGCACTATATCCCACAGGACAACCTCCACAAAAGAAGTAGGCCCACTCGCTTAAGTTCACCTTACCCAGAATGATTGCACCTTTCTTTTTCAAATTAGAAACGATAGTGGCATCACCCGTTTCATTATTTTGTAAGGCGAGTGCGCCTGCAGTGGTAGGCATTCCTTCTGTATTGATATTGTCTTTTAGAAGTACCGGCATGCCATAGATCGGATGTTGATCCGCATTGCGATTGCGATCTTTTTCTTTGGCTTGCTCAACCGCATCACTATTAAAAGCAACTATGGTGTGCAAGGTACGTGCACTGTCATTTTCTAATTGTACAATCCGATATATGTACCACTTCGTTAATTCTTCATAAGTCAACTGACCTGCTTTTACTGCGCTTTGTATCTCTTCTATGTCTTGCTCATAGATGAACGGCTCTAATCTTTTATAATCTTCTTCTCCAAAGTGAGCGATGTCTTCTCGGATGGGATCCCAGATGTCATTCTTGTCTTGGACTTTGGACTGGACCAACTTAAGCTGCATCCTTGTTATCTCATGATCTGCTACGGCAGCTAACATCTCACTTTCGTCATAAGATTGCCAAGGTTCGATGATAGTTTTGGGTGCCTCTTGACAACTAAATGCCATTATGATAGACAGTCCCAAAAAGAAGTTGATAGATACTTTATTCATCTCGGTCAGTTTTGGTCTAAGGTAATTAATGTATGTAACTGTATAGGACTTCCTGTGGACAACAGAGGCTATCTGTCTCCATAATGTGTTTAAGCGCCAATGTTGCGACTGTTACTATCTATTCTTTGTCTCATAAACAAGTTGATGTTTTCGACTTATTCTTCTTAAGTAAAATCCCAATAATTTGTGCTTGAGCTTTTCAGGTCCTATTGTACCTGTATCTTTACCTTATGAAAATCACTAACTACTCTGTTTTCATCATAGTACTCACCTTGTTCTTTGCTTCGTGTAAACAGGGTAAAGTAACCGGGAGTGTTGTTGATACAACTGGCCTATATCATCATACTGAAGGATCAGGCATACCGATCATCGTCATCCATGGAGGACCTGGATTAGGGAGCAGTTATATAGCTCCTCACTTAAGTGGCTTAGCTAAAACACACAAAGTCATCTACTACGATCAACGTAACTCTGGCCAGAGCCCTGTCGATACAGATAGTACAAAGGTCAATCTCTCCCGTTTTGTTGATGATATCGATCTTATCAGAATGAGTTATGGAGAAGATAAGGTTGCTATACTCGCTCACTCTTGGGGAGGATTACTAGGCATGAAGTACGCCTTACAATATCCAGATCATATCAGTCATCTTATCCTTATGAGCAGCAATGCTGCAGACCAAACACTTAACGATCAAGCCAATAGAAGGCTGGCCAATCAGATGAGCGCCGACGATATAGAAGCACGAACCAAGATAATGAGAACTGAAGCGTTTAACAATCAAAACCCGCGTGCCTATGAGGAGTTGATGTCTATAGGATTCAGTTACCAGTTTGGAGATCGCAACTTAGTTGAAAAGTTAGCACTTCATCTGCCAGAAGACTTTGGTGAGAAAAGTCAAGTGTTGGGACACCTTTATAAAGACATGACTAATTATAATTTTACGGAATCTCTAAAAGAAATCAGGTGCCCCACCTTGTTGTTATTTGGACTAAAAGATCCACTAACCCCATTTGCACTCAACTCGCTATCGCAAGCCATACCCAATCCAATTATTAAAGCAATTGATGATGTGGGCCACTTCCCATTTATAGAAAAACCAGGTGAGACGATTAATACCATTCAATCATTTGTCAAGTAACTTTTCTAATTTGAGCAAGTGAGCTGGTTTGGCAAAAAAGTTGGAAAGTTTGAAGGCGTATCAGTCTATGAATCACCCAGTATGGGCAGTGGTCACAACAGTGCGGGGATAGCACTTCCTGGATATGGCATCATTGTAGCGCCAGGTGCATTCTCTAAGCAACAAGACATGCTAATCGTCTATCATGAATTTGGTCATTTTTTGCAAGCCAGACAAACAGGGTTTTTCATTTTCTATATCTGTATAGGCCTACCAAGTCTCATAAGCGCTTGGCTTAACTGGCATGGCAAGGGACATAGCAATTATTGGACAGAAGTATGGTGTAATCACCTCGTCAAAAAACATTTCTCTTCTACTGATCTCCCCGCTTCAAGATTTCCCGAAAGGAACATAAGCAAGCGTACAAGATTTTGGCTTATCACTTGACTTACTCTATACACACATCTCCGCCCTACTTTATGCTAAGTAGCTGACACTTTAACAATAAGCGCTTCATAAGCCATGTGACATTCTCTTTTACAAATGTCCTATGTACGACTAAGTTAATATCCCAACTGTGAAACGTACTTACCTTAGCGCAACAGTATTGTTGCTAGCACTCCTATTGAGTTGTACCGATATCAATCGTACGATCGATGAAGAATTGAGATTTGAGATCAATACAGCTCCTGGTTCTAAAGGCTTATCATCTTATCGGATGCCTCTGAGCGATCAATTAGAGCGTATCCCTCAAGATCCAAAAAATCGATTAACAGAAGACAAAGTGCTGCTCGGTCAACTCCTATTTCATGAACCTGGCTTTGCCACTGCCAGTGAGTTTTTAGAGATGACTCAGACCTATTCTTGCGCGACATGTCATCATGCAGGTGGCGGATTTCAAGCTAATGTTGTACAGGGCATCGGTGATGGTGGCATAGGATATGGCACGGCAGGCGAAGGTAGACGTGTTGATTTATTTGTAGAGATGTCCAAGATAGACGCACAGTCACTCAGGACGCCAAGTGCTATGAACACAGCATATCAGAGTAACCTCTTTTGGAATGGTCAGTTTGGCGCCACTGCTGTAAATATCGGCACAGAATCAGAATGGCCAACTGAAGGTCCTCTGTCTATCAACAGACTAGGATACGAAGGCACAGAGACAGCGGCTATCGCAGGTCTTGATATACATAGACACAAGTATGATGAGACATCGATTGATACGATGGGATATAAAGAAATGTTTGACAAGGCATTTTCAGATTTTCCAATTGCAGATCGATATAGCAACGAGACTGCAGGCTTAGCTATAGCAGCATTTGAAAGAACAATGCTTTCTAATCAAGCACCTTTTCAGAAATGGTTGCGCGGTGGTACTGCTTGGATGTCTGATGTGCAAAAAGAAGGTGCTAAGCTATTTTTTGGCAAAGCCGAGTGTTACACATGCCATAATGGTGGAGGACTAGCATCTATGGAGTTTCACGCCATTGGCATGAAAGACTTCGACCCATCAAAAGTCGTAAACTTTGATCCATTTGACAAACTCAACAAAGGAAGAAGTAGCTTCACTGGCAATAGTGATGACGATTATAAATTTAAAGTGCCGCAACTTTATAATTTAAAAGATAGCCCCTTTTATGGACATGGCGGTTCATTCTCCAATATAAGAGAAGTCGTAGTTTATAAAAACGAAGGACAAGCTGAACATTCTCGTGTGCGAACTTCACAACTATCTCCTAACTTTGCGCCACTCGGATTGTCAGAAGAAGAGATAGACCAACTGACCGACTTTATAGAGAATGCACTCTACGACCCTAACCTAAGTAGATATGAACCTTCTTCTCTCTTATCAGAGATGTGCTTTCCTAATAATGATTGGATGTCACAAGAAGATCTTGGATGTGAGTAGGCTAATGGGCTAATTAAATAATCTTTTCTGATGGTCACAAGTTACACACTCATCCATTAGTCAATCAAGACAGGATTAAAGTCTCTCCAAAATTCAGGATCACACTCCGTATCTGAATCTATGTGCAGAAGATTAGAATCATGCATATGAACAGCTGGAGAGATTAGGTTAAAGAATTGAAATTCGCTAATTGATTTCGATCGATTCTTATTGATTACCTTTTTATCTTTTAAGCGATAATTATCTACTTCTCTATTGTGTTTGGCATATTGAAACACAAGTTTGCCCCCTTCTTCATCAAAGATATTTGAGCCCTCTTCAGTTATAACAATTCAAAGACGACCACCCCATTCCTTAGTCGTCCTTTTATTCTTAAAAGTATAATCCATCTGCCCCTTATCTATACGTGCGACTCTCGAACGACAGATGTGTCAATTGAGAAAACTCCCTCTAAGTTGGACAGCGTACCAGTATATTTGATATGAGCGTATTCTATGGGCACCTTTGTCTCCTGGTCATACACGAGACAGGTAATTGTTTGTGCAGATACAGACCAAGAAATAAACCAACAAAGAGAAATCAGAATAGACTTTTTCATACAATTATCTTTCTCTCTTTAGTTATAGTCATATTGCTAACGAGATCAATAAGAAACGAAGTATCCAAGACGGTGATACTCCAATAAGTTGAGATTTGTTAACTTAGGAACATGAACATC